>CAJJCA010000007.1 GCA_905182575.1 uncultured Flavobacteriaceae bacterium | reverse complement strand
TATCTTTTAATTATCTAACAAAAGCATTCGCAACACCGCCATCCACATTAATTATATTCCCTGTGCTTTTATCCAAAATGGCAAGGAAAGCGAAAACTCCATTGGCAATGTCTTCAGTTCTTATTATTTCATTTAACAGGTTTCTTTTGGCATAAAAAGTAGGCAGTTCTTCAACAGAAATTCCATAAGCTTTTGCACGACCTTCTGCCCAGTCTCCCTCCCATATTTTACTCCCGATGATTACACCATCTGGATTTACAGTGTTCACACGCACGCCGTCAGGCGCCAATTCGGCTGCCAAAAGTCTAGACATGTGAAGCTGTGCCGCTTTTGCAGTTCCATATCCAGTATTGTTAGGCCCCGAAACCAAACCATTTTTACTTGCAATATTAACCAAATTTCCTCCTAGTTTTTGTTTTCTAAATACAATTGCTGCACTTTGACTTAATAAAAACTGACCCTTTACCAATACGTCTTGCAATAGGTCCCAATCTTTTTCAGTGGTGTCTACTATTGGTTTTGAGATAGCAAGTCCAGCACTATGAACCATTATATCCAAACCTCCAAATTGTAATGAAGCTTTGTTTATAGCGACTTCAATGCTCTCTTTACTGGTAACATCACAATAAGTTCCAATCGCTTGGTCAGAAGTGTAGGACGAAGTTGCTTCCTCAAGGTGTTCTTCTGAGATATCTGAAAAGATCACGTTTGCTCCTTCTCTAATTAACTTGTCAGCAATTGCTCTTCCAATTCCTCCCCCCGAACCAGTAACCAAGGCTACTTTTCTTGACAAAGGCTTTTCTTTTGGTTGTCGTTGCAACTTCGCTTCCTCTAGCAACCAATACTCAATATCGAAAGCTTCTTGATAGGGCAAAGAAGTATAATTTGAAATGGCTTCTGCGCCTCGCATCACATTGATGGCATTGATATAAAATTCGGCAGCTACCCTGGCCGTTTGCTTATTTTTTGAAAAGCTAAACATCCCCACTCCAGGGAATAAAATAATCACCGGGTTTGCGTCTCTAATCGCAGGACTATTTATATGTTTGTGATTATCGTAATAAGACTGATAGTCTTTTCTATAAGCTTCAAAAGAAGGAGACAGCTTTGAAATCAAACTTTCCACATCTTCTAAATTCTCATCGGCTGAAAGATCGAGAAGTAGTGGTTTGATTTTTGTTCTTAAAAAATGATCTGGACAAGAAGTTCCCATAGGAGCCAAACGATCTAAATCATTACTATTGATGAATTCAAGTACAACATCATCATCGGTAAAATGACCAATCATGTTATTCTCAGAAGAACACATTCCTCTTAGAATAGGAGCCAGTTTGGCTGCCTGACTTTTACGATCTTCTTCTGAAAGACTGTTTGTTTTTAATCCCCCAAATACACTTCCATTTTCAGAAATCTTTTTTTCAATATAAGCGGAAGCGGTTTCGATAACCTCAAGACTATTGACATAGGATTCATAAGAAGTTTCTCCCCAAGTAAACACCCCGTGACTTCCTAAAACAATCCCTCGAATACTCGGGTTGTTTGTTAGACAGGCTTCTAATTGAAGTCCCAAATCAAACCCTGGACGCTGCCAAGGCACCCAGCCCATCGTATCACCCCAAATTTCTTTGGTTATTGCCTCACTGTCTTCCGCTGCTGCAATTGCAATCAATGAATCAGGGTGTAAATGGTCAATATGCTTAAAGGGCAAAAGTCCATGCAATGGGGTGTCTATGGAAGGAGCTTTACTGTCTAGATCATATATGCAATGATTAAAAAGCGCCACCATTTCATCTTCATGCGCGAGACCTCTATATACTTTTTTTAGATCGTGTAATCTTTGATTGTATAGGCCGGCAACACCATCGCGTTTTAAAGTCCCAATGTCGCCACCAGATCCTTTAATCCACATTACTTCAACGGCTTCATTAGTGATGGGGTCTTTTTCGATTGTTTTACAACTGGTGTTTCCACCGCCAAAATTTGTAATTCTCAAATCTGCACCTAAAATATTGGAACGATATAAAAAAAGTGCTACTTGGTCATCTCCAAATTCTTTAGCTTTTTTTTCGTCCCACAAATAGTTTACAAATTTATATTTACTTTTAGTTTCCATAAATAGTTTTAATAATAACAAATTTATAATTGTGAGGGATAGAATGTATCCTGTAGATAAGGGTAAAATTAAAAAATTATGATTGATTTTTTTAATCTTGAATTTAACGACACCAACAATACTCCAAAGTACAAACAAATTGTAGAAAGTATTTCTCAGCTGATTCAGTCAGGGAATATAAAATATGGTCAAAAACTCCCCTCAATAAACCAAGTTAGTTTTGATTATTATATCTCACGGGATACTGTGGAAAAAGCTTATGCAGTATTAAAGGAAACTGGTGTTATTGAATCTGTAAAAGGAAGAGGGCACTTTGTTGTCAACGCCAAGCCAAAAACTCAGAACAGAGTTTTGGTGGTTTTTAATAAATTAAGTTCTTATAAAAAAGAAATATTCAATGCTTTTTGCGAAACCTTAGGGGACAGTGCTAGCGTCTATTTCCATGTACATCACTGTGAATTTGATAACTTTAAAAAAATAATTGAGGAAAATTTAACCGGCTATAATTATTATGTATTCATGCCTCACTTTAATGATTTCAGCTTTAATAAGTTTAACAACTTAATGCAAAATATCAATAAAGAGAAAATAATTCTACTGGATGATTTTATTCCAAATTTCACACATTACAACTCCTGTATTTATCAAGATTTCAAGGACGATCTTTTAAGTTCACTTAATGAAGCAAAGGAATACTTAATCAAATACGAAACATTGTGTTTGGTTTTTCCAAAGGGTTTTAACTATCCCTATCCAAAAGCAATTGTTCAAGGATTTATGTTTTTTTGTAGCATCAATGGGTTTAAAAGTGAATTGATTAATCAAATTTCCAGCGATCATAAGTTGAAAAAAAATATGGCTTATATTGTGATTAAGGAATCCGACTTGGTTAATTTGATAAAAAATATCAGGCTTTCCAAACTGGAATTAGCGAAAGAAATAGGAGTCCTTTCTTACAATGACACCCCGCTGAAAGAAATCCTTTCTGAAGGGATTTCGGTGATTTCCACGGACTTCAAAGCCATGGGAAATTTAGCTGCAGTATGCATTCTTAAAAAGAAAAATATTCTGCAAAAAAATAAATTTAGATTTATTAAAAGAAATTCTCTTTAAGCAGGATAATACAGGTCATTCTATTTTGTGTGATTCATTACTTTTAAATAAAAATTAAACATGTCAGTCGATAACGACCAGACCTCCGAATTTGAAAGAGAAGCAGTTCCTTCAAAT
Source organism: uncultured Flavobacteriaceae bacterium (assembly GCA_905182575.1). Lineage (GTDB taxonomy): Bacteria > Bacteroidota > Bacteroidia > Flavobacteriales > Flavobacteriaceae > UBA8316. The sequence goes on along the minus strand of CAJJCA010000007.1, from coordinate 18,659 downwards.
AAATTAAAAAATTGGAAAAGTTTTTTAGGAATGTATGCCGGAGAACATGCTGCGGGTACGGAGTTTATGATCGGCCCTCTTTTTTTGACTGTTGGAGTCAGTGCATTTGACTTATTAGGTGGATTACTTCTTGGAAACTTATTTGCTGTTTTATCGTGGCGATTTTTGACTGCGAAGATTGCCGTAAAAGAAAGACTTACTCTCTACTTTAAACTTGAAAAAATTTCTGGTAAAAAACTAGTGACATTTTACAACCTTGCCAATGGAGTTCTTTTTTGCTTTTTAGCCGGTTCTATGATTACTGTTTCAGCAACTGCTGTTGGTGTTCCTACAAATATTGAAATGCCAAAACTGACCGATGTAATGCCGAATAGTTTTACTTGGATTTTGATTGTTATTGTCCTCGGTGGGCTGACCACTTGGATTGCCTCAAAAGGATATGGAATGGTTTCGAAGGCGGCCAATTGGATGTCGCCTATAATTGTATTGGCTTTTTTAACTTGCGGTATTGTTGCCCTAATGCAACTAGAAGTTAAAAGTTTTGGAGATTTTATTGCAATTTGGGGCGAAGGTTCTGAGCCTTTTCCAGGGCAAATAAAATATACTTTCTGGCATGTTTTTCTGTGGTCATGGTTCTGTAATGCGGCCATGCACATCGGGATGTCTGACCTTACCGTTTTTAGATATGCAAAGTCCGAAAGTTCGGGATGGACAACTGCTGCTGGGATGTATGTTGGTCATTATATGGCATGGATTGCTGCCAGTCTTTTGTATGCTGTTTATCTAAAATCACCCGAAGGAATGGCTTTCTTGGCTGATGGATTAGCCCCTCCGGTTGCTCCGGGACCTTTGGCTTTTAATGCAATTGGGTGGTTTGGAATCATCGCTGTTATTTTGGCAGGTTGGACAACTGCTAATCCTACCATTTACAGATCTGGACTTGCATTTCAAGCAATTTTTCCAAAATTGTCAATCACCAAAGCAACAGTACTTGCAGGAACTCTCGCCACACTCGCTGGGATATTCCCTGCCTTTGCCATGAAGCTTTTAGATTTTGTTGCACTTTACGCCTTCCTACTGGCTCCTTTTGGCGCGGTGATTGTCTTCGAATACTTTTTTGCAGATCGGTTTGGCGTTGTTAAAAATTACGCAGAAAAAAACAATGTTGCTTTTAACGGTTCTGTATTTTTTGCTTGGGCTATTAGTTTTTCAATATTCTTTGGACTGGCACAAACCCAAGGCATCTTTTTGTCTTTTCTAACTTTACCGGCCTGGGTATTATGTGGTGTACTTTTTATTATCTTTAGTAAATATTATCAAAAAAAACTAAATTAAATTGACCAAGCCAATTTCCTACAATCCGAAGTATCCTTCCATTGAAGACCTAAGAAAAAAAGCGCAAAAAAAAATACCCAAATTTGCTTTTGATTATTTAGATGGTGGATGCAATGAAGATGTTAATATTCATAAAAACACTAACGAATTAAGAAGGGTTGAGTTAAAGCCCAACTACTTGGTGCCGTTCACAAAACCCAGCCTCAAGACAGAATTATTTGGACACACCTATGACGCGCCTTTTGGAATATCTCCCGTAGGACTTCAAGGGTTAATGTGGCCCAAGTCCCCAGAAATACTTGCGAAAGCTGCGTTTGAACACAACATCCCTTTTGTTTTGAGTACGGTGACAACTTCAAGTATAGAAACCATTGCGAAAATCACTGAGGGAAAAGCGTGGTTTCAGTTGTATCACCCCGCTAAACAGGAAGTTACGCATGACATCATTAAAAGAATTGAAGAAGTAGAATGTCCTGTTTTGGTAATCCTCTCTGACGTACCCTCTTTTGGTTACCGTCCGCGGGACATACGCAACGGTCTATCGATGCCTCCAAGAATGACTTTGCAAAATATTTTGCGCGTGATGACCAGACCAGAATGGGCTTTAAAAACTTTGATTAATGGCCAGCCCAGTTTTGAAACCCTTAAGCCATATATGCCTAAAAATTTAAATTTAAGTCAGTTGGCGGGATTTATGAATGATACTTTTTCAGGAAGACTTAATGAAGAAAAAATAAAAAAACTAAGAGATCTTTGGAAAGGAAAACTCGTACTTAAAGGTGTCGAATCTGTTCAAGATATGGAAACTGCTGTTCGTTTGGGATTGGATGGCGTTATAATCTCAAATCACGGCGGTAGACAGATTGATGTTGGTCAAGCGACCATCAATTCTCTACAAACGATTGCGCCGCTTTATAAGGACAAAATAAAGGTAATGATGGACAGTGGAATTCGAGGGGGTACTGACGTTTCAAGGGCGCTTGCCTCTGGTGCTGATTTCACTTTTATGGGCAGAAGCTTCATGTACGGAGTCGCTGCGATGGGTAATAAAGGGGGAGACCACACGATCTCAATTTTAAAAACCCAATTGAATCAGATTATGGAACAACTTTGTTGTGAATCTACTGGAGATTTTAATAAATTTCTAATCTAAAAATTCTTTGGGGAAAACGTCCTTGTCTATGTCCCAAACTACGGGCAGTAAATAATAGACCATTAGGACGATTATTAAAATTGAAATAATATTTAAAAGAAATCCCTTTTTAACCATGTCCGGAATTCTTAAATAACCCGATCCGAAGACAATCGCGTTTGGTGGCGTTGCGACTGGTAACATAAACGCACAAGAGGCTGCCACTGCTGCTGCAGTCATCAAGATAAAGGGATGGATGTCTAACTCCAAGGCAATGGGAGCGATAACAGGAAGTAGCATTGCCGTTGTAGCGACGTTTGAGGTAACTTCTGTTAGAAAATTAATTGCCGTAACCAATAAAATCAGAAATAAAAATAAATCGAAATTCCCAAAAGCAGTTATTTGATTACCGATCCAAATGGCCAAACCACTGACGTCAAATGCTTTTGCCAAAGACATGCCTCCTCCAAAAAGTAAAAGAATACCCCAAGGCATTTTTACAGCTTCCTTCCATTCTAATATTTTATCTTTTTTAGATTTTGCGTTAATAATAAATAAAATCATTGCAAAAATGATTGCTATGATTGCGTCGTCTAATGCAGGAAATATTTTCTGAAGTAAAAAAGATCTGGTAATCCAGCAGAAACCAACGGATATAAATACAAGACCCACTATTTTTTGTTCATAGGAAATAACTCCTAATTCATTTTTTAATTTAAGTATCTCCTCTCTTCCATCTGGAAATTTATCTTGCTTAAACGTAAATGCATATCGGGTTAGGTAAACCCAGCAAATTGCCAAAAGAAGCATTGAAACAGGAAGGCCAAAAACAATCCATTCTAAAAAAGAAATTTCATATCCATAAACCTGTGAGACAATTCCTGCCATAACCAGATTGGGTGGAGTGCCGATAAGCGTTGCGATTCCACCGATTGATGCACTGTAAGCAATTGCGAGCATCAAAGCCTTACCAAATATGTTGTTTTCATTTTCATCAGTGTTGGGGTTGTCCTTTAGTTGTTTTATAATGACAACCCCAATGGGAAGCATCATCACAGCAGTCGCTGTATTGGAGATCCACATAGATAAAAATGCAGTGGCTACCATAAAACCTAAAATGATTTTTCTTAAATCGGTTCCAATAAAATAAATGATATTTAATGCGATTCGCTTATGCAAATTCCACTTTTCGATCGCAATCGCTATCATAAAGCCTCCCATGATAAGAAAGATGAGTTTGTGCCCATAAGAAGCAGTGGTTTGAGCAAGATCCATACCTCCTGCAATTGGAAACAAAACAATGGGAAGTAGCGCGGTAACAGCTATTGGCAAAGCTTCGAAAATCCACCAAATGGCGATCCATATTGTAGCAGCTAGAACAGCATTTGATTGATCATTTAAGCCCGATGGATGAAAAAACAAAAGAATAACAAAAAACATTAGAGGACCTAAAATCAGTCCGAAGTTTTTTGATTCTTTCATTTCTTCTAAACGATTGTTGTTTGCAATTATTAAATATAAATCTAATTAACAGTTTTGTATAAGTTAGTGGATTTTATTTTTTGGTATTCTATTAAAAATAATAGCTTTGTTTTCGATTCCTATTTTATAAAACTAAAATAAATAAATTACAGTATATCTTATATTTAATATTACTAACAAATTGAATTGAACCCATGGAGCAAGTGAAAACCTTAATTATCGGAAGTGGACCTGCTGGATACACCGCTGCAATTTATGCCGCAAGAGCTGACTTAAAGCCCGTAATACACAGGGATGGAGCCTGGCGGACAGTTGACTACTACCACAGAAGTTGATAATTTTCCTGGTTATCCGGATGGCGTTGACGGTCCAACGATGATGGTTGAACTTCAAAAGCAAGCAGAGCGATTTGGTACGGAAGTGAGAATTGGTCATATCGGTAAGGTTGAGTTTTCAAAAGAAGCAGGTGGAATTCACAAAGCCTTTGTGGATGATGGCACAGAAATTCAAGCCAAATCTATAATTATAAGTACGGGAGCAACTGCCAAGTATCTTGGATTACCAAGCGAACAGCGACTAAGAGGTGGTGGTGTTTCGGCCTGTGCTGTTTGTGACGGGTTTTTCTACAAAGGGCAAGAAGTTGCCATCGTTGGTGGAGGAGATACTGCAGCAGAAGAAGCTACTTATTTAGCCAATATCTGTTCAAAAGTTACCATGCTGGTTCGAAAAGATGAGATGCGTGCTTCTAAAGTAATGCAGCGCCGGGTGATTGACACTCCAAATATTGAATTGCGATACAATACTGAAATTGATGAAGTAATCGGTGATATGGTTGTCGAGGGGTTAAGGATGATCAATAATAAAACTGGTGAAAAAGAAGAGATCGCTATCACTGGGCTTTTTATTGCCATTGGTCACAAACCTAATACCGATATTTTTGATGGACAATTGGACATGGACGATGCTGGTTATTTGATTACTAAAGGAAAATCTACGCATACCAATCTGCCAGGAGTTTTTGCCTCAGGAGATGTTCAAGACAAAGAATACAGACAAGCTGTAACTGCTGCTGGAACAGGCTGTATGGCTGCCCTAGATGCAGAGCGTTATTTACAAAGTCTTTAACTATTGATTTTTAATCCATTGTTTGCGCAGAAAAGCTGACAATGGATTCTTCTTGCTGCTGAAAGCTTATGTTGATCGGATTACAACATACTTCACAATCTTCTATGTATTCTGTCTGGTTTAAGGAACCGTCTAATAACATTGATATTTCTTCCCAACAATAGGGGCATTGAAAAAAATGCTCAATCATTAACTTTTGTTTAGAGCTTCTATTTCACTCACCAAATCTTCCCATTTTTTCATCAATTCGACCAACAACTTCTTTTTGTTTTCATAAGACTCAAAAAAGTTAAGCTTGCTAATGGTTTGGTCATAGTTTCTTTGCAACTCTAGATCAATTGCTTTCAATTCCCTTTCCAAATCAGCAATTTCAGTTTCTGTCTTGGCCAGTCTGTTGTTGATAGATTTGTTCTTCTTTTGTAAAGAGTAGTCAGTACCTTTGGGCTTTTCTTTCTTGACTTTTGGACTGTTTTTCTCCAGCTCCCTTAAAGAATTTAATTTTTTGTTTTCTAAATAAGCACTAATTCCTTCAAGGTGTAATTTAGTCTTAAAGTCTTTAAATTCTAAAACCTGATTGCAAAGACCCGATAGGAAATCCCTGTCGTGTGAAACCAAAAGTAAGGTACCCTCAAACTTTGCCAAAGCTTCCTTTAAAATGAGCTTAGATTGAATGTCTAGGTGGTTGGTGGGCTCATCCATCACCAAGACGTTAAAGGGTTGAAGTAACAGCTTGCATAAAGCCAATCTGTTGCGTTCTCCACCAGAAAGCGTAGCAACTTTTTTATCAACGGTGTCCCCTCGAAAAAGAAAAGCACCGAGTAAATCTCTTACCCTACTTCGATTTTCGTTTGTGGCAGCGTCCTCAACAATTTGCAGTATTGTCCTCGAGGGATCTAAAGTTTCCGATTGATTCTGAGCAAAATAACCGATTTTAACATTGTGACCCCTAGTCAGCTCCCCTTCCCCTTCTAAAACATCAACTAGAATTTTGGCTAAAGTTGATTTCCCTTGTCCGTTTTGCCCAACAAAAGCCAACTTTGTTCCTCGCTCGATAAAAAGGTCTACACCATGCAGCACCTTTTTTTCTCCATAACTTTTTGCCAAACCTCGGGACTCAAAAATCATTTTGCCTGGCTGAACAGAAACCGGAAATTTAAGCTTCATTGCTTGCGTTTCTTCAGCATCCACCTCTATACGGTCAACTTTGTCAAGTTTCTTTATAAGTGATTGCGCCATACTGGCCTTAGAGGCTTTCGCTCTAAAACGCTCGATGAGTTTTTCGGTTTGTTGTATTTCTTTTTCTTGATTTTTCTGAGCCGCCAGTTGTTGTACTCGCATTTCATCCCTAAGTTTCATAAACTCTGAATAGGATTTTTTTAAATCAAAATGACGTATTTTACGATTTCGACAGTTCTGTTTGTCACTTGATTTAAAAACATGATGTCGTGAGAAACCAAGACAACTGCCCCTTTGTATTTGGTTAGAAACTGTTCAAGCCATTCAATAGAATCAATGTCGAGGTGGTTGGTTGGCTCATCTAAAAGCAAAACATCTGGGCTTTAAGTAAGATTTTAGCCAACTCTATTCTCATTCTCCACCCTCCCGAAAAAGTATTTGTAATTTGATGTAGGTCGGTTTGAGTAAAGCCAAGTCCAGTAAGAATTCGCTCAGATTGCGCCTCATACTGATAGCCTCCTAAAATCTCAAACTCAGTACCCAAATCAGTGAGTTCTTGGATTAACTCCTGATAGGATTGGCTTTCATAATCCTCTCTGATATTTAACATGATACTGATCTCTTCTTGCCGGTCTTGAATTTTCAACAATTCAGGAAAAGCCTGATAAGTTTCATTAAGAACCGTTCGGTGGTCGTCTACATCTAGTTCTTGGGGAAGATAACCCATAGAACAACTTTTTTCGAGAGATAGTGTTCCTGAGGAAGGACTGTTTTCTCGAGCTAATAATTTTAATAGTGTTGATTTCCCAGCTCCATTTTTACCAATCAATCCAATGCGATCTCCAGCAGCGATTCTAAAAGATACGTTTTCGAAAAGGACCTCTCCTCCGAAGGAAACTGAAACACTCTGAACGTCAAGCATGGGTTTTCTTAAATTTAATTGCGAAAATAGTGATTTTCAAAACGTTTAATGTCAACCTCAGGAGGTAGTTTGGAATTTCCTTCAATATATTCGTAAAGCCATTGTGAAAGTAGTGGAGACATCATCACCCCCCTTGTACCCAAACCATTTAGTATATAAGCGTTTTGATGCTTGGGATGTCTACCTAGAAGAGGTCGACGATCAACTACCGTTGCCCTGACTTGCGCTTTATGGTCAATGATTTTATAGTCTGCTAAAAGGTTTTGTTGAAGTTTTTTGATCAACCAATTTTTACCTTCCTCAGAGGTTTTTGAAGTTTTATCCGTTCGATTGAAAGTAGCGCCTACCCAAAATTGGTTCTTCCCCAAGGGGACAATGAAAATTGGACCTTTAATGATTACTTCTTCACTTAGTTCATTGGACTCAATGAAAAGCATTTCACCTTTAGAGCCGACCAAAGGAAGGTAGTTAAACAATGGATTGTTCACCGAATGAAAACCCTCACAGAAAACAATTTTTTTGGCTTTAATATCCTTAAAGGAAACTGAATTCTCCTGAAAGTATAATTCGAAATAATCAACTTCATCAACGATTAAACGTTCCTTAATAGTTTCCTTGAGATAGGTTTCAATTAATTTTTCGGTTGCGATCCGAGCTGAACAATGAACCTCGCCATAACCAAATGGAGATTGAATGTTTGTTAAAGCTTCAGAACTTATAAGGTCAGCGGTCAAATATTTTTCCAACAAAGGTTTTGAAGCTGCAACGCTCCACTCGTTCTGTTCTAAAACACTATTCAGGATTCGATATATTGGTTTTGAGTACAAAATCTGATCGTTGAGCGATTCTTGGATTTCATTATAAGACTGCAAGGCATGGTGCAAAAATTCTTCTGATTTCCAAACGGGATTGTATCGTTTTAGTACAGTTGGATTGATTATGCCAGCAGCGACATGAGAGGCACTTTTATCTTTCGGAGCAATGACACAAAAGTCTTTATTTTGTTTGCGAAGTTGTTCGGCATAATTTAAGCCTGCAATTCCAAAACCAACAATTATTGAGTCTAACACAGTGTTAAAATAAAAAAGCGTTACCGAAAGATAACGCTTTTAATTAATGGAATTCAATTCTTAATTGTTCCACATGTCTTGTTCGAAGTCACGTATTACAGATTTTATTTTTTCAGATTCTAATAAAATTCTTAATGCATCCTCGTATATGTAGTCTTTTACTTCTCGATCTTCATAAACATTTTCTTCTTTATAAATAATAGAATTAAAACGTCTGGAGTTCAACATGTGATCATAAGTGATCGGCTGTGAAGAGTTTCTCGTATTAAAGACTTTACTTTTGTTTAAAGAGGTTCTTGCATCAGGAAACCATAACCAGAATAATTCAACCAGATCTTCCTCTTCTCCCTTTGCTGTTTTAACAGCAACGTCTGGAGCGACAGGACACAGGCCTAGTAAACGATATTTCAATTCACCCAAACGTTGTCAAATACCAGGTGAATAATTTTTTCACCACCAATACCACCGTCCCTTGCATTAATCATTTTATAATAATCAACAAAGCCATCTGCATTAGGAATACCATTGGGAGCATATGCACCTGTAGCGACAAGTCGCTCTTGAATCTCTTTGTATGAAAGCTTTTCTTGAAAGTAAGAAGATTTATACACTTCTGTTATTTGGTCTTTACTCAAGCTTTTTTTCAAAACATCAAATAAAGATCTTCTGTCTGGCCCAAGATTTAATGTATCAGTTGGATAGTAGTAAGGGAAATTAACTCTTTCGTCTAAATCAATTACCTCCCAAATAGTTTTAGACCATAGGACATCTCGATCGTCAACATAGCCATAGGCAATCGGAAATTCATCATTAGCGGCAATCTGTTGTTCGTTTAAGACTCCAACTTCTTGTGGTACTTTAGCGTTCAATAGATTTGCTTGTGCAAAAATAGCCGCAGAACCGCTTAAGAGAAGAATAACGAATAATGACGATTTTAAAACTTGACTCATGATCTTAAGTTATTAGTTTACCAACTCACAAATTACAGGTGATATTTTCTTGAATTTGTAGGATGGGTTTTTTGGATTTACTACTTTAATATCAAAAATTTGAACTGACTGTCCTGCTTTAGCTCTCTTCAGTGCACTTTTAGCACGAGCGTCTAGCTTATTACCTTTGATGTTTATGGTTGGTTGTCCAGGGACTTTAAATTTAAAACTTACTGTTTTGAGTGTAATGTCGAAATCGAAATCTTCTAACATTGCTCCCACAGATGAGATCGCCAAACTTGATTTAGGAATGGTTACTGATCCAGACTGTTTTCTCACAGTACCCTGAGGTGCGGGAATATCCTTAATTCTGAATTTAGTAGTTGTTGTTATTTTCTGACCATCAGGCATACTCCCACTTGCAGAAATGGTTATTTCTCTTCCTTTGCCAGGCGTCATGTTGTATCTACTTCCTTTAGCCTTTTTTAGACCGGGGGCAGTAGCTGATACTTTATTATCTGGGAATACCAGGGATAGATATGGTCATAGGATTTTCTACACCACGATAAACAACGTTCATCTTATCTGCTGAAATAACTGCAGAATTGGGTTTTGATATTACAGCAAAAGACTGACTAACGGGTATCCTAGATTCTATTCCTTCACTTAGGAAAACAAGATCACCTTTGATTTCATGATCACCAGGATTCCCAGCACTGATCTTAAGTTTAATCCCTCCTGCAATCAAATCGTAATCATTTGATGTAAGGGGTCTTCCGTCAATAGTAAGATTCACTGAATTAGGATTTTGTGCTCCACCTTTTCGACCTAAAACGACACTACCATCAAAGGTTTCTCCTTGATAGTAAGCTCCTTTTTCAGTTTTTAAAAGACTGATATAATTAGATTCATTAACAGTAGAAGACATTTTCAACTCTTTTCCCATAAGAGTCGTTAGAACATCATGTTCTGTCTGGCGAATGTCATTTTGCATCAATGTTAGTTTCGCTAAGGATGATATCAATGGAAAACCTTTATAATTTGAGTCAAGCCATGGTTGATCATTATTATCCTTGTTTTTAACATTAAAGTTCATGTCGCCAGTAAAAAATCTTGCCTCTACCATTTCAATGTATTCGGGATATTGACTACCGAAAACTTGAATTACGTGCATTTTATAATCTTGAATCATTTCCAAAAATTCTTTAGATGCAACTTTAGACCCTTCTTTAAACCAGATAACATCTAATGCTTCTCCTTTATCCATTTCTGAAAATTTTTCAAGTTTTGGATCTTTAAGTTTTTGTTTTTCAGTTATTTTATCCTTTATCTCGGATATTTTAGCATAAAAGGCGTCTGACTCTTTTTTTATTTGTTTTGCAGTTCTGTCGTGTCCGACCCATTTCCCTTCTTTTTCTTGAGCATTAACAGCAATGTTTTCATACAAATTGTTATTACCATCAGCTACGCGGTTATTAGCGTCACTAATTTTAACGAACATCTGACCAAATCCATCGAGTACTTCCTTACTCACATTTAAAGCAAGCATTGTGATAAATACCAGGTACATCAAACTAATAAGTTTCTGCCTGGGTGTTTCTTTTGCTCCCGCCATTTTTTATTTTATTTTTTGTTCATTGCGTTAAGCATGCCGTTGTATACCTGGTTGAGAGAAGCAAGGTTCGTGGATAAGACATCCATCTGTTCTTTCAATTTGTCTGCATTACTAGCAATCTGGGAATTATATGCAACGGAAACAGAAGTTGTATTGCCCGCAGATTTAGCTTGATTGGTATATAAATCGTTCAATTGCTCCATTTTTGTTGTAGCGATAGATAATTGTTTAGCATAAGTTTCTGATGAAGCTGCTGCATTTGAAGCAGGTGAAAGAGCTTGAGCGGACGCTTCTAGATTCTTGATGCTTTTGGTAAGGTTGTTCATTAAAGTAACATCCAACTTAGCCTCTTTAAGCATTTCGTCAATTTTAGAAGAAAGTCCGGGCTCTCCTCCAGCTGCTTTCATTAACCCTTACCCAGCAGGACTTGCTAGAGCAAGTCGTTATGCTCTTCTTTAATCTCACCAGTATTAAGTGCTGCAACCGTAAAAATCAACGCCTCAGTTCCTAATCCTAACCCAAGTACCAAACCTCCAGTAATTGGTCCAATTTCCAAGTGGAGAATCTTAAATAGTGCTCCAATAATTACTACCGCACCTCCTAAACCAAATAGCATGTGCATTGCCACTTTACCTCTTAATATTTTTTTTAGTAATTTTTCGTAATTACTATAGAACCTTTGTTTTTGTAAAAATTATTTTATGATAACCTTAGAAGCCCCTAGATTATCTTGTACCGTTCTAAAACCTATATAACTTCTTGCAGTGTCTGAGTATTCAAAGTCTCTTGAGCTTACTTGCAAATAATAAGCAACATCTTTCCAAGATCCTCCTTGAATTACTTTTCTAGCTTCTTCTCTTAAAGAGTAATTAGGGTTTAATGAAGCAACATATTCGTAGGAACCTGAGTCATAGGAAGAATTTGTCCATTCTGCAACATTCCCTGCCATATTGTAGAGGTTGAAGTCATTGGGCAAATAAGATTTTGCCTCTACGGTATAAACGGCTTGATCAGAAGCATAATCCCCTCTTAATGGTTTAAAGTTTGCTAAAAAACATGCTCTATCATTTAACAAATATGGTCCTCCCCAAGGATAAGTTCCTGATGGAATTCCACCACGAGCTGCGTATTCCCATTCTGCTTCACTGGGCAGTCTGAAACTATTTACAAGTGGTTTACCTTTAGATTTTTGATAGCTATTTTTAAATTGAGTTCTCCAATTACAAAACGCAACTGCCTGTCCCCATGATATTCCAACAACAGGATAATCTTGAAAAGCAGGGTGAGAAAAATACTCATTATGCATCGGTTCGTTGTAGGAATAAATGAAATCTTTTATCCAAACTGTTGTATCTGGATATATTTCTATTTCTTCTTTTTTAATAAACGGTCTGCGATCTATAAATTTATTTCTCGTTCTCTTAGACTCTTCAGCTGCACCCTGGGCATCAAACCAAGTATATTTATAAATCATCTTTGAAACGTCAATCTTCATCTCACCGTCGTACCATAAGTCTGGGGGTAAGTATAATGAGTCTATGACTTCTACATACGCTTGGTCAGGATACTCATCTGTACTCAATCGAATATCATTATCCCAATCGAGTGATCTTCCTTCGTATATATCTTCACTCAAATCATAATAATTTGTACGCATGTATTTTTGGAATTCACTCAAATCCGAAGTATCCGCGTTTTTGAAAGAAAATTCTGCAATTCCCTCTTGGCTTTCTTCACCCAATTCGAGCTCTTCTACTTTTCTAGCCAAAAGTGCCATGGTTACTGAATCTTTCACCCATCTAACAAACTGTAGATATTCAGAATTAGTTATTTCGGTTTCATCCATGAAAAACGAAGGAACAGTAACTGTTCTTGCAGCAGCATTATTCAACTGTGCAATGTCCTCGTCAGATTTTCCCATAATATAGGATCCTCCTTCAATCAATGTCATTCCGTATGGTTTTTCAGGAAACCATTTTTTTTGCTTTACCCCTATCAGTTCACCCCTGCCTTTTTTGCCGCAGCTAAAAACAGTGAAAGCGATAACAACGATTAGTATTAGTCTTTTCATATTGTATGATAAACTTCTATCCTCAGAGAGCACAAAAATAAATATTTTTTCACTATGTCTATCCCTCTTATCCATAAAACATCCAAGTTATGTAATAATTTTATTTTTTAAAAGGTTGATCCTCACATTTCAAATTCTTTTCGTTGCTTTCAACCACTTTTCTGGTAATTTGTCATTACAAGCTTCTAAATAATCTTTGTGTGTGCATGGTAATAACGCATTAGTTTTTATTTTATTACTTAGATAGTTTTCATTTGTTATTTCCATCCACCATCTATTACTTTTTTCACTTTGATGAAAAATAAGTTCTCTATCTGACAAAGCAACAATATACTTAATAAAACCATCACTGGTTAAAACTGGATATTCGTCAAATCTACAATTAAATCCTTCAATAAAATACCAAACAATTTGCGATAAAAGTTGATGTAAAACATTAGACGGAACCAATTCAAATAAACCAAAAATACTCAAACGATCGCTTATCCCTGCATATCTGGCAAGGGCGCAAACCGTCCTTGCATCAATTCCATTGGGGTTTCCAGAGGAGCTACCTGTTGCCTGCCAAGAAAGTGACTTCATGTCAAAACTTGCGATGTCTGCGTCTCTAAAATAAGGTTCTGATTGCCTCACGTCATCTAATAAAGTTCCTAATCTTACGGATTCAAAATGAAGCTTATCCATTAAGTCCAATTCTTCTTGAGCAATATAATAACTCTGATAGCCAAGGTTTGAATAATTTAATAAGTAATTGGGTTGTTCCATTATAATCCTACTCATATAAGACCTTCCAGAAATTAGTTCCTCCTCTTGAGAAAAATCAAATTGATTGTCAAGAGACACGATGTTTACCAATTGCTTGTTCATTTGATAGGACTTATATAGCGGAAAAACCATATCATGACTTCCTCCTAAAACAATGGTTACAACATTAATTTGTTTTAAATAATGACAAATCTCTTTTAAAGCAAAATAAGTGTCTGCTGGAGTTTCTCCGTTAGGCAAGTCGCCTAGGTCACAAATTTTAAAATTCCAATTTCCAGGAAATAATTGATAAAATGATTTTCTGAAATCAGTTAATTGATAGACACTTACTGGAAAAAAAGCGTTTCTAGTTTCTTCCAAACCGATGATTGCAATTTTACAACCTTGAATTTCGGGAAAACCAAACTGTTTTGTATGAATTTCTATATTCCTCCCCAAAGCCTGCTTGGGGCGTAAAACCATAGATAAAATCGCTTCCTCAGAGACAGGTATGAGAGATTCTAAACTCATTTCTTCTTTTTTACTTTCTTCTTTTTTACAGTTTTCTTTTTTGCAGATTTTTTTGGAGCTAAATATTTTAAGGCAACTTCCAAAGTGATTTTGGTGGTATCAATCTCTTTCCCAAGCTCTACTTTGGTTTTTCCCTTAATGATGTTTGATCTTCCCCATCGTGCTTTTTCAACACGAATTCCTTCCTCAGGCCAATTGTGGATTACCTTGTCTTTTTCTTTCTGTATTTTATCGGTTATCAGCTCTTCAATCTCATCTACAGATAAATTATCAAAGTCATACTTCTTATTAACGTTTAATAAACATTGAATTCCATTTAAGAAATGGTCCAAACCTTCCAACGCCTTTGCTTACAGGTAACTTTTCGTAGGTATGGATGGGTGCATCCGCTAGTCTTTTTTCTTCTATCAATTCAGTGGCTCGATCTAAATCTACACTCATAGGATCCTCATCCTTTGGGAGAGAAACAAACATGGTTCCAAATTTGACATAAGGTCCAAATCTTCCATTGTTTACTGTTACTTCTTCGGACTCATACTCCCCTAATGTTTTAGGAAGCTTAAACAATTCGAGTGCCTCAGCCAAAGAAATCGACTCTAGTTGTTGTCCTGGAGACAAACTTACAAAAACTGGTTTTTCTTCTTCCTCTGAATTTCCAATTTGGGCAATCGGCCCAAAGCGTCCCAGTCTTACTTTTACAACCCTTCCTGACGCAGGATCCTCTCCTAAAACGCGCTCTCCAGATTCTCTTTCAGCATTTTCACTTACATGGTTTACGGTTTTATGAAAATCTCCATAAAACTCCTTGATCGTTTTAATCCAATCTTCTGATCCGTCGGCAATTAAATCGAAACTTTGTTCAACTTTCGCTGTAAAACTATAATCGAGTATGTTTTTAAAATTTGCAACTAAAAAATCATTAACAATCGTTCCTATGTCAGTAGGGGTTAATTTTCCTTTATCTGCTCCTACAGCTTCATTTAAAACTTTAGTTGTTTTTCATCATTCAAAAGTTTAATCTGAACATAATTTCGAATCTCTCCTTCTGAGATTCCTTTTTGAACGTATTTTCTATTTTGAATGGTTGAAATTGTTGGCGCATAAGTTGAAGGTCTTCCTATTCCTTGTTCTTCTAATTTTTTAACCAATGAAGCTTCTGAATAACGATAAGGAGGTCTAGTAAATCTTTGGTTAGAAATTATTTCTTTAAGATCTAAAACTTCTCCTTCACTAACCGCTGGTAAAAGACCACTTGTTTCATCGTTTTCATCGTCTACCCCTTCAAGATAAACTTTTAAAAACCCTTCAAATTTTATCACTTCACCTTTGGCAACAAACAATTCGTTGTGAGAATTGGATGAGATTTTAAGCTGCGTTCGCTCTAGTTTAGCATCACTCATCTGAGAGGCAATTGACCGCTTCCAGATTAATTCGTACAAACGAGATTGATCATAGTCTATTGCGACTTGAGAGCGACTAAAGTCCGTTGGCCGAATGGCCTCGTGTGCTTCTTGAGCTCCCTTATTTTTTGTTTTATATTGACGCTGCTTTACAAAAGAAGGTCCATAGAGCTTTTCTATTTGCTTCATTGCACCTTGTTGCGCCTCCTTAGACAAGTTTACACTATCAGTTCTCATATAAGTTATAAGCCCAACCTCATAGAGTCGCTGAGCCATATTCATGGTCTTACTCACTGAAAAATATAATTTCCTAGAGGCTTCTTGCTGTAATGTAGAAGTTGTAAACGGAGCCGTTGGAATCTTGGTCGCAGGTTTAGTCTCGACGCTGCTCACCTTGAACTGACTTCCTTTATTTTTTTCTAAAAATTCAAGTGTCTCCACTTGAGATTTGAACCCTTTGCTCAATTGAGCATTGATTGATTTATAATTATTTGTTTGAAAAAGTGCCTGAGTCTTATAAGATTCTTCTGGTGAAAACATGTTTATCTCACGTTCTCTTTCGACGATCAAACGAACAGAAACAGATTGAACCCTTCCCGCAGACAATCCTCCTTTAACTTTCTTCCACAAGACAGGAGACAATTCGTAACCCACCAAACGATCCAAAACTCTTCTCGCTTGTTGTGCATTTACAAGGTTATAATCTATTTCTCTGGGATGCGCTATTGCATCCAAAATAGCGGTCTTCGTTATTTCGTGAAAGACAATGCGTTTTGTGTTTTTAGAATCGAGCTGTAAAGTGTTGGCAAGGTGCCATGCGATGGCTTCTCCTTCTCTATCTTCATCACTTGCTAGCCAGACAGTATCCATTTTTTTTGCCAGTGACTTCAACTCACTAACAACTTTTTTCTTGTCCGAGGAAACAATGTATTTGGGTAAAAAATCTCCTTCAACATTCACTCCCAATTCATTGGCTGGAAGATCTGCAATGTGACCGAAACTCGAGGCTACTTTATAATCTTTTCCTAAAAACTTTTCTATGGTTTTCGCCTTTGCCGGGGACTCAACAATCACTAAATTACTTGCCATGAGTTAATATATTTGATCGTAAAATTAGATAGTTTTTTTTTATGTCCTAATATGATTTAACATATAAAATTTAAATCTTGAAGAATTGAAGTAAAGACATTGCTTATTTGTGTTCAATGTTTATGGCAAGTTTGAGCTTTTTCATTAAGTCAAGCAAAACATATTTAATTTGAATTTTAGAAATAAAAATTATTAAAAAAATATTAATTTTGATAACTAGAATTATCCGTTGAAACATTTGTCAGCACAGAAAAAAAGAACGAGTATGAAATAGATAAAGAAAAAAAAGAGATAATAATTTACTAACTATGAATGAAGCACATAATACGATTGGCATACACAAAGAATTACTTAATAGTAAAACGGTTTTCAATAGAGAGGAAACTGAAACAATTTTTGGTTGTACTCCTCCTACTCTAAAAAGTTTTGAAAGAAGAAATTGGATAACTCCTAAAAAATTCAAGAATAAAAACTATTACACCAACAAAGATATAATCAACTGTATTGAAAAACAGTTCAACCTATCAAATGAAAACAGAGTTTGGGAAAGTACGTGGAGTTAACTAAAGAGTTAACTAATTTGAAGTGTATCAAATTGGTAAGCTAGTTCATATTTATAGATTATATAAAGTTAATTTGATTGTAGTACCGTAGAATAATCTTCTACAACATCCTTATGAATCGGTGGTAGCAAAAATGTTATCACCGATTCTGTTATATTATATGACATTTTGTCCGAATTTGTTATCTTTGTATTAAAATTGTTTAGAATATAAACATGGTGGGAACTACCAGTAAAATATTTATCCCACCATATATCCCATATCGATAAAGAATGAAAGGTTTAACATCAGAGAAGAATCCTAATTTATACAATGGTGAGATACTCAAATCCCACCAGAATTCCCACCATCAAAATTCTACTCAAGTAATTGATAATCAATTAGTTGCAAATAATAAGAAGGTCTATATAGAATCTTACGGCTGCCAGATGAATTTTTCTGACAGTGAAATCGTTGCTTCAATTTTATCTAAAGAAGGCTATCACCCTACGCAAATGATGGAAAGCGCCGACTTGGTTTTGGTCAATACCTGCTCGATTCGCGAAAAAGCAGAATTAACCGTCAGAAAACGATTAGAGCTATTTAATAAATTAAAGAAAACGAATAAAAAATTAAAAATCGGGGTTTTGGGCTGCATGGCAGAGCGTTTGAAATACAAATTTCTTGAGGAAGAAAAAATGGTAGACATCGTTGTTGGGCCAGATGCCTACAAAGATCTTCCCAACTTACTTCAGGAAGCCGAAGCAAACAGAGAAGCGGTCAATGTTATTTTATCTAAAGAAGAGACCTATGGCGACATTGCTCCCGTTCGTTTGGATTCAAATGGCGTTAGTGCTTTTGTTTCCATAACGCGAGGTTGTGACAACATGTGTACTTTTTGTGTTGTTCCTTTTACAAGAGGAAGAGAAAGAAGTCGAGACCCTAAAAGCATATTGGAAGAAGTAAATCAATTAGCGGTAAAAGGCTATAAAGAAATCACCTTACTCGGTCAAAACGTAGACAGCTATTTGTGGTATGGTGGAGGACTCAAAAAAGATTTTGAAGCCGCCACTGCTTTACAACAAAAATCAGCTGTAAGCTTTGCTCAACTGCTTCAATTGGTGGCAGAAGCACAGTCAAAAATGAGAATTCGTTTTTCGACTTCGAACCCCCAAGACATGTCTTTAGATGTAATTCACACCATGGCAAAATACCGAAACATCTGTGACTATATTCATTTGCCTGTTCAGTCTGGAAGTAATGCTATTCTTAAGAAAATGAATCGTCAGCACACAAGAGAAGAGTATTTCGAATTGATTGATAACATTCGAAAAATCATACCAGGATGTGGTATTTCTCAGGATATAATTGCTGGATTTCCGACAGAAACAGAAGAAGATCATCAAGACACTTTAAACTTAATGAAATATGTGAAATATGATTTTGGATTTATGTTTACTTATTCTGAAAGACCCGGAACCCATGCTGCTCGTAAG
>CAJJCA010000006.1 GCA_905182575.1 uncultured Flavobacteriaceae bacterium | reverse complement strand
GTCGAAATGTAATACATTTACATAGTTTACACGCACACATTTCAACACAGTTTCAATACACACACACACACACACACACACACACACACACACACATATATATATCAGTTCAGACACATATCTTACATAACAAAATACTACAACAACATATATCAAAAACACACTATTACCCATTGCTGCACCAGCTGTAACCCATCAAGGCATATCGAAAATACGATAATAAGCTAAATTTATCACATCCGATTTGGCCAATTCCAACATGGGTAAGAAATCGTTTCTCAAGTCGGCCGTCCACGTAAAACGTTTGAAAGGGTCATCCAGAGCTGCCACCAAAATTTTGGTGATTTTGTGGCTTCGGATGTCGATTCTATTGTGGCATAATCGGGTGGCTCGGGGG
This sequence comes from uncultured Flavobacteriaceae bacterium, assembly GCA_905182575.1. GTDB lineage: Bacteria > Bacteroidota > Bacteroidia > Flavobacteriales > Flavobacteriaceae > UBA8316. Next base: position 119,457 of record CAJJCA010000006.1, on the reverse strand, counting down.
GGACGTAGCTTTGTTGGATTTGTACTTGTTGAAAGTTGTGTGTGTGTGTGCGTGTGTTGAAACTGTAACTGAAATGTGTATCTCAAAACTGTACTTGATACGTGACAAAATGTAATTTAATACCTTGCAGGGAACATCAAAATAAATATTTTAACAAAAAAAAAAACATAATATACCCCTGCAGCATCAACTGCAAAGTCGGCGGCCTTTCGAAAGTCTTATCAAAAAACATCAAATCACTAATCTGAAAAGACCTCATAGTTCCAATCACGTATGGTTTCATGTGAGTGGTTCTGTAATTGCTCAAAAATGTTTTTGTCATTTATGAAAATGTGATCTCGTTGTTTGTGTGTGTACCTTGTTGTGGAAGTGTTTTCATCAGTAACATTACTTGACGTAATTTCTTCATTGGCATTATTTGTGTCAAGTGCTGCTAATGATTCAGTGCTAATGTCAGTGCTTCTCATAGTTCTCAAGTGTGTCAATTCCTCATATGGCGCCGTGTCGAAATCCAACACATATCAGGCGAATTCCGCGATCGGACAAGGTTGCATTAGCACATCTCGATAAATCTCGCCAAAAAAAAGCTGAAACAAACCGGGGACTTGTATTTGGATTTTTTTTGGGTTTTTTGTATTAAATAATTGAAATATCATTATGTGTTTGTTGAAGTTTGTGCTTGAAATGTGTGTGTTGAATTGCATTGAAATGTGTGTGTTGAAACTGTACTTGAAATGTGTGTGTTGAAACTGTACCTGAAATGTGTGTGTTGAAACTGTACCTGAAATGTGTGTGTTGTGTGTGATGTGTGTGTTGAAACTGTACTTGAAATGTGTGTGTTGAAACTGCACTTGAAATGTGTGTGTTGAAACTGTACCTGGAATGTGTGTGTTGAAACTGTACCAAATTTTTTCAATTGTCCCAACTGTATTTTTTTTCATAATATTCAGCCGTGTGGAAATCCAACCACATATTCAACTGTCCCTCAAAATATTGCGTGTCTTAAAAATTGTACCAGACCCCCGCCAATTTGTTTTTGACTTGCACTCCCCAAACTTAATCACGGTCTTGTTATCAAACCCATACTTGGGACAGAAAAAGAAACTCAAGCGATGAAATTTCAACATGTAATCCAAAGGGAGGTTCCAATGGTCTGTGCATGCTAAATGGACGGAGGGGCCAATTGAATTTTTGTGCTAACTCGAGTTGGACGGAACTAGTTTGTTGTGAGAAGAGGTTTAGAATGATAAGTGTTATTTGAAAAATGATGTTCTTGTTATTGAAGTTTGGATTGGTTTGAAAATTGTCATGGTTTGTATACTTTTACTTAAGGTTGTTTGATTAATAATTTTTTGTTTTTTTGGTTGATTATGTTTCACTAATATTAAATTTATTTTAATAATATTGTATTATGATTTTGGTAATGCAACTTCAAATATTAAATTAATTTTAAAATAAAATATAAATGTAAATTCATCTGCAAACATCAATATGAAAATTAACAGGGATGATAATTGATGATACTTACTGATTCTTTCACAACACATGAGAAGATGCAAACAACAAACAACAACTTTGTATGCCGACGATACAAGAGTTACTGCATAAACACAAACCACTGTGACACCCTGAATCGTGTGTGTGTCTACATATTAAAATAATATATGTCAATGAAAAAGTCTTACATGAATTGATTTATTTCGTGTAACACTAATAACATTCTATAATAATTTTTTTAAGGTGTACAATTTGTCTTTTAAGGTGTACAACTGTACTTGGAATGTGCGTGCTGAATTGTGTGTGTTGAAACCGTACCTGGAATGTGTGTGTTGAAAATGTGACTGAAATGCGTGTGCTGAAAATGACAGTTGTACACCTTAATATCATTGCACACCTTAAACAGTATTGTACTATAGAATGTTATTAGTATTTCACTAATTACTCCTCACCTACAAGGCTCCTCTGGCAATCTCCCCATATCAAAATGATATAAATATTTCATCGCATCAGATACACCGCTTGCCCCGCCCTCCGCATGTTCTTGCACCAAGGCATTGGTCACTGTAAGGGATGCTTTTTGAGATCGATTGGGAAATAAGCGCCGATTTCGATGTTGACATTAGATTCATTATCGTTGGGGTAGGAGCCGATAAGGGCTCTTTCGATGTTGGTGTTTGTTGTGTTTTGGGAGGAGGTTGTTTGTTTCTGTTTGAGGGTGTGAAGGTTTTGGAGGTATCTAATATAGTATTTTCCATATTTTGAATGGTTGTTATTTTTTTGAAATTATTTTTCAAGTTTGTTTTTTTTGTGTTTCATTATTAATTTTGTGCAGGTACAATGTTTTACAATTGGGATATAACACAGTATCAACAATCTTTCAGGTACTGTTTCAACACACATTTCAAGTACAGTTTCAACACACACATTTCAGGTACAGTTTCAACACACACATTTCAGGTGCAGTTTCAACACATACATTCCAAGTGCAGTTTCAACTCACACATTTCAAGCGCGATTTCAACACACACACGCACACACACATTTCAGGTCAATTGTACATCTCAAATCAAAATTCAACACACCTTAAAAAAATCATTATAAAATGGTAACACTATATTTATACGTGTTGAGACTGAAAAATAATAATAATTCCCAAAAAAAAAACACAATTGAAAGAGAAAAAATCATTGTATTAAAATTAATACTGGCACGAATTCTCCAAAGGTAAATGCTGCAAGGTATCACGCGTGAGAATGAAAGCTTTTTCATTACCATTACCACCAACCACTGCTTGAATTTCACCTTGTAATTTCGCAACAAAATCAGACCCGTCACCCGTGCTGATATCCTGGTGAAACAGTCTTACATTATTGCTTTGTGAAGTTACATCGCTCATTCTAGCCGTTGCCCGTTTCTAACGCGACGGTAGAGACATCTGCGCCGATGTACTTGAAATTTGGATTGTGGCTCTCCCAGATATCGTGCAGTAATTGCCGCTGCCAGTTCATCGTTCCACAAGGCAAATCAATCATCATTGTGTACCTTTGTTTCGATTTTTTATTGTTTTAGTTCCGAAATGTGTGTGTGTGTGTGAGTTGAAACTGTGTGTTTAAAATTGAAAACTACTTTTTGAGAAAATTCGAACAGCAGCTACAAAAAGTAAAATTAACTACAAAATTTGAGTTTGCAACGAAAACAAATGCTAAAAACAACGTTGAAAAAACACAAAACTTCCGTGTGAAAAATTTCAAAAAATTGAAAAATTCAAATTCCAAAACCAACATGACACTAGCCAAGAAATGATTTCGTAAACTAGCGGTGTAATGAATAGAACTGCCTTCTCCACTGCCGTCTCCACTGCCTTCTCCGCTGCCCTGTTTTTTTTTTTCTTTTTGATTTTTTTGAACAAATTCGACTCACGGATTTCAGGCTTAAAAAAAAAATATATTTTCAAGAGGTTCTTCTATAATAGCTGTTGTTTTCTTAAAAATTGAAAGAAAAGTCTAAAAAAACAAAAACAAACTACAGAAAAATATAAATAATCACAAACTGTACCCATGACTGCGACGGTACACACCATCGAATCCATTCTTCACATCGTCGGAATCGCCGGTTTTTAAACCCGTAAGTGTGGAATTGTTGTTTGATTTGGTTTGTGTGACTGTAATTTGTTTGCAATGCTGGTGTCATTGTGCATATTGTGTTGCTGCTTGCTGCTTCTGTCCCAAAGTTCGTTTTCGTACATGCGGTTGAATGCGTCTTCCAGACTTTGAGTTTTCTGTAGCTGCTGCTGCTGTTTGAGACTTTGGTTTTGTAACTTTGTAACTTTACTTTCATCCACTTGTTGCTTGCTGGTGTTTTGTTTTTCTTTTTCTACTACTGCCATGTGATCATCGATTGGTCGATTCGTCGACAACGAGAAAACAACGATTGGAAAATAACAGAAGAAACAACCATGGTTGACAAAACGAAACATTTTGGTTTAAATGTAACGACATATACAATTATTGGTAACTTTGTGCATAAACGTTTTGTATATATATGTCTACACGAAGACACACGTCGGGAACGTTTGCATAAGAAGATTGTAAGTGCTTTTGAGTAAATTGAAAATTTACACTTAGTGAATTATTATTGATGAAAACTGAATTTAGTCATTTATCATATTATTCGTTGGTAATTTAATTAGAAAAATCACACAAGCAACAACAAAAATATCAAACAAAAATAATACAATCAAAACAACACAACAAAAACATGACAAGGGTCTTATATCTTTTTTATTTAAGGCACACATAATAAATTTGTACACATATTTACATATGTTGAAACATGTCAACTGAAATTTTGAATTAAATTTTTAAATCTATTCAAAAAAGCTTTTGGACAAATTAAAAATTCAAATAAAAATCAACACATCTCTGCAAATATGATTATTCCAAACCTTTGAAATAAATCTCTTAGGTACGGGGCTTCTCCTTCTTCTCCTTGTACAAGGCCAACAAGGAACAACCGGCGACCCTTGACGACCTTGAAACGAACACCGGGAATATCACCGACGGCGTGACCACGACGACCGAAACCGGAGATGAGGCACCTTGGGAGTTTTGATTTTTTTGTGAATTGAATTGGTTGAGACTGGTTTTTGTTGATTTTTGATAGTTATTGAAAATAGAAAAATTTGATATTGTAGAGTTTGAATCGAAATTCCAACCAAAAATTAATATATTCAACCCGAACAACAAAAAAATTGGCAAAAAGAAAAAAAGTGGAGAAAGGTTCGCAGGTGACACACTGTGACAAAGGCCTGAGCACTTTTCGAAAGTGAACTCTTCGTTCTCCTCTATGTCGATCTGAAGGCAGAGAATATTGCTATCGAGGCAATCGCAGGCCTTCTTCAGCTCTTTTGATATCTCTTGCTGCATTGCAACGTTTTCGAGTTTCTGCCTGTCTGTTTTCGCTTTGTTTTTGTGCGCTTTCAGTGAGTCCTCGAGATGACAGTGCCTGTCGCATCTTAGTGATGAAGATCTTTGCGCTGATTGGGTGTCCGCATCCTTCCAGTGGTAAAACTCGAACCAATAACGGCTAGTACTCTGCGTTGATACCACTGCTTAAGCAGTGGTATCAACGCAGAGTACTTAATCCCCTCACCATCTGGGTTAAAATATTGCGAACGGTGGGTCGGAGAAAAAGAATCGAATCCGCCCGCTAAAGCTAAATTTTCAAATGCTTTTTTGTTTGCTGCCCGCAGGTCAATCCGCTTGACAAGGTCGAAAATAGAATTGTATTTTTCATCTTTTCTGTGTTCAATAATGGTATCTACCGCACCTTTTCCTACACCTTTGATTGCCCCCATTCCAAACCGTATGGCATTCTCATCATTGACCGTAAACTTATAGAAAGACTCATTGACATCGGGCCCTAAAACGTTTAAGCCCATTCTGCGGCATTCCTCCATAAAGAAGGTTACCTGCTTGATGTCGTTCATGTTATTTGATAAAACAGCTGCCATATACTCCGCAGGGTAATGCGCTTTTAAATAAGCTGTCTGATAACCGATCCAAGCATAACACGTAGAGTGTGATTTATTAAAGGCATAAGAAGCAAAGGCTTCCCAATCCTTCCAGATTTTCCCCAAAACTTGTCGTGGGTGATTGTTCGCCACGCCACCCTCAATAAACTTAGGTTTTAATTTTTCCAATAGGGCGAAAATCTTTTTCCCCATCGCCTTTCTCAATAAATCCGCATCACCCTTACTAAAGCCAGCCAGCTTTTGAGACAACAACATCACCTGTTCTTGATAGACCGTAATCCCATAAGTTTCTTTCAAATACTCTTCCATTTCTGGAAGGTCATAAGTGATGGGTTCTTCTCCACTTTTTCGGCTTACAAAACTAGGGATGTATTCCAAAGGTCCAGGTCTGTATAGCGCATTCATGGCAATCAGATCAGCAAAAATATTAGGTTTTAAATCCTTGAGATACTTTTGCATTCCCACTGATTCATATTGAAAAATCCCAACCGTTTCTCCTTTCTGAAACAACTCGTAAGTCGCTTCGTCTTCCAAAGGAAAATGATCAGGATTCAAGTCAATATTGTGCTTATATTTAACCAACTTGACCGTGTCCTTGATCAATGTCAAAGTCTTCAAACCCAAGAAGTCCATTTTCAACAAACCGGCTTCTTCAACGACAGAGTTGTCAAACTGAGTTACATAAAGATCCGAGTCTTTGGCTGTTGCAATGGGAACAAATTGGGTGATATCATCTGGAGTAATGATCACTCCACAAGCGTGAGTCCCAGTGTTTCTAATTGACCCCTCCAGCACTTTTGCCTGTTGAAGGGTTTGTCCCGCAAGGTCGTCCCCTTTGAAAATTTCCTGAAGTTCTTTTACCTGACCAAACTCGTCAGACCTTACCTTTTCTTTTAACGCATTATCATCAAGCCCAAAAACTGCAGCCAACTTGATGTTGGGAACCAGTTTTGCAATTCGGTCTGCATCGCCTAAAGAAAGATCCAATACCCTTGCCGTATCTCTTATGGAGGATTTGGCAGCCATCGTTCCATAAGTAATGATTTGTGCAACCTGATTCGAACCGTATTTTTCAATAACATAATCCATTACGCGACCCCTACCTTCGTCATCAAAATCAATATCAATATCTGGCATACTCACACGATCTGGATTTAAGAAACGCTCAAAAAGCAAATCGTAAGCAATGGGATCCAAGTTGGTTATTTTTAAACAATAGGCAACTACGGAACCAGCAGCCGACCCTCGACCCGGACCAACAGAAACATCCATAGCCCTTGCGGCGGCAATCAAATCCTGAACAATTAAAAAATATCCTGGATAACCTGTTTTCTAATAACCTTAAGTTCAAAATCAATTCTCTCTTGAATTTCTGGGGCAATAATTTTGTAACGTTTTTCTGCTCCAATTTGAGTTAAGTGACCCAAATAATCATTTTCAATTTTAATAGGATCAAGTTCGTTGGCGGTATCAAATTCGGGTGGAATGTCAAATTTTGGAAGCAATACTTCCCGAGCCAATTCATAAGATTCTACTTTATTAATCACCTCTTCAATATTGACAATCGCCTGAGGTAAATCTGAAAAAAGAGATTTCATCTCTTGTTGCGACTTAAAATAATACTCTTGATTGGGAAGTCCGAATCGATAGCCCCTCCCTCTTCCGATGGGAGTGGCTTGCTTTTCTCCTTCTTTTACGCACAATAAAATATCATGTGCATTGGCTTCATCTTTTGTTGTATAATAAGAATTGTTTGATGCGATTATCTTTACGTTGTGCTTTTTAGACAACTCCAAAAGCACCTTATTGGCTCGCTTTTCATCCTCCTGATTGTGACGCATCAGTTCGACGTATAAATCTTCTCCAAACTGTTGCTGCCACCACACAAGGGCCTCTTCTGCCTGACGGTCGCCTACATTTAGAATTTTAGAAGCGATTTCACCATATAAATTTCCTGTCAAAACAATAAGATCAGATTTATATTTTTCTACGATCGCTTTGTCAATCCTTGGAACATAATAAAAACCATCGGTGTAAGCGATGGAACTCATTTTAGAAATATTCTGATAGCCATTTTTGTTTTTGGCAATCAGCACCATTTGATAGCCATCATCCCTCCTGGATTTGTCCCGATGATTTTCGCAAACAAAAAACTCGCATCCCAAAATGGGTTTTAGCTTGTCTTTCCCTTCCTTTAACTCAGTATTGTGTTTTTTAACCGCCTTGATGAAGTGAAAAGCACCCATCATATTGGCATGATCGGTCAATGCTAAAGCGGGCATATTATCGGCCGCAGCAGCTTTGACAAGATCTGTAATTCTCGAGGTAGATTGTAAAACAGAAAACTGTGAATGGGTATGCAAATGCACAAAAGGGACTTCTTCTAAAACACCCAAGTCTACCGCTGGCTGAGGTGGAACTTCTTCCTTCATTTCAGCTTCTTTTGCCAAAAGAGCTGAAGCTTCTTTAAGGATTCACATGACGAAGTCCAATGCCTTTTACAGGCTCGGTTAAAACTTTTTTAAAGTTTTCTAAAACGTCAAATCTTTCACTCAATGCCTTGGGCTGAACGTAACCCTTACGAAACAATTCAAAAAAGCAACGTGCAGTTGCTTCAACATCAGCAGTCGCATTATGGGCTTCATCAAATCCTTTTTCAAAAAGATATGCGTGCAACTCCGTCAGGGTAGGTAATTTAAACTTACCTCCTCTTCCTCCTTTCAACTGACACAAAGTCGCAGTTTGCTCCGTACAAGTATCAATTATTTTAAAATCTTCAAAATTTTTTCCCAGTTTGTCTGTAAAACTCAGCCCCCATAATATTGAGGTCAAACTTGACATTGTGTCCTCCTACAAATTCACATTTTGAAAGTGCTACTTGAAATTTCTCTAAAACAGTATTAAGTTTCAATCCTTCTTCAGCTGCCAAAACAGTAGAAATTCCATGAATTTTTTCAGCATCATAAGGAATCGTATAACCCTCTGGATAAATCAGATAGTCCTCATGAGAAATACAGTTACCGTCTCCGTCATGCAATTGCCAGGCGATTTGAATACAGCGTGGCCAATTTTCACCATCAGTTAAAGGAGCTTTCCAGTTTTTAGGTAAACCAGTGGTTTCAGTATCAAAAATTAAAAACATAAAGTATTTTAGAGATACTAATATAGTTTTAAAAACAGGCTTCTCCGAAAGATTTTTCTAGGAGTTATCAACGGATGTCTTTTATAAAACTATTAGGAGCAAAAGGACTAAAAAAATCAACTGAAATTGCAATTTTGAATGCAAATTACTTACAAGCTAAGTTAAAGAACCATTATAACGTACTCTATAGTGGTCCATCTGGGAAAGTTGCTTCTTGCTTCCATGTAAAGACGATCTGAACATTGTTCCTCTTTTCTAGTTTATACGTTGCTACAGCATAACTTTCTGGTTTATCTTTTATCCCAGAAAAACTACTCCAATAATTATACTTTCACCCCAACCTTTATGAGCGGCCTCTAAAGTTTCCTTTGTGTTGATAGGTTTGTCCCTCATTAATTCCCCTGAAACGAAATGGGACTTCCCACATTCCAATCGGTAATTATTTCTGTGCCAAAAGATATGCTTTTATTTTCTCGGGGTCGGTCAGCGCTTCCCGCAAGCTTTCGGAACTTGGGTTCACTTTGACGCTATAAGAAACGACGAGGCTCATTTGAAGCGTAGGTTGAGTAGATTTCACTGAGGCGAGATTTATGGTTGTACTAAATAAAATAAATATCCTTGAACAAAGAAATCATTTTGGATTTCCTTTTCATTCAAGAAGCACTTATCTTTGAAAAAAAATACAATCGAACAACTGTTTGGTATTTTAAGTAAAAGCAAAAATCAAGAAGCGTTTGAAGAGGCACTAATTGGAGACGCATGCACTTATGTGAAAGGTTTGGTCGGATCAGGGTTGAGTTTTCATCTGGCGACTGCTTTTAAAAAGTTAAAAAAAACCACTCTTTTAATTCTTGAGAATTCTGAACAAGCAGCTTATTACTTAAACGACATGGAAGGGCTCTTGAAGAGTACGGAAGTGCTTTATTTTCCTGCCAGTTATCGTCAAGCTTATAATCCACAGGCCACGGATAATGCAAATGTCTTGCTCATCTAAAGTTTTAAAAAAAATTAGTAATTCAAAAAAACCGCAACTAATCATTAGTTATCCTGATGCGATTTTTGAAAAAGTAATTTCTCAACAAACCTTAAAAAAGAAAACCCTTCAAGTGAATAAGGGAGATCTTTTAAATTTAGATTTTATCAACGAGACCTTGTTTGAATATGGTTTTGATCGGGTCAACTTCGTCTCGCAACCTGGGGATTATGCAATTCGAGGAGGAATTATTGATGTTTTTTCTTTTTCTCACCAGCACCCATATCGAATTGAGTTTTTCGGGGATGAAGTAGAGAGCTTGAGAAGCTTTGATGTCAACACACAGCTCTCCATTGGGATTCTTGATAAATTAGATTTATTGCCCAATACTTCTTTGATTTCCTTTACTGAAAAAAGAAAAACCTTAATTGAGTCCTTGCCAAAGCAAAGTTCATTGATTATAGACCAATTAGACCTTTGTTTGGATCGTATGGATTTATTGTTTAAAAAATCCATAAAAGAATTTGAAAAAGTTGAATCGGAAGTTCAATTCCCACCTGAAACCCTATTTACCCCAAAAGCTGTAATGTCGGAATTGCTTAAAAACAGGGGAATCATTATTCTCAGTAATTCCGAATATTTAAAACCCAACCGTACTTTATTAATCAAACAAAGCCCTCAACCTTCAATCAACAAACAGTTTGACCGTTTGATTGAAATTTTAAATGAAAATCATGAGCAGGGCTATTCAAATTGGATTTTCTGCACCAGTGAAGCGCAACGCAAGCGCTTGAACGACATCTTTCAGGAGATGCAAATTACGGTGCATTACAAAACCGAGGTTTGTCCGCTTTATTTTGGCTTTGAGGACTTAGACGCTAAGTTGGCCTGTTTTACGGACCATCAAATTTTTGAGCGGTACCACAAATACAACCTAAAATCAGCTGCTGCTAAAAAAGAAACTTTAACGCTTAAAGAACTTACCCACCTTAATGTTGGAGACTTTGTGACTCATATCGATCATGGTATCGGTAAATTTGGAGGGCTTAAAAAAATTGATGTTGAGGGAGTGCAACAAGAAGCCATTAAGTTGATCTATGGTGAAGGAGATATTCTGTATTTGAGTATTCATTCTTTGCATAAAATCGCAAAGTTTAATGGTAAAGATGGACATGCCCCCAAACTCTTTAAACTAGGTTCGAAAGCTTGGAAAGTCTTAAAGCAAAAAACAAAAAGTAAGGTTAAGGAAATTGCTTTTAATTTAATTCAACTCTATGCAAAACGTCAAAAAAAGATAGGGCATTCCTATCCTCCAGACAGCTATTTACAGCTAGAACTGGAAGCTTCTTTTCTGTTTGAAGACACTCCCGACCAAAGCAAATCAACGGCTGATGTGAAAAGCGATATGGAAAGCGAACGACCCATGGACCGACTGATCTGTGGTGATGTGGGATTTGGAAAAACTGAGGTTGCCATTCGGGCAGCATTTAAAGCAGCGGATGACAGCAAGCAAGTAGCTGTTTTAGTTCCGACAACAATACTCGCCTTTCAACATTTTAATACTTTTTCAAAGCGTCTAAAAGAGTTACCTGTTAAAGTCGATTACATCAATCGATTCCGCTCGGCTAAGGATCGAAAAAGAATTCTCGGTGAACTGGAGGAAGGTAAAATTGATATTATTATTGGGACCCATCAGTTGGTCAATAAATCCGTTAAATTTAAAGATTTAGGACTTTTGATTGTGGATGAAGAACAAAAATTTGGTGTCGCTGTTAAAGAAAAACTAAGAGACATAAAAACAAATGTTGATGTCTTGACACTAACGGCGACCCCTATTCCGCGGACGCTTCAATTTAGTTTGATGGCGGCCAGAGACCTCTCCGTCATCGCTACGCCTCCACCCAACCGCTACCCCATTCAAAGTGAGATTGTTAGATTCAGTGAGACCTTGATAAGAGATGGTGTCATCTATGAAATGCAAAGAGGTGGACAAGTATTCTTCATTCACAACCGAGTGGAAAACATTCTGGAAGTGGCGGGATTGGTTCAGAGATTGATTCCCGATGCAAGAATTGCTGTGGGTCACGGGCAGATGGACGGAAGTAAATTAGAAAAAACCTTGGTGGGTTTTATGGAAGGAAAATATGACATATTAATTGCAACGACCATCATCGAAAATGGGTTAGATGTTCCTAACGCCAATACGATATTTATCAATAATGCTCAAAGTTTTGGATTGAGTGACCTGCATCAAATGCGGGGAAGAGTTGGGAGAAGTAATAAAAAAGCCTTCTGTTATTTTATTACCCCTACGCTCAGTGCAATGGCGACAGATGCCCAAAAAAGAATGAAAGCAATTGAACAGTTTTCTGAATTGGGTTCTGGAATTCAAATCGCGATGAAGGACCTTGAAATAAGAGGGGCGGGAGATATCCTAGGGGGAGAACAGAGTGGTTTTATTAACGAAATTGGCTTTGATACTTATCAAAAAATACTTCAAGCAAAAGCAGTGGGAAGATACTTGGTTAAGCTTTAAAGACTTGTTTCCAGCAGATGAAGCGGGCAAAGAAAAAACCTACGTAAGAGAAGTTCAAATCGACACAGATATTGAGATTTTATTTCCCGATGAATACATCAATATTGTTAGCGAAAGGCTAACGCTCTACAACGAACTTAGTAAGATTAAAGAAGAGGAAAAACTTAAAGAATTTGAGAAAAATTTGGAGGATCGTTTTGGCGAAATACCACCACAAGGGATTGAATTGTTAAATACATTAAGATTGAAATGGTTGGCCTCTAAATTCGGTTTGGAACGTTTAATTATTAAACAAAACAAATGCATTGGATATTTTATATCTGATCAACAAAGTGATTTTTTCCAAACCCCTATTTTTGGTCATATTTTAAATGCTGTTCAATCTGATTCTCAATCGATGAGCATTAAAGAAAAACAGACTCGAAACGGATTGAGATTGTTGTTTGTTGTAGAAAACGTTTATTCTATAGAAAAACTACATCAAAAACTAGAGGCTATTCTTATACCCCTAGAGTGATTTTAAATTTTTAATTACCTCAAAAGCAACATTGACCGATTCTTCATTCATCAAGATCGTAAACTCATTTGAGGTAGAAATAACTTCACTTATGTTAACACCCTCCCAAGACAAACGTTGAAATATAAAATAATATATTCCTGGAATTTTGACGTTTTCCGTCGGAAGCTTTACTGTGATTGCAGATAGGTTTTTAAGTTTGTCAATACAGATTTCGTCCTTAAATATCTCTTCCACCAAATAAGAAATATTACTACTAACCACAATATTAGATTCACCAACTCCTCTTGAGGAAGTATAAAAAACATCATTTCTATCCTTAATCTCTGTAAGAAATTTGGCTTGAGCAAGCAACAAAGTATCCGTTAACTTAAAACAATAATCTGTCAGAGCTGAGCGAACAGTTATGTCTCCCAGATTTTTTAAAACACTAACAATTCGATGCGTTGAAAGAAACTCTTCATTATCAGAAATTCTTTTTAAAGCCATCACTATTGCGCCACTTCTGGCAGGTTTCTTTAGAGATTTCTCGATGTCTGGCTGGATTTGTCTGGCCAAAGAAGTCAGGTTAATAATACCCTGAGAGAGTGCTGAGGACAGATAGGGTTTTGTCTTAACGTATTCCGAAACTTGAGAAGCAATTGTTTTCAAAGTGATAAAATGTATTGTTATTAGAATACAAAATTAATAAAATAAAACAAATTGTTTAATTTACAACATTTAATTCAAAAGAATAGAATGCTTTTCAATGTGATTTTGAGTCCACTTCTGTTTTTCTACGACATAAGTGATCACATCAAACCTGACATCAAAATTAAGTTCTTTGGTTTGAATAAAATCATCCGCAGCCAAAACTAGGAGTTTGATTTTTTTTGAAGAAACAGCGTCTTCTGGATTTCCAAAAATGCTGTCTGATCTGGCTTTTACCTCCACTATTACCAGAATATTTTTATTTAAAGCAATGATATCGATCACTGCTTTTAGTTAGCGGTAGTTCCTTACTAGGTTTTTTTATTCACTTTTCACAAGATATTTAACGGCGTGGTTTTCAGATTCTATTGCAAAATCATATGATTTACTTATGGGGCAAGTATTTGCTTTAAGATAAAATTAAATTCTTTTTAGGGCAATAAAATCATTATTTTTGCAAAAAACAGCATGTTACCAGTACCTAAAAGATATACGATAACTGCAGCTTTGCCTTACACCAATGGCCCGGTTCACATCGGTCACCTTGCGGGAGTTTATGTGCCTGCAGATATTTATGCCCGCTTTCTAAGACTCAAAGGGAGAGACGTGGCTTTTATTTGTGGGAGTGACGAGCATGGAGCTGCGATTACTTTACGCGCAAAAAAAGAAGGCGTTACACCTAAAGAGATAATCGATAAATATGACAAAGTTATCCGAGAAGCGTTTGATGAGTTTGGAATAACTTTTGATAATTATTCTAGAACTTCAAGGACCATTCATCATGAAACTGCGGCTGAATTTTTTAAAAATCTTAACGACAAAAACGAATTTATAGTTCAAGAGACAAAACAGCTTTTTGATCCAGAAGCCAAGCAATTTCTTGCAGATCGTTTTGTGACTGGAACTTGTCCTGTCTGCCAAAATGCAGATGCTTATGGTGATCAATGTGAGTCTTGTGGAAGTTCTTTAAACGCAACTGATTTAATCAATCCCAAATCGACTTTGTCTGGAAGTGTTCCTGAATTTAAGAAAACAAAACACTGGTTTTTACCCCTAGACAAACATGAAGATTTTATAAAAGAATGGATTCTTAAAGGTCACAAAGCAGATTGGAAACCCAATGTTTATGGGCAAGTAAAGTCATGGGTTGACAATGGTCTTCAGCCCAGAGCCGTGACTCGTGACTTGGACTGGGGAATTCCTGTTCCTGATGCAGACGCAGCAGGAAAAGTACTTTATGTTTGGTTTGACGCTCCCATTGGTTATATTTCTTCAACCAAAGAATGGGCAAAAAGTAAAAACATTGACTGGGAGCCTTATTGGAAATCTGAAGACACCCAATTGGTTCATTTCATAGGTAAAGACAATATTGTTTTTCATTGTATTATTTTCCCAATAATATTGAAAACCGCTGGAGGATTTATCTTACCCGAAAATGTTCCTGCCAATGAGTTTTTAAATTTAGAAGGGAATAAAATCTCAACTTCAAAAAACTGGGCTGTATGGTTGCATGAGTACTTGGAAGATTTTCCAGACAAACAAGATGTATTGCGGTATGTACTTACTGCAAATGCTCCTGAAACAAAAGACAACGATTTTACTTGGAAGGAGTTTCAAACAAGAAATAACAGCGAATTAGTTGCTATATTTGGAAACTTCATAAATCGCGTTATGGTCTTGACTCACAAGTATTATGAAGGGAAAGTTCCTGCTGCTGGAAATCTGAATGAAATGGATCAGGCTACCTTAAATACAATGATTGCTTTTCCTGAAAAGTTGGAGAACGCCATTGAAAAATATCATTTTAGAGAGTACAGCCAACAGTTAATGAATCTTGCCCGTCTGGGAAATAAATATTTGGCGGAACAAGAACCTTGGAAACTAATAAAAGAAGATCCTGAAAGAGTAAAAACCATTATGAATACTGCATTACAAATTGCAGCAAGTTTGGCAATATTATCTGAGCCATTGCTTCCGTTTACTTCAGGTAAATTGAAAAAAATGTTTAATTTCAGTCATTCTTGGAATGAAGTCAGCGGTAATGTCCTTACAGAAAGCCACCAACTCAATAGTGCTGAACTCCTATTCGATAAAATTGAGGATGCTGAAATTGAAAAACAATTGGAAAAATTAAAGGCAAATAAAATGGAGGAGTCAAGTAAAAATGTTAAAGCAAAAGAAAATATAAGTTTTGATGATTTTTCTAAATTAGATTTAAGAACAGGAACCATTATCACTGCAGAGAAAATGGCCAAAACAAAAAAGCTCTTGGTTCTTAAAGTTGCCCTAGAAAATGAAGAAAGAACCATTGTTTCTGGAATTGCTGAAAGCTACAACGCCGAGGATGTAATCGGTAAAAAAGTCACAGTCTTGACCAACCTGGAGCCAAGAGAAATCAGAGGTGTTGAAAGCCAAGGGATGTTACTCATGGGAGAGGATAAGGACGGTCGTTTGATGTTTGTCTCACCTGAAGATCCAGATGCAGCAAACGGATTGCCAATTAGCTAAGACTTCATTTTGATTCCCATTGCATTCGATCCCATCTATGTTTTGCCATTGCCCGAGCGGCACCGGTTTCCAATGGAAAAGTATGACCTTTTACCAAAACAATTAATACATGAAGGAACCTGCGATGAAACTGATTTCTTCTCACCATCACCTGCAACTGACCTTGTGGTCAAAGCAATTCATGAGCCAGAATATGTAGATCGACTCAAAGCCATGGATTTAAGTGCTTCGGAAATAAGAAAAAACGGGTTTCCCATTTCAAATCAACTCGTAGATAGAGAATTTATCATTGCGGGGGGCACCATTGAGGGTTGTTTAAAGGCCTACAGCACTGGAATTTCTTTTAACATTGCGGGTGGCACACATCACGCTTATCGTGATCATGGCGAAGCCTTTTGCCTGCTCAATGATCAAGCGATTGCAGCCCAATTTCTATTGGATCAAAAATTAGCCAATAAAATACTCATCATTGATCTTGATGTTCATCAAGGGAATGGAACCGCCAAAATCTTTGAAGTGGAGGATCGCGTTTTTACTTTCTCAATGCATGGTGAGAAAAACTACCCTTTTAAGAAAGAAAAAAGTGATTTGGACATTGCACTTGAAGATCAAACAACAGATGATACTTTTTTGAAAATATTAGAAAAAACATTACCTGATCTTATTCTAAAGACAAAACCTGATTTTATCTTTTACCTCTCAGGTGTAGATGTCTTGGCTACCGATCGACTAGGACGTTTAGGCATGACGCTCGAGGGTTGTAAAAAAAGAGACCAAATTGTTTTAACGTTTTGTAAAGAAAATGAAATTCCTGTGCAATGTAGCATGGGTGGCGGCTATTCAAAAGAGATAAAACTCATCATTGAAGCCCACGCCAATACTTATCGGGTTGCACAAAGTGTTTTTGGCTAATGCCAAGTCTGGCTTTTCATGTTAATTACAGCAATCACGATGTCTTTCCTGCTGAGTTGTCCAACCAATCTGTTTTTGTCTAATACAGGATAACGCCTTCTGCTGGATTTAGAAAACATTGATGCTGCTTCAAAAATGCTCAAAGAAGCGTCGATGGTGTCCACTGGAGAAGTCATAAAATGATTCACTGTTTTATCTAAAATGGGCATATTAAAATAACGGCTTTCTGAAATCTCTTTCATACAATCCGCTTCTGAAATAACCCCAATAAGATTTCCAGCAGTATCCACTACAGGGCCTCCGGATATTCGATGTTTAATAAACAGTTCCATCACATCATGAATACTTTGGTCTGGGCTAAACAAAATCAAGTTTCGACACCATGATATCGGAGACTAATATATTTTTAGTTTGGACTTTAGAAGCTTTAGCACGCTCCCCTTGAAAACTCTTGATTGGCATACCTTTTGGTTTTTGTGTCTTCTAAATATAGTAATTTTTATATTTCTATTTGATTTTGTGATAAATATTCGATAATGTTGCCAAATAATTAGGAATTAAACTCAATGGAAAAAATAGGAGTTTTGGGATGTGGTTGGTTAGGACTAGCCCTCGCTAAAAAAGCGATTGAAAAAGGATATGGGGTCAACGCCACTACAACGACACCATCGAAGACGCTAAGGTTGGAACCGACTCAAATAACACCTTTCTTGCTTGAGATTAATGAAAATGAAATAAAGGGGGAAGATCTTTTTTTTAAAGACGTTTCAACACTTATCATTTCAATTCCACCAGGTTTGAGGAAGAACCCCAATCGGAATTTTGATAAGATCATTGGTCAAGTTATTGCCAAAATCAAAGGTTTTAAAATCAAAAAAGTTGTCTTTTTAAGCAGTACTTCTGTTTATGGTTTTCAGGAAGAGGAAATTAATGAAGAAAAGTCCAACATTGGGAGCGACAACCTCAGCAATTCAATTATTGATTAGCGAGAAAATACTGTTGGAATCAGAAGAATTTGAAACTTGTGTGATCAGGTTGGGAGGACTCGTGGGACCTGAAAGACACCCCGTTTACTCTTTAAGCCTTAAAAAAAACATTCCCAATCCAGATTCCCCTGTCAATTTTATTCACCAAAGGGATGCAGTAGATATTATAATTAAATTGATAGAAACTTGGCAACCCAACGAGATTTATAATGCAGTAACGCCTTTCCACCCTTCTAGAAAAAATTATTATACTGAAATGGCAAGTATTGCAAACATAAGTCCACCTAATTTCCAACCAGAAGGTACTATCAGAGGGGAGATCAGTTCCCAAAAAGTACGGGATAAAATAGATTTTACTTTTTTAGTGGATAACTTGTTAATATTAAATTAACCACCGGTTCATTCTTAAAGAACTTAATCTCTATTTTAGAATAAAAATAAACCATTGTCTAGTAATACACTTTTTATTGCAACGCTTGAACAGATTCTCACCAATCTTAAGAATTCTAAGTTGGAGTATTTAAAGGCTTCTGACCGGCACAATGATTTAAATCACAAGCGATTTTTTAATCTTCAATCTACACTTAGAAACCGTTATTTTCAAGACATTATTGTAGTCTTAAGATTAAAAAAAGTGGAAATTGATGATCTAGTGATCAATCGATTAAACTTTGAACAAAGGTTGACCTCCTCGCTGGGGAAACCAAAATTGAATGTTTTTGAAAATTGTTTTCAATTGGACAAAAAGCTACTCGAATTGTATGAAAAAGCTTTGGACTTAGACGATTCTTTTGAGATTATCAAAACTCATAAATTTAAATTTGAAAATGTAATCGTTCAAAACAATCAGTTTTACGAAAAAAAAGCGTTTACGCTAAACTCTTAACTCTCATCTAATTCTGAATTCTCTGGTTCTAACTTAATTTCCCTCTCATCCACGATACTTATCATCCTTTTTAATAGAATGTTGTAGTCTTTATATAGCAATTTCAAAGCTTCGTTGAGTTTCTCATTTTGATTGATTGAAGCGTAGAAATAACATTTATTGATTTGGGTCTGTACGACTCTAATGCGGCTAAATATCGGCAAGCTATTAAAAGGTTCGGGATGCGGAGACTTAAGCAGCAGAAAGGTTAATTTCTGCAAACCTTTCAGGAAAACAACAATACCCTCTGGATTGAGTTTTGAAATGTCTTCAATTGCGTCTTTAAATACAATAAAATCTGTCCATTTTTCAATTTCATTCTCAACTATAAACTCAGGTGTGAACTCAATAAACTTGACTTCAATTTCAGGAGTATCAATCTTTAATGAATCTTGATTAACAATTTCATAAACTTCAACTTTAGGCTGAATCTGCTTGCAAGACCCAAAGCTAAGAACAACAATAAAGAAAATTAAATATCGCATGATTTATCAAAAATAGTGAATTACAATCCTATGGTGGTTTGTTTGATTAATAATACGGTGAAAAATATGATCTGAAGCAAATATAAGTGATTTGGAAACCCACTTTCGACCTTAATTTTCAAAAAATGATATCCAAATTGGAGGCATAATGCTACTGCTCCCCAACCGACATAGTTTTGCAATGGTGCTTCTCCTCCCTCAAAAACCCAAAAATCGAGGCGTGGCGCCACTGGCTCTATCAAAAGATCTAAAAGAAGCATTAGAGCAACTCCTATAATAATTCGTATGAATGTATTTTCGTAAAACTGGTGGGCTATCGCTCCCGTTATGATCGTAAGCATTGCCCAATTGACTCCAATCATCAATGGAACTCCCAGCACCTTATAACCCAATTGTTCTCCATATTGATAATTTCCAAAAATCCATCCAAATTGAACCCCCAGGATTTCAGAAATCATACCGACTAAGAAAGCGATAACTGTCATTGGAAAAAACCATTTATGTCCTTTCGAATTAAGAAGTAATAAAACAAAACTTATTAAAAGGTTTAATGGAGTCGCGGAGATGAACCAGTCAGAATTCCCATAAAGCATTCCAAGAATTCCACTGACATGAAACAACCAAATAGTTGCAATGGAGAGGTTTTCCTTAGTTAATTTAATCGGTATCATCAGTTCCTTTAGGGATTAAGTCAGTTGTGATTTTTGCTGACAATAAACAAAGTGGAATTCCTCCACCTGGATGAACACTGCCTCCACAAAAATATAAATTTTTGATTTTGGAAGTGAAATTTGGATGCCTTAAAAAGGCAGCCATTTTATTATTACTTGAACTTCCGTACAATGCCCCTCCATAGGAAGCTGTTTTTTCTTCAATCAAAGGCGGTGTCAATACCTGTTCCACCTCAATAAATTTTTCCAAATCAGTTTTTAATATTTTATTCAATTTATGAATAACTCTTTTTCTTAATCCGGTGGTTATTAAATCCCAATCCTGACCTTTGTCGGACGGGGTATTGATCATCACAAACCAGTTTTCGCACCCATCAGGCGCATCTTTTGGAACATCTTTTGAGGAAATATTAAGGTAAATCGTAAAGTCGTCAGAAAGCTCATTTTTATTAAAAATAAAATCAAATTCATTTTTATAATCATTGGAAAAAAAGATATTATGTAAGTCCAGATCTGGAAAAGAATGCTTAATCCCCCAATAAAAAATAACTGCTGAACTGGATCGTTCTTGTGCCAGAACGCGCTCAGGGGCTGGCTTGTTTTTAAGCAATTTTCGATAGGTTGGATAAATATCCATATTGGAAATAATGACATCGTAATTGATCTTAACATTATTCACCACAACCCCTGTTGTTCTTCCCTTATCGGTAATAATTTCCTCCACCTGTTCGCTGAAGTGAAATTTGACTCCCTGTCGTTTTGCCAGTTCATAAAGCGAGTGCGAGATTTGTTCCATTCCGCCTTCAGGAATAAAAGTTCCAAATTCCTGTTCGAGGTGTTGAACAAGGGTCATTATTCCAGGAGTTTTAAATGGACTAGAGCCATTATAAGTAGCATAGCGATCATACATCTGAATCAAATGTGGTTCTTTCAATTGCTTTGAATTGACGCTGTGCAGAGTTTGATTGATTTCATAAAGGCTTAAACTAGACAAGGCCTTTAGAGTATCTAAGTTTAAAAAAGTCTTGAGCTGATGCAGTGATTTTTCCAGAAAAAGTGGCGCTATTAAATCAAATTTTTTTTTGGCTCGCGTTAAATATTTTTTTAATGGTTTAGTATCAATGTTTAATTTTTCCTGAATTTCTTTAAAAAAAAGCTCTTGATTGTCATAAGCGGTAATTTGAGTCTGATCCTCCCAAAAATACTTGCATGCAATTTCTTTCTTTTTAAAATTAAAAGAATCCCGATGGTCTTCTTCAGACAGATCAAAAAGTTCTGTTACATAGTCGGGCATCGTAAACAAAGAGGGGCCAGCGTCAAATCGATACTCTCCCAACGTAAATGCACTGAGCTTTCCTCCGGGATAATCATTTGCTTCATAAACATCAACTTGATATCCTTTTTTTGCCATTCTTATACTGGCGGCAATTCCAGCAATTCCTGCACCGATCACAACCGCTGTCTTCATTTAATATCTTCTGTTTTTTTAAATCCTGTGTCTGAGATTAAATGAAATCTTGCGAAAAGATCTTCGCTATACCAGCCTTGAGATTTTGTTTTTTTTATAATCTCTGCATGTGCTTTCCCTTTATAAGCAAAGGTCTTAACCGCTTCCATGTTTTCCCAAAGACTCAAAGTCGCTTGCTGAACAAAAGGCCATTCGCCAATTCCCTTAAAAAAGGACACTCCTTTTGCATTTTCTATGGCAGCACTTGCAGCGGGTACTGATTTCCAAAATGGTAACAAGCGGTTCCATTTCAAAGTTGCGCGGGTAATTACTGCTACAGGAGCCGTGGGATCAATATTTGGTTTTATTTTCTTCTTCAATTGAAAAGGATTTTGACCACTCCAAAGTCCATGACTGTGAATCGGATTAAGTTTTATTGTCCTGAAAACATTTACTTTTTTCATGTACTTTTTAATCATAGTACTTTTTGAGTAAAAATCATTGGCTTCTTTTTCAGAATTCCATACACCCAATAAAGCATAAGTACCAAAGTCTGGCCAAAGACTAAAACCATTACCTCCACCGGTTCCCATTAGCTTAAAAAACAAAAGGCCCTTAACTTTTGACAAGTGCATCGGCATCAGTCCCATTTGTTTAAATGCCCAAAATTTGTGGGAATTAAATTTAAAAAAAGTGACAGTGGTAAAACTGACCATATGTATAGTTTTAGAATTAAAACTAAGGTAAAAAGAATTGAAGAATATGAATTAATTAAATTGATCATGTTTTAAAAAAATGCTATTAAAAAATTATTTCCTTGAAATATCTCTCCATTTTGCATAAATAAACTTGATGTACAATCTGAAATAATCAAAATTCCATATATTTGAAGTATAACTATATTATTATGTCCATATTTTCCGTAGCAGTCTCAGTCATAATAACTACCGTGATTGTACTCATAGTGATTTTCATTGATATGTCTAAAAATTAAATTAGGTGAAGTCTCCAGTTTTATTTGATAAGTTTATCTATGTGTTGATTATCCTGAACATCGTTGCGATGATTATGGAATCGCACGTCAGCCTTAGCTTGGCTTATGGAAATGCATTTGGAATTTTTGAAAGGACTTCTATTTTTATTTTCTCTTTTGAATATCTCTACAGAGTTTTCATTGCTTTTAAAGATGACAAACTAAAAGGAGTCTCTAAGTATGTTTTTAGTGTTTTTGGAATAATTGATTTGATTTCAATTTTGCCATTTTACTTAAACACGTTTATAAAAGTAGATGGACGTTTTCTCAGAATATTAAGGCTTTTCCGTTTAACTCGAATTTTCAAATTAGGAAGGGACAGCTCTTCATTAAAGCTTTTTACCAAAGCGCTGTCTTCAGTAAAAAACGAGCTGAGGTTTACCCTTTTTCTTTCTGCTTTAATGATTTTGTTTTCTGCATCTGCGATTTACTACTTAGAAAATGAAACACAACCTGAAAAGTTCTCAAGTATCTCGGAATCAATTTGGTGGGCAACCGTCTCTCTGGCAACGGTTGGTTACGGGGATGTCTACCCAGTAACTATTGGTGGTAAAATATTCGCTTCCCTAATTTCTTTAATTGGAATTGGAGTCGTAGCCATCCCAACAGGAATTATTAGTGCATCGTTCGTTGAAGAAATTCGATTGGTGCGAGAAGAAAAAGCATCACCAATTAAGTATCCTAAGAAGTAATTAATTATTTTATTTTCATCTAAAATAAAGATATCTTTACTAGGCTCATGAAAAGAAAAATTACCATTATTGGATCAGGATTTTCCTCCCTATCTGCCGGCTTGTTATCTGGCACAAGCTGGAAATCAAGTTACAATCTTCGAAAAAAACAATAGTCCTGGTGGACGCGCAAGACAAATACACCAAGATGGTTTTGTTTTTGATATAGGCCCCTCATGGTATTGGATGCCAGATGTTTTTGAAAAGTTTTTCTCTGACTTTGGAAAAAAACCAAGTGATTATTACCAGTTGGATCGTCTTGATCCTGGCTACCAAGTATATTTTGGAAAAGATGATTATATGATGATTGGCGATTCCTTAGAAAAAATTTATGCAGAATTTGAAAAGGTTGAAGCTGGAAGTGCTAAGAAGTTAAAACGGTTTGTAGGAAAGGCCGCTCATAACTATAAAATCGCAATTGATGAGTTGGTTTATCGTCCCGGAATATCACTTCTAGAGCTAGTAACTCCTGATACCATTAAAAAACTAGGCTATTTTTTTACTACTGTAAAACGAGAAGTTGTTAAGGAATTTAAAGACTCGAAACTGGCTCAAATACTTCAGTTTCCTGTTTTGTTTCTAGGAACAAAGCCATCCAACACTCCTGCCTTTTATAATTTTATGAATTATGCAGATTTTGGATTAGGCACCTGGCATCGAAAAGAAGGGATGTACAGCATTGTAAAGGGAATGGTTGTACTTGCCGAAAGCCTTGGAGTTAAAATTGAACTCAACAGTCCTATTGAGTCTATTTTGGTAAAAAACAAGAAAGCCTTTGGTGTTATAATTAAAGGGGAAGAAATCTTATCCGATGTGGTTTTAAGTGGCGCCGACTATCACCATACCGAAACACTCCTTGAGCCTGAGCACAGGGCTTACAGTGAGGCCTATTGGTCTAAGAAGGTGTTTGCTCCATCTTCACTGTTGTTCTTTATTGGTTTGGATAAAAAAGTTAAAAATGTATCCCATCACACCTTGTTTTTTGATGTGGATTTTGATGTACACGCCGAAAGTATTTATGATGATCCAAAATGGCCAAAAGAGCCTATGTTTTATGCGAATTTCCCTTCCAAAAGTGATGCTTCAATGGCACCAAAAGGAAAAGAAGGGTGTTTTTTATTGGTTCCCATTGCTCCAGGATTAGAAGATACAGAGTCTTTAAGAGAGAAGTATTTCGAGATTGTATTTCAACGCTTGGAAGAACTGACTGGTCAAAGTTTAAGAAACGATATTTTGTTTAGAAAATCCTTCTGTGTTAATGATTTTAAATCTGAATATAACTCTTACAAGGGGAATGCCTATGGAATGGCAAACACACTGTTGCAGACTGCTTTTTTAAGACCAAAACTTAAAAGTAAAAAAGTAGAGAATTTATTTTTCTCGGGTCAACTTACCGTTCCTGGACCAGGAGTGCCACCAGCTTTAATTTCAGGTAAATTGATTGCGGGCTTAATAGAAAAAGCTACCACCACCAATAGATAAAAGTAAATTGATCACTCTTCTGTTTAATCACGGAGTCTAGTTTTTTAATATTATTCCCCTAGGGTTTGATCGTATTCAACAAGCTGTTCTGAAATTTGATCCCATAGCCCCAATCTTTTGAACAAGTTATATTTTAAAAATCTGTCATCCTGTATATAATTTCTGTTTTTAATCCAGAAATCAACTTCATAAAGATCGATCTGATCTAATTCATAAATCCATTTATTGGCAACACGTGCCTTCAAATTGATCCACGTAAACTTTTTCTTCCCTATCGGTATTTAAGATCAAATACTTTAAGTCAGTTCCGTCATAGGTGTCGTTGACAAACCTTCCTACTTCTGAACCTAAAAATCGGAATGTTCCATCCAGTTTAATCGACTCGTAAACCACACGAGGAGGGTTAAAAGGATTATAATTAGTATAAAAAGACAACGGTGAATAAGGCTCTTCATCTTCTTGATCTAGAAAAATAAAAACATTCTCATTGTTATCCTCCCACTGATCATAAAGTGCTTTGTAGAGTGCTTTAATCCATTGGTTTTCCTGTATATAATCTTGAGTATAGGTTTGGATATCTTGCATTTCATCCCTTAAACCAATCAAATTATCAATGTTCGACTCTCGATCTCCAAAGTCTTCTCCCTGACTTTCTACACCAAAAGAGACCAATACACCAAAAAATACAATTAAAAACTCAACAAATCCTTTTTTGATTCGATCATAGAAGTCCTGAACTGAAAATCGATCTCCAAGCGTAATGATTCGCATGAACCAACTCAACTGTTTCTTATCTATTCCTTCTTCTTCTTTCTTCATGGAAGTTAATTAAATAGATGAAAAAAAGTTAACATAAAATCTACTGTGTTAATTTTTATGAATGAAATTTATTTTTTGGTTAAAGATCTCAAAGAATAATCTCAAATAAAATTTCTTCAAACTTAGACAGGTTCACCTCACAAATACCTTGAGAAACAAGGGGATCGCTTTTATTAAATTTAGTGGAAAATTTCATAAAATAGCTGGGTAAATTTCTAAATGAAATAATTCCCGCTTCGACAGTTTTATAACTACTGATGAATTCTGGATGCACATAAGAATACAGCAAAATTTGAAACAAGTAAGCATAGTCTCTATTAGTCAAAAGCAAATCCCATTCGGGAGTTATTAGTTGATTTGGATTGACTCGACCCGTCTTATAATCTATAATTCTCAAAGTGCCATTTAACTCATCAATGCGATCCACCACACCAATCAGTTTTACGGGTTGAGACACCCCTGGAATAGAGATTTCCTTTTCAAATTTTTTCTCCAAGTAGAGAACCTTTAGCTGGTCCCCTTGCTTTACGATTTTTTTCTCCTCGTTTAAAAGATCAATCACAGATTTTTGAAGTACTTCAAAAATCTGTGATTGACCTGTTCGCTTTTTATTTCCGTGGTAAATACTTTTATATTTCTCTTCCATCAAAGACGGCAAACACTCAAACATTGAATCAAAATCTTCAACTGTTAATGTTTTTCCAATAAATGGGGTGAATAGATTCTCCACCACCTCATGCACCAAAGTTCCTTTATCCATATTGTTAATGGAATTCTCCATTTTTTGAGTTTCAGAAATCCCTAAAACCCTTTGATAATAGAACGCTAGAGGATCTCTCAAATACAACGAAAGAGAAGATGGCGAAAAACCCTTGACTGCAATGGCGTTAAGCTTATTCATTATTTCATCGTTTTTAACAACCGTCGAAATAGGAGTGGCGGGTGGCTGATAGTCCAATGTCAATTGTTGTTCAACAAGCTTGTGATTAGGCTGCTTTTCAAAAATAAGCTGATGTAAGAATCGACTCTTTTCGCCGGCATTGAGACCATCACTTTCTGTGTTGTATAGCAAATACACATTTTTTGCTCTTTGGAGTAATCGGTAGAAATGATAAGTATAAATAGCATCGTTTTCTACGAAAGTTGGAAGACCAAATTTTTTCTTTAAATCAAAAGGTAAAAAAGAAACTGTTAAAGACCAGGTGTTAGAAGTATTCCCTCATTCAAGTTAGTAATGATGATGTTATCAAAATCTAAAAGACGGGTTTCAAGTAATCCCATAAACTGAATTCCCATGAGTGGTTCACCCACAAAATCAATTTTTTCAGACTTGGTTAACTCTTTAAAAATTAACACCAATAATGAAATACTTTTTACAAACGGATGCTTCTGATTGATCAAAATCATTTGATTAAAGTTTTGTCTAAACCGTTGGAAATAGGCAAGGTGTAACAATGCTTCTTCTCCTTTTTGACTTTCTAAAAAGACGATAAAATGTTCAGACAATTGCACCAGACGCTCAAGCATGTCAGCAACTGTTGTGAAAGGCTTAAAACAAATAGTACTTAAGGAAACTGAATCTTCTTTGTCTAAGAAAAAAGATGGAGAAACATAACTTAAATTCTTTTTTCTCAACTCAGAAAGTCTTCCTTGTATATTAATTTTTTTAGATTCAAAAAGCGCATCGCACCAAGCAGTGGTGAAAAACGATTGTAAATTTTTAAAATAAAAACTACCCTTTGAAACATTGGAATGTAATTTTAAAAAAGTATCAAAAAAAGTTGCTGCAGTTGTTTCCTCCAGTGGATAGCCCATGGTTACATTCCATTTTTTCTGGGCAACTGAAAGAGAGGAAAGCGCAGGAATCAAAAGAGATTCATTACCCAAAACAACAGCAGTTTTCTCATCACTCCCTTTTTCTTGGATACCTTCTGCCAATTGAGCTGCATACTTTGCTTGTGCAATATTTTTTGTCACTCCAACCAAGTTGATATTTTTAGACTGGCAAAAGTTCATCTTTAAAAATAGGTTTTTCTTCACCACTTATTAAACCCCATTGCTCATAATATTTCCGAATGAATTTTCCCGCAGAATGAATATCATCTTCAAAAAAACAACGGTCAATATCCCAAATCACTCTGCCTGCCTCCTGAGAAACAAACTCTTGAATTATTTGAGATTCAGATTTATTTAAAGCATTAAACCCTACAAAAAAATGTTGCTTTTCTGTCCCTTGAGTGTAGTGCTCTAAATTAGCGACAGCCTCTCTAAACAACATTCCCAACATTCCTTTTTGTTGATTGTATAGCTGATCATTCAGACGCTCGTATAAAAGCGGGAGTCGTTTCCAAAAATTGAGATGATTATTAATTAATGGAGTAGATGATTCTTCTTGTGCCCATTCTTGTATTTCATATAATGAAGCTTGATATTCAAAAAATACTTTGGCATCAACAAGATGTGCATCCATTTCGTTGAAATCAGCGAGCACAATTGAGGCCCAACCTAAAAAAGCATCAAAGCCATCTTGTTCCTTTTCCGGAGTATGTTTTTGATAGATCTCATAAAACTCGTATAACAAGTTGATGTGCGCAATTTTCTCTAATCCTGAAAGCTCCTCAACAAAACTTTCAATGCTAACAATTTCAGGAGCAAACTGAGGTTGATCAATTTGAGCCGCTAAGGCATTTTTTAAAAAAAGTGTTGCTCTTCGACTGGGTACAATAATTTTTATTTGCTCAAAGGGGTGCTTTGAGGAAATGATTTCTTGAGCAACTTCATCTAAAAAACTCTTCATTCTTTTAAATATTTTTTACCTCAATTTCATTGTCTATATAGACCAAATATTTCTTATAAACTTTGGTTTCAAAACGATTTAAAATTTCTTCATACTGACGCAATTGATCCTCATGCTTTGGTTGGTATTTGCCTGTTTTATAATCGATAATAATCCAACCTTCACTTGATTTAACAACCCGATCTGGTCTAACAAAAGAAGCATTTGGCACCAAAATATCTTGCTCATTAAAAACAATCACTACCCTTTTTATAATAGGGCTTAAGCACTTCATGCGAAGTGACTTTATATAATAAATCATTATAGTATTCTATCTCATCACTTCTAAACAAACCCTTTTCTACAGCATTTAATACCAGAGGCACTATATCCTCTTCACTAACTATTTCTCCTAACAGATCGTGAATCAAAAGCCCCCTACTCCTTGCCTGAGCGGTCTCTTCATTTTCCCCAGCATAGATCTGAAACCAAAGGTGTTTTTGCCAATGGGTAGAGATTTTAAACTCTGGTAATAAGGGTGGGATTTTCTCTTCTTCCTTTTCTCGCCCCTGAGTGATTTCTCCCCAACAAAAAGGGTTTTCTAAGGTTGGATTATGCCCTTGATTTTTTACAAAGTGATTGATTAAAGCAGAATAACTCTTGGTAGCTACTATGTTGTCTTTCTCAAGTGGACAGATAAGGTACAACTGAGAAACAGCTCGGGTTAATGCCACATATAATGTGTTTAACGAGTCCATATGATCTTGCCTAATCTTCTCTTCATAAAATGCCTCTCCTGGTTGGCCTAGCAGTTTCAATTTAGATGAAAAATTAATCCTTCCCCACTCAAAATCATTTCCGTATTCCTCATCGATAGGGTAAATTATTTTATCATTTAAAGAAACGGATAATTCTTCTTCAGCAAAAGGAATAACAACCACTGGAAATTCGAGGCCTTTTGCTTTATGAATGGTTAAAATCTTTACAGCATTGATTCCTTCTGGGGTGGAAATGTTTACAGCGTTTCCTTTCTGTTCCCAGTAACTGAGATAACTCACAAAATCAGATTCATTTTTTAAAGAAAACTCAAAAATATTGTCTAAAAAAGCAGTGAGATGGGCGTCAATAGTTTCTGACATCCCAAAAGTCTCAATTGCATACTCGATGGCATCGTAAAGTGAGTTTCTTCTGAAGACATCGAGATTAAACGAAGATTCAAAATCACTATTGATCGAGTTGAAAAAATTTATTTTTATCTCCGAAAAGATACTGTTGAAGTAGGTCGTGATAAGCCATTGGAGATTCCTTTTCAATCCATAAAAACTCTAAAACTTCCTTGCGCTGTTCTAAATCATCAATTGCATGCAAAGACCATACAAAGGGCAATTAAAAAAGTAACTTTTTTAGACTGGGATAAGGACAAAGATTCGGAGGAAACAAAAGGGATTTCATGCTCTTGAAGAATCTCGGCAATTAAACTTGCTTGTTTCTTTTTCCGAACCAAAACTGCCATTTCTTCCCATAAAAAACCATAGTTTTGTGCTTGCTGTAAACACCTGATGGTTTGTTGCTGATAAATCGGAATTGTGTCCTCCTTTTTTCTTGTGTTTTCAATAAAAGTTATCTCAACATATCCACCGTCTTTATTGTTTAACTTCTGTTGGGTCTGCTCAGAATACATAGATTTTTGTTGCGTATCTTTAACTTCACCTCCCACAAAAGAGAAAAAATTATTATTAAACGTAACAACTGAATCACAACTCCGGTAGTTGGTGTCTAAGTTTTCAGTTTCAGAAGGGATTTGAAAAGGGGACTGTTGATCGAGTAAATTCAAAAACTGCTGATTGTCTCCCCCTCGCCAGCGATAGATCGCCTGTTTTGGATCTCCAACTAAAAGTAAAGAGCCCAGCTTTTGTTGGTCGTCTAGGCTTTCCAGTGCATTTGCTATTAATGGGATTAAATTTTGCCATTGCAATCGAGAGGTATCCTGAAACTCATCAATAAAATAATGTCGATATTTCTCTCCCAAGCGTTCATAAATATAAGGTACGGGTTGGTTGGCTATTGTTTTGGCAATGATTTCATTAAATCGACCCAAAAGCATTCGTTGTTCAGAATTCTGAAAGTCTTCTAAGCCTTTTTCCAATTCATTGATCAATGATACGGGAACCCAATACTTTATTAAATCCTTTAAAATCATTACCTTACCAACCTTGGGTTTGGCCTCAAAATACTTCTCAGTAAGTTGCGGCTGAATGCGATCTATAATTTCTTTTTTATTTTCGTCCAAAGTTTTCGCATACAATGCTTTTCCCTCTAGCAAATCAGCGCTCAGCTTGTTACTGTAGATGCCCTCATAAACGCCATCGGAATGTTTTTTGAAATGATTATAAATGATCCCTTTTCTTAAAAAATCTTCCTTTTCAATTCCATTAGATTTGATGATTTCAAGGGCTTCTTTTCCTATTAAGATCAAATCTTTTTGCGTTGTTTTTAGCGCTACTTCAAATCGTTTTTTTTGCTCTGAAAAATCCTCTAAACTTTTTTCTTTAAGACTTATTAGAGGAAGACGATCGTTTTCGTTAAGCAATAATTTTGAAAAATCATAAAGATCTTTTCCAATATCCCAACTGCGTAATTCTTCTGTTTTTGAAAGACTGAAGGCAACCAAAATTTTTGTTAAATCTTTATCAACTCCTGCTTTTTCAAGAATACTTTCTGTTAATTCTTCTAATATTTGATCACTTTCAATCGCCACTTCAAAACTTAAAGGAATTTTCAAATCTCGAGCGAAAGTTCTAATGATTTTATGGGTAAAACTATCAAGGGTAATGACCTCAAAAGCTGCATATTCATGTAGGATTTTTTTTAAAACACGTCTTGATTTATCCTGTAAAATCTTTTCACTTAAATCAAGGTCTTTGATCAACATTTGATGAATCGCAATGATTTTTTCATTATTTACATCAATAAAGGAAGAATAAGAAATTTAAAATCCTACCTTTCATTTCATTTACTGCCTTATTGGTAAACGTTAAGGCAAGCATTGACCTAAAGACATCGTCAGTTTCGGCCGAAAGTAACTTTTTTAAATACAGATAAACCAAAGAAAACGTTTTCCCTGATCCTGCTGCTGCATTTATTATTTGAAATGAACCCTGATTCACACTATTTATAAATTTCTTAAATTTAAGAGATTTCATTCGCATGCTTTACGATTTGAGGAAAAGAAATTTTATTTTTGTAACTAACTAAAAAAATTAATTATGGCTTTTGAATTACCAAAATTACCTTATGCACACGATGCGCTTGAGCCGCATGTTGATGCAAGAACAATGGAAATACACCATGGTAAACACCACAATGGATATACCACTAACCTAAACAACGCACTTGAAGGGTCTGGTATGGAAGGAAAAAGTATAGAAGATGTACTTAAAAACATGGACATGAACAATGGTGCCTTGAGAAACAATGCTGGTGGTTTTTACAACCATTCGTTGTTTTGGGAGGTAATGAGTCCGAATGGAGGGGGAAAGCCCTCAGGAGCACTTGCTGATGCAATTGAAGGGAGCTTTGGTTCTTTTGATGCTTTTAAAGATGCTTTTTCTAAAGCGGCTGCAACAAGATTCGGTTCTGGATGGGCGTGGCTATGTGTTCATGCAGGTGGAAAGGTTGAAGTATGCTCTTCTGCAAATCAAGACAATCCGATCATGTCGGGCATTGGTTGTGGCGGTACACCTATTCTTGGAATTGATGTGTGGGAACATGCTTATTATTTAAATTACCAAAACAGAAGACCTGATTACATCTCTGCATTCTTTAATGTGGTGAATTGGGATAAAGTGAGTGAGTTGTTTGAACAAAACAAATAAACTTCATTTTGAGTATTTGGGTTTATTGCAAATAAAAAGGGAGAATAAATCCTCCCTTTTTGCCCCAAATCTTACCATGAACTTAACCTACTTATGTTCTGGTTAAGTAAAAGTAGATTCTTGCCTTTAATCGTTGTTAAAAAAACGATTAAATCCTTTTAATTCCGATAAAAGACTCGTTTCGAACTTTACATGTAGTTGAGTAATTTTTTAACATTTAAATAATCTATTTCAAGGGTTATTTTTAGTACGCTCTTCCAGCCTTACCTTCATAAAAATTCATGAAAGCACGATTCACTACTCGATTCCCTCCCGGGGTTGGATAGTCTCCAGAAAAATACCAATCCCCCAGATTGTGAGGGCATGCCTTGTGGAGGTCGTCAATGGTTTGATATATTACTTCAACTTCCGATTTAATGATGTCTCCTTTTAAAATGACTGCAATTTTATCAGAAACTTCCTGATCGCTAAAAGGAGCATAAAGTGCTTTAACGTGATTCTTAACTTCTGTTATTGGCAAACCAATCGTTTGTTGACAATCTTTATAGATGGAATCGAGCGTATGAGTCAATGTTCCTCGGTCTTTGTGCAAGGCTAAGGCTGCCTTAAAGGCAATGAAGTTATTGAGTTTTGCCATATCAATTCCGTAACAGTCCGGATACCTAATTTGAGGTGCACTCGACACAACAACTACTTTCTTAGGATTCAATCGATCCAACATTTTAAGGATACTTTTTTCCAAAGTAGTTCCCCTCACAATACTGTCATCTATAATAACCAAATTGTCCGTTGGTTTTATAACACCATAAGTAACATCATAAACATGAGCGACCAAATCATCGCGACTTGCGTCTTCAGTAATAAAAGTCCTTAGCTTGACATCCTTGATCGCTATTTTCTCTATTCGTGGTCTAAGCGATAATATTTTATTTAATTCTGATTCCTTTAGCGATTCTTTATTTTTAATCGCTTCGGTAAGGGATTGAACAATATTATCCTGAACTGCACCTAAAAGTCCATAGAAGGAAGTTTCAGCAGTGTTTGGAATAAAAGAGAAAACGGTGTTTTCAAGATCATTGTCAATTGATTTTTTTATTTGAGGGAACAATAGTCTTCCCAAATGTTTTCTCTCTTTATATATAGAGGCATCACTTCCTCTTGAAAAATAAATTCTTTCGAAAGAACAGGCCTTATAAGGAAGCGGTTCTAGTATTTTACTCACGGAGGTAACTCCTGACTTCTTCGTTAGCAATGCATGTCCAGGCGGAAGCTCAATGATGGACTTAAATGGAATATCAAAAACGGTCTGAATAACCGGGCGCTCTGAGGCAACAACTACCACTTCATTATCTTCGTAATAGTAGGCAGGTCTGATTCCAGCAGGATCTCTAAGTACAAAAGAATCACCGTGTCCCAATAGACCAGCAATTGCATAGCCACCATCCCAACTTTTAGAGGCCTTTCGAAGAACTTTTTTCATGTTGAGCCTTTCCGCTATTTGGGGGGAAGCGTCTGCTTTTGTATAGCCTTCTTTTTTTAAACTTTTATAAATCTTAGCAACCGCATCATCAAGAAAATGTCCTATTTTTTCCATCACAGTAATCGTATCGGCTTTCTCCTTAGGATGCTGGCCCAAATCAACTAATGTCTCAAATAATTCGTTGACATTGGTAAGGTTAAAGTTTCCTGCTACAATAAGGTTCCGATGCATCCAATTGTTTTGTCTCAAAAACGGATGAACACTTTCAATACTATTTTTACCAAAAGTTCCATACCGAACATGACCGAGTAGCAATTCTCCTGCATAAGGCACTTCTTTTTTAAAAAGTGCAGTGTCTTCTAACAAGTCAGGAAATTCTTTCTGTGATTGGGAGATTCTTTTATTTATTTTTTTGAAAATATCCTGAATTGGCTGTTGGTTATTTGAACGCACCCTACTGATGTATCGCTCTCCAGGACTCACGTCGCGTTTTATACAAGCAAAACCAGCACCATCTTGTCCACGGTTGTGCTGCTTCTCCATCATCAAATACATTTTATTGATGCCATACAAGGCAGTCCCATACTTTTCCTTGTAGTAACTAAGCGGCTTTTTTAAGTGGAGTAAGGCTATTCCACATTCGTGCTTTATGGCATCACTCATTTTTCGTTTATGGTTTTGATATTATTCAAGTTCAATTTCAAAGGTAGTTAATTCTTTAAAGGCTTTTAATCGGTCGCTCATCGCTTGATGCGAAACATTAACAAGGTTTTCTGTTCCAAATTTTTCTACGGTAAAAGAAGCCATTGCAGACCCATAAATAATCGCAGATTTCATATTAGAAAAAGAAATATCGCCTGTTTGAGTCAAATAGCCTGTAAATCCTCCAGCGAAACTATCTCCAGCCCCGGTCGGATCAAAAACTTCTTCAAGAGGAAGTGCAGGAGCGCAAAAAATCTCGTTATTATGAAAAAGTAGGGCCCCATGTTCTCCTTTTTTAATGATCACATATTTAGGACCCATTTCATGGATCATTTGTGCTGCCTTAACTAAAGAATACTGATCGGTCAATTGACGTGCTTCTTCATCATTTATTGATATAACGTCAACCTTTGCAATCACTTTGTCTAGTGATTCTCTGGCATGATCCATCCAGAAATTCATGGTGTCCAAAACCACCAACTTAGGTTTGTTTTTTATTTGTGTTAATGCTGCTAATTGAACATCCGGAGAAAGGTTCCCTAACATGACAATGTCAGGAGTGAAAAAATGATCGGGTATCTTAGGATCGAAATTTTCTAAAACATTCAAACGCGTATCCAGAGTCGTTCTGGTGTTTAAATCGTTGTGGTATCTTCCACTCCAAAAGAAAGTTTCTCCTCCCGGGACAATTTCTACTCCAGAAACATCAATTCCTTTGTCTTTTAATAGTGCTAAATGTTCTTTTTCAAAATCTTCTCCTACGACCGAAACAACGGCACAGTCTATAGAAAAACTAGAAGCTGCAAGACCAATATAAGTGGCCGCACCTCCTAAAATTTTATCAACCTTTCCAAAAGGCGTTTCAATAGCATCATAGGCCATGGTGCCAACTACCAATAATTTATACTTCATAAAGCAAAAATAATAAACTTATTAAGTGATGTCGATTTTTTAATCAAAGATTTATATAAGAGTTTTCAATAGTGTTTTTTACTGCTCTTTGGTTTTTAAGTTTTGCTCGAAAGCGCTATCCACAAGAAGGGTTTTTTGTTTTGCTGCATTAACTGCCAACCGATCACAGCGTTCATTTTGAGGATGGTCATTGTGACCCTTAATCCACTGGAAATCAACCTTGTGTTTTCGATGAATTTTTAAATAGCGTTTCCATAAATCGGGGTTTTTCTTTCCCTTAAAACCTTTCTTCTCCCATCCGAAAACCCATTTTTTTTGAACAGAATCAATTACGTATTTCGAATCGGAACAGACCAACACTTCCATCGGTTGGATTTTTAGGGTCTCTAATCCGACGATGACAGCCAAAAGCTCCATCCTATTGTTAGTCGTCATGCGATAACCTTCCGAAATTTCTTTTTTGTGATTTTTACCCACCCATTCAATGATGGCTCCATAACCTCCTGGGCCTGGGTTTCCCAAAAAGTGGTAAATGTATATAGGTGGATTTTATTGATCTTATTGATCTTTTAATAGTTGGTGAAGTACCTCTGGATAATGCTTGTATTCTAACTGGTGTACCTTGTTCGCAATGCTTTCGACCGTATCGGCTTTTGAAACTTCAACAGCTCTTTGAAAAATAATAGATCCCTCGTCATAGTTCTCATTTACATAATGTATTGTTATTCCTGTCTCAATGTCCCCAGAGTCTAAAACACTTTGATGAACACGATCGCCATACATGCCTTTCCCACCATGCTTGGGAAGAAGCGCAGGATGAATATTGATTATTTTATCTGGAAATACGGTTATCATAGATTTTGGAATTTTTAATAAAAAACCAGCCAAAACAATTAAATCAGGGTTAATACTTTGAAGTTTATTTAATAATGAATCGTCTAAATATTCCTCTTTATTAAACACATAAAAAGGAACATTAAGGGACTTTGCGCGATCCAAAACCCCTGCCTTTTTGTTGTTCGTTAGGACAAGATCGGTCGTAATTCGATCAAAAGCAATGAAATATTCGATGATATTCTGGACATTTGAGCCCGATCCCGATGCAAAAAGGATAATTTTTTTAAGAGTTTTGTTTTTCATTTGCCTTCTAAGTGCCTTTAAATACAAACTTTAAGAATTAATTAAACATTTATTTCACAAAGAAAAGTTATATTTATTTCCCTTAATAGTGTTTTCATACAAAGTTTTTTATTTTTGTCCACAGTAATTTTAAACCAATTAATTATGTCTGATATTTCATCAAGAGTAAAAGCAATTATCGTTGACAAACTAGGTGTCGATGAGAATGAAGTTGTTACAGAAGCTAACTTCACAAATGACTTGGGTGCCGATTCACTGGATACAGTTGAACTCATAATGGAGTTCGAAAAAGAATTTGACATTCAAATTCCGGATGACCAAGCTGAGAACATTGCCACTGTTGGGCAAGCGATTCAGTACATCGAGCAAGCAAAATAAAAATTGCTTAAATGGAACCAAGACGTGTAGTTGTTACCGGATTGGGAGCATTAACTCCTATTGGAAATACCCTTCCAGAATATTGGGAGGGTTTGATCTCTGGTACTAGTGGAGCTGCCCCGATTACCTATTTCGATGCCTCAAAATTCAAAACGCAGTTTGCGTGTGAATTGAAAAGGCTTTGATCCCTTAAATTTCATGGATCGTAAAGAAGCGCGAAAAAATGATCGCTTCGCTCAATATGCTTTGGTGTCTACCCAAGAAGCCATTGAAGATTCAGGCCTAGAGCTAGATAATATTGATAAAGATCGTGTAGGAGTTATCTGGGGAGCCGGAATTGGAGGATTGGAGACTTTTCAAAACGAAGTCCTCAATTTTGCTAGTGGAGACGGTACTCCAAGATTTAACCCCTTCTTTATTCCCAAGATGATTGCGGATATTGCTCCGGGGTTGATATCAATAAAATACGGATTTTGTGGTCCGAACTTCACAACGGTCTCTGCATGTGCTTCCTCAGCAAACGCAATGATTGATTCCCTTAATTACATTCGAATGGGCTATGCAGACATTATTGTCTCTGGTGGTTCTGAAGCGGGTGTAACCATGGCGGGTATCGGCGGGTTTAACGCCATGATGGCTTTGTCAACAAGAAATGATGACCCAAAAACAGCCTCTCGGCCTTTTGATAAAAATCGTGATGGTTTTGTCTTAGGTGAAGGATCTGGAACATTGATCCTTGAAGAGTATGAACACGCCAAAGCTAGAGGTGCAAAAATATATGCTGAGCTTGCTGGTGGTGGACTTTCTGCCGATGCGCATCACATGACGGCCCCT
Organism: uncultured Flavobacteriaceae bacterium; assembly: GCA_905182575.1. Classification (GTDB taxonomy): domain Bacteria; phylum Bacteroidota; class Bacteroidia; order Flavobacteriales; family Flavobacteriaceae; genus UBA8316. The sequence continues at coordinate 81,970 of CAJJCA010000006.1, read as the reverse complement.
CATCCTGAGGGTACTGGAGCTAAAAAAGTGATGGCCAACTGTCTCAGGGATGCCAATCTAAAACCAGAAGATGTTGATGCAATCAACATGCATGGAACGTCAACTTCCTTGGGAGATTTAGCAGAAACCAGTGCAGTTATTTCTGTGTTTGGAAAACATGCTTACGACTTAAATATCAACTCAACAAAATCAATGACGGGACACTTATTGGGCGCTGCAGGTGCCGTTGAAGCCATTGCCTCTATTATGGCCATCAATCATGGTATCGTTCCTCCTACAATAAACAACAGTACTGTTGATGAAAATTTAGATCAGAAAATCAACTATACGTTCGGTAAAGCTCAAAAAAAAACAGTAAATGTTGCGCTTTCGAATACTTTTGGATTTGGAGGTCACAATGCTTGTGTCATATTCAAAAAAATTATCTAAATTGAAATGTGAAGATTTTAAACCATATATTTAAATCCCAAACTTATGAAGAAGGGGTTTTTTTCAATAGGTTAAAAAAAATCACATCGCTAAGTCCGGTTAATTTAAAAATTTATCAAAAAGCATTTACACATCGTTCGATGCATGTTAAAGACGTACATGGCAACTATGTGAATTATGAGCGTCTAGAGTTTTTAGGTGATTCGATATTAAGCGTTGTTGTTTCAAAATTTTTATTTAATAAATTTCCTTCAGCCAAGGAAGGAGGACTCACGAAGTATAGGGCCAAAATTGTAAGTAGAGAAAACCTGAATCAGATCGGCTTAAAGTTTAATCTTATAGATCTTTTAGCGCTAGAACAAAAAATAAATTTTGGTGAAAATATTCATGGGGATTTGTTAGAAGCGCTTATAGGTGCTGTGTTTATAGACAGGGGCTATTTGAAATGCCAGAATTTTATTTTAGATAAAATCATAACAGATCACGTGGATGTGGAACAACTTGAACACAGCGTATTAAGCTACAAAGGGTTGCTGATCGAATGGGGGCAAAAAAGGAAGAAGAACGTTAAGTTTGCCACCACTAGTGATGGAGGGTTAGATCCTGAAATCAACTACACTACTAGTGTTTTTATAAATGAAGTAACTGTTGTTAAAGCAAGAGGAATTTCAAAAAAGAAAGCTGAGGAAAAAGCTGCTAAAAGAGCCTATTATGCTTTAAACTTAAAGCATTAAAGGGCATGAATAAAAAAAAGCTTTATACGTTAGATGAATTTGAAGAAGATGACTTTAGTCTTCTGGCGATTCACAGTTCCTTGGAAAATTATAAAGTTGCTTTTTTTTAAATTCTGAACCACTTTGTAATGAGCAAAGAGGACATTGAGTTACCACTAAAAAATGCATTTTTTCAAAACTTTGAATGGGATAATCCTAAAAAAGGCATTCATTGCAACCTGTTTTCTAATAAATTTACAAAATTGGGTGTTAACCCATCAAAGGGTGCTGGCTTATTTGACATTCCTGAAACAAAAAAGGTATATTTGCTCCCGGAACTTAAAAAAGTTGACTATTTCATTAAAATAAATTCAGGCATATCTGTTGAGGTGCTAAGTAAAAAAATTGAGTTAATTAATGAGATTTCGATCTGTTATCCCCCAAAGACAAATAAAATAAACTTTCATCATACGTTAAATTTCGATTAATGAGCCAAAGAAAAAAAACTAAAATAGTTGCGACGTTAGGTCCTGCTTCAGATTCTATAGAAGTACTTGAACAAATGATCCTTAATGGGGTCGATGTCTTTAGAATTAATTTTTCTCATGCTGACTATGGAGATGTAGAAAAAAGGGTTAAAAACATTCGTGATCTTAATAAAAAACTCAATACGCACACTTCCATTTTAGGAGACCTTCAAGGGCCTAAACTTAGAGTAGGCATAGTTGCCGAAGGAACTAGAGTTGCACCAGGAGACGTTATCACCTTTTCTACGGAAGCCCCTTTTGAGGGGAATAAGGAAAAGGTCTACATGAATTATAAAAACTTCCCAAGAGACGTAAAAAAAGGAGAACAGATTATTAGTAGATGACGGAAAACTTATTTTTGAAATCCTAGAAACAGATCTTAAAACTTTAGTTAAGGCTAAAGTGATTCAGGGAGGTGCTTTAAAATCTAAGAAAGGTGTTAACCTGCCCAATACTGAGATTTCTTTACCCGCCCTTACTACAAAAGACATCGAAGATGCAGCGTTTGCAATTAAGCATAACTTCGATTGGATTGCACTTTCTTTCGTAAGGAATAGTAAAGATCTTTTAGATCTTAAAAAAATAATTGAGAAACATACCGATGAAAAAATTCCAATCATTGCTAAAATCGAAAAGCCAGAAGGAATAAGAAAATATCGATAAAATCATTTCACATTGCGATGGGTTGATGGTTGCCAGAGGAGATCTGGGTGTTGAAGTTCCTCCTGCTGAAGTTCCTTTAATACAAAAGGAGTTGGTGCGATTGGCTAAAAAAGCGAGAATCCCTGTCATTATCGCTACTCAGATGATGGAAAGTATGATTGACAGTATGACTGCAACTAGAGCAGAAGTAAATGATGTAGCAAATTCCGTAATGGATGGTGCTGATGCCGTAATGCTCTCTGGTGAGACCTCTGTTGGAGAATATCCTGTAGAAGTGATCAAAACCATAACATCAATCATAGAAAGCGTCGAGCACTCTGATTTAATAATTATTCCTCAAAAAGCACCTAAGATCAGAACCAATCGATTCATCACTAAATCTATTTGTTTTCATGCGGCTCAAATTGCAAATGATGTACAAGCTAAAGCCATTTGTACTTTAACGAATAGTGGCTATACAGCCTATCAAATTTCAGCCTGTAGACCAAAGTCACACGTATTGGTTTTTACTTCCAACAGAAGAATCCTGACACAATTAAATTTACTTTGGGGAGTGAAAGCGTTTTTCTACGATAGTTTTGAAACTACCGATAAGACTGTGGAGCAAATCAATACGATTGCTAAGGAAAAAGGATATGTTGACAAGGGAGACCTTTTAATAAACCTTACAGCAATGCCTATTATTGAAAAAGGAATGGTAAATACGTTACGTATTTCGTCAATCTAAAAAGGCAAAGACAATTGAACCTTAAGTTTTTTTTCTTTTTTTTCTGTATTCAGATTCGATAAAGAAAGACCTAGCAGCCTGACAGAGTTTACTAATTTTTCTTGATATAAAAGTTCTTTGGCGTTGCTTAAAATCAGGCTCCTATCTGAAATATAATGCGGGAAGGTTTTACTTCTTGTTTGAACTGAAAAGTCACTAAACTTGATTTTAAGCGTTAGTGTCCTCCCTGCAAGTTTTTTAATCTCTAATCTCTTTTCAAGTTTGTTGGCGATGAGCTCCAATTTTTCTTCCAAATAGACCTCACTGGTGAGGTTTTCTGTAAAGGTGTGTTCAGCGCCAAAAGACTTTGGCGTTCGAAAAGGAATCACTGGGCTGTCGTGAATACCCTCTTACAACATTGTAAAAATAAGTGCCAGACTTTCCGAAATTATCATTTAGAAATTCTATTGATTTTGTCTTTAAACCAGCTCCATCAAAGATTCCCATTTGATACATCTTCAATCCAGTTTTCTTTCCCACGCCATAAAACTTTTTGACATCCAGCTTTTCTAAAAAAGGAAGCACTTCTTCTGGGGCTATTGTTTTTTGACCATTGGGTTTGTTCCAATCACTCGCAATTTTAGCTAAAAATTTATTAATCGATATACCTGCGGAAGCATTTAAACCTGTTAACTTTTTTATGTCATATCTAATTTCTCTAGCCATTTGAGTCGCAGAAGTTCTCCCCATTTTGTTCTTGGTTACATCCAAATAAGCTTCGTCTAAAGAAAGAGGCTCGACCAGGTCCGTGTATTTATTAAAAACAGTTCTTATTTGCGTGGAAACTTGTTTATAGCGTTCAAAGTTCGGGGAGACAAAAATCAAATCTGGGCACAACTTTCTTGCCAAAGGTCCATTCATTGCACTTCTAACCCCAAACTTACGTGCTTCATAGCTTGCTGCCGCAACAACACCTCTCTCCTCACCTCCTCCAACCGCAACAGGTTTGTTTTGCAATTCGGGTTGATCTAATTGTTCGACCGCCGCAAAAAATGCATCCATATCGATATGAATAATTTTTCTTTCCATTTAAATTTTAATCAAAACATTTTTGCTTTTTAATCCTTAACGAATCAGAATTCCTCTAAATTTAGTTACAATAAAATTTTCAATACATGAAAAAAGAAATAGAAAGAAAATTTTTAGTCAGAAATGATAAATTTAAAGATCAGTCTGTTCAAAAGCAAAAAATAACACAAGGATATCTCAGTAAAGATCCTGAAAGAACCGTTAGGATCAGAATTACAGAGAAAGAAGCTTGGATCACCATTAAAGGAAAAAGCAATGGAGCTGGAACGGTAAGATTAGAATGGGAAAAATCAATTTCCCTAGCTGATGGAGAAGCACTTATTAAATTATGCGAAGCAGCACCCATCGAAAAGATTCGATACATCATTCCACAAAAAAATCTAAACTTTGAAGTAGATGAGTTTTTTGGACATAAAAGTGGGTTAATTATTGCAGAAATTGAATTGCCTTCGGAAGCTACTCTTTTCGAAAAACCAGATTGGCTGGGAGACGAAGTCACCGGAATAAAAGAATATTATAACGCAATGATGTAACTTTCTATTGAAACAGAATTCCCGATGTATTAACAGATTATTGTATCTTTGTTAAAAATTTAGATCATGTATTCATTGTTAAAAAACTTACACTCTTATTGGGCATTTTTAGTACTACTCGTAATAATACTTGCAATTGGAAATGCTTTTATAGGTAAAATAAAAGGAAAGGATTTTGAATCTAAGGATTTAAGAATTTCTCTTTTTGGATTAATATTTTCTCACCTTCAGTTATTGATTGGGTTGATTCTTTACTTCGTTTCTCCTTGGTTTGACCAATGGTCAGCTTTAGGAATGGGTGGTGTCATGAAAGATCCACAGACAAGGCTTTATTTGGTTGAACATCCCTTTACAAACATTATTGCCATCGTCCTGATTACGATGGGATGGTCACTTCACAAGAGACAAAGTGATAGCGGAAAAAAATTCCTACGCATTGGATTGTTTTATAGCTTTGGTTTGTTGTTACTCCTTAGCAGAATACCCTGGAACAACTGGTTGTAATTTTTTGAGTTTAAAAAAATGATGGCCACAAAAAAACAAGCTGTCTTTAAACATTTACTTTTAAAGAATAAGCTAAGTATTGCAGTAATCGGTGGGGGAAGCTGGGCGACTGCCTTGGCTAAAATTTTATGTGAAAATAAAAGAAACGTTGGGTGGTACATGCGTAATGAAGACAACATCAGCTTCATTGAAAAACACCATCATAATCCAAATTATCTGAGCTCTGCCAGACTGAGTGTTAAGCGGCTAAATATCAGTTCTGATATAAACAAAATAGTCGAGGACCGCTGACATTATCATCTTGGCTGTTCCCTCCGCTTTTTTATCCGAAGAATTGAATAAAATAAAGATTTCAATAAAGGATAAAATAATTTTTTCAGCGGTGAAAGGAGTTGTTCCAGAAAGCATGTTGATCGTTGGAGAACATCTGAATCAAAAATTTGGCGTCCCTGTAGAAAAAATTGGAGTAATTGCAGGCCCCTGTCATGCAGAAGAGGTCGCAATGGAACGACTGTCTTACCTTACTGTCGCTTGCGTTGATTCAATGATGGCAAAAGTTGTTGCTTCGATGTTAAAGACAAAATACATTCGAACCAAAACATCGAATGATATCATCGGGACGGAATATGCCGCCATGTTAAAAAACATCTATGCAATTGCTGCGGGTATTGCCCACGCATTAAACTATGGAGATAATTTTCAGAGCGTTTTGATGAGTAATTCTATTCGGGAGATGAAACGCTTTATCAAAGATGTCTATAAAATGAAAAGAAATATCAACAATTCTGCTTATTTAGGAGATCTTTTGGTGACCGGATATTCGATCTTTAGTCGCAACAGAACCTTTGGAAGTATGATTGGAAAAGGCTACACTGTTAAAGCAGCTCAATTAGAAATGAAAATGATATCCGAGGGGTATTATGCTGCAAAATCAGCCAAGCTAATTAACTTGAAATATGTGACTAGGGTCCCAATAATCGATGCTGTTTTCAGCATTCTTTATGAAGGAAAAAGTCCTGAAAAGATTTTTAAAAGACTTGTGAAAAAGTTAGACTAGAAACTAGATTTAAATTGTTCTAGAAAACGAATGTCATTTTCAAAAAACAATCTTATGTCCCCTATTTGGTAAAGCAACATTGCAATTCGCTCAATCCCCATTCCGAAGGCATAGCCCGAATATTCTTCAGGATCAATACCACAATTCTTTAAAACATTGGGGTCAACCATACCACATCCCATGATCTCTAACCAACCGGTTCCCTTGGTAATGCGATAGTCAGTTTCCGTTTCTAATCCCCAATAAATATCAACTTCTGCGCTGGGTTCTGTAAAAGGAAAATAAGAGGGTCGCAGTCATTATTTTAGAATTGCCAAACAAAGACTCTGTAAAGTAAAGAAGCGTTTGTTTTAAATCAGCAAAAGAAACATTTTTGTCAATATAGAGTCCTTCTACTTGATGAAAAATACAATGAGATCGAGCGGAAATTGCCTCATTCCTAAAAACCCTACCTGGAGATATCGTCCGGATCGGAGGTTTGTTATTCTCCATATACCTCACTTGCACAGAAGAAGTATGCGTTCGAAGCAAAACATCGGGATCCGTTTGAATAAAAAAAGTATCCTGCATGTCTCGCGCTGGGTGGTGTTCAGGAAGATTTAAGGCTGTAAAATTATGCCAATCATCTTCTATTTCTGGACCTTCAGATATATTAAATCCAATCTGTGAAAAAATATCAACGATTCTGTTTTTAACCAATGATAAAGGATGCCTTGAACCCAATTCGACTGGGAAAGGAGATCGTGAAAGATCGCCAATACTTCCCTTTGATTTCTGGGAAATCGATTTTGATTGTAGTAGTTATTACTTTTTCAGTAACAGCATTTTTTAAGGTGTTCAGTGCTTGACCAAATTCCTTCTTTTCATTGCCAGGGACTTCTTTAAAAGCAGCAAAAAAGTCATTTAACATTCCTTTTTTACCTAGATATTTTATTCTAAAAGCCTCAATTTCCTCCTTAGAATCAGTTTGAAACTGAGCTACTAGATCAAGATTTTCTTTAATTTTTTCAATCATCACACAAAAATAAACATTCTGTTATTTAATTACCTCTCGATTTAAAAAGTATTCTACTATTGCCTCTTTCATCAAAACACTCTGCTCCCCTGCTTTCAAGGGCGGCAACTCCTCAGTTAACTCAAAATGAGGCCATCCTTGCTCATCAAAAAAATCAAATCGATAGTATCCAAAAGGCTCTAAAGCAGTACAAATTCCAATATGTATTAGATCAATATTATCGTCTTTTTTAAACTTCCTATGTATTTGACCCAATTCCTGTAACCCAATTAGATAGAGCATTCCTTCTACATCTAGCGGCTCACCATCAGAAAATTTATCCGTTAGAACCTCAACCAATTTTTCCCACCGATCTTTTAGTAATTGATCTCTAGTAGTGACTTTTTGCATGTGGTAAAGATAAGTGCTTTGAGTTAATTCTCTTGTCGACTTTATGAAAAATAGAGTACTTTCGTGCTCATGAATGTGGTAGACATTATAATTGCAATAGGGCTGGCATTTGGTTTTTTCAAGGGTTTTTCTAAGGGCTTTATTGTAGAAATCGCCTCTTTGTTCGCCTTGTTCTTAGGGTTGTTTGGCGCGTTAAAATTTTCTCCGCTTGTCGTTAATTTGATTGAAGGGTGTTTTGACTGGAATCCTGCTGCCATTCGAGCCAGTGCGTACTTTCTTGTTTTCATTATAATTGTTTTTGGTATTTCACTATTGGCAAAAGCTTTGACGAAAGTAATCAGCCTTGCTGCACTGGGTTTATTCAATCGGTTTTTGGGTGCTTTGTTTGGAGTGATCAAATGGGGGGTTTTTCTCTGTGTTGCTTTCTTTTTTATTGGAAAATTAAATAATTGGATTACTGTAGTTGATCCAAAATATTTTGAGGGTTCACTACTTTATGAACCTATTTTAAAATTAGGCGAATTTTTGTTTAATTGGGGAAGTGGAATGTCAGATGAAATTCCTGAAAAGTTTATTTAAAGTCTTTGAGACTGCGAATAACCCCTCCTTTTATCCAACCTTCAGAACCATTTGCTATTTTAATTTTTTGCCATTCTTGTAGCGCATCTAAAAGCTGAACTTTTGTGCCTTCATGAAGAAGAAACAACACTTCAGAACGGGAGTTTGGCTCGGCCCAAACATCAATTTTTTCACTAAATAAAATACCGTAGATTGTAGATTCTTCTGTTGAGGATTTCATGAAAGATATTGAAATTGAGCTAACCAAAAGTAAAGAAGATAATATCGCAAGAATAAAGAAAGTCCTCTTTAAAACAGGAGCTTTATTCCATAAATAAAGGCCGATAAACAGAGCGAAAAGCCATGCCAAAACAACAGCTAGAATAGCCCATCCTTCTGTAGAAAAAGAATTAAAAAAAGAGTTTTTCATATGGGTCAACTGCGTCTGAGGAAGTAATTCAACGGCATCAATGGCCATGTTTTGGGCGAAAGCAGCGTTCACTTTTATGTCCTGATCATTAGGATTTAAAAGCTGGGCTTTTTCATAATAAAAAACACTCTCTCCAACATTGTTTAGTCGGTAATAGCAGTTTGCCAAGTTGTAATACAATGCCGCACTGTGTTCTCCTTGATCCAAAATTTCTTTATACAAGGAAACTGCTTTTTCATATTTAGCATTATTGTAAGCCGTATTGGCGTTTTCAAAAACTACACTAGGGCTTTGTCCGAATGTATAATTGAAAACTAGAAATACAATAAAAGAAAAGAGTTTCAACTTCATAATTTTCGGTCTATGGTGGCAATTACATTAAGCGCTTGATCAAAATCTTGCTGCATTTTAGCATCCGTTGCAGGAGAATATCGAGCGATCTCACAGTTTTCCAATAAATTTATAAAAGAATCAATATCATCCGAGGAAAGAGGTTTTTCCTTTAACAGTTGACGGATTTTCTCCTTGTTAAAATCAAATGTTTCAATGCTTAATTTGGCTTTTAAATAGTTGTGTAAAGCCCTTTCTAAGGCATCGTAGAAAAGTATTTTGTTTTTCAGGTTTTTCTTGGCTGAGCCTAAGTATTTTTTTGCAAGTTTATTCGCCGTTTTCAACTTTATTCCATCAATATCACCAGATATTTTTATTTTACGTCGCAGGAGGAAATAAAATATTAGGAGCAATAAAAATGGGGCAACAATCATCAAATAAAACTCTTTACTGCCCCAAAAGGCAAGCTGCTCAATTGGTCTTAGGTTTGGAATTAATTTTATAAAACGAAACGATTCGTTTTCAGTTGAAACCAATTGATTTGAAGTCGAGTTGTTTTTATTAGTGGAGTTGCCCGCAATTGGGCCATCATATACGTCGACAATATGCTCTTGGGATATGAGGGTGAAATATTCTTCTTTCTTTGGGTCGAAATAAGAAAACGAGACGGGGGAGATGGGATATTTACCCTGAAATCTTGGAACAACAGTGTATTTGTCTTCAATGCTTCCTTTCATTCCACCCAGACTTGTTTTAACGTCTTCAGAGTGCTCCGGCTCATAAACCTCAAGTGTGTTGGGAAGTGTCAGTTTCGGCAGGGTGAAGAGCTTTAAATTTCCACTGCCACTTGCTTTAACTTTTAACTCAAAAGACTCCGAAGCTTTTAAGGCATTCTTATTTATAATTAAATTAAAATCAAACTGTCCAACTGCACCAAAGAAATTGGCAGGCTTCCCTTTTTCAGGTAATGGCTTGACGTTTATAAATCTTTTTTCGGCAGTAATCGCACGGGAAGTTTGCTGAACAATTCTGCCTCCAAAAAAATCACGCCGGTTGGAGGGAAGACCAATAACGACATTTAGACTGAGAGGCTCTAGTGTTAATTTTCCTGTTTTTTGGGGATATAAAACGGTTTTTCTCCAAACAACCACCTTATAATCCTCTCCCCTGAAAGTTGCATTCTGAACCTGTAGTTGGGGGATTTTTATAATATGACTCCAAAAGTCCTGAAACTTTGGACTTTCTATTTCTCTGGCGTCCGATATTTTAAGTGGGCTTCTAAAGTATAGTTTATAAACAACCGTAATGGCTTCATTTAGGTAAGGCCTCGGATTGGAAACTTCAGCGACCAGGTGAAGGTTATCGTCTATGAGATACTCTGGACTATTAGGATCACGCGGCACAGCTACGGATTCGGAAACCGTAATTTTGACCGGAGTAGTCCGATAAACTTTTCCTTCGATTTTGACTGTCGCAGCTTTAAGCGTCGCGGCACCTTTCTTTTTTGGAGATAAGAAATAGGTAAATGTTTTGGAAAAACTTCTTTTACCATTAACCCATGAATTACTTATGGATTGATTTGGACCTCCAACAACTCTGAAGTCAGAGAAATTTGGAGCTGTGAAATTATCTCCATTTTTATTCATAATGAAATCAACCCTCAAACGTTCGTTGAGTCCCATAGATTTCTTGCTCACCCTCGCTTCAAAAGACACCTGCGCAGTGACGTTAAAAACGGTGAATAGCAAAACAATTATATGTAAAATATATTTGTGCATTCTAATTGATTACAAATTTACCAATCTTTCTCCCCTCTAACAGGAACCCCTTGAATTTTTTCGGCATTGACCTTGTCTTGTACTTTTTTCTCTTGATTATTCATTGCTTCTAGCAAACTTTTCACCTGCTCTGGAGAGAGCTGACCCTGCTTGGGCTTCGGTGGAGGCTGCTGTTCCTTCTCATCTTTTCCATCTTTAGACTCTTCAGGTTTTTCCTCTTTTTCTTCCTCACCTTCCTCTTTCTTGTCTTCCGAATCTTCTCCGTCCTTACCTTCTTTATCCTCTTCTTTGTCTTTTTCTTCCTCCCCTTCTTTGTCTTGATCTTGATCTTTTTTGTCCTCTTGATCTTTATCGTCTTGATCCTTTTGATCCTGATTTTGTTCTTGTTCTTGCTGCTCTTTTTCTAAAAGCTCTTTTGCTAGGGCGTAATTATACCGCGTTTGTTCATCTTCAGGATTATTTCTCAATGCGTTTTTATAAGACTCAACTGCCTTAGCATAATCTTTTTGTTGCATAAAAACATTTCCCATGTTGTGAAATGCATGATGCTTACTTGATTTATTCTCTGAGAATTTTTGGGTTTGAAAATAACGTTGTTTTGCTTCATCAAAATTCTTATCCTTGTAATGTGTGTTACCAAGGTTATAAAGTGCTTCTGGTTTTTCTGGAGCTTTGGAAAGTGCTTTCCTGTATGACATCTCAGCGGTATCAAACACAGATTCTTTTGCCAATTGATTCCCATCATAAATATGATTGTTCACAACCGCTTCTTGGGCAGCGCCCATGAAGAATGAAATTAAAAACAAACAGAAAAAAAATCGAAACATAATTTTTTATTTTTCGTTAAATAAATTTAAATCTTGCACCCATTTAGTTTTCGTTTCAAAAAGAAAAATCTCTATCAGCAGCAAAAGAAATCCAGCCAAAAGAAAAGCTTGAAACTGGTCTTTATAACTGACAAATTTTTTAGCCTCAAATTCTTTTTTATCCATCGATTTTAATTTATCTGAAACAAAGTCCAAAACTTCCTGAGTTTCATTCCCATCGATATATTCCCCTCCAGATACTTCTGCAATCACCTTCAGAATTTCCTCGTTTCGTTTTGTGATGACAGTCTCTCCCTTCCAGATTTTTCTTATAGGATTCAATTATTCCATTTTTTTTAATAGGAATAGGAGCGCCTTGTTCGGTACCTACTCCAAAAGTAAAAATCCTAATTCCCAAAGCAGAAGCCCTTTTGGCTGCTGATTCTCCTTCCTCAGAATGGTCTTCACCATCTGAGATTAAAAAAACAACTCGGTTGGTCTGATCTTCATCATCAAAAAATGTTCCAGAAAGATCGAGAGCAGCATCCAATGCAGTTCCCTGTGAGGAAAGCATGTCAGTATTTAATGCCTGTAAAAACATTCTGCCCGCTCCATAATCCGTGGTAATCGGTAATTGGGGAATGGCTTGAGCTGCATAGGCAATAATCCCAATTCTATCGCTTGCGAGTTGATTCATGATGGCTGACACCAATCGCTTTGATTTTTCCAATCGATTGGGTGCAATGTCTTCGGCGAGCATACTTTTTGAAACGTCAATCGCAAAAACGATGTCTACGCCTTCTCTTTTAACGGTTTCAAGTTGGGTTCCGATTTTTGGATTTACCAATCCTATTACTAAGAAAGAAATTGACAAACTCAGAAGAATTAATTTAAATCCAGGCTTAAATCTTGACCGATAAGGGCTCAATTTTTTCATCAAGTTAGCATCGGTAAATTGGAGCTGAGCTTTTCGCTTCCATCGCATCACCAAATAAAAGCCTAGCCAGAGAACCGGCAATACTCCGAAGAAATAAAAATAGAAAGGGGTGTCAAATTGATACATATTAAATAAAGCTTCTAAATAAAGTATTACGTGCCAACCATTCGATGAAAATCATCACCAAAGCGAGAAGGATTAATGGCCTAAATTTTTCTTCATAATTATAATACTTAAACTCCTCAACTTCAGTTTTTTCGAGTTTGTTGATTTCCTGATAAATTTCTTCTAATTTCTTGTTATCGGTAGCTCGAAAGTACAAGCCTCCAGTGCTCTTCGCTATCGTTTTTAGTAACGCTTCATCGATCTCTACTTTTGTCACACCATATTGAAACTTTCCGTTGGGCAGCAATCCGATGGGCGCCCTGGCGTTTCCGTTACTTCCCAAACCAATGGTATACGTTTTTATATCATATTCTACAGCCAATTCCGTTGCGATCTTGGGATCTATAAATCCAGAATTATTTACGCCGTCAGTCAACAAGATAATCACTTTACTTTTTGCTCGACTATCTTTCAACCGGTTCACGGAAGTTGCCAAGCCCATTCCTATCGCTGTTCCATCTTCTATCAATCCTTCGTAACGAATTTCTCTTAGTGCATTTTTAACAATAGACTTATCACTTGTGATCGGTGTTTTGGTGTAGCTTTCTCCCGCATAAATGACCAGTCCAATACGGTCACTCAATCTTTCATCGACAAAAGATGCTGCCACGCGTTTAAGGGCAGACAAGCGGTCTGGTTTTAGATCTTGAGCTAACATACTCGAAGACACGTCAATCGCCATGATAATGTCAATCCCTTTGTTTGTTTTTGTTCTTGAGGAAACATCAAGGGTTTGGGGTCGTGCCAATCCCAATATTACAAAACTCAAAGCCAATAATCTTAAAACAAAAAGTAATGGATGCAAGCGAGCGATTGCAGAGGAATTGATTTCAAATCCTTTCAGTGAAGAGATGTTGAGTTTGGGTTGAATGTTTTTATGATTAAAAAATTGCCATAGAATTAACAGCGGTAAAAGCACAAATAACCACAGATAATCAGGACTCGCAAAATATATTCCTTCAAACACGCTTTATAATTCTTTAATTAATTCAAAACTATTCATTATTCTTTCCTCTATTTTATCAGCATACCGATCCTCTTTTTCATAGAGAATCGTCATGGTTATTCCTCCCGATTCGAAATCAAATACATGGGTGGTATAATTACACCTGACGCGGTTGTCGTCTCCTTTTTTTGGATAATCTAAAGTTCCAAATATTTTCAATGCCGGAAGTCCCGAAAGGGTAGTCACTTCTTCTTCTTTAATTAGAATATTTACGGCTCCTCTTGATTGTAAATCCTGAATGATTTCATTGACCAGCTGTTGAATTTTTTCCTTCTGCCTTGCTTTTTCTGAAGTTTCATCTTCCTCATCTTGATCAGGTTTTTCTGCGTTTGAAGGCGTCTTTTTAAAAACTAAATCTAGATAAAAAGGCGAATCATAACTTCCTATGGAAAAACGTTGCATGCCACTCCCTTCTGCTTTGATTCTTTTCAAAACCTTTGGAGTGCTAATTTTTACCGGAGGCGTTCCGTATTGGCTGGTTACCCACTCTCCCGTTTTTAATTTGACGGAAGGATTTCCCAAGGATCGTGTCTCGAACGGTATAAAAACCATAAACATAAATTGCAATACTTAATGAAATTATTACTGTGATTCCTAGGGTGGCAACGCTCCACTTAATTTGCTTTCTCTTTCGCTGCTTGGCCAAAATCAATTGATATTCCTCTCGCTCCCTTATTTCCTCTGGGGTGGGTTCGGGAAGTGCCTCTTTGGTTTCAATGACCACCTCCTCAACCAAAATTCTGTCGCGTGAAGAAATTCCTTGATCGGGTATTGACTTTTTGCAAATTTCACCAAATCCGCAGTCTGTAGGACTGATTTAAGGTTTTTAATGGTATCATGCTCAAGTTTTAGTTTTCCCGAATCTTTCAGCAATTCCAATTTTGAAAGTAATTCATCAGAAGTGCTTTCCAATGCAGAAATCTTGGCTTCTTCCTCCAAATATCTTCGGATGACATCTGTTAAACGAGAATAATAATTCTTATGTTCTTCTTGATCGGTCGGTTTGATTGACTCCAACGCTTTAAGCTCTTCTATGGCTCTTTCAAAGGGAGGTAGTTTCTTTTTCTTTTGTTCTATTCTCTTTTTGGCAAAGAAAAAAGCATAAATGAGACCGATTAGCAAAAGGACTACTAAGACTCCAAGTAAAATGCTTTTTATAACCCTTTCATTGTTTTTTTCAACCTCAACAATCGGCTTAATGTCATGTAATTTTTGTTTTAAAGTATCAACTACAACAGTTGCAACTTCGATTAAAAGTGAATCCGTTATTTATAACGAGCCATTGATTCCTATTTTTTGAGAAGGCAACCAATAGGCTCCCGAATCAAATTGAATCAATGCATATTTTTTAGTAAAAAGATAATGGCCCTGTGCTTGAATGGTATCCAAAGGACTTTCTTCTAAAAGCTCGAAGGGAGCGAAAATTGGTTTTTCAGTAAAAGTGAGATCTAAAATTGAGTCAGACTTTAATTGTATTGAATAATTCAATTGTTCTCCGATGCGAAGTTGAGTTGTATCAACAGCTGTTTTTAGGTCGAAATCAACTTGTGCGATGAGTTGACTCATGCCCAATAAGAAGCAACCTATTAAAGCAATTTTTTTCATTCCTTATCCTCTTGATTTAAAGTAATTCAAAAGTTTTTTTACATAACTTTCATCTAGTCGACAATGCAATGCTCCTGCTCCATTCTTAAGAAATAGGTTTTCAAAAAATGCTACTTGATTCTGATAGTTTTTTTCGTAAGCTTTTCTCACACCCAAAGACTTGGTGTTGATCCATTTTGTGGCTCCAGTTTCGTTATCAATCATGGGAACCAAACCTATATTAGGGATGCTCTCTTCATAGCGATCATAAATCCTAATTCCTGTTAAGTCGTGTTTTTTAGCCGCAATTCTAAGGGTCTTTTCATAATCAGAATCCATAAAATCAGACATCAAAAAAACGATGGCTTTTTTCTTAAGTACGCCAGATAAAAATTCTAAAGCGGCACTTATTTTTGTTTTTTTACTTTTGGGTTGGTACTCCAAAAGTTCACGTATAATTCTTAAAACATGAGAACGTCCTTTTTTGGGAGGGATATAAATTTCTACCTGATCTGAAAAAAGAATTAAACCAACTTTATCATTATTCTGCATGGCAGAGAATGACAAGGTCGCAGCGATTTCGGTTATTTCATCCCTCTTAAATTGGCCCTGGGTCCCGAAGTGTTTTGAGCCACTAACGTCAACCAACAACATAACCGTTAACTCTCTTTCTTCCTCGAATACTTTTACAAAAGGTTCGTTATAGCGTGCGGTTACATTCCAATCGATATTCCGAATATCGTCTCCATATTGATATTGTCGTACTTCACTGAAAGTCATCCCTCTTCCTTTGAAGGTACTGTGATATTCCCCCCCAAAGATGTTATCGCTTAAGCGGCGGGACTTAATTTCAATTTTACGAACTTTCTTTAAAAGCTCCTTCGTTTCCATACTGATTTTAGTTGGTGAGAAAAAAGCTAATTTTCCTAGGGAACTTCTACTTCGTTGATGATTTGGCTGATCAAATCTTCAGTAGTAATGTTTTCAGCTTCTGCTTCATAAGTTAGCCCTATTCGATGACGCAATACGTCATAAATAATGGCGCGTACATCCTCGGGGATAACATAACCTCGATGCTTAAGGAAAGCATGACATTTGGCTGCGGTGGCGAGGTTAATACTCCCTCTGGGTGAAGCTCCAAAGCTGATTAATGGTTTGATTTTTGCCAATGAATAGTTTTCAGGATAACGTGTGGCAAACACCAAATCAAGAATATATTTCTCAATTTTTTCATCCATATATACTTCCCTTACCGTAGTTTGAGCCGTTTGAATTTGCTTTGTCGTAACCACGGGGTTCACTTTTTGCTGGGTATTATTTAAATTAGATCTTACAATTAATTGCTCTTCTTCAATTTTAGGGTAATCAATTACCGTTTTAAGCATGAATCGATCCACTTGTGCTTCTGGAAGCGGGTAGGTACCTTCTTGCTCAACAGGGTTTTGCGTCGCCATTACTAAAAACGGGGAAGGCAGCTTAAAAGTTGTATCTCCAATCGTAACCTGCTTCTCTTGCATCGCTTCTAAAAGAGCAGACTGTACTTTCGCAGGGGCACGGTTGATCTCATCCGCCAAAACAAAATTGGCAAAAACAGGTCCTTTTAGAAATGTAAAATCGTTTTCCTTGATGTTATAAATCATGGTCCCAACAACATCTGCGGGAAGCAAATCAGGAGTAAACTGAATTCGGCTAAAGGCTCCTTTTACCGATTGACTGAGTGTGTTAATCGCCAGTGTCTTTGCAAGACCAGGGACTCCTTCCAGAAGGATGTGACCTCTTCCCAGCAATCCTATCAATAGTCTCTCGACCATGTGTTTTTGGCCGATAATGACCTTATTCATTTCTAGTGTTAATAAGTCAACAAAGGCACTTTCTTTTTCGATTTTTTCGTTGATGGCTCTAATATCGACATTCTTGTTCATTGTTTCTTCCATGTTGTTTATATTAAGTCATATAATTTAGGGCAGTAAAATTCAGCAATATTTTCTCTTTACGTTGTTAATAATTGGTTAAAAATTGATTTTAATCAAAGTTTAATAGGCTTTAAAATCTACTTAATTTAGAACAACTAATTTAAGAAAAATGACAAAAGTTTCAAAAATAATATCCGGCACCATGAATTGGGGGGTCTGGGGAAATAATTTAAATACTCTAGAAATGGCAAACCTCATTGAAACTGGGCTTTCTCTGGGAATTAACACTTTTGATCATGCCGATATTTATGGAGACTATACTACTGAAACAGCTTTTGGAAAAGCATATGCTCAAACAAAAATAGCAAGAGAAGAATTGTTTTTCATTTCAAAATGCGGAATTCAATGCCCAAGTGACTTTAACCCCATACTGCTGAATTATTATTCTTACTCCAAATCTTATATAATAAATCAAGTTGAACGTTCGCTGCTAAATTTAAAAACAGATTACCTAGATCTGCTTTTATTGCATCGCCCAAGTCCTTTAATGCAAGGGAGTGAAATTAATTTAGCGATTGATCAGCTAAAAACGGAAGGTAAAATCAAAAACTACGGCGTCTCTAACTTTACTCCTTCGCAAATTGATTTAATACAAGAAACCGCTCCCATTATTTTTAATCAGATCGAATGTTCTTTGACCCATTAAGGTCACAATGTTTGATGGCACCTTAGATCATATGATTAATAAAAATATTCAAACCATGGCGTGGGCACCTTTGGGTAACTATTTTAAAGAAAAAGACGAAGCACAACAGCGGATCGAAAATGCCTTGAAGCCACTTCTAAAGAAATATGATGCCGATGAGGATGAGTTGATTTTAGCCTGGCTGATGCGGCATCCTGCTGGCATTCATCCTGTCATTGGGACAACAAAAGTGGAAAGAATTAAAAAATCTTTAAGAGCTGTTGATATTGTTTTGGATGAAATTGATTGGTTTTCTCTTTTGGTAGCCAGTCAGGGTCACCGAATGCCATAAACATTAGGTGTTTAAAATGAAACTCTATTTATAGATTTATTTAACACAATTGTTCCCCAACTATCGTAAGGTTTGGTATATGTTTGGTTAATCCAAATCTAATTTTAATTGGAGAACAGTATCCGCTACTACTTCTGGCGTCGCAGAGGCAGTTAAAGCGATCATAGGCACTAATGGAAAAAATGTTCTTAGGATGTTGCAGTTTTTATAAGCTGGCCTAAAATCGTTTCCCCATTGAGAAATACAATGTGCCTCATCAATCGCGATTAAATTTACATTCATTTGCTTGATGCAATTCTGCACTAATTCTTGCTGCAACCTTTCAGGAGATAAATACAAAAATTTATAATTTCCATACATTGCATTATCTAATAATGCATTTAAATCTTGATAGGAAATTCCTCCAGGGATTTTAAGAGGATATTCCGATCATTTACTTCAACCCAATGTTTAAAATCAATTTATTTTAAAAACACCTCTATTACAGGCACTTCAACTGGAGGCTTGGTAACCGGTAAAACTAAATTTACATCTCCTTCAGCCACTTCCTCCTTAATCCAATGTCCCACTGGATTTGAGATTTTTATTTCTGAAGCATCATGTAAGAACTGTATATATTTAATTTTTCCTTTCATTCCTTTCAAGGTGAAATTCTGAAGCGGATAATCTAGCAAATGAATGTAGAGCCTGTTTGTCTCAGGATTATAAGTCAGCAATGAATTGTCTGGAACCTCAAAAGCTTCAGGCGCCTGAGTACAACCGTAAATGGCCCTATTATTGAACCTCATCCAGTCGCCAATTTCAGATAATGCATTTTCTGCGCGATAGTCGATGGTCCCTCTTCCAGTAGGGCCTACATTCAGCAAAAGATTACCTCCTTTACTTACCGATTCTATCAACAAAACCAACAATTGTTTGTTGTCCTTCCATTTAAGTTCATCTCGATAATACCCCCAAGAACCACTAAAAGTTTGACAAGTTTCCCAAGGGATTTTTTCTCCTTCGAAGGTGGGCCATTCTTTGACTTTAAACTGTTCAGGCGTTGTGAAATCCCATCCACCCCAATATTCTTTTAAATCAAGTCTGTCGTTTACGATGATCTCAGGCTGAAGCTTTCGAACCTTTTTTATGAGTTTAATTGAACAAATCTGCGTAAACTTGACTTTACATAATCGGGAAAGGAATAGTCTAACCATAACATGTCAACCTTTCCATAATTGGTCAATATTTCCGTCACCTGGTTCATCAAGTATTCTCGATAAACGGACATGTCCCTTTCTTTATTTAGCGCCTTATAATCTTCTTTGTTTTTTGGCTTTAAGGGGTGAACCCTGTCGATTGTATATTCGGGATGATGCCAATCAATCAATGAATAATAAAACCCGATTTTCAAACCTTCTTCTCTAAAAGCATCGACCCATTCTTTGAGAGCATCTTTTCCATAAGGAGTGTTTGTTACATTATATTCTGTGAAATCAGAATCAAACAAGGTAAAACCTTCATGGTGTTTAGTTGTGATTACCGCATACTTCATTCCGGCAGCTTTGGCCAATTTTGCCCATTCTCTGGGATTGTATAAATCTGGATTGAAATTATCAAAGTACTTCTTATAGGTTACATCATCAATTACTTCGTGTTTCTTAACCCATTCGTGTCTGCTCGCTAAAGAATAAGATCCCCAATGAATAAACATTCCAAAACGATCGTTAGTCCACCAGGCAAGGCGTTCCGTTTTTTCTTCTTTGGTTTCATCCCAAATCTTTTTCTGTTGCGCATTTATTCCGTTTGAAACCAAATAAATAGCGATAAGGAGAATTATCTTTTTCATTTTTTGATTAATTAAAACAAGGTTTATTTGATATTCATACAATGTATTAAAAAATATAAAAATAGTGTGGGAATAGAACTTACATTTTTAAATTAAAAGTTATCTAAAGAATTTGTTAGGCAGTGGTTGATAAAAAATAATTTTCAAGAAAGAATCTATTGCATCTCGTCCAATCCTTCGGGATAGAGGAACTGGTTGTAGGGGAATCGGGTAACGTGAATGTCCCGAATATCGGCATAAACTCGTTTCCTAAACTGTTCAAGATTTTCTTTGCTTAAAGCGGAAATAAAAACAGCATTTCCATTAACCTTATGCATCCAAGTTTTTTGCCACTCTTCTAGAGAATAGTGTTTTTCAGAGCGTTGTTCTATCAATTCTGCATCATCCCAAGGAGCAGCATTATAAGCGTCAATCTTATTGAAAACCATCAACGTAGGTTTATCAAAACTTTTAATGTTCACTCAAAATCTGATTTACTGACTCAATATGCTCTTCAAAATTAGGGTGCGAAATGTCCACTACATGAAGGAGTAGGTCAGCTTCCTTAACCTCATCCAAAGTGCCTTTAAAAGATTCCACCAATTGGGTGGGAAGTTTGCGGATAAACCCAACGGTGTCACTCAAAAGAAAAGGGAGATTTCCAATGACAACTTTTCTAACGGTGGTGTCTAGCGTCGCAAAAAGTTTGTTTTCTGCAAAGACATCACTCTTAGCGATGACATTCATTAAGGTAGATTTTCCAACATTAGTATACCCCACCAAAGCTACCCGAACCAAGGCGCCTCGGTTTCCTCTTTGAGTTGACATTTGACGGTCAATGGTGACCAATTTCTTTTTTAATAATGTAATCTTATCCCGAACAATTCTTCTATCAGTCTCAATTTCAGTTTCTCCAGGTCCTCGCATTCCAATTCCTCCTTTTTGTCTTTCAAGGTGCGTCCAAAGTCCCTTGAGGCGAGGAAGTAAATACTGGTATTGCGCCAACTCAACCTGTGTTCTGGCATAGCTAGTTTGGGCTCTTTGAGCAAAAATATCTAGGATAAGACCGGTACGATCAAGAACCTTGCATCGTAATATTTTTTCGATGTTTCCTTGTTGGGCTGGGGTCAGTTCGTCATCAAAAACGACTGTCGTGATTTCGTTTTCATCACCATAAGCTTCTACATCTCTAATTTTACCCGACCCAATAAACGTTTTGGGGTTGGAGGATTGCATTTTTTGAACAAATCTTTTTAATACTTCGCCGCCCGCGGTGTGAACCAAAAACTCCAGTTCGTCTAAGTATTCTTTTGATTTAACCTCGTCTTGACTACTGTTTATAATTCCTACTAAGACTGTTTTTTCTAACTCAAAAGATTTTTCTTCAATCATAGAATTAGTTGTTTTTCCAAGTTTTTAGTTCCACTGAATTGCCATCGAAAACTCCATAGGTAAAGTAAGTAATCCAATCGCCAAGATTTATATATTTTGAGTTTTTTTCTAATTCGATTTCTAAAGGTAAATGGCGGTGACCAAAAATAAAATAGTCGAAATGCTTTTCTTTGAGCTTTCTCCTACTATAGATTACCAACCATTCTTTTTCCTCCACTAAAAACTTAATATCTTCTTTTTTTGTAATGAGTTTATTTTTAATGGAAAGTCGTTTTCCAAGACGCATCCCCAAATCAGGATGTATCCACCGGTAAAGCCTTTTTGCAAAAGAATTCGTAAATACTCTTTTCATTCTTTTGTACCCTTTATCTCCAGGTCCCAAACCGTCTCCATGTCCAATAAAAAAAGAGGTTTTATCTATGGTTAACTCGATGGGTTTGAAGTGTACTGTTATGCCCAATTCTTTTTGGAAATAATCGTCCATCCACATGTCGTGATTTCCCACAAAAAAAACAATCGGGATTCCTGAATCTACAATTTCAGCAAGCTTACTGAAAACCCTGACAAAGCCTTTTGGGACTACTGTTTTGTATTCAAACCAAAAATCAAAAAGATCTCCTAATAAATAAATTGCTTGAGCATCTTTTCGGACATGCTCTAACCAATGAAATAAATTTTTTCTCTCTTAAGCGACTTTCCTCATTGTTGGGCGCTCCCAAGTGATTGTCAGAAGAAAAATATATTTTTTTGTTATTTTGGAGTTCCATTTTTAACACGTCTGGAAATTATTACCCGATGGCTTGTTCTAGGTCTTCAATCAAGTCCTGCGCATCCTCAATTCCGACACTTAATCTAATTAATCCGTCAACAACACCACTTTTTTCTCGTTCCTCTTTTGGAATAGAAGCATGCGTCATACTGGCAGGATGCCCAGCCAAACTCTCCACACCACCTAAGGATTCGGCAAGCGTGAAAACTTCCATTTTTTCAACAATTTTTATTGCAGTAGCACGGTCGCCTCCTTTAGGAACAAAGGAAATCATCCCACCAAAATCATTCATTTGGTCTTTAGCAATTTGATGGTTTGGATGGGATTCAAAACCTGGCCAATATACTTTTTCAATTTTAGAATGTTGGTTTAAATAGTTGGCAATTGCAGCTCCATTTTCAGAATGTCTTTGCATTCTGACGTGTAAAGTCTTGATTCCCCTAAGGGTTAAAAAACTATCCATCGGTCCTGGAATCGCTCCACTGGCATTCTGTATAAAGGCAAGTTTTTCTTGTAATTCATCATCGTTTACGACCAACAATCCAAGAACCACATCACTGTGACCTGCAATATTTTGTTGCAGAATGCATTACAATATCGGCTCCCAAATCTAGTGGTTGTTGAAGATAAGGAGAAGCGAATGTATTGTCCACCGCTAAAAGAACATTCTTTAACTTTGCTAGGGCAGCCATTCCTTTGATATCGATGATATTCATCATCGGATTGGTTGGAGTTTCTACCCAAATAAGTTTTGTGTTTTTATTTACATATTCTGCAACATGGTTTGGATCTTGCATGTCTACAAAATGGAATTTTAGTCCGTAATTCTCAAATATTTTAGTGAAAAGACGATAAGAGCCTCCGTATAAATCATTTGTAGAGATAACCTCATCCCCAGGGCTAAATAGCTTCATTACTGCATCCATAGCGGCAAGTCCTGAGGCATAAGTCAAGCCATGTTGACCATTTTCAATACTGGCTATTGATCGCTCCAAAGCTGACCGTGTGGGGTTGTGCGTTCGGCTGTATTCAAAACCTTTATGATCTCCTGGGCTGCTTTGTGCATAGGTAGAGGTTTGATAAATGGGAGGCATTACTGCTCCATATGCAGGATCAGGAGTTTGACCTCCGTGTATTGTCGCGCTATTAAATCTAAGCTTCTTCTTCATCAAAACGAGTTTTTATAAGTACTACAAAGGTATTGGATTTTAAAGTAATTTGTCTTCAATTAAATAAAAATGATATTACTTTGTAATGTCAATCAATTAAAATGAATTTTTTTCTCTATTTAAGCAGTTGTGATACTTGTAAAAGAATACAAAAAGAGTTAAATCTCCCCCATGAAATAGCGCTTATTGATATCAAAAAACACCCGCTTAACTCCGAACAATTATCACGATTATACGAAGCTGCGGGAAGCTATGAGTCTTTAATAAACAAAAGGGCGCAGCTGTTAAAGCAACCTCACCTCAAGGACAAAGAATTAACCGAAGATGATTATCGCGATCTTTTACTAGATCATTATACTTTTTTAAAACGCCCTGTATTGGTTTACAAAAATAAATATTTTATTGGTAACAGTAAAAATACGGTTGAACAAGCTAGAAACTGGATCAATGAGCAGTAGATTTTGGGCGCTTTTGGCCGCTACGGGTACCGCCACTATTTATGGTTTAAACCATACCGTTGCGAAAGTAATCATGCCGCATTATGTTGGTGCGTTTGGATTTGTTTTCATGCGCCTTTCTGGAGCGGCAATCCTTTTTTGGCTGATCAGTTTATTCTTGAAAAAAGAAAAAATTGATCGGGGAGATTTCATGAAAATATTTATTGGATCGCTCTTGGGAATGTGCATTAACATGTTGTCCTTCTTCAAAGGCCTTCAGCTTTCAACTCCAGTAAACAGTGGGATTTTCGCCACCCTTGTCCCGATTATGATATTGGTGCTTTCTTACATATTTCTCGGTGAAAAAATAAGTAAGAGAAAAGTATACGGAGTTTTATTAGGCTTTCTAGGCGCCCTCTTATTAGTGATATCAGTGAAAGAGAATACCCCAAACGCGCCAAATATCGTACTGGGAAATATTCTATTCATGGTGAACTCTAGTTTTTATGCTGCCTATGTAATTGTAATTAAGCCCTTAACCCAAAAATACAGCACTGTCACCATCATGAAGTGGATGTTTCTTTCGGGATTCATTATCACATTTCCGCTTTCCATTAGCGAGTTTAATGAAATCGATTTCCCCAGCCTTCCTTTTGATGCCATTTGGAGAATTGGATTTGTAATTGTCGGGACAACCTTCATGACTTATCTTCTTTCTTTTTATGCCCTAAAAACTTTACAAGCTTCAACTTTTGGTGTTTTTGCCTATGCGCAACCCCTCATCGCGATTTCCTATGCGGTTGCTTCAGGGAATGACTTTATTGATACAATAAAAATTGTCGCCTGTATTTTGACTTTATCTGGGGTTTTTCTGGTTTCGAAAAAACCTTCCTTAAGATAAGAGACTCAAAATTTAATTTTTATTATTCTATTAAAATATATTTAAACCTTAATTGTGAATCTAATTTTCTTTTCTATTTTTGAAATTTAAAATCACTTATGAGAAAATTGCTCTTTATTCTGTTCACTTCAATACTTTTGATTAGCTGTGGCTCAAAAACTGAAAAGAAAAAAGGATTTGAATACAACAGAACTCAAAAAGAAGCTCCTGTTAAAAATATTGCTGCTGGAAAAACTGCAATTGATCTTTCCAATAAAGGTATTGGCCCCATAAGCTCAATGAAATTTGATGCTAAAATAGATGATAAACTTGTTGAAACAGGTGCGGCAGCATTTAAACAAAAATGTACGGCTTGTCACATGGCAGAAAGAAAACTCATCGGACCTGCAATGAAAGGGATTTATGAACGTAGAAATCCAGCATGGGTTATGAATATGATTCTAAACCCTACAGAAATGTTGCAAAAAGATCCTACTGCAATATCATTGCTTAAAGAATACAATAACGTCATGATGTTAAATCAAAATTTAACAGAAGACGAGACTCGAGCTATTGCAGAATATTTTAGAAGTCTATAAAGAATAGGCTTTTCCTCCTGTAGCTTCCATTAAATCAACACAACCTTTTTGTTGCCCTGGTATCGGCACATAGGCCAATATGTTTTCACCAATGTACTCGTTGGTTTTAAACGCGGTGATGGTCATTGACCTAAGTTGAACAGCAAACTCATAGGCCAACGCTTCTTTTGGAATGGAGGCAGCACTGTCCTTTTTCACAGCTGCTTTATAGGCCGAAACTGCTTTTGACCAATTTTTTTGTTGCACTTCATCCCCTCGAAGGTACTTTGATAATGGCACTTCAAGTTCCTCGGAGGTTAGATCACCTGCATCATCATCTCCCTTTTCCTCAAGAGCTATAGCAATGTATTGATTCAGTCCTAAAATCAAAGATTCTTGACCTTTCGTATTGATTATTGCATCCACATAACCATCTAAAAATTCTGGGAGTTTCAATTCGATTGCTCCTGGAATATCTGTAGTTGGAATGATAATGTCCATTAGTTTTGAAACGACACCAAACTGGTCTTGCGTAAAATGAATTGGCTTCCAATTAGGAGCAGCAGTCTGACAACTTTGAAAAAGACCAACAACTGCGGGTGTGGCAGTTATAGCGCCAAATCCCATTCCAATATTTTTTAAAGCTTTTCTTCTATTCATCTTTAATTGATTAAATATTCATTTTTTTTAATTCTTCAACAGCATGGTTTGCAGCCCTGGCAGTCAAAGCCATATAGGTCAGGGAAGGATTTTGATTTCCAGCCGAGGTCATTGCCGCCCCATCGGTAACATATACATTGGGAACAGTATGAAGTTGATTATTTCTGTTTAATACAGATGTTTTGGGATCGTGCCCCATTCTGGCTGTACCCATTTCGTGAATTCCTAAACCAAGGGTAGATCCTTTATCAAATTCATTAACATTTTTAAATCCTGCAGCTTCCAACATTTCAGCGGCTTGCTGTTTTATGTCTTTACGCATTGCGAATTCGTTTTCCTTAAATTCTGCATCAAAAGTGACAGTAGGTAAGCCCCATTTGTCTTTCTTCTCATTATCTAAATACATTTTATTCTCATGATAAGGGAGTGTTTCGCCAAAACCAGTCATGCCCATCTTCCAGTCTCCAGGCTCCATTATTGTTTTTTTCAAATCAGCACCATAAGCCATTTCTTTGATATTCTCACTCCAGTCCGATCTACTTGCACCTCCTTGATAACCATAACCTCTTATGAATTCTTTTTGGTTGGTACTTCCTCCCAGGTTTCTAAATCTAGGGATGTATATTCCATTGGGTCTTCTTCCAGTATAGTATTTATCTTTAAAACCATCATAGGTTGCAGAAGCACCCAAACGAAAGTGATGGTCCATCAAATTATGTCCCAACTCTCCAGAATCATTCCCCATTCCATTAGGAAAACGATCAGAGGTCGATTGCATTAATATTGATGTTGAGGCAATTGTCGAGGCACACAAGAAAATTACTTTGGCTTTAAACTCATAGGTTTGATTCGTTTCAGAATCAATTACTTTAACCCCTGTAGCTCTTTTATTATCAACATCATACATCACTTCGTAAACAACAGAATTCGTTCTTAACGTCATATTTCCTGTTGCCTCTGCAGCAGGGAGCGTGGATGAGTTGCTACTGAAATATGCTCCAAACGGACACCCTCTTCTGCATCGGTTCCGGTATTGGCATGTCATTCTTCCTAATCCAGGTTTTGTTCCCTCAGTAATATTAGCAACTCGGCCCATGGTAATCACTCGATCATCATATTTTTCTGCAATGGAGTTTTTAAATGAATTTTCAACACAATTCATCTCCATCGGTTTTAGAAATTTACCATCTGGCAATTGTGGTAGACCTAGCTTTTCTCCGCTTATTCCCACATATTCTTCAACATAATCATACCAGGGAGATAAGTCTTTATATCTAATGGGCCAATCCACAGCGACACCATCTTTTGCATTTGCTCCAAAATCAAAATCACTCAAACGATAACTTTGTCTTCCCCACATGAGCGATCTACCGCCAAGGTGATAGCCTCGAATCCAATCAAATCTTTTTACCTCATTATAAGGATGCTCATTGTCATCAACAAATAAATGTGATGATGACTCAGTGTTGACATAGTTCGTTCGACTTTGTTTGGGTTGCTTCTTGCGAATTTCTTTGGTAATCTTATCCCCTGCTTTATAATCCCAGGGATCTTTATGTGCGGTTGTATAGTCCTCAACATGCTTGAGCATTCTTCCTCTTTCTAGCACCAATGTTTTAAGACCCTTCTCACAAAGTTCTTTTGCTGCCCAGCCACCACTTATGCCTGTCCCAACGACAATTGCATCGTATGTGTTTTCCATAAATCAATTTATTGTATTTTTTGCGAAATAAAAGTATATATTTTTTATCGTACTTTGTCTTTTTAATTTAAAAAAAACATTATGATTAAAAAAATTAGACTGACAACAGTTCTTTCGATTGGAGTTGGAGTTGGAGTAATTTTGTTTAGCCTGAGTTCTTGTAAAAATATATCGGCTAAAAAGACAACTGAAGTTGAAGCACCAGCCTATAAAATATCTTTGGCACAATGGTCAATCAATAAGATGATCAGAGAAGATAAGATTTCCCCTTATGAATTTGCGTCTTTGGCAAGCAAATGGGGTTTTGAAGGCTTGGAGTATGTAAGTCAGTTATATACTGATGTCACCAAAAGTGATGATCCAGAGGCAGCG
Source organism: uncultured Flavobacteriaceae bacterium (assembly GCA_905182575.1). GTDB lineage: Bacteria > Bacteroidota > Bacteroidia > Flavobacteriales > Flavobacteriaceae > UBA8316. The sequence continues at coordinate 54,034 of CAJJCA010000006.1, read as the reverse complement.
ATCAAAATATTTATTCAAAAAAATAATGAGCTTTCGGCTAAATTTGGATTGAAAAATATTTTGATTATGGTTGATGAGGAAGGGAATTTAGCAACTCAAAACGAAGAGGAGAGGCTAATTGCAATAGAAAATCATAAAAAATGGATCAATGCAGCGGCAGCGATGGGTTGCCATTCAATCAGAATCAACTTGTTTGGCGAGACTGATCCTGAGCTTTGGAAAAGTTATTCTAAACTCAGTCTAATTAAACTGTCTGAATATGCACTTCCATTGAATGTAAATATTATCGTAGAAAATCATGGTTATTTATCTTCCAATGCAGCCCTTTTAATGGAACTCATCAATGAAGTAAATATGAAAAACTGTGGCACGCTTCCTGATTTTGGAAATTTTTGTTTAAAACGAGAAAATAATGAACTTTGGGATGCCCCATGCATTGAATCTTATGACAATTACAAAGGAGTCGCCGAAATGATGCCCAAAGCATTTGCGGTTAGTGCCAAATCATATGACTTTGATGGTGAAGGAAATGAAACTACTTTGGATTATCAAAGGTTGATTTCTATTGTCAAAAGTAATGGATATGACCAGTACATCGGAATAGAATATGAAGGAAGCCGCCTCAGTGAAGAAGAAGGAATATTGGCGACACGGGATTTACTTTTAAAGTTAATGTAACCTACTCTTCTGAATGCAACTTAGGGGTCTTTAGTGACTTTGGTTCAAAAAAAAATCATATTTTAAATAAATTTAGAGATAGCTAAAAAATAAATATGAATAAAATTAGACTTGGTATTCTTGGAGGGGGGGGCGATTCCCTAATCGGGATATTACATCGTGTGGCTTCCTACATGTTTGATCGTTATGAAATTGTGGGGGGTGTTTTTAATCCCGACTATGAGGAAAATATAAAATTCGCTAAACATATTGGGATAAATACTGATCGTGTTTACAAAAATTTTAATCAATTTATTGAAGCTGAAATGAGTAAGCCTTCGGATGAGCGAATAGAAGTTGTTTCTGTTCTAACTCCAATTTTTTGCATTTCACTATGGCTAAAAAGCTTTTGGAAAATGGTTTTAATGTTATTTGCGAAAAGCCTTTGACTACTTCCTATGAGGAAGCTAAAGAACTCGAGTCACTTCAGAAAAAGTACAACGCCATTTTTGCTGTCACCTACACCTATACGGGCTATCCGTTGGTTCGTCATATGAAACATATGATTGCGGCTGGAGAGTTGGGAGAAATACATAAAATAGATGTTCAATATTACCAAGGCTGGATCAATCCTGGTAATTCACGATCCTGAGATGCGTAAAACTGTCTGGAGATTAGATCCCAAAAAAGCAGGAATCAGTTCTTGTATGGGAGACATAGGAACACACGCTTTTCAAATGGCCGAATATCTTACTGGAATGGAAATCAAATCATTGCTTTCTGATTTAAATAATTTGTATGAAGACAATACTTTAGACATAGATGGAACAGTTTTAATTCGTTTTTCTGATAAATTTAAAGGAGTCCTTCGTGCAAGTCAAATCGCTACTGGAGATGAAAATAACATCACAGTCGCCATTTACGGTAAAAAAGGCGCTTTCAGATGGGAGCAAGAAAACCCAAATTACTTGTACCATTTAAAGGATGACGAGCCAAGAAGGGTAATCAAGCCTGGAAACGCATATGTCTCTGAGATTGGAGCTGACGGAACAAAATTGCCTGGTGGACACCCCGAAGGAATTTTTGATGCTATGGGTAATATTTACAAAGGAGTCGCCAAGGCGATTCGAGGAGAAGATTTTTATGATGGAGAATTTCCAACCATGAAAGATGGTGTCCGTGGAATGCTATTTATCGAAAAAGTTGTTGAATCAAATAAAAATGGAAACGTATGGGTCAGCATGGAAAATCAATGAAAACAATAAAAGGGCCAGCGGTTTTTTTAGCGCAGTTTGTCGACAAAGAAGCTCCTTTCAACACCCTTGATGGTATGTGCAAATGGGCTGCCGATCTAGGATATAAAGGAATTCAAATTCCAACATGGGAAACCTTTCTTATTGACCTAGACAAGGCCGCTGAAAGTCAAACTTATTGTGATGAACTCAAAGGTAAAGTCAATTCCTATGGACTTGAAATCACAGAACTGTCAACCCACCTTCAAGGTCAGTTGGTTGCTGTTCACCCAGCCTATGATTTGATGTTTGATAATTTTGCGCCTGATGCTTATAAAAACAATCCTAAAGCCAGAACCGAATGGGCCATTAAAACCTTAAAAAATGCAGCGATTGCTTCTCGCCGATTAGGTCTGAATGCACATGCAACGTTTTCGGGGGCACTACTCTGGCACACTTGGCATCCTTGGCCTCAAAGGCCTGTGGGTTTGGTTGAAATGGGATTTAAAGAATTGGCAAAAAGATGGTTGCCCATACTAGACACTTTTGATGAAAACGGAGTAGATGTTTGTTATGAAATTCACCCAGGAGAGAACCCATGATGGGGTGACTTTTGAATTTTTAAAAGAAACTGGAAATCACAAACGTGTAAACATCCTTTATGACCCCAGTCATTTTGTATTACAACAATTAGATTATCTAGAATATATCGATCACTATCACGAATTCATAAAATCCTTTCACGTAAAAGATTCTGAGTTCCGACCAAATGGAAAGAAAGGAGCTTTTGGAGGTTATGGAGATTGGATTGATCGCGCTGGAAGATATCGATCACTGGGCGATGGTCAGATTGACTTTAAAAGTATTTTTACGAAACTCACAGAATATGGATGTGATGTTTGGGCAGTGATGGAATGGGAGTGCTGTATAAAAAGTCCCGAACAAGGAGCCCGCGAAGGAGCGCCTTTCATTCAGTCGCATATTATTGAAGCTACTCAAAAAACTTTCGATGATTTTGCAGGTTCTGAAATTGATGAAAAACACCTTAAAAAAATATTAAACCTTTAAAAACTAATTAAATGAAAAAGTTATTATTAATCAGTACAGTTGCATTATTATTCGCTTGCAAGCAGGCACCAAAGAAAAAATCAGTTGATTTTATTGAAGCTCCAATAGTGGAAGCGATACCAGAATGGACAAGCCTTTTTGACGGCAAATCTTTTGACGGATGGCACAAATACAATAGCACGGTGATGAGTGCTGCTTGGTCAATTGTCGATGGTGCAATGGTTTTCGACCCAGCGCTTAAATCAAGTAAAAAAGAAAATGATGATATCGTTACTAACAAGGAGTTTACCAGTTTTGAGCTTTCTCTAGAGTGGAACATTTCAGAAGGAGGAAACAGTGGAATCTTTTGGGCGGTTAATGAAGGAGAAGCTTATGGAAAACCTTATTCAACTGGTCCAGAAATCCAGGTCTTGGACAACGAGCGTCACCCTGATGCTTTGGCCAATCCTAAATTTCACCAAGCGGGTGCCTTATACGATATGGTACAACCGACTAAGGATGTTTGTAAAGTTGCCGGAGAATGGAATCATATTGTTGTGATGATCAATCACAAAACCAACCAAGGAAGTGTTACTCAAAACGGTGTTGAGATCGTTACCTTTCCTGTTTCTGGTGAGGGTTGGGACAACTTAGTTGCCAATTCAAAATTTTCTGACTGGGAATACTTTGCTAAATTCAAAACTGGAAAAATTGGTCTTCAAGATCATGGAGATGTGGTTTCTTATAGAAATATTAAAATTAGAGAACTTTAAACACACATGATTCAATCAATGACTGGCTTCGGAAAAGCCGAAAAGCAATTCGACAATAAAAATATTTCTGTAGTATTAAGGTCTTTAAACAGTAAAAGTTTAGACCTTAATACAAGGCTTCCTTATCATCTTAAAGAGATTGAAAATCAATTAAAAAAGACGATAGGAGAAGCCCTCGTAAGAGGGAAGGTGGACCTGTCATTACATATTGAAAATACAAACCTGTCCAATGCAAAGACGATTAACGTCAATACTGTTAATCAATACATTGACCAGCTCAGTCAGATACAAGAGGGAAATCGGTTCGAGCTTTTAAAAGTTGCCATGCGACTTCCAGATGTCTTAAAAACTGACCTTGAAGATCTGAATGATTTGGAGGTGATTGCTATTAAAGATTTGTTGAATGTCGCTGTGAAGCATCTAAACTCGCACCGTCTTGACGAAGGGAAAACTCTTGAAATTGAATTCTTAAAACGCTTAGAAGCACTGAGAAATTTATTGGCTGAAGCCGAGGAAATTGATCCCGAAAGAACTCAAAAAGTGAGTGATAGACTCAAGGATAATTTAAATGACTTGAAAGTAGAAATCGACCAAAATCGCTTTGAACAAGAGTTGATATACTATCTTGAAAAGTATGACATTACGGAGGAAAAAGTTCGATTGAAAACACATATCGATTACTTTAAAGAAACGCTTGATGCTTCTGTTTCGAGTGGTAAGAAGTTAGGTTTCATAGCTCAAGAAATGGGTCGAGAAATCAACACCATTGGATCAAAAGCCAACCATGTCGCACTTCAAAAAGTTGTGGTGCAGATGAAAGATGAATTGGAAAAAATAAAAGAACAATTACTCAACGTTTTATAATTGAAAAAAGGAAAACTGATTGTTTTTTCGGCCCCTTCTGGAAGTGGTAAAACAACACTTGTTAAGGCGCTTTTGCAAAAAAACCTACCCCTATCTTTTTCCATTTCCACTACTTCTAGAAAACCCAGAGCGGGCGAGGTTGACGGAAAGGATTATTATTTCTTAGGCTCAGAAGACTTTAAAAATAAGATTGATCGGGAAGAGTTTGTTGAATTTGAAGAAGTCTATGCCGATCAATATTATGGCACCCTTAAATCTGAAATAGAAAGAAATTGGGAGGCAGGAAAGCATGTGATTTTTGACATTGACGTGATGGGAGGATTGAACATCAAATCCCAATATCCGCAGGAAACACTGGCTCTTTTTATTCAGCCACCCAATAAAGCAGTATTGGAAGAGCGATTGCGTTCGAGAGGTACTGAGAGTGAAGCCGAAATACAAGAGCGTGTTGCAAAGGCAGAAAAAGAACTTAATGCTGCTCCGAAATTTGACAGTATTGTCATTAACAATGATTTGGATTTGGCAATCAAGGAGGTTTGTGAAAAAGCAGAGCACTTTTTAAAATCCTAATGAAAAAAATTGGGCTTTATTTTGGGTCGTTTAATCCAATCCATAAAGGACATCTCAGCTTGGGAAATTATTTTTCACAGCAGACATCTCTCGATGAAGTTTGGTTTGTAGTTAGCCCGCAAAATCCTTTTAAAGTGAATGAAGTCTTGCTAGAGGGCCAGCATCGATTGGAAATGGTTCGCCTTGCTATGGAGAATCAATCCCGTTTAAAAGTAATTGATGTTGAGTTTTTACTTCCTACCCCAAATTATACGATTGACACTTTAGAATATTTTTATGAAAACCATCCCAATGATCAATTTGTGTTACTTATGGGAGAAGATAATCTGATTCATTTTGATCAGTGGAAAGAATACCGACGGATTTTAGATCTCGTTCAAATATATGTCTACCCGAGAACGCATGAAATTGGATTTCCAGAGAACTTGCTACATCATGAGAAAATACAGTTGGTCAATGCTCCAAAATTGGACTTTGCCTCAAAAAATATCAGAAAAATCCTACAGGAGGGTGAATCCGTTAAATCCTTAATGCCACATGCCAGCTGGGTATACTTACAGAAAAATAGTTTTTATAAATAATTTGTTGTTCCTTTTATTTTGATAATAGAAAACTAGAACAAACGAACTTTAGTTTCAATTTGTATTGGTCTAGGATTATGTTTTCAAAGAACAAAACCACTCTTTTTTGTTAGTTGTATCCTCCTCGGAATATTACTGGACACCTTATTGGGGTTGGTGTCCTAAAAAAGGGAATTAAACTATCAATACTTAGTCTCCAAAAACACTTCCTTTACCAGTCGCTGGGTCAAGACTTCTCGACTCCAAGATTCAATGTTTGGAAAGTCATTTCGTAGTGTTTCTTTTTTAGCAGCAAGCTGACTGACAAATGTTTGAATTCCATCTCGATCGTTAGCATCCAACATTTTGGCAAAAGACCCCTTGGAAATAAATTTTCCTGCCTCTGAATTTGGATCACCGATGGATAATACAGGAACATGAGTCGCCATATACTCTAGTAATTTTCCAGAAATCATCTGAGTTTGAGCCCCCGTAAAAATAAAGTTTAACAAAAGATGCGCGCTTTTCATCAAACCAATGGCTTCTTTATGGGACAAATAACCTTGATAAACCACCTCAACTTTCGGAAGGGCAGCTCGAATGTTTGAAATAATTTCTGGAGCGATCTTTCCGGCTAAAGAAAATCGGATAGCCTGTTGATCGGCTATATTATTTAAAGCATGGAGTACCGAATCATAGGCTTGATTTTGGGTCAATAAACCCGTGTAAACAACATGGAATACCTCCTTGGGTTTTGTTGCTTGAACTTCTTGCATCAATTGGACATCATAGCCGTTGGGTATAGAAACAAAGTTTTGATTCGGAGCTTTGACGCTAAGTTGATTGTGAAGTGCGCCACCTACAGTGGTCAAAACGCCATCTGCAGTTTGGAGTACTTTATTTTCCAAAAGCGCATCTTTTTGAATTGCTTTTTGAGAACGATATAAATCCTTGCTATAAAAAATTTCTGTCCACGGATCACGAAAATCGACCCACCAGTTTAAGTCAAATTGAGCTTTCAGTTGAAGTCCTACCAAGTGTGTAGAATGGGGAGGACCCGTCGAAATTAAATGGGAAATGGATTCTTCTTTTAATACTTTTTGAGCTGCTTTTACGGCAAAAGATACCCAGCCTTTTCGAGCATCGGGGATAAAATAGTTCCCGCGAATGTAGGCGGCTAGTTTTCCCAACAAGCTCTGGCGTTTTACTTCTCCTTGTGGCAATCCTTTTTGAGAGTTTCCTGAAGTAAGCAGAGAATACCATCGCAAGGGTTCGCGGGTAGTTGTTTTGATTACCCTAATGTCTGCTACTTCTTCCAACAAGGTTTCGTCCCAAACAGGATAGGAAGCTCTATCGCCTTTATTAAAGCCTATTTTTTTTAAATATTTGGCAAAATACATCCAGCGTTGAACTCCCGATCCTCCGGAGGGAGGCCAGTAATAAGTAAAAATTAAAACTTTCTTATTGGATTTCAATGGCTAAAATTATTCTCTAAAATAATCCTTTTGAAATTAACGATTAGATTACTTTTTTTTCCAAAGCGGAACCGAAGAACAGGCTTCCCCATAGAAAATACTTTTGGCTACCCCTTGCAGCTTTGCTAACAACTGAATATAAGCGTTTTGGGGGATTTGTTTTTCACTACATCCTTTAACAATAATGGGCTTACCTTCAAAAGAAGAAACGTCTAAATCTTCAATCACTTTAAGGAAAATATGGTTTTCTAAATCAGATTTATCTCCTAAAAAAACATCTTTTGCAATGAGATTAAGGTGTGTCGCGATTAAAAGTGATGCCCATGCAGGAAGGATTGCGTCAGTAGTACATCCAATGGCAACATAACTGTCCTGATACTGTTCCCAATTGTGATTTTTGGCTTGCTGTCTAAAATCTTTTTCTCTAAGAATAATCCCTTGATCTAGCCACTGGCTTATGTCAAAAAAATGTCGTTGCCCATTGGGATAAAAATCTTCAAGATCAATTGTTATTAATTTACTTTCAGCAACTCTATTGACAATATCCTCAGCCATTTTATAAAAATCCGAGTTCTAATTTTGCCTCTTCACTCATCAATTCTCTAGTCCAAGGGGGATCGAAGGTGATTTCAACCTCAGCGTCTTTGACTTCATTGAGTGATTTTACCTTTTCCTCAACTTCTCGGGGTAAGGTTTCGGCCACAGGACAATTGGGCGTTGTCAAAGTCATTAATATTTTAACATCAAAGTCTTCGTTAACAAAAACGTCATAGATTAATCCTAACTCATATATATCTACTGGAATTTCAGGGTCATAAATGGTTTTAAGTACTAACAAAATTTTATCCCCTAATTCAGTCGTACTGATTGTTTCTTCTGACATAATTTTAATGTTAGTTTAATTGTGTTTTGAATGCCAAGGCATACATTTTCATTTGTTTTATCATCGAGACCAAACCATTCGCTCTTGTGGGGGAAAGGTGTTCCTTTAATCCAATTTTATCAATGAAATCATTATTTGCATTTAAAATCTCGTCTGGATGTTGGTTAGAATAAGCACGAATTAAAATTGCAATAATTCCTTTGGTTATGATGGCATCACTGTCAGCCGTAAATATCAATTTTGTTCCCTGAAGATCAGCATGCACCCAAACCTTACTTTGACATCCTTTAATGATGTAATCGTCGCTCTTAAATTTAGAAGCAATCAGGGGTAAGGATTTTCCCAATTCGATCATGTATTCATACCGCTGCATCCAATCATCAAACATTGAAAACTCTTCTATAATATCGTTTTGAACTGCTTTAATCGTCTCCATAATCAAAATTAATAATTTATTGTAACATGGTAATCGCCTTTTTTAAGGCAACAACCATCAAATCAATTTCTTCGAAAGTATTGTAAAAAGAAAAGGAAGCTCGAACTGTTCCAGGGATTTTATAAAAATCCATTATCGGTTGAGCGCAGTGATGTCCCGTTCTGACAGCGATCCCCATTTTGTCTAGAATACTTCCAATGTCATAGGGATGAATCGCTCCAACATTAAAAGAGATTACTGCGGTTTTATGAGCAGCCTCTCCATATATTTTTAAACCCGGGATTTTCATAAGTTCTTTGGTTCCATGAACCAGTAACTCTTCTTCATAGGCTGCTATATTTTCCATCCCAATACTGTTCATATAGTCTAAGGCAGCTCCAAAAGCAATTACACCAGAAATGTTTGGCGTTCCTGCTTCAAATTTGTGAGGCAAACCGGCATAGGTGGTCTTTTCAAAAGTAACCTCAGCGATCATCTCTCCCCCTCCTTGATAGGGTGGTAGTTTCTCCAATGCTACTTGTTTTCCGAAAAGCATACCGACTCCAGTAGGGCCACACAGTTTATGAGCAGAAGTGACATAATAATCGACGTTTAAGGACTGAACATCCGCTTGAATGTGTGGAGATGCTTGCGCACCATCAACTAAAACCTCAGCACCTACTGCATGTACTTTTTCAATGATTTCAGCAATGGGATTGACCGTTCCCAACGCATTGGAAACATGATTTACAAAAACCAGTTTGGTTTTATCAGAAAGTAATTTATCTAGTTCGTCAAGGATTAAAACACCTTGCTCATCCATTGGAATCACTTTCAGAATTGCACCCGTTCGCTCGCAAAGCATTTGCCAAGGAACAATATTTGAGTGGTGTTCTAAAGCAGAAACAAGAAGTTCGTCTCCTGCTTTTAATAGCTCAGAATATCCACTGGCAATAATATTGATGCTGTGGGTTGTTCCTGAGGTGAAAATAATCTCATAAGGGTGAGCGGCATTAAAATGAGACTGGATTTTTTGTCTGGCCGCTTCATATGCATCCGTTGCTTCTTGACTAAGGCTGTGCACCCCACGGTGGATATTTGCGTTATAGTTTTTATAATAATCAACAATGGTGTCGATTACTTGAACTGGGGTTTGAGACGTAGCTGCATTATCAAAATAAACCAAAGGATAGCCATTTACTTGTCGCTCAAGAATGGGGAAGTCTTTTCTTATTTTTTTTACATCTATCATTTATAAACCTAATCCTAAATTAACTCCTAATTTTTTAGCAATCAAAAGGTTAATCCTTTTTTTAAGAATTGGAATTTCTACACTCTCCAATACATTATTTGCAAAAGCATAAGTCATCAAAGCTTTGGCTTCTTTCTCAGGAATCCCTCGAGAACGTAAATAGAATAAAGCATCATTGTCTAGTTGGCCCACAGTACATCCATGAGAACATTTGACATCGTCAGCGAATATTTCGAGCTGAGGCTTAGTGTTTACTGTAGCTTTATCATCCAAAAGAATGTTGTTATTCTGCTGGAAAGCATTTGTTTTTTGTGCCAATCTATCAACAAATATTTTTCCGTTAAAAACACCTTTAGATTCTCCTGCAAAAACGCCTTTGTAATCTTGGTGACTTTCACAATTGGGCTGAGAATGGTCTACTAAAGTAAAGTGATCGACATGTTGTTTGTCTTCAAGAATGGTAATCCCTTTTAACGTCGAGTCGCAATGCTCTCCTTTGTGGTGGAAATTGAGATTGTTACGAATCAATTTTCCGCCTAATGAAAAGGTATGTACTTTAACATTACTGTTTCTATCTTGAGAAATATAAGTATTATCAATCAAAGCGGCAGAAGTTAAATCATTCTGAATTTTGTAATAATCAAGAAGGGTATCCTGATGCGCATATATTTCAGTAACCGAGTTGGTAACAACATCGTGTTCCTTAAGGCTCTGATGGCGCTCTATAATTTGAACCTGAGCATTTTGATCGACAACAATCAAATTCCTAGGTTGCAACCAAAGTGATTTTTCTTCTCCTGTAGAAAAATGTATGATTTCAATTGGCTTTTCAGCCACCGTGCCTTTTGGAATATAAACATAGGCTCCTTCTCGCGTATAGGAGGTGTTTAAGGAAGTGAGACTGTCCTCTTGGTTGGCAATTTTATTAAAATAAGTATTAATTAAATCTCTGTACTTTGCCTTTGTAAGCGCCGCTGACATTAAGCATACATCCAATCCATCATGAGTTGTATTTGAAAGAAATGGGCTGTAAACACCATCAATAAAAACCACCTTGTAGGTGTCGATCTCATAAAGAAAATATTTCTTGACCTTTTGTAAATCTATGCTTGTTTCCGCTTTTGGAAACAACGCATAATCCTTTCGAATTAAAGTATTGAGAGAAGTATATTTCCAAGCTTCATCTTTTTTTGTAGGAAAACCTTTTTTCCTCAAAAGTCTTTAAGGAATCTATTCGCACTTGATGAATGGGATCAGTAAGATCAATTTCTTCTTCAAACGCAATGTGTGATGCTAATAGTTTTTCTTGAAAATCCATAGAGATTATGCCAATTCTTTTATCCAATCATATCCTTTGGCTTCTAATTCTAGTGCCAAATCTTTAGTTCCCGATTTCACAATTTTACCGTCAAAAATGACGTGTACAAAATCAGGGACGATATATTCTAATAGTCTTTGATAGTGAGTGATTACAACAATTGCATTGTCTTTACTCCTTAATTTATTGACGCCATTGGCGACAATTTTTAAGGCATCAATGTCTAATCCAGAGTCGGTTTCATCAAGTATTGAAAGCTTTGGCTCTAGCATGGCCATCTGAAAAATTTCATTTCTTTTTTTCTCTCCTCCTGAAAAACCTTCATTTAAAGAACGTGAAAGAAAACGAGAATCAATTTCAAGTAATGCTGATTTTTCTCTAATTTTTTTAAGCATTTCATTCGCCGGCATGTTTTCTAATCCATGCGCTTTTCGATTTGCATTGATGGCTGTTTTGATAAAGTTGGTAACACTTACGCCAGGGATTTCCACTGGGTATTGAAAGGAAAGAAAAATTCCTTTGTGAGCGCGCTCTTCTGCACTCATCTCGGAGAGGTCTTCGCCTTCTAACAGCATCGTACCTTCTGTTACTTCATAGTCATGGTGACCTGCAATTACAGAAGAAAGTGTGCTTTTTCCAGAACCATTTGGTCCCATGATTGCGTGAACTTCTCCTGGCTTTACATCAAGATCAATTCCATTTAATATTTTTTTGCCTTCTACTTGAGCATGAAGGTTTTCAATTGTGATCATACTTTTTGATTTATCCTACGGATCCCTCTAATGAGATTTCTAATAATTTTTGTGCTTCCACGGCAAATTCCATGGGCAGCTTATTTAATACTTCTTTACTAAAACCATTTACAATCAAAGCAATTGCCTTTTCAGGATCAATTCCTCTTTGGTTGCAATAAAAAACTTGGTCTTCACCGATTTTACTAGTAGTCGCTTCGTGCTCGATTTGAGCAGAGTTGTTTCTCACCTCTATGTAAGGAAAAGTGTGTGCACCACAATCATTCCCCATTAATAGGGAATCACACTGCGAAAAATTTCGAGCATTGGTTGCGCGAGGATGCACCTGTACTAAACCTCTATAGCTATTCTGAGATTTCCCAGCAGAAATCCCTTTAGAAATGATTGTACTTTTTGTGTTTTTACCAAGGTGAATCATTTTGGTTCCAGTATCAGCTTGTTGATAATTATTGGTCAATGCGATAGAATAAAATTCTCCTGTAGAATGATCCCCTTTGAGTATACAAGAAGGATATTTCCAAGTAACCGCTGAACCTGTTTCAACCTGCGTCCAAGATATTTTAGAATGGGTGTGGCAAATACCTCTTTTAGTTACAAAATTGTAAACCCCTCCAACACCATCTTTTCCGCCAGGGTACCAGTTCTGAACGGTTGAATATTTTATTTCGGAATGATCCAAAGCAACGAGCTCTACCACAGCAGCATGTAACTGATTTTCATCTCTAGAAGGAGCAGTACACCCTTCAAGATAACTTACATAACTCGATTCATCTGCGATAACCAAAGTTCTTTCAAATTGTCCGGTACCGGCCTGATTTATCCTGAAATAAGTGGACAATTCCATCGGGCAACGCACTCCTTTTGGGATATAACAGAAAGAACCGTCGGAGAATACTGCCGAATTAAGCGCTGCATAAAAATTATCCTTAACAGGAACCACACTTCCAATGTACTTTTTCACCAATTCAGGATGGTCCTGAATCGCTTCTGAAATTGAGCAAAATATAATTCCTTTTTCGCCCAACGTCTTTTTAAAAGTAGTTGCTACAGAAACTGAGTCTACAACGATATCCACAGCAACTCCTGCCAATTTCTTTTGCTCGTCTAGAGGAAATCCCTAACTTTTCAAAAGTGGCGAGTAGTTCGGGATCAACTTCATCAATACTTTCGTATTTATCTTTTTTTAAGGGTGCCGAATAATAGGATATTGCTTGGAAGTCCGGCTTTTTATAATGAACGTTTGCCCAATCGGGTTCGTCCATTTTTTTCCATGCTCGGAATGCTTCCAAACGCCATTGGGTCATCCATTCTGGCTCATTTTTTTTAGCAGATATTCTTTCGACAATCTCTTCACTTAATCCAATCGGAAAAGTTTCGGAGTCAATGTCCGTATAGAAACCATATTCATATTCTTTGGTCTCTAGTTCTTTCTTGAGTTCTTCCTCAGTATAAGCCATCCTTTTTTTGTTTTGTTTTTACAAAGAAAAACTTTCTCCGCACCCACAGGTTCTCTGTGCGTTTGGATTGTTAAATACAAATCCTTTTCCGTTTAATCCTCCTGAGTATTCTAACGTAGTCCCCAATAGGTACAAAAGGCTTTTTTTGTCAACTAAAATCTTGACTTTATTGTCTTCGAAAAGACGGTCTTCTTCGGCTTTAGATTTATCGAAAGTGAGGTCATAAGAAAGTCCGGAACATCCGCCACTCTTAACCCCAACACGAACAAAATCTTGTACCGGGCTATAGCCGTCTTCCTCCATTAATTGAGAGACTTTTTTACGAGCGCTTTTTGAAACTTTGATCATGAGATAATAAATTATTTATAACCATTACAAATATAGCCAATTTGATTATATTTATTTAGATTAATTATCAATTCTATTGATAGTGAAATTATTAAAAATCTATTCCCATTTAGCAATGACAATATCTGTGTTTCCTTTGTTGTTTATGAGGGGATTGTCAAGACTGTTACTCTGACCCACGACCAAGACACTGCCGCTTTTTGTTTTTAATAAATCATTTGCAAAATCCTCTCCATTCCCTCCCAATGTAATGGATTTCATAACGGTACCATTGGGATGAATTTGCATCAAAAAAATATCATTTTCTCCAGCATTTAAAGAAAAATCTCCATCAGAACTTCTTGAGTAACCCGTTAAAAACAAATATCCATCATAGCCTTCGACCAATGACTTTCCCAAATCAAATTCAGATCCACCAAAGTTTAAAGACCGAATCAAATTTCCCGAGCTATCAATTGTGAGTTGTAAAACATCGGATTCTCCTTTGGGGTTTTTAATGTCTTGATCCTGACTAAAACTATTTCCGATAATTTTAAAATTACCTTCAAAATCTTCAATAACTCCCGAAGCCTCATCAATTAAATCTCCGCCAAAAGATTTTTCCCACAGCATTTCTCCTTCTTCATTGATCATCACTGCCCAGACATCATAACTTCCTTTGTTATTAGAAATATCAACATCATCACTTTCTGAAACTCCAACCATCAAAAAATTCCCATCAGTCGTCTGAAGTGCATCGTAGGATCTGTCATTGTTGGTTCCTCCAAAATAGCGCCGCCATTCGAGGTTGCCGTTGGATCTAGCTTGTGGCACCAAAACTCTCCAACGCCATGCCTGTTTCTACTGGCACTTCTTCCGTCGTTCCCTTCACCACCAGAAGCGGTAACATCTAAAAAACCATTGAAAAAATAACCCCCATCAGTAGTTGAAATCACATTATATGCATGGTCGTGACCTTCAAACCCATAAGTGTTTTGCCATTCTATATTTCCTGATTTATCTACTTTCAAAATCCAATTGTCATGAAATCCTTTGGTGGGGTTGACGTCTCCGTCATGACTGCTTCTGTAACCCAACAATACAAAACCGCCATCTGGAGTTTGCAAAAGTGAATTCCCGAGATCGTCTCCCGAGCCTCCATAGATTTTTTTCCATAAAAGCGAACCGTCATCTTTCAATTTCATCAAAAACAAATCACGATCAGTGCTCGTTTTTTCAGAAAAATCTCCATCTGTACTGTTAGAGTTTCCAATGACTGCAAAACCTCCTTCGGATAGACTGATGATGGATTTTGCAATGTCTTCATTACTACCTCCATAGACTTTAACCCATGCCAATTCTCCCTTAAAGGGTACTGGAACTATCCAATTGGGAATATAGATAACATTGAATTTGTAAAAGAAATATTAGATTAAAATAATAACTTTTCTAAACACTATTCTGATTTTTTAACTAAAAATAAACCCTTATTTAAATCACTTATTAGGATCACCCCGCTTTCAAAAAACGGATAGACATTCCAAACTCCAGCAAAAATACCTGAATTATCTTTTGGATAAGTGTCAAAAAATCCCACCTCTGACATTTGTTTGTTTTCAATGTTTTTGACGTCAATGACTCTTATTCCTGCGGTATAATTTGCCAAATAAAGTAAATCATTGATGACATACCCATTGTGGTCAATGGCATTGGTTGCGCCCATATAGCTAAAGTGTAAAACAGGATTGTCCAAGTCCTCCAAGTCAAAGACCAGAGAACGGGTTCTTCCTCCAAAAGTATACTCATCTCCTTCATCACCCAGGATCAAAAAACGTTGGTCTTCTGTAAACCACCCTTGGTGGGTATAGACAAGGTTTGGGTAAACGGCAGAAGCAATAAAGATTGGATTTTTTTTATCTGTTACATCAAGAGGAAAAGATTGGATTCATTTGATCCAATGTAAATTTCCTTTCCTAAATAATCAGTATCAGGGCCTTTGTAGTTTACTACTTGGGCGTCATGCGTATAGCCCTGTTCTCCATAACCCCCAACAACAACTGGATTTAGTGGGTCCGCTAAGTCTAAAAAATAAACGCCACCTTCGTATTCATTTTCACGATTAGTTCCGACCACATAACCAAAGCCGCTTTCTTCATTTATAAAAATATTGTGCGCCGTATTGACGGTATTTAAAACACCATCTGAAGTAAAGTTTTGCTCAGATTCTAGTCCACGAAGTTTTGTTAAATCAAAAATTTGAACGCCATGTTCTTTGGCTTCACTGACGATATAAGCATGGTTCTTGTAGACCTTTATGTCTCGCCATGAACTAGATTCAGTCGCCGTGGGAAGTTTCCCCAAATATACTGGATTTATTGGGTCGGATATGTCTACAAAACCAGTACCGTCATCTAGCCCAATGATGGCATATTCTTTGGCTGTATCTGAATCTGTCCAACCCCAACTGTCATTGGCTTCAGCACTTTTAAATCTAGAGAGCGGGATCCGCGCCATTAAATCGTATCCAAGACAAGGATACCCCCCTGCAAAACCATTAATGCAAAGGGCTTTTGTTGTTGTTTCTGTATCTGTGAAATCGATAGGCGTTTTAGGCACATCAACCAATGGATATTCTAGATCCGGAAAACCGCTAGAAGTCTGCTCAGGTTCGCAAGAATAGAAAACAAATAAAAAGAGAAGTCCAAGACCAATAATTGTAAATCTCATTTGGGATATATTTATATAAAGGTATTCTTTTCATTTTATTTTACACAAAATTTAAAGCTTGATGCGAATCTGATTAAATCCTCTTATTTTTGCAATATGTTTGAAAACAAAAACCAAAGTCGTACGCCCTTATCTCAAATGGGAGAATTCCAATTGATTGAGCACCTAACAAAAACATTTTCTTTATTGCACAAAACCAGCATAAAGGGAGTGGGCGATGATGCCGCAGTTTTGAAACTAAATAAAAATCAAACAGTAGTAACAACAGATTTATTGGTTGAAGGGGTTCATTTTGATTTGAGTTACATGCCTTTAAAACATTTAGGATATAAGGCGGTTATGGTCAACCTTTCGGATGTTTATGCAATGAACGCAGAAGCCACTCAAATTACTGTTTCCATTGCAGTTTCTAATCGCTTTACGCTAGAAGCTGTTGAGGAATTGTATGCCGGAATCGCTTTGGCTTGTAAAAATTATAAAATTGATTTGGTGGGCGGAGATACTTCGAGCAGCACCACTGGACTGATTATTTCAGTTACTGCTTTGGGACAGGTCGCTAAAGAAAAAACAACCTACCGATCAGGGGCTCAGCCGAATGACATATTGGTGGTAAGCGGTGATCTTGGGGGAGCTTATCTAGGACTTCAAGTCTTAGAGCGTGAAAAAGCTGTTTTTCAGGTCAATCCAAATGCACAACCCGATTTATCTAATTATGCTTATTGTGTTGAGCGACAATTAAAACCAGAAGCTAGAAAAGATATTGTTGAACTTCTAAAAGATTTGGAAATTGTTCCCAATGCAATGATCGATATCAGTGATGGGCTTTCCTCTGAAATACATCACCTGTGTAAGTCTTCTAATTTGGGATGTCAAGTTTTTGAAGAAAAACTACCCATTGACCCTCAGGCACTTTCAACTGCCGAAGAGTTCAAGATGAACAGCACTACGGCGGTATTAAACGGTGGAGAAGACTACGAACTTTTAATGGCAATCAAACAGTCTGATTTTGATAAAATAAAAAACCATCCTCTATTAACGCCCATCGGTCACTTTACTGAAAAGAACGACTCTTGTAATTTAATTACTGGCTTAGGGCAATCCATAAAAATGGAGGCACAAGGTTGGAAGAATTTTGATAAAGAGTAGTTTATCTAGCCCCCTAGACCGACATCTAAGCACATCATAACAATAAATCCTCCAATAAATCCAAGCGTTGCTATATCTGTATATTTATCCTGTTGGGTTTCAGGAATCACTTCTTCTACAACAACAAAGATCATTGCGCCCGCGGCAAAAGCGAGTGCATAAGGCAAAATTGGAGTGAAAAATGTTACTGCTACTGCACCCAAAACTCCAGCTATGGGTTCAACGACTGCGGACAATTGTCCATACCAAAAACTTTTAAAACGACTCACCCCTTGTCTTCTTAAGGGCATCGAAACTGCCATTCCCTCTGGAAAGTTTTGAATTCCAATACCAAGCGCTAAAACGACTGCTCCAGCAATAGAAGCTTCAGGAATTCCGGTGGCAACTCCTCCAAATAATACACCAACAGCCAAGCCTTCAGGAATGTTGTGTAATGTAATGGCCAAAACCAAAAGTGTTGTCCGGTGCCAAGGGGTTTTAATCCCTTCTGTTTCTTTAAAGTTTATATGAATGTGTGGCAAAACTTTATCTAATGCAAAAATAAATAACGCACCTAAAGCAAATCCTATGGCAGCGGGCATTACTTTTACAAACCCCTCCCCTTCACTCATTTCTATTCCCGGGGCAAGCAAGCTCCAAAAACTGGCGGCAACCATCACCCCTCCGGTGAAACCCAACATTCCGTCCAAAAAGCCTCTGTGCAATGTTTTAAAGAAAAAAACAAATGAGGCACCCAAAGCGGTCAAAAACCATGTAAAAATAGTAGCATAAAGAGCTCCCCTTATTGGGCTTATACTACCAAAGTATTCAATAATTTCATCCATAAATCAATAACGAATAAGATTGCAAATATATAAATTTAAAACATTTTAATCTGCTCTAACTTGGATTCATTACTTTTGGATTGTCTGATGAAAAATAAGAAATACGACTATATTATTTGTGGAGGAGGCGCATCCGGGTTATTACTTGTTTCCCGTATCTGTATGGATCCTTATTTTAAAAACAAGTCTATCCTATTAATAGAGAGGGAATCAAAAACAACGAACGACAGAACTTGGTGTTTTTGGGAGGAAAGATACCGGAGAGTTGAGGAATGAATTAACGACCTATGAGCGACCCTGCTGCCGAAGGTTTTGAAATGGATTTTCCGCTAAAACCCTTTCAATATAAAATGATCAGAAGTATTGATTTTTATCTTTTAGTTAATGAGAAACTCAAGTCTTATGCTCAACTTGAACAGACTCAAGAAAACATAGTTGAGATTGATCACCAAGTCAACAGCGTAAAAACAGCTAAAAATCAATATGAAGCGGATCTGATTTTTTCTAGCATTTATGATCCAAGTTTACTTTACAATCAGTCAAAGTATCCAGTGCTTCAACAACATTTCGTTGGACAGGTCATCGAAACAAATGCGCCTTGTTTTGATCCTGATAAAATAGAGTTTATGAATTTTGATATTCCCCAGAAAGGGAATACTCGCTTTATGTATTTACTCCCTTTTTCTCCAACCAAAGCTTTGGTCGAATACACGCTTTTCTCAAAAGACCTTTTGGAGAAGGAGGAATATATTGCTGAAATCGAAACATTTCTTAGTGAAATACCCACCCAAGGATATAAAATCCTTGAACAAGAAGAAGGGCAAATTCCTATGACATGTTATCGATTTGACCTTAACAATACAGAACGTTTACTTCACATTGGCACTGCAGGCGGATGGACTAAGCCAAGCACGGGCTTTACCTTTCAAAGGATCAATGAAAAGACCAAGGAATTGATTCAACATTTAAAACAAAACAAACCTCTAGATCAGTTTGGAAACAGAAACCGGTTTTGGTTTTACGATTTACTTTTTATTGATGTACTTGCAAACAACAATGCCGAAGGTGCTGATCTTTTTATGCGAATGTTTAAAAACAACACCACACAAACCATCTTCAAATTCTTGGATGAAAAAAGCAACTATTGGGAGGAATTAAAAATTATGCGCTCCTTTAAAGTAACCCAATTTATAAAAGCCTTAGCGAAACGTTTATTTTAATGATCTCGGTTCATCAACCATTGCTTAAGTGAAACAAACTTTTGCTTTTGTTCCTCAGAAATGGAGATAGCCCCTAGTTTTTCATCTGCCTTTTTCATGTAATGGGAAATCAAGTCTCGAGTTGCGCTTCTCGCTTCTGTAATTTCAAAGAGTGCTTTAACTTCTGTGATTTTTTGGTTTGCCGCTATTTCATCTTCACTGTTTAGGAGTTCGTTGAGACGGTCTTGCTGTAATTTATTCCCGTTTTTTAAAGCAAGGTGGTATAAAATGGTTTTTTTGTTTTCCAAAATGTCACCTCCTACTTGCTTACCAAAAGTTTCGGGGTTTCCAAAAGCATCTAAATAGTCGTCTTGTAATTGAAAAGCCAATCCCAACTGAATCCCAAAATCATAGAAAAGCTGACAATCTACCTCAGAAGCTTGGGCTACAGCAGCTCCCATTTTCAGTGCACAACCGACCAATACGGCTGTTTTCAATCTGATCATTTCAATATAATCTTCTTGACTTACATTATTTAAAGTTTCAAAATCAATGTCATATTGTTGTCCTTCGCAAACTTCAAGCGCAGTCCTACTGAGCAATTGATTGAGCTTTACAAACATCTGAGCTGGATAATTTTCAAGTAACTGATAGGCCCTAATCAACATTGCATCACCAGAAAGTATGGCAGTATTGATGTCCCATTTTTCATGAACAGTGGTCTTTCCTCGGCGCAAGGGTGCGTCGTCCATAATGTCATCATGCATCAGGGTAAAATTGTGAAAAACTTCAACGGAAAGCGCAGCAGGCAATGCTTCTTTAGGGTTTGCACCAAAACTTTCAGCCGCCATTAGGGTTAAAAAAGGACGGATTCTTTTGCCTCCTAACTCTAGGATATAATCAATGGGGAGGTAAAGATTTTGTGGTGATTTTGTGATTTTAAAATCTTCAAGAAAGGGATTCAAAAGTTCGTTATACTGCTTGAAAATTTCCATCTAAAAATAAGTTTTTTGTAAAAATACAGCACGAGTGTTAAACCTAAGAAAAAAAACGGAAAAACTTTGGAAACTTTTTAGGTATTAAAAGTTTTCTTGATTAATTTTACAGAAATATTTTTGGTGAAAAAAGAAATTATAAATCAATCCGCCCTAATGTTTCTTGAGTACGGAACAAAGAGTGTCACAATGGATGACATCGCTGAGCGAATGCACATTTCTAAAAAAACAATTTATTCTCATTTTGAAGACAAGCCCTCGCTCGTTAGGGCTGCTGTTTTTCAAATCTTTGATCAAGTCAAATCTCAAATATTTAAAATTCAAGATGAATCTGAAAACTCCATCATTGCGATTTATGAGATTAAAAAAATCGCGGTTCAGGTTTTAGCAAAAAAAGACAGTTCTGTACAATATCAACTTCAAAAATATTATCCAAAAATTCATGATGAATTAAGGGAAATGGAATTAGACACCTTAGGAGCAAGTTTTGAAAAAAGCATAAATAAAGGAATAGAGAAAGGACTTTTTAGAGCTTCTATAGATCCTCAATTTATAACTCGTATTTACTTTAACGGATTTGCTGGCATTCGAAACATAAAGTTGTTTTCTCCTAAAGACTATAAAATTGATCAATTAATAGATCAATACATCGACTATCATCTGAGGGCAATCGTAACTTCCAAAGGTTTGTCGTTTTTAAAAAGTTATAACTCAAATAAAAACCATGAAAATTAATTTATTTTTGATCTTGACACTCCTGACGAGCTTCGCTAGGGGGCAAGATCTTCCCGAATCTTTGACCCTGGAAGAGGCCATTACTTTTGGATTAAAAAACAATAGCGCAATTATCAATGCTGATTTAGAAATCCAAAAGGCCTACAAAGAGAAGTGGAAAACCATTGCCATTGGTCTACCGCAAATTAGCGCTGAAGCCAATTATCAAAACTTCCTAGAAAGACCTGTTTCATTAGTTCCAGCTGAATTTTTTGGCGGAATCCCAGGGGAGTTTTCTGAACTTACCTTTGGAACGAAGCAAAACTTAATTGGGACGGTAAAGTTAGAACAACTCATTTTTGATGGATCCTACTTGGTCGGGTTGGAAGCAATTAAGGTTTATTTAAACATTTCTGAAAACCTGTTTAAGAAAACTACTTTGGAGGTAAAAAAGCTTACGGTAACGACCTATACATCTGTATTGCTAGCAGAATACAATGTGAATTTTTTAGAAAAAAATATCGCAAAACTGGAGGACAATTTGACCGAGGTTCATCAACTTTTTAAAAACGGTTTTGAAGAAGAGGAAAGCGTGGAGCAAATTCATTTGACCTTATCCAACATCAATTCTCAATTAAAATATGCTAAAAACTTTATTAAAATCACTGAGGAAATACTCAAGTTCGTCATTGGTTATCCTTTAGATCAAAAGCTAGTTCTTTCGAGTGGTGTGGAAGATATTTTTAGCGAGGCCAGCCTGTTGACTGATAAACCTGACGCTGTTATTATCATTAACAATATTGATATTCAGATTGCTGAAAATAAAATGAAATCTGACGCGCTTCTTTTTAAATTAGAAAAATCAAAAAGTTTGCCAAAGCTTATGGCTTTTATTAATGGGACTTATACGGGTAATAGCAATGAGTTCACTTTTACAGAGAATTCTCAAAAATGGTTTGGCTCGTCCTTGGTGGGGGTGAAACTCAATATTCCTATTTTCAGTTCGCTGGGAAGATCTGCAAACACTCAAAAAGCAAAAATAACCCTAGAACAGGCCAAAACAAATCTTAATGAAGTTCAAAACAGAGTTCAAATAGAGGTAAATGCAGCCCTAAACGACTATCAATTGGCCATTGAAAATTATTTTACGGAAAAGGAAAACTTAAGATTGGCCGAACGTATTGAAAAGAAGAACCAAACAAAATATTTTGAAGGAATGGTCAGTTCTTTTGAGTTAAGACAAGCCCAGTTGCAACTTTATACGATTCAAAGCAGCTTTTTGAATTCCATTAATAACGTAATCACTAAAAAAATAGAGTTAGAAACTCTTTTAAATACACCTAATCCTTAAAACCATGAAAAAATTATTAATTATAGTTTCATTATTTTCAGTTATTGTTGCTTGTAAAAGTGAAAAAAAACCAAGTGTTTCTGAGCTGATCGCCTCTGATAACCTTAAAGGTTTGAGGACTGAAAAAGATGCAAAAACTAAAACATTTAATTCGCTTAAAATTGAGTTAAATAAAATCAATGCTGCCATTGCGAGCCTTGATCCTAATGAAAACTTACCGTTGATCACCGCAATCAATCTAAGCTCAGAAAAGTTTAATCATTTTATTGAGTTTCAAGCGAGTATTAAAACCAGAAAAAATGTTTTGCTTTATCCGGAATTTAATGGAATTCTCAAGAAAATATATGTTAAGGAAGGTCAGAAAGTTAAAAAAGGAATGCTTTTGGCGCATATTGACGATGCCGGTTTGAGGAGTCAATTGGAACAACTTGAAATTCAAACAGCGCTTTCCAAAACTAAATTAGAGAGAATCCAAAGACTTTGGGATCAAAAAATAGGAGCCGAAATAAATATGCTTGAAGCGAAAACAATGTATGAGTCAAAATTAAAAAGCATTGCCCAGTTAAAAAAGCAAATTGAGAAAACAGAAATTCACGCCCCGTTTTCAGGAACAATTGATGAGATCACTGCAAATACTGGAACCAACCTAATTCCAGGAAAAACAGCTGTAATGCGAATCGTGAATCTTGATGAAATGTACACCGAAGCAAACGTCCCAGAACGTTATCTGAAGTCCATAAAAATTGGGACAGAAGCAATTATTGAAATCCCAATGCTCGGTCGAGAATATAAAAGTAGAATAAGACAAACGGGGAGCTTTATCAATCCGAATAACAGAAGTTTTAGAGTAGAAGCTCCTTTGGTCAATTCGGATAACCTGACAAAACCCAACTTGACAAGTAAATTGAAAATTCTAGATTATTCAAATCAAGAAGCAATATTAATTCCCTTAAGAATCATTAAAGAAAATGCAAAAAGCGAAAGCTATGTTTACAGACTCAAAGCCGATCAAAAAGAGGGTGTTTATCTAACTGATCAGGTGTTTTTAAAACTAGGGAAGAAAACTCAAGATAGGGTTGAAGTTCTTGAGGGATTAAACGCTGGAGACCTTATTGTTGACGAAGGTGCCTCGATCGTAGAAAACAATCAACGGGTAAAAACAATAGAATAATCCCTGAATTCATAAAATGAAAAAACATACTTACAAAGAATTTTCTTTATCCAGTTGGGCAATTGATCACAAGACGGTCATTTATGTAATCATGGCGATCTTTTTCTTCCTCGGCATACGGTCCTACAATGTCATGCCCAGAGAAAGTTTTCCTGAAATCAATGATACACGAATTTTTGTTACTGCTGTTTTCCCAGGAAACACTGCAGAAGATATCGAGAGACTGATTATTGATCCGCTGGAAGAAGTCCTAAGAGGCGTTCCTAATCTTGTTGACATGATCCTCTACATCTGAAGAGGATTTTGGAGCAATTACAATTGAATTTGATGAGGACATTACGATTGATTTGGCCAAACAAAAAGCCAAAGATCTTAGTTGATGGAGTCATCTCAAGTGCAGATTGGCCCACTTTTAACAATGCAAAAGTAGAGCCTTCTATTTTTGAAATGGATTTTTCTGAGTTAATGCCCATTTTAAGTGTGAGTTTGATTGGAGATTATCCGATTGAAGAACTAAAAATGCATGCTGAATATCTAGAAAACAGAATAGAACAGCTTCCCGAAATTAAGTCTGTTGACATTAGAGGGATTCAAGATTTTGAAGTTGAAATCGCAGTTGACATCTATAAAATGACTGCCTCAAAAATAAGTTTCAATGACATCATGAATTCCATTGGAGGAGAAAATGCGACCATATCAGCGGGAAATATAATTGCCGATGGGCAAAGAAGCAGCCTCCGAGTCATTGGGGAAATTAAAGACCCACAGGAATTAAAAAACTTTGTAATCAAAACCGAAAAAGGGATATCCTATCTTGGTGATCATTGCAAAAATTAGTTTTAAAGAAAAAGACATTACCTCATTTGCTAGGTCATTTGGAAAAAAAGTAGTGTTATTGGACGTGAAAAAAAGAGGGGGTAAAAACTTAATTCAAGCTTCACAAAAAATCAGAAAACTGGTTGGCGAATTAGGTCAAAATCACTTTCCTAAAGACTTGACCATAAAGCTATCCAACGACCAATCTACAATCACTCTAAATCAAGTGAGTGACTTGGTAAATAATATCATTTTTGGAGTCATCTTAGTTGTGGTTGTTTTGATGTTTTTCCTTGGTTTCCGTAATGCGTTATTTGTTGGATTTGCAATCCCGATGTCAATGTTCATGTCATTTATGATTATGTCATTATTGGGATATACAATGAACACGATGGTCTCTATTTGGATTGGTAATGGGTCTTGGAATGCTGGTGGACAATGGAATTGTGGTCGTCGAAAACGTTTATCGTTTGATGGAGAAAGAAGGAATGAGCAGAATTGAAGCTGCAAAGGCTGGAATTGGAGAAATTGCCTTTCCCATTATTGTCTCAACCGCAACGACAATTGCTGCATTTGTCCCCCTAGGAGCATGGCCAGGATTGATGGGTGAGTTTATGATTTACTTCCCAATAACCCTCTCCGTTGTGTTGGGATCTTCGCTAGTCGTCGCATTGCTTTTTAATTCCATGTTGGTGTCTCAATTCATGGAAATCAGCGACCGAGAAATGAGTAACAAAGGCTTGTTCAGGTTAACATTTATACTCGGTGGGTTGGGGCTGCTGTTAGTTTTTAACGAAGGAGTAATAAGAGGTATTGGAACTTTAATGATCCTAATTACGGGGCTTTTTTGGGCGTATAAATTTTTCATAAAAAACCTTGCATTACGTTTTCAAAATACATTTTTAATCTGGCTCGAAAATAGCTACCGATCCTTGCTTACTTCTTTGCTCAGAGGCTATCGCCCTTATGCTTTGTTGTTAGGAACTTTTATGTTATTGATTTTCTCTTTTGTCCTGATGGGGATTTTTCCTCCCAAAGTAGAATTCTTCCCTGAAAACCAACCCAATCAAATCATAACTTATATTGAATATCCGGAAGGAACTGCCATTGGAAAAACAAATAAAATCACCAAACGTATTGAAGCTGATATTTTTGAGATTCTAGATAATGAAAAATACCAATCCAATGGTTTTAACTTCTTAGTAGAAGATGCTGTTGCTCAAGTTGGGGCTGGTGCAGGAAACCCTGAAACAGACAATGGGGTTACCAATGAAATGCCTCATAAAGCAAAAATAACCCTAACCATTCGAGAATTTAAATACCGTCGTGGCGCATCAAGTGAGTCTTTACGAAGTGAAATTCAACGAAACCTTAAAGGAAAGTACCCTGGAATTTTAATCTCTGTCGAAAAAGATTCTAAAGGACCTCCAGTAGGATACCCCGTAAATATAGAAGTAAGCGGACGAGATTATGAAAAGCTCATTTTGAACGCAAAAAAAATGAAAGACTTTTTGGATCGTGAAAACATTTCAGGAGTTGAAGCTTTAAAAATTGATGTTAATAAAAACAAGCCAGGAACGGAACTTCATGTCGATCGAAAAAAGGCTGGAGAGCTCGGTGTTTCGGCATCCATGGTTGGACGACAACTAAGAACTTCTTTGTTTGGAGGAAAAGCAGGCGTTTACAAAAAAGATGGCGAGGACTATGACATCAATGTCCGTTTTGAAGAAAAATACCGTTATGACAATAATGCTTTGTATAATCAAAACATAATCTTTAGAGATCAAGCCACAGGGAAAACAAAAGAAATTCCAATTGCTGCTTTGATCACTGAAAAAAAGTCATCTTCTTTTAGTGCCATCAAGCATCGAAAATCTGTTCGATTGGTTACTTTATATTCTGCAGTTCTCGCAGGATACAATGCCAACGAAGTGGTCGAAAATGTCAAAAACGCCTTGTTGAATTACACCATTGAAGAAGGAGTAAGCATTAAGTTCACTGGAGAAATAGAGGAGCAAGAAAAAAATATGAACTTTTTGTCAAATGCACTCCTTGCAGCTTTGGCGTTGATTATGTTGCTTTTGGTTTTTCAGTTCAATTCAATTTCTAAGCCCATCATTATTTTAATTTCTATTTTTTTAAGTTTCACTGGTGTTTTTCTTGGGAATATTATTTTCCAATTGCCTTTTGTTATCTTAATGACCATGATGGGAATCATATCCCTTTCCGGAATAGTGGTGAATAATGGTGTTGTATTATTGGATTACACACAATTATTATTGGATAGAAAAAAATCTGAGGAAGAGATTCCAAAAGAACAAATGCTGCCCAATAGTAAAGCAATTGAAGCAATTATTGAGGGAGGAACAGCAAGGTTACGTCCAGTGATTTTGACTGCAATCACAACAATTTTAGGGTTGATTCCATTGGCGATTGGTTTGAATATTGATTTTTTCGCACTATTCTCTGACTGGGATCCACAAATATATATTGGAGGTGACAATGTCTCCTTCTGGGGGCCATTGGCAAAAACAGTAATCTTCGGGTTAAGTTTTGCAACTTTTTTAACCCTATTTATTGTCCCTGCAACGTTTTTAATCACCTATCAAATCAAACTAAAAATAAAAGGGAAACTTTAAAATGTAATTAAGGCTTAAAAGAAAAGTAGGTTCTTATTACCTTTGTACCTAATCCAAATAAAATGTTAAGAACACATCACTGTGGCGAGCTTCGCGAAACTCATCAACATCAATCGATAACTCTAGCCGGTTGGGTTCAGAAAGTCCGGAACAAAGGGTTTCTTGTATGGGTCGATATTCGAGACCGATATGGGATTACTCAATTGATATTTGATGAAGAAAGAACTCCTGCTGATGTTTTTAAAAAATCCCTCGAATTGGGTCGAGAAGACGTCATTAGAGTTTCAGGAAAAGTCATTGAACGCGAATCAAAAAACCCAAATATTAATACTGGGAATATAGAAATTTTGGTTGAGAAACTTCAGCTTTTGAATGCCTCCAAAACCCCTCCTTTTACCATTGAAAATAAAACTGATGGTGGAGAAGAATTGCGAATGCAATACCGATATTTAGATTTAAGAAGAAACCCGGTACGTGAAAATTTAATTTTCCGTCACAAGGTCAGTCTTGAAATACGAAATTTTCTTTCAGAGGCAGGTTTTATTGATGTGGAAACTCCTTATTTAATAAAATCAACACCCGAAGGTGCACGAGATTTTGTCGTTCCTTCTAGAATGAATTCTGGAGAATTTTATGCACTGCCCCAATCTCCTCAGACTTTTAAGCAATTGTTGATGGTGGGAGGTTTTGACAAATATTTTCAAATTGTAAAATGCTTTAGAGATGAAGATTTAAGGGCAGATCGTCAGCCAGAATTTACACAAATCGATTGTGAAATGTCCTTTGTAGAGCAAGAAGATATCTTGAATCAATTTGAAGCTTTGACTAAGCATCTATTAAAAAAAATAAAAGGTGTTTTGTTAAAAGCTTTCCCAAGAATCACCTATGCCGAAGCCATGAAACGTTTTGGAAATGACAAACCCGACATTAGGTTCGGCATGGAGTTCGGAGAACTCAATACGTTGGCAAAAAATAAAGGATTTAATGTTTTTGACAGCCAAGAACTGGTTGTTGGAATTGCTGTTACGGGCGGGGCAGCTTATACACGAAAAGAAATCGACGCACTTATCGATTGGGTTAGAAGACCTCAAATTGGTGCGCTGGGAATGGTATGGGTCAAGCACAACGAGGATGGAAGTTTTAAATCTTCTGTAGACAAGTTTTTCACAAGCGAAGACCTTTCCGATTGGGCAGTCACAACACAATCCAAACCTGGAGATTTGATTTTGGTTTTGGCAGGCGATGCTCATTCAACTCGAAGTCAATTGAGTGCACTTCGCCTTGAAATTGCTGAAAGAAAAGGACTGAGAAATCCCGAAGAATTTGCTCCATTGTGGGTCACCGATTTTCCTTTGTTAGAATGGGACGAAGAAACCAATCGTTATCATGCAATGCACCATCCTTTCACTGCTCCAAAACCAGAACATCTGGATTTATTGGAAACTGAACCCGGAAAAGTAAATGCAAACGCCTACGATTTGGTTCTCAACGGTAACGAAATTGGAGGAGGATCAATTCGAATTCACGATGCCGAATTACAGCAAAGAATATTCTCCCTTCTTGGATTCAGTGCTGAAGAGGCCGAGAGTCAGTTTGGTTTTTTGATGAAAGCATTCCAATATGGCGCTCCACCTCATGGCGGAATTGCCTTGGGATTAGATCGATTGGTTGCTATTTTAGGTGGAAGCGAAACCATCCGAGATTTTATTGCTTTCCCTAAAAACAATAGTGGTCGCGACATTATGATTGATGCACCTTCAGCTTTAGATGAAAGTCAATTGAAAGAACTTTATTTAAAATTATTGCCGAAAAAGTAAAATCATCAATTATGTGTAAAGTTTTTCCTACAATATAATTCAATCAAAAATGAAATATTTTCTTCGAATCTTGTTTATAATGCTCTTAATCAGTCTTTTTGTGGGTTATTATTTTAAAAATTCTGGAGATCACGAACTTGGAAATAAAATAGTTGGAATCACAGTATTGGCGGGAGCTTTTTTATTTATGCCTGTCTTTTTAAAGCACCGTTGGCAAGGAAAAAAGCTTGAAGATTATACACTTACTCAGAAAAATTTTGATAAAATACGTAGTAAACAACAAAAAAAGTAAATAAATCTTATATTAATTTATGGTAAATGCGTAACTTGAAAAAATTAATATTTTATATGACTGGTACGGTTAAATTTTTTAATGGATCCAAAGGTTATGGTTTCATTACAAACGACGAAACATCTGAGGATGTATTTGTTCACGTTTCTGCCCTTAATGGGCTAACACTCCAAGAGGGTGATAAAGTTGAATATGTTGAAGAAGAGGGTAATAAAGGGAAGCAAGCTTCTCAAATCGCTCTATTATAATCATACATTAAGACTACAAACACAAAGGTTCCAATTGGAAGGCTTTTTTTATTTCCGCTTACTTCTAAAAAAAGTATTTAACAACTCTGAAGCTTCATTTTCCATAACTCCTTTCTCAACTGTCGTTTTTGGGTGTGGACTTAAATTCGCCTGAAGAAATCCCCGTTTGGGATCGGATGCGCCAAAAACAATACGGCTCAATTGTGACCAATAGAGCGCACCCAAGCACATCACACATGGCTCAAGGGTTACATAAATAGTACATCCTTTCAAATATTTCCCATTCAAGAAATTTGCCGCTGAAGTAATGGCTTGCATTTCAGCATGTGCCGTAACATCTGTCAATCGCTCGGTCAGGTTGTGAGCTCTTGCAATTATTTTTTGATCAACTACCACCACTGCTCCTACTGGAACTTCGTCAGATTCATAAGCCTTTTGAGCTTCAATGAGTGCTTGTTTCATAAAGTAATTGTCATCTAATCGTATTTCCATGAGGTGAATTTACAAAACACCGTAAGTTGGAACAAACGAAACCTTATCTTTGTGAAATGCTTTTGTCCAAAATACAAAGTCCTAAAGACTTGCGTAAACTATCGCTGGACCAACTCCATGGGTTGGCAGATGAGTTGCGGGAATACATCATCAGGGTCGTTTCTGAAAACGAAGGACATCTCGGCGCTAGCTTAGGAGTAGTCGAACTGACCTTATTACTTCATTATGTTTTTAACACCCCCAAAGACCTTTTGATTTGGGATGTTGGACACCAAGCCTATGGACATAAAATATTAACAGGAAGAAGAGATTCTTTTAAGACACTTCGGCAAAAAAATGGAATTAGCGGTTTCCCAAAAAGAGATGAAAGCGAGTATGATGCCTTTGGCACAGGACACGCTTCGACCTCAATCTCAGCTGCATTAGGGATGGCATTGGCCAACCAATTGAGTGGAGAAACCGAAACCCATCACATCGCCATTATTGGAGACGCTTCGGTTGCTGGAGGTATGGCATTGGAGGCCCTAAATCATTTGGGCACAACAGATGCAAATGTTTTGGTGATTCTAAATGATAATGCCATTGGAATTGATCCAAGTGTAGGTGCATTAAAAAAATATTTCGAAAAAGTAAAACAAGAATCGGAATCAGTTCAAAATTTTTTCGAGGCCTTAAGCATTCCTTTTAGTGGCCCTGTAGACGGACATGATTTGGCTGCTTTAAAAATTTCTTTAGAAGAACAAAAAAATATCAAAGGACCTCGATTGCTTCATGTGATCACAACAAAAGGAAAAGGACTTCCACTCGCAGAACAAGATCAAGTAAAGTACCATGCACCTGGAAAATTTGATCCTTTAACTGGAAAAATAAATAAAAAAATTGCAACGGGAGAAAGCAAATACCAAGATGTTTTTGGAAAAACTCTGGTAGCATTGGCTGCAAAAAATGATAAGATCGTCGCCATCACTCCAGCCATGCCCTCTGGAAGCTCGTTGAACCTGATGATGACTGCGTTTCCCGAAAGATGCTTTGATGTGGGAATTGCCGAGCAACATGCGGTGACGCTTGCTGCTGGAATGGCAACTCAGGGATATGTTCCGTTTTGTGCCATTTATTCCACGTTTTTACAACGTGCTTATGATCAAGTCATACACGATGTTGCTTTGCAAAATTTGGCCGTTATTTTTTGTGTAGATCGCGCAGGTTTGGTAGGAAATGATGGGCCTTCTCACCACGGTGTTTTTGATATTGCTTACTTGAGGTGTATTCCAAACATTATTGTTGCTGCACCCAAAGATGAAATCGATTTACGAAATTTATTGTATACTGCGCAATTAGATCTGAACCAGCCTTTAGCAATCCGATATCCCAGAGGATATGGAAAGCTCGTAAACTGGGAACTCCCTTTCGAAAAAGTTGAATTTGGAAAAGGAAAATGTTTAAAAGAGGGAAGTGAAATTGGAATAATTAGTTTGGGAACAATCGCCTTACAAGTAAAAGAAGCCATTGATCTAATAAGCGAAAAGATTCGAATCGCTCACTATGATTTAGCCTACGTAAAACCACTTGACGAAAAAATGCTTCACGAAGTTTTTAAAAAATACAAGTCAATACTTATTATTGAAGATGGAGCCGTTAGCGGCGGAGCCGGAAGTGCCGTTCTCGAATTTGCTTCAGTCAATAAATATAAAGTAAAGACTGTGCTTATGGGAATTCCAGATGACTTTATCTCTCATGGAACAACCCCTGAACTCTTCAAGGATTTAGGACTTGATGCCGAAGGAATTGCAAAAAAAATTAAGACTTTACTATAAATCTTTCCTCCAGCATTTTTATATCCACTGGCTTTGTTTATTTTTAATCAAATATATCCATGAGCTCTAAAAAACGACTATTTCTTCTCGATGCTTTCGCTCTGATTTTCAGAGGATATTATGCTTTTATTAAAAACCCTAGGATCAACTCCAAAGGGATGGACACTTCTGCCATTATGGGCTTTATGAACTCCTTATTAGATGTAATTAAAAGAGAGCGTCCAGATCATCTTGCGGTTTGTTTTGACAAGGGAGGTTCTCACATCAGAAAAGAGATGTTTGATGACTATAAAGCCAACCGTGATGAAACGCCTGAAGCAATTTCAATTGCTGTTCCTTACATTCAGAAAATATTAAATGCCATGCACATTCCTGTGGTGGTGAAAGAGGGATTTGAAGCAGATGATGTTATTGGAACCCTTGCCAAACAAGCTGAAAAAGAAGGGTTTAAAACCTTTATGGTTACTCCAGATAAAGATTTTGCACAATTAGTTTCTGAAAATATTTTTATGTACCGACCTGCGAGAATGGGAAATGGTATTGAAATATGGGGAGTTCCCGAAGTTCAAGCCAAGTTTGAAATAGATCGCCCCGAGCAGGTAATCGACTATTTGGGAATGATGGGCGACAGTGTAGACAACATCCCTGGCTTACCAGGTGTTGGAGAAAAAACAGCCAAGAAATTTCTAAAAGAATTTGGAAGCATGGAAGTCCTTTTAGAGAATGTAGACAAAGTTAAAGGAAAATTAAAAGAGAAAATCGAAGCCAATAAAGAACTTGGTATTCTCTCAAAAAAATTAGCAACCATAATCACTGATGTTCCTGTTCAATTTAATGCTAATGATTATGAACTATCCACTCCTGACCTAAATGCAGTGGGTGTTGTTTTTGAAGAATTGGAGTTTCGCCGAATGCAGGAGAGCATCAATAAGATTTTCAATTCGGGTACGGCTGAAGTTACTCAGGAGGTGCTTGTTGAAAAGAAGACCCCTAAAGCTTCCGCTTCTCCTCAGTTTGATTTGTTTAATCCTCCTCCTGGTCAAGGAAACATTGAATCTGAGGAAGCAACAAAAAAAGATCAAAATGCAATCGCGCATGAATATCAATTGATTGACTCTAATGTTGGGAGGTCCATATTATTACAAAAACTATTGTCCCAAAAATCAGTTTGTTTCGACACTGAAACCACAGGTCTCGATGCCCTTCAAGCCGAATTGGTTGGGATTGCTTTTAGCTGGGAAATTCATAAGGGATATTACGTAGCCTTTCCTGAAGATTTTGAAGAGGCTCAAAAAATCATTGAACAGTTTAGACCCTTTTTTGAAAATGACCAAATTGAAAAAGTTGGGCATAACCTTAAATACGACTTAAAAGTATTACGCAAATACAAACTTGAAGTTTCGGGTCCTTTATACGACACCATGATCGCGCATTATTTGATCAATCCTGACATGCGACACAACATGGATGTTTTGTCAGAAACTTATCTTAACTATAGTCCTCAACCCATAACGGATCTGATCGGTAAAAAGGGGAAAGGTCAGGGCAACATGCGTGATGTTGATTTAATTAAACAAACCGAATATGCGGTTGAAGATGCAGACATCACACTGCAACTTAAACACCATTTTGAAAAGGAACTAGAAGCTGCAAATACCCATTCACTATTTAAGGATGTTGAACTGCCTTTGGTGGAGGTTCTGACTGCAATGGAAGCAGAAGGAATTAATTTAAATGTAGCATTTTTAGATAAACTTTCTAAAGTCTTGGCGGAAGACATTGCAAGGCTAGAAAAAAGTATTTTCGAAAAAGCTGGGGAAGAATTTAACCTCGCTTCTCCAAAACAGTTGGGGGTGGTATTGTTTGAAAAGCTCAAACTGGTTGACAAACCCAAGAAAACGAAAACAGGTCAATATTCAACTGCGGAGGATGTTTTGTCTTACCTGGCCAAAGACCACCTGATAATTTCTGAGATTACGGAATGGCGTTCTTTACAAAAGCTACAAAGCACTTATGTAACCGCCCTGCCACAGGAAGTTAATCCTCAAACGGGAAGAATTCACACCATATATAACCAAGCAGTGGCTGCTACCGGAAGGCTCAGCAGTAACAAGCCTAATTTACAAAATATTCCCATCAGAACACTCAGGGGGCAAGAAGTGCGAAAAGCTTTTATTCCCAGAGACAGTGATCATGTATTGATGGCATCAGATTATTCGCAAATAGAGTTAAGGATTATTGCCGCTTTAAGCGAAGATCCTTCAATGGTTAATGCATTTAAAAACAATGAAGACATTCATGCTGCAACTGCCTCTCGTGTCTTCAATGTTCCGCTGGAAGAAGTTACACGCGAACAAA
The DNA here is from genome assembly GCA_905182575.1 of uncultured Flavobacteriaceae bacterium. GTDB lineage: Bacteria > Bacteroidota > Bacteroidia > Flavobacteriales > Flavobacteriaceae > UBA8316. The sequence continues at coordinate 19,849 of CAJJCA010000006.1, read as the reverse complement.
GAAGCAATGCAAAAACAGTCAACTTTGGAATTGTCTATGGCGTATCGGCCTTTGGTCTTAGTCAGCAAACCGATCTCAGTCGGGGTGAATCAAAAGAATTGATCGAAACTTATTATGAAAGCTATCCTAAACTTAGGGAATATATTGCCAGTCAAATTAATTTTGCTCGTGATAATGGCTATGTTGAAACCGTACTGGGAAGAAGGCGCTATTTGAGAGACATCAATTCTCAAAATGCAGTAGTTCGAGGAGCCGCTGAAAGAAATGCTGTAAACGCTCCCATTCAAGGAAGCGCCAGCAGATATTATCAAAATTGCAATGATTTCAATTCAAAAGAAAATCAAAGCTGAAAATTGGAAATCAAGAATGTTGCTACAGGTTCATGATGAACTTGTCTTTGATGTTTTAAAAACAGAAAAAGAAGGTTTTGAAAAAATGATAAAATCTGAAATGGAAAATGCATTTAAACTTTCTGATTCCCCTGGTCGTTGACATCGGGTTTGGAAACGATTGGTTAGAGGCCCATTGATAGGTATTTTTATTCAAGCAGGGGTTAAAACAATATAATTTTGAGTAATAAATAAGTCAAAATATAAATCATTAAGCTAAAAAATAATTCTTTTATAAAAAAAAACCAAAAAAGACTTTTGGTAAAAAGGGAATAATTGTACATTTGCACCCCTGAAAAGGATGATTAAAACATAAAGTTGTGAATACATTAAGTTATAAGACAATCTCTGCAAATGCTCAAACCGTTGATAAACAATGGGTAGTGATCGATGCAGGCAACCTTCCACTCGGTAGAACTGCTTCAATAGCAGCAATTTATTTAAGAGGAAAACACAAGACAAATTTCACTCCTCACGTAGATTGTGGAGACAATGTTATTGTTATCAATGCTGAAAAAGTATTACTATCTGGTGATAAGTGGAAGCAAAAACAATACGTTCGTCACACAGGATATCCTGGTGGACAACGTTTCCTTAATGCAGAACAGCTTCAAGCGAAAGATGCAAGAAGGTTGGTTGAACATGCGATTAAAGGAATGCTTCCAAAAAACAAATTAGGAGCTGAAATATACAGAAACCTTAGAGTAATTATCGGAAGTGAGCACAATCACGAAGCACAAAAACCTAAGACAATTAACATTAACGAACTCATATAATGGAAGTTATTCACACCATTGGTAGAAGAAAAACATCTGTAGCTCGTCTATTCCTCTCTGAGGGAAAAGGAAATATTACAGTAAATAAAAAAGATTATTTACAGTTTTTTCCAACAGCTACATTACAATATAAAGTAAACCAGCCTCTTTTATTAACCGAAAACGAAGGAAGTTACGATCTAAAAATCACTGTTAAAGGTGGTGGAACAAATGGTCAAGCTGAAGCAATTCGTTTAGCAATTTCTAGAGCGTTGTGTAAAATCGATGCAGAGCACCGTTTGGTTCTTAAACCAGAAGGATTGCTTACTCGTGATCCCCGTATGGTGGAAAGAAAGAAATTCGGTCAGAAAAAGGCAAGAAAAAAGTATCAATTCTCGAAACGTTAAAAATTACTTTTGTTTTAAGAAAGATAATCAGTTCATTAATTTATTAAATAATCTGTTGCTTAAACCGCTAAGGCGGATACTAGTTTAGCATCTAAATAAACTTTCGAGTTTATTGCTACACACAAGGGAACGTAAACTAACAACTATGGCACAAACTACTGTAAAAGACCTGCTTAACGCAGGCGTTCATTTTGGGCATCTAACCCGCAAATGGAATCCAAACATGGCTCCTTATATCTATATGGAGCGTAATGGAATTCACATTATTAGTCTTTACAAAACTGTAGCAAAGATTGAGGAAGCTTCTGAAGCCCTCAAGAAAATTGCTGCATCTGGAAGAAAAATCCTTTTTGTTGCTACAAAAAAACAAGCGAAAGACATTGTGTCTAAATCTGCTGCTAAAGTAAACATGCCATACATCACTGAGCGCTGGCCTGGTGGGATGTTGACAAACTTTGTTACCATTCGTAAAGCAGTTAAAAAAATGGCTGCGATTGACCGTATGAAAAAAGACGGTACTTTTGAAACTCTTTCCAAAAAAGAGAAACTTCAAGTAAGTCGTCTTCGTGCTAAATTGGAAAAAAACTTAGGTTCGATTACCGAAATGACTCGTCTTCCAGGCGCGTTGTTTGTCGTTGATATCAAAAGAGAACACATTGCAATTAGAGAAGCGCAAAAGCTTAAAATTCCGATTTTCGCAATGGTGGATACCAATTCAGACCCAAGACAAGTGGAATATGTAATTCCATCTAATGATGATGCAACTAAGTCTATTGATAAAATCATGACTCTTGTTACTGATGCATTGGCTGAAGGACTTCAAGAACGTAAGAAAGACAAAGAAGTTCAACAAGGTAGCGAAGAACAAGTCGCTCCTGCTACTGCACCAGTTGAAGCTAAGGCTGAAACTCCAGTTGAGAAGGCTCCTGAAGTCAAAACCGAAACAAAAGAAGAAACATCAACTGATGCAGTTGAAGGTTCTAAAGAGGCATAATAAATAACTATAAATATATTTCTCGTGAAAATTACAGCATCAGAAGTTAATAAACTGCGTCAATCCACTGGAGCTGGAATGATGGATTGTAAAAAAGCATTGGTTGAATCCGAAGGTGATTTTGAAAAAGCAGTAGAAGTTCTAAGAAAAAGAGGACAAAAGGTAGCAGCAAATAGAGCAGATCGAGATTCTACGGAAGGCGCTGCACTTGCAGTTGTCAATGCCGATAAAACTGCTGGCATCGCAATTTCTATCAACTGTGAGACCGATTTTGTTGCAAAAAATGATTCTTATTTAGAATTGGCCCACTCCCTGGCTAATCATGCAATTGATTTTGATACTAAAGAGGATTTTCTTTCTAGTAGCTTTGATGGAATGACCGTTGAAGAAAAACTGACACAACAAACTGGTGTGATTGGTGAAAAAATAGAAATCGGAGGATTTAGAAAATTAACGGCTCCTTTTGTAGGTTCATACATTCATTCAGGTAACAAAATTGCCACTTTAGAACCGCTTTACGTTATTGATGGATTTCCAATTTCTAAAAATGTTGCAATGCAAGCTGCTGCAATGAATCCTATCGCTCTTAATGAAGATGCGGTTGATTCTAGTTTAATTGAAAAAGAAATTAATATTGCAAAAGATCAGTTGCGTCAAGAAGGAAAACCTGAAGCAATGTTGGACAATATTGCTAAAGGAAAAATCAAACGTTTCTTTAAAGACAATACCCTTGTAAATCAAGTTTTTATAAAAGACAATACCCTATCAGTTGCACAATACGTTAAGTCAGCAGATGCTGATTTGGTTGTTACCGCTTTTGAGCGTGTTGCATTGGGTTAATTTATTTTAATCAGATAAAAAAAGCATTCCCAGTGGAATGCTTTTTTTTTGGACAAAAGTAACTTAGCTTCAGGAATGGTCAACGACCATTTGGTAACTTACTTTCGTCACAAAGAACTTCTGTAATTAGAAAGGGAGATCGTCTTCAATCTCATTTTCAGCATCTTTTGCAGGCTCAAATGCTGCTGGTGGTGGAATTGGAGGCATTTCGGAATTAGCGGCTGCCGTTCCTGCTTCAATCTTCCATCCTTGGATGGCATTGAAATACTTCGTCTCTCCCTGAGGATTGACCCATTCGCGACCTCTTAAGTTAATACCTATCTTAACATTTTGCCCAACTTGAAAAGCGTTTAATAAGTCACACTTGTCTTGAACAAATTCAACCAAAATATGTTGAGGATATTGTTCTTCCGTTGTAACAACTACTTCTCTTTTTCGAAAACCATTGCTTCCATATTCTTTGGTTTCATCTAACCACTTTACTTTTCCTGCTAATTCCATTTTTTAGTTATTTATACGGTTAAAACAAAAATATAAAAAGTTTTTTGGCAATTATAGCTAGTTAACACTTTTCTTTTATTTAGAGTATCTTCGTGAACAGAGTCTTTATAGTTTGTTCGACAAAATTAAACATAGATTTAAAAACAGTTGGCTTTTAGGAGCCTTCGCTATCGTTGCACTCATCATGTGGAACACCAATGTTCTTTTTCAAATTCTCAAGAAAGAAGAACGTGCTAAGATGGAATTATGGGCAATGGCCCAACAGGAATTCATCGAAAATAGTGTTTTAAGCAACCTTACTTTTAAAGTACTGCAACAAACTTGGAATAATCCTATGGTTTTGGTGGATGGTTCTGGGGAAATCATTGGACATAAAAATTTAGATTGGGAGCCTGAAACTGAAGATTCTCTTAAAATTTTTAAGCTTTTAAAAAATATTAAGAAAGAAAATAATCCAATTTTCATCAGATACCAGGACAGTATTTTGGACATCAACCAAAAACTATATTATGGGGATTCGATCTTATTAAAAAAGTTACAATACTATCCTCTGGCACTGTTGTTAATTATATTTCTATTCGGTGCAGTGCTTTATTTTGTTTTTAAAACCTCCAAAATATCAGATCAAAACAGATTATGGGCGGGGATGGCAAAGGAAACTGCACACCAAATTGGAACACCGCTCTCTTCAATGATTGGCTGGATAACATTGATGAAGGAGCAGGAAAGAGATCTTGGTCCTTTGTTGGAGATGGAAAAAGATGTAGAGCGTTTACAGACAATCACCGAGCGGTTTTCGAAAGTAGGCTCGCTACCAGAATTAGAATCTGTTGCGCTGATTGACACTGCCAGTAAAACCATTCAGTATCTTGAGAAAAGAACTTCAGATTTGGTTGCGTTTAAAGTCGACTTCCCTAAAGAGGAAATATACATTCCCTTAAACCCTCAATTGTTCAGTTGGACACTCGAAAACTTAATTAAAAATGGAATCGATGCCATGAAGGGCAAGGGAGAAATAACCCTTAAAATATTGGAAAAGGAAGATGAAGTCGCGCTAGAGATTAGTGATACAGGATCGGGCATTAAAAAGGAATTTTACAAAAAGATTTTTACGCCAGGTTTTACTTCTAAAAAAAGAGGCTGGGGCTTGGGGCTTTCATTAGCCAAAAGAATCATTACAGACTACCACAAGGGTAAAATAGGTGTAAAGAATTCTAGGGTTGGAAAGGGAACTACTTTTGAAATAATCCTTAAGAAAACTGCTTAAAAGCAACTTTGAATTTTTTTTGCAATTTTTTCAAATTTCTCAGGTGTTGGCTTTACCTTTTTTTGAAAAGTAGCTTCTGCCATGTTTTGAAGTGGAATTAAATGAACATGCGCATGGGGAACTTCAAGTCCAATAACGCTCATGCCAATTCGCTTGCATGGAATTGCTTTTCGAAGCGATAGAGCAACTTTTCTTGAAAAATTCATTAATTGGTTGTAGTCTTCTTCTGACAAATCAAATATTTTATCCACCTCTTTTTTGGGAACACACAAGGTGTGTCCTAATGCATTTGGATTGACATCAAGAAAAGCATAGTGATTTTCGTCCTCATAAACTTTATGAGAAGGAATTTCGCCTGCAATTATCTTAGAAAAAATACCTGACATAATTAATCTCTGCTTATTGAAATAATTTCCAATTCTATGATGCCATTGGGGACGGAAATCTCAGCGATTTCTCCAGTCTTTTTACCTAAAAGACCCTTGCCGATAGGGGAATCCACCGAAATCTTACCTATTTTTATGTCTGCCTCGCTTTGTGCAACCAACTTGTATTTCATTAGCGCTCCGTTGCTTTTGTTTTTAACTTCCACATTGGAATGAACCAAAACTTTAGAAGTATCCAGTTGAGATTCGTCTATTAACCTTGCATTGGACAAAGTCTCTTCCATTTTAGAGATATGAAGCTCAAGTAAGCCTTGTGCTTCTTTGGCTGCGTCATATTCTGCATTTTCGCTAAGGTCTCCCTTATCTCTTGCCTCGGCAATTGCTTGGGATGCTTTTGGTCGCTCAATGTCCTTTAGGAAATTAAGGTCCTCACGAAGCTTTTTTAAACCTTCTTCTGTGTAATAAGATACTTTACTCACTTTTTTTGCGTTTCTTTAAAAAGAAAATACCCTTCGTATTTAAGGGTGTTTTACCAAATATAGACATTTGACGGCTTTTTGTAAAACATTCATTCTTAAAATATCATTGATTCTTTTTCTACTGAATTCTTGTAGTTCAGAAAAAATGGAAAGAAACCCTTATTTGACAAACGTTAAATTCAATTTACAGATTAATTTGAATCTACCCTCCTATGACCTCTTGCGTTTTGCTGGCGGAAGCATGCGGTTGAATCAGGGGGGTGTAAATGGTGTTTTAGTGTTTAATCTTAATGGTAATGATTATCTGGCTTGGGATGCCTCTTGTCCAAATCATGCGCTTAAAGATTGTTCTAAACTGGAAATCTTTGGCGTACTAGCAGAATGTAGTTGTGAAGATTATCAATACAGTCTTGCCACGGGTCAGCTATTAAATTCTGATGGAAAAACGAAAAACCCCCACCCCATGTTGTTTTATAGCGTAAGAAGTTCAAACAATCAATTGTTTATTTCTAATTAAATTCTCATGTAAAATGAGAAGATTATCATTTATCCTGCTTTTCCTTAATGTCTTCATTGCTAAGGCTCAACGCCATTATTTGCTGGTAGTCCCACCTAGACTCGATCGAAGAAACAACTGATATGTCTGATTTTAGCTTTGAAATAAGTACAATTAGATAGACACTTCCTTAATTAAGGATTATGATCTTGCTGAAACTGACATCCCATTATTAAAAGCTATTTATATTTTAAGTACATTGAACTAATATTAAAAACAATACTATTAAAAAATGGAAGAATGGTTTCGCCCAGAAGAATTAAAAAAACAGGAAGAAAAGTATAGATTAAATGAAGTTATACCTAATAATTTAAATGATTTTGGCAGCTATAAATTAATGCTAAAAGAAGGCGATATAGAAAAAAGTAATATTACCAACCATAATGATATTATTCCCAAAGAAAAGATTAAATCAATTGATGATATAGATGCCATTAAGTCGTTTGGCCAAAAAGATATTAAATCTAGGATGTGGGTTGGGTTTCGAAACAATTGCATTGTCAGAGATTTATAATTGTGAAATAACAGGAATTGATATCTCAAAAGATGGAATCAACTATGCAAAAAAATATAATAATAATTCAAAAACAAATTATATTTCAAAAGTTATAGACAAAAACTTTTTATTAAACAAGAAATTTGATGCTTGTTATGCAATTGAGTTCTACCCTTTCACTAGAACAGAGAATTTAGAATTTCAAAAAAACATTGTTTCAGCTATTTTTAAAAATTTAAATATTGAAGCACCTTTAATAATTTATCATTTAGATTTAAATTGAAAGATCATAAAAATATTAAAGAAATATCATCATTACTTAACGTAAAATCTAAAGTAATATCTAAATTTCATCCTAAAATATTTCGCTTAGTTCCAACCTTTTCATCATATAGTTTTTTATGTTCAATATTAGAATTTTTTTTTAATAAGACTTATGGTATTATGAAATCATTTTTAGAAAATAAAAGTCAGAATCATTTTGTGTTTATTCAAATCACAGGCATTCCATCTTCAGTAGGTTATGTTGTTTCTAATCCTTTTAAATAAGTCTGATCATATTTTGTTTGTTTATCCATTACGAACAAAGGTACGAGAAATCGAATATTAAATTAAATTTTTTACATTTAATAAATAAAAACTTCCCAGATATAAGATCCTGTTGGAAAAGCGGTTTTAAGATTTACTGTTAGTTATCGGTTTTAATTTATTAAAAACAAATGCCAAATAATAAGCTTGTTTTTATTTGTTTTCCACTGCCAAAGTTGCGCAATGATCTTTGTTCAAAATAAAATCAAGAGAAAATTTACGAAGTTCGCCCCCCATCCTAACTTCAGCATTACCTTTAGTTTGATCTGCTTGAAAAGGAGTTATCAATAATTGTTTTGAGAATGAAATCCCAGGAATATTTAATGCTTTATATAGGGCTTCTTTAGCTGTCCAAATTCTGGTTAATGTTTCAATAGGATTGAGGGATTCAATGGCATAATACTCATCTTTGTGTAAGAATTTTGGTGCTATATTTTGGATTTTAAGATGATACTCCTCAATGTCAAATCCCAAAGAATGATCTCCAACGGCAATGCCGGCTTGAGTTTTAGAATGGGTTATGGAGAGGTGCTTACCAGAGTCTAAAAAAGGAGCTCCGTTTGGATTATATTTTACTGTAGCTGAATCAATTCCAGCATGCAAAATCAATTTTCGAGTCGCTAAAAATCCTTTTTGGTGGTGCACACTTTTTCTCATATTCAGCCTTTTCTGATCTACAGTCGAAAGCAGCATATTGGACTTTAAGTCTTCCAAAGATTCCTCAATCTGCCAGGTAAAAACTTGAATGTTTCCTTCCAAAAAAATATGATCCCTTAAAGGCATTTGAATTTAATTTTAAAGTACGTATTTTTGCATCCTAAATCGTTCAAAGATACAACTATGGAAACAAAAACTGCAGCTGCATACCAGCCTTACAAAGTAAAAGACATTCGCTTTGGCTGACTGGGGGAGAAAAGAAATTCAATTGGCAGAAGCCGAAATGCCAGGTTTAATGGCTTTAAGGCATGAATATGGCCCTTCGCAACCCCTTAAAGGCGCCAGAATTGCAGGTTGTCTTCACATGACCATTCAAACTGCTGTTTTGATTGAAACCCTAATTGCTTTGGGAGCCGATGTTACTTGGAGTTCTTGTAATATTTTTTCTACTCAAGATCATGCTGCTGCTGCAATTGCCGCGGCTGGAATTCCTGTTTATGCATGGAAAGGAATGAATGAAGAAGAATTCGAATGGTGTATTGAGCAAACGCTTTTCTTCGGAGAAGATCGCGAGCCTTTGAACATGATTTTAGATGATGGAGGAGATCTTACCAATATGGTTTTGGATCTTTTCCTGAATTAATTGATGAAATTAAAGGATTGTCTGAAGAGACAACAACTGGAGTTCACCGTCTTTATGAAAGAATGAAAAACGGAACACTTCCAATGCCTGCGATCAACGTTAATGATTCTGTCACTAAATCTAAATTTGACAACAAATATGGTTGTAAAGAAAGTGCGGTTGATGCAATCAGAAGAGCTACTGATGTAATGCTGGCTGGTAAACGTGTAGTTGTTGCTGGTTATGGAGATGTTGGAAAAGGTACTGCTGCTTCTTTTAAAGGAGCTGGCGCAATTGTTACCGTTACTGAAATCGATCCAATCTGTGCCCTTCAGGCTGCAATGGATGGTTTTGAAGTTAAAAAATTAGCCACTGTCATCGGAAATGCTGATATCGTTGTTACTGCTACCGGAAATAAAGACATTCTCAAGAAAGAATATTTCTTGGCAATGAAAGACAAAGCCATTGTTGCTAACATTGGACATTTTGACAATGAAATTGACATGACTTGGTTAAACGACACCTATGGAGCCTCTAAGGTTGAAATAAAGCCACAAGTAGACCTATACACGCTTGAGGATGGAAAAGAAGTAATCGTTTTGGCTGAAGGTCGTTTGGTAAATTTAGGATGTGCTACGGGACACCCTAGTTTTGTGATGAGTAACTCGTTTACAAACCAAACACTGGCACAACTTGAATTGTGGTTGCATACTGACAAGTATGAAAATAAAGTATACATGTTACCTAAGCATCTTGATGAAAAAGTAGCTGCTTTGCACCTTAGATCATTTGGGTGTTGAATTAGAGTCATTATCAACAGATCAGGCTGAGTACATTGGCGTAACCGTCGAAGGGCCTTACAAGCCAGAATATTACAGGTACTAAAAAATAAATTTTAATGATTTTATAAGCCAGTTTTTAACTGGCTTTTTTTATTTTAGGTAATCTGTTTTTAATTATTTATCTAATTCATGCGATTTCATAGTTTTGTCTATTCTCTTTTAACTATTTTGAGTTTTATTGCTTGTAACCCAACCGCGACAAAACACCAACAAAGCTTTGACCCAAAAAAAATAGCTGAATTCAAACATTTTATTTCAAAAGAAATAAAAGCAGGGAAAATAGCAGGTGCAGAAGTATTAATATCCAAAGACAATAAAATCGTACTCCATGAAGCTCAAGGGTTTGCCAATATTACAAAACAAAAAAATTTAGCAAAAAATAGTATTTATTACATTCAATCCATGACCAAGCCAATCATCAGTACGGCCATCATGCAATTGCATGAAAAAGGATTGCTTTCCCTAGAAGACGATGTGTCAAGGTTTATACCAGAAATTGAAACCCTTAGGGTTACAATTGATCCTGAGCAAGGTGTGGAAGGTTCTACTATGCCCCTAGAAAAAAGCTTGACAATAAGGCATTTACTTACCCACACCTCTGGACTTTCTCATGGGTTGGGAGACAATAAGTTGGAGTCACAACTTTATCAATTGCTTTATGGTCAACCTGAGGATTACAAAATACATGAAAACATAGAAAGTCGTGTTGCAGCATTGTTATCGGTTCCATTGATTGGACAGCCAGATAAGCAATGGTATTATAGTGCTGGCGGTGATCTTTTGGCACTCATTATAAAGCGTGTTTCTAAACAAAACATTCAAGACTATCTTCAAGAAAACATCTTTGATCCTCTTGAAATGAAGGATACTGGATATAATATTCCGGAAAAGGAAAGTGGTCGTGTTATGTCCTTACACGAGTTTAACGAAAACGGTAAATTGGAAACCAGTAAAATACAAGTTCCAAAAACAGGAAACACAATATTCGGAGGAACCCATGGTCTTTATTCTACAGCAAAGGACTATTTAAACTTTTGTCAAATGTTTTTAAACAAAGGGACTTGGAAAGAACATCAGGTTTTAAAACCTGAAACGGTCTTCTTTAATGGCACAAAACCATGTAGGTGATTTGTATCAAAGTTCAGGAAAAGGTTTTGGATTAGGGTTTGAGGTGATTTTAGATGCTGACAAAGCGGAAGGACCAGGAAACAATAGGCAATTGTCTTGGGGAGGCTATTTTAGAACTCACTTTTTCATTGATCCAGAGCAACAATTAATAGGGCTTTGGATGACGCAAATGTTGCCTCATAGTAATTATTATGGAAATGCACTTCGAGAAAATATTTACGGTGCATTATTAAACCCATAAAAAAACCTATAGTTTTCACTATAGGTTTTATATCGTTGTCATTGAACTATCTATGCCTCAAAAGGCTCAATAGATACATAAGACTTATTGTTTCTCTTTTTGGTAAACTTAACCAAACCATCCACTCTTGCGTGAAGGGTGTGATCTTTACCTAAATAAACATTTTCTCCTGGGTTGTGTGCCGTACCTCTTTGACGAATAATGATATTACCCGCTCTAGCAGCTTGACCTCCAAAAATCTTTACGCCTAGACGTTTAGATTCTGACTCTCTACCGTTTTTAGAACTACCAACTCCTTTTTTATGTGCCATGATATATAATTTTTATTTTTTAGTCGTTGTTTTTTTTGCTGGTGCTTTCTTTACAGCTGGTTTTTTCTCAGCTGTAGTCGCTTTTTTAGGAGCAGCCTTTTTAGCAGGAGCTTCTTTTTTAGCGGCTGGTTTTGCAGCAGCTGCCTTGGTTGCAACCTTTTTCTCAGCAACAGGCTTTTCAGCTTTTGCCGCAGCAGGCTTTCTTGAGCTGCTTTTTTCGTTGATTTGCTCAACAACCAGTTGGGTTAAAGATTGACGGTGTCCGTTTTTCACACGGTATCCTTTTCGTCGTTTCTTCTTAAAAACGATTACTTTGTCACCTTTAAGGTGACCTAAAACTTTTGCTTCTACTGAAGCTCCAGTTATAGCCGGGGCGCCTACAGTTACTTTTTTTCCATCATCTAACAAAAAGACTTTATCAAAAGAAACCTTCGCTCCTTCTTTGTCTTGTAAACGATGTACAAAAAGCCTTTGGTCTTTTGCAACTTTAAATTGCTGCCCTGCTATCTCTACAATTGCGTACATAGTATATATTTTTCGAACCGCAAAGGTAATTAATTTAAATATATAAACAAGTGATGCCTATTTTTATATTTATTCCTTGTGCTAATCTATTTCTTAAAACGGATTGACTTTTTTAATAAAAGTATTGACTTATAATTTCAGATAACTTCGAACGGTTTTGTCTAGACCTTCCTTAAAATTTGTTTTGGGTGTCCACCCCAATTCATTTTCCAGCTTTGAAGCGTCAATCGCATAACGATAGTCGTGCCCAAGTCGATCCGTAACAAACTCAATTAGTTTTTCTGAACTTCCTTTGGCGCGATTCAATTGGCGGTCGCACACCTCAATGAGTTGGTTTACAATTTCAATGTTTCGAATTTCGTTATTCCCTCCCACGTTGTAGGTTGCTCCAATTTTCCCTTTATTAAAAATCAAATCGATCGCTTCCGCGTGATCTTCTACATAAAGCCAATCCCTTATGTTCTGACCGTCTCCATAAACTGGAAGTGAACTTTCATTCACAATATTTTTTATAATTAACGGAATTAATTTTTCAGGAAATTGGTCTGGCCCATAATTATTAGAACAATTAGAAATTACAACGGGCAGGCCATAGGTGTGATAATAAGCGCGAACAAAATGATCAGATGCTGCCTTTGAAGCAGCGTAAGGTGAACGAGGATCATAAGGTGTGGTTTCTTCAAACAACCCTTCTTCTCCCAAACTTCCATAGACCTCATCAGTAGACACATGGTAAAATAATTTCCCTTCCATCTCTGGTTTCCACGCTTGTTTTGCAACTTCCAACATCGTCAAAGTACCCATGACGTTGGTTTGAGCAAAATTCAAGGGGTCTTTTATCGATAGATCGACATGAGATTCCGCAGCGAGGTGGATCACTCCATCAAAATGGTATTCCTTAAAAAGAGATTTTAAAAGTGAGGCATCTAAAATATCTCCTTCGACAAACTGATAGTTTTTCAGACCGGAAACATCTTCTAGTTTCTTTAAGTCTCCTGCGTAGGTCAATGCATCAAGATTGACAAAGTCACTATTAGGATATCGGTTAACCAATCTTCTAATAAGATGTGAGCCAATGAAGCCTGCCCCTCCAGTTATTAAAACTGATTTTCTCATGATTCAGATTTTATTTTTTTTAAACAATCCGCCAAAACCCATTCCCAAGATCTTGATTTTATTTTAAATTCCTTTTTAAATTTTTCATTGCTTAAAACAGAATATTTTGGACGTTTGGCCAAAGTAGGGTAATCTTCAGTAGCCACGGGTTTAATTTCACAGTCTGCATTGATTAATTCCTTGATTTTCAGGGCAAACTCGTGCCAAGTAGTGATGCCTTCGTTTGTAATGTGATAAACACTTGTTCCTTTACCGAAAGATCGTTGCGCTACGGCTTCTAAAACCGACTTTGCAAGGTCAATGGCATAGGTGGGTGCTCCCGTTTGATCGGCAACTACATTAATTTCTGTTTTGTTTTGAAGTAATGAAAATATCGTTTTGACAAAGTTTTTACCATAAGGACTAAAAAGCCAAGAAGTACGAACAATCCAAGCGTCAATGTCGGCATTTAATAGGGCCCGCTCACCTTTAGATTTTGAAGCACCATAAACACTTTGTGGAGCATGTGGGTGGGTCTCTTTGTAGGGGTTTTCATTTGTGCCATCAAAAACATAATCGGTTGAAAAATGAACAAGTCTAAATCTGTGTTTTTTAGCCAATTCACATAATTTTTCAACCGCCAGTTCATTCAGTTTGTGCGCAAGTACAATTTCTTCTTCTGCTTTGTCTACTTCTGTGTAAGCCGCACAATTGAAAACATAATCAGTAGTGTTTTTTTCAAAATAATGGGTGAGCTGTAAGTCATTGGTTAGATCCAATTCCGGAAGGTCAGAAAAAGTGAATTCAAACTTCGGAAACCGAGATGCCCAATAACGAAATGATTGCCCCAATTGACCGTTGGCTCCGGTAACTAATACTTTAATCATAAAGTGGGTTATTAAAATCAAAACATTGTGCTTGATCTAAATTAGGGTGCAGCCTGTCTTTTTCAGACATTAAAAAAGTGGAGGGTTCTAGCATCCAATCAATGCCCAATTTGGGATCGTCATAGGCAATACTTGCCTCTGATTCTTTATTGTAGTAATTGTCTACTTTATAGGAAAAAATAGAAGATTCACTTAGCGTAATGTATCCATGAGCAAAACCTCTTGGAATAAAAATTTGTAATTGATTTTCAGCGCTTAATTCACAGCGTAGTGCTGCCCAAAAGTGGGCGATCCTTTTCGAACGTCAACAATTATATCTAAAACCTTTCCTTCAATTACCCGAACCAACTTTGATTGACTAAAGGGCGGTAATTGGTAATGCAATCCGCGCAAAACACCTTTTTTGGAGCGCGTCTGATTGTCTTGGCAAAAATTTATTTTTAACCCAGTAGCTTTTTCAAATTCATTTGCATTAAACTTTCCATGAAGGAGCCCCGTTCATCTAGATGAAGTATTAGGCTTTAAAATAAAAACCTCCTTGAAAGGAGTGGTTTTAATATTCATGATGGATCGTTTAGTTGAAAATTAAATTATATTTAAGACTGTATTTTTTAATTAAATAAGTTCCGTATTCGGTTTGTTTCATTTTTTCTGCGCCTTCCAAAAGTTGTTCCTTTGTGATGAATCCTTTTTCAAAAGCGATCTCTTCCAAGCACAGCCACTTTAAGTCCTTGTCGTTTTTCAATGGTATGAATAAATTGTCCCGCTTCCAATAAAGATTCATGGGTTCCTGTATCCAACCAAGCAAAACCTCTCCCCAAGTAAATCAACTTGAAGTTCTCCTTTTTCGAGAAAATACTGATTTACTGCGGTTATTTCTAATTCACCCCGGTCAGAAGGGTTAATTTGTTTTGCAATTTCAACGACAGAATTAGGATAAAAATATAAACCTACCACGGCTTGATTACTTTTGGGATGCTCTGGTTTTTCTTCAATAGAAATGGCTTTCCAATGATATCATATTCAATAACACCATAACGCTGTGGATCATTAACGGTATAGCCAAAAATGGTAGCTTTTTGCGAAGAGCTTGTCCGTTGAACGCAACAGTTTTTAAAGAGAAAAACCCATCACCATAAAAAATATTATCGCCTAGTCAAAGCAATACCGCATCATCTCCAATAAACTCTTCACCTAAGAATAAAAGCTTCGGCTAAACCATTCGGTTTTTGCTGGACTTTATATTGCAAACTAATTCCCCATTGACTTCCATCACCCAAAAGGCGTTCATACTGCCCTAAATCTTCTGGAGTACTAATCACTAAAACTTCTCGAATCCCTGCCTGCAAAAGTACCGATAAGGGATAATACACCATAGGTTTGTCATAGACAGGTAATAACTGCTTAGAAACACCTATTGTGACTGGGAAGAGTCTGGATCCTGTACCGCCGGCAAGGAGAATGGCTTTCATGTGTAAATTTTTTTAAAGATAAGAAGGTTTTCTGTTTGTAATAAAGAATTAATAACAATTGTTAATAATTTTCCCAACTTTAAAGATGGTATTATTAGATTTAATATGCCTCCAGCTTTTCTAAAAGATTATTTCTGTCAAACTCTTTTTCGTAGTAGGCCCTTCCATTATTTCCCATTTCACTGCGCTTAGATTTATCCAAAGCCATTAATTCTTTAATCTTCTTACTCAAAGCAAGTGAATCTTCTGCAGGAGAAGTTACGCCGCACTTAGCATCATTAACTATTTTAGCTCCCTCTCCATCAATAGAAGCAATAATAGGTTTTCCACATGCTAAATAAGATTGAATTTTAGCCGGTATTGTGAGTGAGAAGATCTTATCTTTTTTTAGTGAAACCAATAGTGCGTCTGCATGTGAAAAGAATTTAGGCATTTCAGTTGGGGGGAAAGATCCCAAAAAATTAAAATGTGACTCCAACCCTTTTTCTTTTATTAGACTTAAGGCAGTTTCTTTATACCTTCCATCTCCTAAAACAATCACCTTAACAGGAAGCTCTTTAATATTATTAATAGCTTTTATAATTGTTTTGAAACTTTGTGCTTCTCCAATATTTCCAGCAAAAACTATATTAAAAAATTCATTTTGAAAAAACTCTTGATATTCTTTGACCTCTTGGAGTGGCTTATAGAAATCTTCAGTGGGGTTGGGATAAAAGATGATTTTATCATTTGGAATTCCCTGATTTAAAATATACTCTCTAAAACCATCAGACTGGATTAAAACTTTTTTTGATTGATTATAAATCCATTTAGTAAGTGAATTAAAAAATCCTAAAATGAACTTGTTTTTTACACCTCCTGCAGCAGTTAAACTTTCAGGCCAGAGATCTTGAACCCAAAAATAAATAGGAGTTTTAAAAAGTTTTTTAGCAAAAATTGCCGGGATTCCGACGGTAACAGGTGATGTTTGATAAACAAAAATGGCATCAAAGGAGCCTTTGATTTTTCTAACTTTAAAAGAGCTAATATCGCAAACGAAATATAGTTTAAAAATAGACGGATGGCACCTCCATTTCTCCTTGAGAATAAATTAGCTCTATAGACAGGGATATCATTTATAGTTTCAAAATCATCACTTTTCCATCCATAGCCTTCAAAAAAATGAGTTTTTGAATAGTTTGGCTTGCCAGTAAGCACAGTAATTTGATGACCTCTTTTTTTTAAAGAAAAAATAAGGTCGTTTATTTTAAAATTTTCTGGGTAAAAATATTGAGAAACAACCAGAATATTCATAGCTCTAAAAAGTCTTAGTAACTGTATCTTTTTTCCAAACAGTTCTATTTACATAATCAATATAACTTAGAATAATACGAGTTACTTTAATAGATACATTCTCAACATTATAATCTTTTATGATATTAGAAGTAAATTTTTTGTTCTGACTTACCATTACATTAATGGCCTCAAGGACTCTTTCTTTTTCTAATCCAGACATGATCAAAGTCCCTTCATCCATTCCCTCAGGTCTTTCATGAGCTTTCCTTATCATAATAGCTGGAAAACCTAAAATTGAAGATTCTTCAGTTATAGTTCCACTATCACTAATAACACACTTAGCCTCTTGCTGTAATTTTATATAATCAAAAAAGCCCATTGGTTTCATAAAGTTGATCAAAGGATTGACTTTTATATCTCCATCTAATTGTTCAATTCTATTTTTTGTTCTTGGATGTGTACTGACTATTACCGGAAGTTGGTGCTTTTCAGCAACTGCATTTAATGAGTGAAGTAAGTTTTCAAGATTGTTTTTATAATCTACGTTTTCTTCTCTATGAATGGAAACAATAAAATAATTATCTTTTTTTAATTCTAAATTTTTTAACACCTGACTTTCTGATATTTCAGATTTATAAAAATTTAAAATTTCTTTCATGCAAGATCCTGTCTTAATAATAGTCTCAGGTCTTATCCCTTCACTAATTAAATAACCTCTAGCTTGCTCTGTAAGTGGCATGTTAATATCACTTAAATGATCTACTATTTTCCTGTTTAACTCTTCAGGAACTCTCTGGTCAAAACATCTATTCCCAGCTTCCATATGAAATATTGGAACCTGTCTTTTTTTTGCCGAAATTACTGAGAGACAAGAATTGGTGTCTCCATAAAGTAAAACAGCATCTGGTTGAACTTCTTCAATAATTTTATCTGATTTAGAAATAATATTAGCAATAGTTTCTGCAGTAGTATCTCCAACACAATTAAGAAAGTGATCTGGCTTTTTAACCCTTAGATCATTAAAAAATATTTCATTTAACTCATAATCATAATTTTGACCTGTATGAACTAATATATGTTCTACATTTTCTTCTAACTCTGCAATAACTCTGCTTAGTTTGATGATTTCAGGTCTAGTGCCTACTATGGTCATTACTTTTGTTGCCATCTCTATATAGTTTTATACAAGTCTATGAAATTCATATAGTCTTTTTTTAACTCAAAAATCAATTCATCCCAACTAGGCGGTTGTAAGCCTATCTCTTTCTCTATTTTTGAAGCGTTTAATGTTTTATTGGATATTACGGTTTTGTCATCATTAATAATTAATCCAAGATCAAAGTTATCATTTATTAAATGTAGCAATTCGAATTTGCTAATTGGTTTGGATGCTACATTATAAATACCACTTAAATTCTTGTGATTATCAATTAAATCTGCTACTAGTCTCGCCATATAAACTGTTGTCACCCCTGAATACATAACTCTTGAGAAACCATTAATTTCTTTCTCTTTATTATTTATTATCCATTCAAAAAGTTCCGTTTTATTAAATAATTCAGGACCAATCATTGAAGATCTAATCGTTAGTGAGCTTTTAGAATTAATCTCTCCTAAACCTTTTGTTTTACCATAATAATCCAAAGCATCAGGGGTTGCGTCTTCTAAGATAACTTCCTTCACTACCTGAAAAAACACAATCTGTACTAAAATGAATTAATCTTTTTTTGAATGCTAAGGCCCAATTAGATATCTGATGGGGAAATAAAGAGTTAAGGTAAATTGTATCAGATATATTTTCAGTCAGCCCCTCTTCTAATGGTTACTCCAATAGCATTAATAATTACATCTGGATTAACTTTATCCAAAAAGTCAAGGATGTTGTCCTTTAAAAAATCATTGAAAAATACTTTTGACTTTGATGAGATGCTTTTTAAAGTCAAATCTTTTTTTTCTCTTATAGAAATAACAATTTCGTGATTTTGAACACTTAAAACTTGAGCCATTTTATGCCCAATCATTCCATCCCCGCCAAGAATTAAGATTTTCATTATTTATAGCCTACAGTTCCCAATAAATCTTTTAATTCTTGAATGCTAAGTCTATTGGTGTTAAAAGAATTGTATTCTTCTAAGACGGCTTTTGAATCAATCCCTTCAGAAAAATATTTATTATAATTCAGGTCTCTATTATCTGCAGATACTTTATAATAATCTCCTAAATCTTCACTAACCATCCGTTCTTCAACACTAAGTAATGTTTCATGCATTTTCTCGGCATGTCTAATTCCAATATTTTCAATGATTACATCAGAATTATAAATCTCTTTCATAGCAATAGCTAAATCTCCTATGGTACTTGCTGGTGACTTTTGGACAAAAATATCACCGCTTTGACCATTATTAAAAGCAAATAAAACTAGTTCAACAGCATGATCTAAAGTCATCATGAATCTGGTCATATTTGGCTCAGTAACTGTAATGTTTTTACCGTTAATAATCTGATCGTGAAAATGAGGAATTACTGAACCTCTAGAAGCCATCACATTTCCATATCGTGTTCCAGTTATAATGGTGTTTTTTGAGTTTCTAGACTTTGCAACAAAAACTTTTTCCATCATTGCTTTTGACACTCCCATTGCATTAATAGGATAGACTGCTTTATCTGTACTCAGGCAAACTACTTTTTCAACCTCATTAGAAATGGCTGCATTTAAAACATTCTCTGTTCCTAAAACATTAGTTTTAACTGCCTCAATTGGATAAAATTCACAAGAAGGAACTTGTTTCAAAGCAGCAGCATGAAAAACATAATCTACGTTGAACATAGCCTGATCGATACTTCTATAATCTCTTACATCTCCTATGTAGAACTTAATCTTGGGATTATTATAAGCAACTCTCATATCGTGTTGCTTTTTTTCATCCCTAGAAAAAATTCTAATCTCTTTTATTTCTGAATCTAAAAATCTATCTAAAACAGCATTCCCAAAAGAACCTGTCCCACCAGTAATAAGAAGTATTTTATTTTTGAACATCTTGACTAATTATAAACTCTATAAAGTTATCTAATTTATTTTCAACTAAAACCTTTGTTTTCGGTAAATCATCTGTATCAATAGCTTTTAAAATTGCAT
>CAJJCA010000005.1:65000-123481 GCA_905182575.1 uncultured Flavobacteriaceae bacterium | reverse complement strand
AAATAAATTTCATAATTAAGATTTTGCCGCAAAGGTGAAACAATTTTAAGTCATAAAACTTATTTTAAATCAATAGAACTTAACCCTGATTATGCTTTACCTTATTCTAACAGGGGAATTTCAAAGAAAAATTTAAAAGACTATTACGGAGCAATAGCTGACTTTACTAAAGCAATAGAACTAAATCCTGATAATAAAGATACTTATAGAAACAGGGGAATTTCAAAAGAGAAGATACTTGATTTAAATGGTGCTTGTAAAGATTGGAGAAGAGCTGCCAGTCTTGGCCATTCAAATTCAGCTAAATGGGTAAGAGACCAATGCAACTAAACACAATACAAAATTCTTTAGGTATTAGTAAAAAGGATGTTATATTTGCCCCCACAATAAACATGAAAATACCTTAGTGATGTTATTAGTGGCGTTAAGTGTCATTAACAGAGGCACAAAACGTCTCGTAACTTATTGTTAATGAATATTTTGGCCTCGTAGCATAACTAAATAGTGCACTTGATTACGGCTTAAGAGGTTATAGATTGTTAAGTAGTATAGATAAAGGTAAGTAGGTAAAAGTAAAGACATAATTAAAGACAAAATCATAAATTGGAGACGTAGCATAACTGGATAATGCACCACACTACGAATGTGGCGATTGTAGGTTCGAATCCCTCGCAGTTCACTTTCAACTACTAATTACTCACCTCCACCTCCTTAATATTTACTTACTTCCAATATCTGGATTTTACTCCACCACATCAAAGGAACTCACATAATCTATTCTAAGAGCGCTTATGCTATTTAAATTATTATTGAACTTCGGATTGGCTTAAGGGCTTGGATAGGGCTGTATTTGGGAGGGATTACAGTGAGGGATGTATAAAGGCTGGTTTTAACATCATATAAAGAAGAGAAGAGAGAATCTAGAAGAGTTTACATGAAGGCTTACAGGAGTACTCCAGTAATTTTTCATAGTGTTGGTTATTAGATATTTAAATTTAGTTAAAACAATTTAAACTAGCCTAAAGCACTCACTCTCACTTCAAATAATCATCTAAGATATATTACACTGCTTTCTCCATTCAATCACTTTTTCCCTGTCTTACGTTTTCTCCATAAAACAATGATAATCATATTAGTAAGCCAAAGTAAACACTTTTATAGTTATTAGTTACTTTGATATGAGACTATTAATATAAATAGCAGTGAGGATGCACAAGGTGCTCTTCCTGCGAAAACAGAAAAGAGACCTCTAAAACTTTTTCAAAATTTAGGGGACAGTTTTAACAATGGATAATCTTTCTGTTTTGAAGTCAATTCAAATAAATGTCAAGTTTAAAAAATAAAGTTAAATTTTACATATCAAAAGTTAACCTTTATAAATAGACCAAGGTTTAAATCTTAAATGTGTTAAATATTTTAATTCGAAGTCCTATATTTGAACAAATTTAATTAATGGCTTTTATAGCAGTAGCGATTGGTATTTTTTTATTGATAAAGGGAGGGGATTGGCTGATGCATGCAGCAGTTGCATTATCATTAAGATTTTCTATTCCAAAAATTGTCATAGGAATGACCGTTGTCTCTTTTGCTACTTCCGCTCCTGAGTTGATTGTTAGTATTCAATCGGCTTTAAGTGGGCATCCAGATCTTGCATTGGGAAATGTAGTAGGGTCTAACATTGCCAATTTAGGACTCGTACTTGCAGTTATCTTATTGATATGTCCCATTGAAGTTCCCCAAAGTTTTTACAAAACGGACTGGCCAATGATGATACTTGCCACGGTTTTATTCTATATTTTCATTGCCTTTGACAAGGAATTGAATGCAACAGAAGGAGCATTTATGTTTTTCTTACTTGTTCTGTTTATAGTTTATCTCATCAAGGTTAAGAAAAACGATCCCGATGAAGTTGTGCTGGAAGTCGAAGAATTACTTCCCGTCTCAAAAACCTCTATGTGCTTCATCGCGGGTGGATTTAGTCTCTGGTTGGGTTCCGAAGTTTTGATTAAAGGAGCTGTCTTTTTAGCGCAGGACTTTGGAGTAACTGAGAGGATCATAAGCGTTACTATTGTTTCATTGGGAACCAGTATTCCAGAATTGTCTGCTTCAATAATTGCAGTAATCAATAAAGAAAAGGCAATCTCCTTAGGGAATCTTATCGGCTCGAATATTTTCAACCTCCTTGCAGTAATGGGGATAACCTCAATGGTGCATCCTGTTATAGTTCAAGACACCGGTCTGTTAGATAATGATATTTGGTGGATGATCGGCATTTCAGTTCTTGTTCTACCATTGGTGCTTATTCCTGAAAAACTTAAGCTAGGAAGGAAAGAGGGTTTGGTTTTATTGATTCTTTACGCTATTTTTCTTATACCATTATTCTTATAAAAAAAACATCCTATCGGTGAGTTAGGATGTTTCTGTGTTTAATTTAATTCCACATAGAATCAAATATAGTCAAGTGTTATTATACCTTTGCGGATTTGACAGTCTTAATAATTCTTCCTGCAATTTTGTATGGATCTCCGTTAGAAGAAGGTCTTCTGTCTTCCAACCAACCTTTCCATCCATTTTGAACAGTTAAGATAGGAATTCTAATAGATGCACCTCTATCGGATACACCAAAACTAAATTCGTTTATTGATTGTGTCTCATGAGCACCAGTCAAACGTTGGTCGTTATAAGCGCCATAAACCTCTATATGTTCTTTAACTAGAGGTCTAAAGGCCTCGCAAATTTTTTCATAAGTCTCTTTAGAACCACAAGTTCTTAAAGTCTCATTAGAGAAATTGGCGTGCATACCTGAACCATTCCAGTCAGTATCTCCAAGAGGTTTTGGATGCCAGTTGATGGCCAATCCATATTTTTCACCAAGACGCTCTAATAAGTATCTTGAAATCCATATTTCATCACCAGCTTGTTTTGCACCCATTGCAAAACACTGATATTCCCATTGACCTAATGCAACCTCTGCATTTACACCTTCAACATTAATACCTGCTTCTAGACAATGCTCAAGATGTTCTTCGACCATTTCTCTTCCAAAAGCATTTTTAGCACCTGCAGAACAATAGAACTGTCCCTGAGGTGTTTGATCTTTTGGAAAACCAAGCGGTAAATTTGTTTCAGGTATCCATAATAAAATATTCTTGCTCAAAACCGAACCAGAAATCATTGTCATCATCATCAATACCAGCTCTTCCATTCGAAACATGAGGAGTACCATCTGCATTTAAAACTTCAGTCATTACCAAAAAACCATCCTTACGATCTGGATCTGTGTAAATAGCCACAGGCTTTAGAAGACAGTCAGAGGCTCCACCTTCAGCTTGTCGCGTAGATGAGCCATCAAATGACCAAATTGGGCAGTCTTCAAGCTTTCCGCTAAAATCACTAACTACTTTTGTTTTACTTCTTAAACTGGCAGTTGGTTGATACCCATCTAACCATATGTACTCTAATTTAGACTTACTCATGATAAAATATAATTTTTTGTTTAAAAGTAAGTAAAAATAAAATTTCTTCTGAATAAGAATCTTTTTCTTATACCAAATTGTAAATTACACCTAACATTTTTATCAACACATCTGTATTAACAAATATAAATTATCATATTCTCATTAAAGTAAGTGTTTAACTGAGTATTTATCAATAACTATTCACGGGTTTATTTGAATACTCATGTTTTTTTCTTGAAATAATCGTTTTTTTTGATATCTAGTTGATAATTCTATTGTCTAATAAATTCATTTCTATTGATTAATGTTAATTTTGAACTTTAATAAATTCTATGATTGAAGATCGATATCGTCTCAGAGGCGTCTCCTCCCAAAAGGAAGACGTTCATAAAGCAATTAAAAACATTGACAAAGGGCTTTTTCCTAAAGCATTTTGCAAAATTGTACCTGATCACCTTACCAGTAGTGAAGATCATTGTCTGGTCATGCATGCCGACGGCGCTGGCACCAAGTCCTCTTTGGCTTATGCCTACTGGAAAGAGACCGGTGACCTGTCTGTTTGGAAAGGCATTGCGCAAGATGCGTTGATCATGAATATAGATGATTTACTATGCGTTGGTGCTATAGATAATATCATGTTGTCTTCTACCATAGGACGAAATAAAAACAGAATCCCTGCCGAAGTCTTATCGGCAATTATCAATGGTAGCGAAGAATTATTGGCTGAATTATCATCTTTTGGGGTTACTATTCACAGCACCGGTGGAGAAACCGCTGATGTGGGTGATTTGGTTCAAACCATTATTGTAGATTCCACCGTAACGGCAAGAATGAAACGCAGTGAAGTGATCAACAATGCGAACATCATACCCGGAGATGTCATCGTTGGTTTGTCTTCTTTTGGAAAAGCAACTTATGAAAAGCAATACAATGGAGGCATGGGAAGTAATGGACTTACCTCGGCAAGACATGATGTTTTTAATAAGAAATTAAAAGAAAAATATCCAGAAACTTTTGATGCTACTGTTCCGGCTGAATTGGTTTATTCAGGAACAAAAAACCTTACAGATCCATCAAAAAATACTCCTTTGGATGTTGGGAAGCTCGTGCTTTCCCCCACACGAACTTATGCACCCATTATTAAAAAAATATTTGAAACAATAGATCGATCTTCCATTCATGGAATGGTTCATTGTAGTGGAGGTGCACAAACCAAAATCCTTCACTTTATCGATGAACTTCATGTCATAAAGGACAATTTGTTTCCAGTTCCTCCACTATTTGAATTGATTCAAAAAGAGTCAGGAACTTCATGGAAAGAGATGTATGAAGTTTTCAATATGGGTCATCGAATGGAGCTTTATGTTCCCGCGGAACATGCTGAAAAAATTATTGAAATTTCAACTTCTTTTGATGTAGACGCTCAGATAATCGGAAGGGTAGCGGCTTCTTCTAAAAAAGCGCTTACGATCAAAACCGAAATGGGTACATTCGAATACTAAAATCAAATTCTCTCAAAGAAGTATCTTTATTATAATTCCTGAATTTATTAATATGAAAATTATATGTGTATTTTTATTTCTTTTAAGTTTCTCATTAACAGCACAAAACTGGGAAACCGATTGGAAGGTTGCAACTCAAAAATCAAAAAAGAATAACCAAAAATTAATTCTTGTTTTTTCTGGCTCTGATTGGTGCATTCCTTGTATTAAATTAGAAAAAGAAATTTGGGATAGAGGAAAGCTTTAAGGCTTATGCTCTTGAAAATTATGTCTTGTTAAGAGCTGACTTCCCCAAACGCAAGAAAAACGCTTTATCAAAAGAAAAACAGACACATAATGATAAACTGGCTGAAAGGTTCAATGCTGCCGGATACTTTCCATTGGTAGTTGTTATTTCTCCTGAAGAGAAAGTTTTGGGACAGTTGGGATATGAAAAAAGTACCCCAGAAAAATACATAGAATTGATTAATGCTTTTTAAAATGAGTAGTAGATATCTTTTCTTTTCTCTTTGTGTAGTTTTTTGCACCTCAGTTGTTTTTGCTCAAAAAACCTTTACTGAAAAGTTTTCGAAAATGGGCTCTTCTTTTGAGGTCATTGTAGTTGCTAAAAATAAAGAAGTTGCTGATGGCTTCATTGCGATGGCAAAAAATTATAATAGAATTGAAAATTTAATTTCCTCATGGGATTCAAATTCCGAGACGTCAAAGATCAACCAAAATGCAGGGGTGAAACCTGTTAAAGTCTCAAAGGAGTTGTGGGATTTAATAGAACGTTCACAAAAACTTTCCCAACTGACTTCTGGTGCATTTGATATTAGTTATGCAGCAGTGGACAAAATATGGACCTTCGATGGGGGCGACTCTGAACTTCCTGCCGAAGCAGTTTTAAAGCGATCCGTTGCTAAAATAGGATATAAAAAAATAAGATTAAACCAAAAGGATCAAACTGTTTTTCTATCCCAAGCAGGGATGAAAATAGGCTTTGGCGCCATTGGTAAGGGATATGCCGCTGACCGAGCAAAGGAAACATTAGTAGCTGCTGGTGCAAGTGGCGGAATCATAAATGCATCGGGTGACATGAACACTTGGGGGACACAAGCCGACGGATCTGACTGGAATGTTGCAATTGTTAATCCATTGAATTCTAAAAAAGTTTTTTCTTGGTTTTCAATTGAGCAGCAAGCAGTAGTAACATCTGGGGATTATGAGCGATTTACGACAATAGCAGGAGAGCGCTATAGTCACATAATCGATCCCAGAACAGGCATGCCTGCCAAAGGAATCTTAAGTTGTACTATATTTGCACCCAAAGCAGAGTTGGCAGATGCTTTGGCAACAGCCACTTTTGTGATGGGAACGACCGCAGGAATTTTTCTGATTAATCAATTACCGAAGGTCGAGGCAATAATAATTGATGCTATGGGCAGAATCCATACTTCTAAGAATATTAAAATTGAAGATGATTAAACAGCTTTTCCTTTTATTGACGTTACTTTTTCTAGTTCAGGGATGTGTTGCTGTAAAGGAATACAATAAGATTTATATTAACGATACCGACATGCAACTTGCATCGCCTGGAATGGAACGGTTTGAAACCAATTTTCAGATTTACCGAGAAACAGCAGCAGGAGCTAATGGTGGTAAAACAGGAGGCGGTTGTGGGTGTAATTAATAAAGTTTTATTGACTTTTTGTTTGGGTTTTTTCTTTGTGGCGAAGGCACAAGTGAAAAATGCAGACAGTCTTTTGACCTACAGAAAGAAAGTATTGGAAACTGTCGAGATTGATTTTTTGACCAGTTATTATGATCAATCAGGTTCGCATGCCGCAGTAACGGGTGGAATTGGAAATGAAGATTTACAAGATTTCTCTCCGACCATCGTAGTCAGATATCCACTCAATCAAGATGATGTATTGACAGCAGACATTGGGATTTCTGCCTATACCTCTGCAAGTTCTAGCAATGGAAACCCTTTTAATAAGTCTGGAGCATCTGGTGGTGGATCTTCTGAAGGTTCTCCTTGGGTCGCTTCAACTGGAGCCTCGAGTGAAGACATTTTAACTTCAATTAATTTCTCCTATGCGCATGCTGCTGAGGATAGAAATAAATACTGGTCAGCGAACCTTGGGACTTCATTCGAGTACGACTACGAATCCATTGGAGGTGGGGCAAGCTACACCAAACTGTGGAATGAAAAAAACACAGAACTTACCTTTAAAGGACAAGTTTTTCTTGACAAATGGAAACCCATTATTCCCACTGAAGTTCATGAGTATAACTTATATGGATCTAATTTTCAGACTAATGTAAAAAGTTACTTTTATGGAGTCAGTGTGATTGATAAAGAGGGAATTAGCACTGGTAATTACATGCCTTCAAAATTTAAAGATTTCACATCGGTCAACAGAAACTCCTATTCTGGTTCAATTAGTTTTTCTCAAATACTGAGTAAACGTCTTCAGTTTTCTGTTTTTTTAGATTATGTGATCCAAGAGGGCCTCTTGTCCAATCCTTTACAAAGGGTCTATTTTAAAGATTTTGAAAATTATTATATCGGGAATAAGAATGCAATAGCAAACTACACTTCCTCAGATAACACTAGTGTGTTTCATTTGGCAGACGACATTGAAAGGTTGCCGTCTCAACGAATTAAAACACCATTAGGGTTACGCGTGAATTATTACATCAACGAAGTTTTTGTATTAAGATCTTATTATCGATACTATACCGATAACTGGGGAGTGCGTTCCAATACCTTTCAATTTGAATTGCCCATACGGTTTAACATGAAGTGGAAACTGACGCCGATTTATCGCTTTTACGATCAAACGGCTGTAGACTATTTTGCTCCCTACGATCAACACAACTCCTCTTCGTCCTATTATACCTCAGACTATGACTTATCGGCGTTTTCGAGTAACCAACTTGGAGCTTCCCTTACTTACACTGATATTTTTTCAAGCCTGAAGGTTTTTGATTTTGGACTAAAAACTGTTAGCTTACGTTTTCAAAATTACAAACGCAGTGACGGTCTGTCAGCTTTCATAATTACGGGTGGATTAAGTTTTGTTTTAGACTAATCAACACTAAATATTGCGAAAAATCAGTAATTTTGTTAACTACACAACTAATCTATGATTGACAAACTACAAATCATTCAACAACGTTACGACGAGGTCTC
This sequence comes from uncultured Flavobacteriaceae bacterium, assembly GCA_905182575.1. GTDB lineage: Bacteria > Bacteroidota > Bacteroidia > Flavobacteriales > Flavobacteriaceae > UBA8316. Next base: position 115,340 of record CAJJCA010000005.1, on the reverse strand, counting down.
TGATTTAATTATACAACCCGATATTATTTCTGATCAAAAACGCTATGTTTTACTCAGTAAGGAATACAAGGATCTTAGCAAAATTGTTGCTAAATCTGAAATATATAAGTCCCTACTTTCCAATATAGAAGAAGCTGAGGAAATGATGAGCGAAGAGTCTGATCCTGAGATGATAGAAATGGCAAAACTTCAGATGGAAGAGGCAAAAGAGCAGCTACCTTCAATAGAAGAAGAAATCAAATTTCTATTAATTCCCAAAGATCCCGAAGACAGCAAGAATGTCGTTGTTGAGGTCCGCGCAGGAACAGGAGGAGATGAAGCTAGTATTTTTGCAGGGGATCTTTATCGAATGTATACGAAATATTGTCAAGACCATGGATGGTCTGTCAGTCTTGTGGATTCGAACGAAGGAACAGCAGGAGGGTTTAAAGAAGTTATTTTTGAAGTCTCGGGTAATGATGTTTATGGCACTATGAAATACGAGTCAGGAGTGCACCGGGTGCAGAGAGTTCCTCAAACAGAAACCCAAGGAAGGGTTCATACTTCAGCTGCAACCGTGATGGTGCTTCCAGAAGCGGAGGAATTTGATGTAGAAGTTAATATGAGTGATGTAAGAGTAGATTATTTCTGTTCTTCAGGGCCAGGAGGTCAGTCCGTAAATACCACTTATTCGGCAGTGCGATTGACGCATGAGCCTTCGGGTATTGTCGCTCAGTGTCAAGATCAAAAATCTCAACATAAAAATAAAGACAAAGCCCTAAAAGTACTTCGGTCTCGACTTTATGAATTGGAGTTAAGTAAAAAATTAGAGTTGGATTCAGAAAAAAGAAATACACTTGTTTCTTCAGGAGACCGTTCTGCAAAAATAAGAACATATAATTATCCTCAAGGAAGGGTAACAGATCATCGCATTGGACTCACACTGTATGATCTTCAAAACATCATTAATGGGGACATACAGAAGCTGATCGATGAACTTAAGCTTTATCAGAACACTCAGCAGCTCAAAAATGCAGGAGAAGCGATATGACAACAGCAAAATTGTTTGAGGAAATAAAGATAAAGAAATCATTCTTGTGCGTGGGATTGGATGTCGATTTGGATCGCATTCCTGAAAGTTTAAAAAACAATCAAGACCCAATATTTGATTTTTGTAAATCCATAATTGACGCTACCGCTCAATATTGCGTTGCCTATAAACCTAACATTGCTTTTTTTGAAGCCTATGGAGTTAAGGGTTGGCAGGCACTCGAAAAAACAATCAACTACTTAAACAAAAACTACCCCGAGCAGTTTACTATTGCGGATGCAAAAAGAGCTGATATAGGGAATACAGCAAAGCGATATGCCAAAGCGTATTTTGAACATTTCAACTTTGATTCAATCACTGTAGCTCCCTATATGGGTAGAGATTCGGTTGAACCGTTTATGGAATATGAAGAAAAGTATACCATCTTACTTGCGTTGACCTCAAATCAAGGTGCGTCGGATTTTCAATTAAATTCGAACGGTGATAAATTATTATACGAGCAAGTCATTGATATTTCCAAACAATGGAACAATTTCGAACAATTGATGTATGTGGTGGGCGCAACAAAAGCCGCTGCTTTGTCTCAAATCAGAAAATCAATACCTAATAATTTTATTTTAGTTCCAGGAGTAGGAGCGCAGGGGGGAAGCCTTGAGGAAGTTGCCCATCATGGTATGAATGATCAATGTGGACTTTTGGTTAACTCTTCAAGAGGAATTTTGTATGCTTCTTCTGACGAAAACTATGCAGAATCAGCAGCAAAATCAGCAAAAGAATTACAGCAAAAAATGAGTATCTTGTTACATAAAAAAGGACTAGTCTAGTGTTGAATCATAGTGTCTATAAATGTCAAGAATCAAATGCCCCCTGGATAACTTTTGTTCATGGAGCAGGAGGAAGTAGCGCAATATGGTTTAAACAAATTCGATTTTTCTCAAAGTATTTCAATTTATTATTAATTGATTTAAGAGGTCACGGGTATTCAAAAAAAATAATTTTAAATTCATTTCAATCTAAATATTCCTTCGAATCAATTGTTAAACAGACATAAGTTCATTAGATCATCTTAAAATTGAAAAATCACACTTCGTAGGCATTTCACTCGGCACAATATTAATCAGACAACTGGCCGAGATGCAACCGAAAAGAGTTTCTAAAATGATTATGGGAGGCGCAATAATTAAGCTAAATCTTAAATCAAGAATTTTAATGCGTTTTGGGAATCTCACAAAATCTATTTTGCCTTATATGTGGTTGTATCGAATTTTCGCCTTTGTGATTATGCCCAATAAAAACCACAAAGAGTCTAGAAATTTGTTTATTCGCGAAGCAAAAAAGCTTTACCAAAAAGAGTTTGTCCGATGGTTTAAATTAACTTCTGAGATACTTCCTTTGCTTAAGATATTTAGACAAGAATCGATCCATATTCCGACGCTCTACATAATGGGGGATGAGGATTATATGTTTTTACCTTCTGTTGAAAAAGTTTCCAAATTGCATCCGCTTTCTGAGCTTTTGGTTTTAGAAAAATGTGGACATGTGGTCAACGTGGAAAGATCAGAAAAATTTAATGAAGGAATGCTATCCTTTCTTCAAATGAAGTAAATTATTTAAGGAAAAAACAACTGTTTTATTTCCGTAAACCATCACTTTTCGATTGACATGTTGCTTTAAAGCCCTAACCAATACAATTCTTTCTAAATCTCTACCTTTCTCAATAAAATCACTAATAGAATTTAAGTGAGTAACACGCGTAGTGTCCTGTTCAATTATAGGACCAGCATCCAATTCTTCGGTTACATAGTGGCTGGTAGCTCCAATGATTTTAACTCCCCGATCAAATGCTGAGTGGTAAGGTTTCGCTCCAGGAAATGCAGGTAAAAATGAATGATGAATGTTGATTATTTTATGCTTGTATTGATCAATTAGTTTTGATGAAACAATTTGCATGTAACGCGCCAGAACTATAAAATCAACTCCATGAGCTTTGAGAAGTTCAGCTTGTTTTTCTTCTGCTTCTGCTTTGTTCTCTTTGGTTACGGAGATGTGATGAAAAGGAATTTCAAAGCGATCAGCGATGATTTTCAAATCAGCATGATTGCTTAATATAAAAGGAATTTCAGCGGCAAGTTCTCCGGACTGTTGTTTGGCCAGAATATCATAAAGACAATGATCGTATTTAGAAACAAAAACAGCCATTTTTGGTTTGTGGTTTTTTAAGTAAAAATCACAGTGCATTGTATAACGTTCTCCAATTTCATTGGAAAAATTAGTTTTAAAGTCTTCAATTTTAAAAGATTCTTGAATTTAAATCACACTCAACTCGCATGAAAAAGGCCGCATTGGGTCGATCGACATATTGATCAATATAGGTGATGTTCCCTTGATTGTGGTGAATGAAGTTCGTGACTGCTGCAATGATACCTTTCTGGTCAGCGCAGTACATTAACAAAATTATTTGATTCATAACTCTTTTTTTCAAAAATACTCATTCAAAAGAATGCTACAATTTTTTTTTCTTTTTAATTTCTTTTACATATCAAGACCTCTAGTAATTACTAGAGGTCTTGATATATTAATAATATTGAATTTAGGCCTAACCTTCGTTAGTTCTAAAGTCAGGGTAAGCTTCCATTCCGTGTTCTGAAATGTCTAGACCTCTCAATTCTTCTTCTTTATCGACTCTTAGCCCAACAGTAGACTTAACGATAAATAGAATGATAAATGAGGGAATTGAACCCCAACGATACCTACACCAGCCAATTGGATCAAGAATTGATCAAAACTTGCAAGTGCTCCGAAGATACCGACTGCAAGTGTTCCCCAGATTCCACAAATCAAGTGAACTGCTACGGCTCCTACTGGATCATCAAGTTTGAGTTTGTCAATTAATGCAACTCCAAGAACGATTACAACCCCAGCGATCAATCCGATAAGGATAGCGTCAGTTGGGCTCATTTGATCTGCTCCTGCGGTTATACCCACAAGACCTCCTAATACACCATTCATAAACATGGTTAAATCAAAATTCTTGTAAAGAATATTGGAGAATATAGCGGCAGCAACACCACCCGCTGCAGCAGCAAGAGAAGTGGTTACGAGTGTCAGTGAAGTTAATTCTGGATCTGCAGATAGAACTGATCCACCGTTAAATCCAAACCATCCTAACCAAAGTATAAATACTCCGGCAGAAGCTAAAGGAATGTTGTGTCCTGGTAAAGCTCTAGACTTACCGTCTTTACCGAATTTTCCAATTCTGGCACCCAACATAAAGATGGCAATCAAAGCAGCCCAACCCCCTACAGAGTGTACCAAAGTAGAACCAGCAAAATCATAGAAACCTAATGAGTCAAGGAATCCGCCTCCCCATTTCCATGCACCTACGATTGGATAAACTAACCCAACATATAGTACTGCGAAAAGCATAAATCCACTTAATTTTATACGTTCAGCAACAGCTCCTGAAACAATTGTAGCTGCTGTAGCTGCAAACATTCCTTGAAAAAGAAAGTCTGTCCACCAAGTATAACCGCCATCAGCATATCCGAATCCCATTCCACCTTCTGGAGCTGCGATTCCGAAACCTGCAAATTTTAAGATACCCATGTCTCCATCTTCAAATCCAGGGTACATAAGATTAAAACCACCAAGACAATAGACAATTAGTCCCATTGTAATGACAAAGAAATTTTTAAATAATATGTTTATTGTATTTTTTTGCCTTGTAAGTCCGATTTCAAGAAATGAAAACCCTAAGTGCATAAAAAATACAAGTGCAGTACAGATCATCATCCATACATTGTTAATTGTTAATATTGTAGTTTCCATAATATAATGTAGTAAGTGGTTAGTAAAAATTATTTAGTTAAGTGAGTCGTTTCCTTTTTCTCCGGTTCTTATTCTATAAGCCTCTTCGATAGAGGAAATAAATATTTTACCATCACCTACATTATCTGTAGCGGCAGTATCTAAAATTGCTTTTATTGTTCTTTCTACAAATTCATCAGAAACGACAACTGATAAGTACCTTCTTTGAATATCTTTTGTGCTATATGTAATCCCCCTGTAGACCTTTCCTATTTTTTCATTTCCAACTCCGGTAACATCCCAGTAGCTGAAAAAGTAAACTTCTACATCATGCAGAGCTTTAACGACTTCGTCAAATTTTGACTTTCTAATAATTGCCTCTATTTTTTTCATAATGTGTTCAATTTAGAAACTTATTCCAAAAATTTATTTGCAGTCTTGAAATATTTGAATGAGTTTTGTGCATTCAGTAAACAATTCTTACTATTTATTTATTCTATATTTTTCGAGTCTTAAAATTTAATTATTGATAATAAAACTTATAAATTTTATTATTTTAACAATATTTGTCATCTACTGTTTTAGCTATGTTTGTATTTTTATAATTTTAAAACCAACATAGTCTCTTAGCATATAGTGTTTTAAGTAATAATATATGGGATATAGCCAAATGGTATCATAAGCTCATAATCTTGAGAATATAAATTATCATTAATAATTATCAAATCTAAATCAACACTGAAGGCATCTGTGAATTCCTCAATAGAATCAAAACCATCAGGGGGATCAAAAAAACCAAACATATATTTTTAACTCTTTAAAATTAGAAAGAGTATATAGCAGCTAGAACAAAAGATGACAAACTATCAGTGCCATTAGCACTCCATGCAGCAACATTTTTATCTGCACCATCGATTCTAATTTCTGGCTTGATTATCATGTTCCCAGAAGTATAGCTACCGGTAATTGTGAATGAAGTAAAAGTGTTATCATCTTTAACATCAAAAGATTCACCTCTTAAACCAATTGCGAAAGAATCAGTTAATGTATATTGAGGGTAAAGAGCAACACCCGACCATTCACCCTCATCATCTTCGTAAGAAGTAGCGTTGATGCCAAGGAAAAAATTATCACTAATGTCAAATCCACCAGTGAAGTCAATTTGTGACACACCATCAGCACCACCAGAGATAAAGTTTATATATTGTCCGTAAAGCCCTAATTGAGCACCGAAGACATAGTCACCAGACACAGGCTGAGCCTCAGTTGCGTCAGTTTCATTTAATATTGCTGTCATCAAAGAGACATCATCAGACAAACCAAAATCAGCTTTGATTCCTGTGTGTGAGAAGGGCCCGTTGGAAAACATATAAGAGGTGGAATAGTTGAAGTTAGCAGCGGGAGAAATCACTTCATACCCTAAAAAGGTATTAAAGTTACCCATCGTTAAAGTAAAACTATCACTAACATTATAGTAAACGTACAATTGATTAACGATTGGAGTTGATCCAACAGTAGATCCAAATACAGCATCATTTCCTCTAGGTCCAAAAACTAAATCAGCTACGAATCCTGATTTTTCTCCTTCATAAGAAACGATGATGTTTGCCATTCCAAGGGCGAAACCGTTTCCGTTTGCGAAAGAAGTAGCAGGAGCATATTCAGTGCCTCTAAAATAAGCGTCAACAGTACCAGCTACTGAAAAAGTTGGAGATGGAGTTTCCTCAACAGTTTCGTCTTGAGCATAAATTGATATGGAACTTAATGCAGCAAGGGCGATTAAAAAAGTTTTGTTTAAAAATTTCATAATAATTTGTTTAAAATTGGATTTTAATAAATGATTAATTACTTATTGATAAATCAAAATTAGATAATGGTATCAATCTCATTAAATATATTAAGTAGATATTCTTCACTTTTGTAAGATTCAATAAAATTTATATTGAAAATTATAAAGTCTATTATTTTCAATACTGAAATTTGTCAAAATCTCAAAAAAAGACCCGAAGTGTTAGAAAATGAATTTTTCAATTTTGAGTCCAACCAGGACCATTACCATACCTAAGATTAGACTTAAGTCAATGTAAGAGAAGGATAAGAGATTATCCTCAGCTCTAATTGTTAAAATATTCTCATAAGCGAAGGACGAGAATGTCGTAATGCCCCCTGATGATAACGATGGTTATAAACAATGCCAAATCTGATTTTAAATCAGCAGTAGTTCTAATAAAATAACCCATTACGATTCCAATGATTAGGCATCCAATAAGATTGACGCTAAAAGTAGACCATGGAAATCCAGCATTTGAATTGGGCATGTATTTCCCAACCAAATATCTTAATCCACTTCCGATACCTCCTCCTAAAAAGACAAAGATGAATTGTTTCAAAATTTATTTTTTATTTGATTGATCAACTGGCATGTGTGAAATGTTTAATCAAGTAAAGCGAAGTTATCGCCAATAAGAAAACAATTAAGACCTTTAAACTTCCTTTATAATAGACCTTATGACTTTTAAGATCTTTTATATAGGTGTAAACGATCAATAATATAAAACAAATGGCAAAAAAAATGGCAAACAGGTATTGACCTTGACTAAACATTATTAAATTTTTGTCTAATTTAGAAAATAATCAACTACCATATTTTATTAATCTTTTGAAATTCTAATTTATGATTACCAATGAGCTCAATTCAGTTGCAGAATTCCATAATGCTTTTCGTATTGCGATGACTGATAAACCCACAATCGACTTGCCTCCGGACATTATTAAACTTAGGTTTAACCTCATGAAAGAAGAAAACGAAGAATATCTTGAAGCTGCAGAAAACAATGACATGATTGAAGTGGCAGATGCTTTGGGCGATATGCTCTATATTCTTTGTGGCACTATTTTATCTCACGGCATGCAACATAAAATCCAGGAAGTCTTTGAAGAAATCCAGCGAAGTAATATGAGTAAACTTGGAGAAGATGGTCAACCAATTTATCGTGAGGATGGCAAAGTTTTAAAGGGTCCTAATTATTTCAAGCCCAATATTAAAGACATTTTAGAAAAATAAGCCTAGTCAACCGCTAGCCTCCAACCATGAGGGTCTTCAGATAGGTTGTATTGAATCGAGGTTATTTTTTCTTTAAGCAATGTAGACAAAGGATTTTCAATCACAGGGAGTTTGTAATTGACACCTTGGTAGCCAAAACTTTTAATAGGACTAACCACTACGGCAGTTCCGCTTCCAAACATCTCTAATAGAGTTCCCTTTTTAGAAGCTTCGACCACTTCCGATACTTTGATAGGTCGAACCTCTATGTCAATATCATTGTCTTTTGCGATTTGGATAATACTTTTTCGGGTGATTCCGTCTAAGATTCGATCGTTGTTAGGTGCCGTAATTAATTTATCATTGATTCTAAAGAAGATATTCATGGTACCGGCTTCTTCTAAGTATTCATGAGTACTGGCATCGGTCCAAACAATTTGTTGGTAGCCTTCTTTTTGCGCCAATGCTGTTGGATAAAATTGCGCAGCATAGTTTCCGGCAGCTTTAGCAAAACCTACGCCACCCGAAGCAGCACGGCTAAATTCCTCAGCAATTAGGACATTAACTTCACCACCGTAATAAGCCTTAACAGGACAACAAATAATAATGAAAGTGTACTCCTCCGAGGGGGAAGCCTGAACACCAGGCTGGCTGGCAAAAACAAAAGGACGGATGTACATTGAATTTCCAATACCTTTTTGAATCCAGTCAGCATCTAACCTAAGCAATTCAGTTAAACCTTCAAAAAAATACTTTTTTGGAAACTCTGGAATTTGAAGTCGCGCAGCCGATTTGTTAATCCGTTCAAAGTTTTGATCTGGGCGAAACAGCCAGATCTTATCGTCGTCATCTTTATAGCCTTTCATTCCCTCAAAGACTGCTTGTCCATAATGCAAAACGCTCATGGAGGGGTCAAAAGAGAGGCTTTGATAAGGAATGATTTTAGGTTCTTCCCAAGCCCCATTCTTGTAATTGCAGACAAACATATGATCCGTAAAAACAGTCCCGAAGGAAAGGTTTTTTAAATCAACGTTTGGCAATTTAGAGCTTAAGGCTTTTTCTATTTTCATAATATTTGACAAAATTAAATCGCAAAATATCCATTTTGATTAAATAATTTTAATTGTTATTGATTTTTTAAGTAAAAATCGTCTTGTAACGTTCAGATTCTTAAAAAGAGCATAATTTTGAGAAGGGATTTAAGTTGGTTTTAATTTTAATACCCAACTTCACTTTAGTTATGATTATGAAAAAAGAAGTCTTCTTAACGTCAGATGGGTCACCTTCGCTTCGGGTTGAAGAGATAAAAGAAACCTATCATTCTAGACATGGCGCATTGACGGAGTCAACCTACGTTTATATTGACAAGGGACTCGACTATTGGATTAATAATATTCGATAAAAATGAATTGAATATTTTTGAAATGGGTCTTGGTACTGGCTTAAATGCCTACCTCGCTTATGTCTTTTCCAAAGAAAACAATGTCAACATAAATTACCATTCCATTGAGAAATTCCCTCTTTCAGAAGCAGAACTACATTTACTAGAAATGAAAAGTACTTTACCACACGCTGAGCATGCTGATTTTTATCAACTGCTACATTCTTGCTTGTGGGAAAAAGCGATACAGCAAGATGGTTTTTTATTTAGTAAATCGAAAATAGATTTTTTAGAACTAGATATTTCTCAAAACTTTGATGTGATTTTTTATGACGCTTTTGGTTATCATGCCCAACCAGAACTATGGCAGAAAAAGCCGCTTGACATTTGTTTTCAATTGTTAAACCCAGGAGGAGTGTGGGTGAGTTACTGCGCCAAAGGAATCGTTAGAAGAACCTTGGAGGAGGTTGGCTTTCAAGTGACGCGCCTAGAGGGTCCTCCAGGTAAGCGAGAAATGTTAAGGGCAATCAAGCCAATTTGATGTATTTTTATAAAAAATTATAAATGAAGTTATTGATTACGGGCGCAACAGGCTTGGTGGGATCTTCTATTGTTAAAAAAGCCTTAAATGAAAAAATTGAAGTTAACTTTCTCACGACCAATAAAAACAAAATCACTACCTCTAAAACACTTAATGGGTTTTATTGGAACCTTAAAGACAAGTATATTGATCCCAAATGCTTTGAAGGTGTTGATGCAATTATACATTTAGTTAGAGCAAGCATTTCTAAAAAGTGGACAGCAAAAAATAAAAGTGAAATTTTAGACAGTAGAATTGATTCGACTAATCTTCTTAAGAAAGGAATTAATGAATTTGCTGAAGATACAATCAAGACTTTTGTTGCCGCTTCAGCTGTTGGAATTTATCCCAATAATTTTGAATTGATTTATGGGGAAGAAACGAAAATTGCACCTCCTGAAAATTTTTTACAAGAAGTAGTGGTGAAATGGGAGGCTGCGTTAAATGAGCTTTCCTCCTCCGTCAAGTCTTTTTCTAAATTTAGAATAGGATTAGTTTTATCTAAAAAAGGGGGTGTTTTACCTACCTTGGCCTTACCCGTAAAATTATTTATTGGAGCAGCTTTTGGAACCGGAAAACAATGGCAAAGTTGGATCCACATTGATGATGTGTCACAAATGCTTTTGAATGCTGCAAAACAAAATTGGCAGGGTACGTATAATGCCGTAGCACCAAATCCTGTCAGTCAAAATGAATTAATTGCGAGCGTAGGACAAGCTTTAAGCCGACCTATTTTTTTTCCCAATCTTCCAATTTTACTGACTAAACTAGCGCTTGGTGACCGTTCCTCTCTGGTTTTAAACAGTCAAAAAGTGAGTGCTGAAAAAGTTTTGGCAAAGGGATTTGTGTTTCAATATGATAATCTGAAATTGGCACTGAAAGCACTTTACGATAAAAAAGGATGACATTTTGACAATTTCGATCAAATGGCAGTACTTTTGCAAAACTTTATTTAAAAAATGAATATGGCTGAAAAGCAAACCAAATCCAGTGCAACAAAAAAGAAGGCTCCAGCGAAGAGCAAGGCTTCAAAAAAACAAGAGGACACAGTTCTTGTTGAATTGAATGATGCACTGTCACAAGAAAAAGATAAGTATTTGAGGTTGTTTGCTGAGTTTGAAAACTTTAAGAAAAGGACAACAAAAGAAAGAATTGAATTGTTTAAAACTGCAGGTCAAGAGGTTATTTCCTCATTACTTCCAATTTTAGATGACCTTGAGCGCGCAATATCTCAGTTTGAAAAACAAGACACATTAGAAGAAATCCAAGGTTTTGTTTTAATAAATAATAAATTAAATGGCATCTTGAAGAGCAGCGGTTTGGAAATATCAACGGTAAACATAGGTGATGTTTTTGACGCTGAAATACACGAAGCAATAACTCAGATTCCTGCACCAGAAGAATCACAAAAAGGGAAGATCATCGATGTGGTTGAAAAAGGTTACCAACTAGGAGAAAAAATCATAAGGTATCCGAAAGTAGTAGTCGGAAAATAAAACAATATGAAACAAGACTTTTACGAAATATTAGGAATATCCAAGGGGGCATCAGAGGGTGAGATAAAAAAAGCTTATCGCAAGAAAGCCATTCAATATCACCCAGATAAGAACCCTGGAGACAAAGAAGCAGAAGCCAATTTCAAAAAGGCTGCAGAAGCTTATGAAATCCTTAGTGATTCCCAGAAAAGAGCCCAGTACGATCAACACGGTCATGCAGCTTTTGAAGGCGGAGGCTTTGGCGGTGGCGGTGGGAGCATGAACATGGATGACATCTTCAGTCAATTTGGAGATATTTTCGGAAGTGCCTTTGGCGGTGGGTGGCTTTAGTGGTTTTAGTGGTGGCGGTCGAAGACAACAAAGAGGCAAAGGAAGTAATTTGAGAATTAGAGTTCAATTAACATTGGAGGAAATTGTTAAAGGGGTAGAGAAGAAAATAAAAGTAAAGCGAAAAGTTCAAGCACCAGGGGTGAGTTATACTACCTGTAGCACCTGTAAAGGAAATGGACAGGTAATGCGAGTTACCAATACTATTTTGGGGAGAATGCAAAGCGCTTCAACCTGCCCAGCGTGTGGTGGAACTGGTCAGTCAATTTCTAGTCGTCCTCCTGGAACTGACGCCAATGGCATGCTTCAAACCGAAGAAACGGTTTCTATTAAAATTCCTGCGGGTGTAGAAGAAGGAATGCAACTCAAAGTTTCTGGAAAAGGAAATGCAGCGGCAGGAAATGGAATCTCTGGGGATCTTTTGGTGCTCATTGAAGAAAAAGTTCACGATAAATTTGTTCGTGAAGGAAATCACCTACACCACGATCTATACATCAGTATTTCAGAGGCTACGTTGGGAGTTTCTAAAGATATTTCCTTATTAGAGGGTAAGGTCAGAATAAAGTTAGAATCAGGAATCCAATCAGGTAAAACATTAAGATTAAGAGGGAAAGGTGTTCCAGACCTTAATGGTTATGGAAGTGGCGATTTGCTGGTCCATGTCAATGTGTGGACCCCTAGGGTTTTAAGCAGAGAACAGAAGCAGTTTTTTCAAAAAATGTTGGAAGATGAAAACTTCAAACCCAACCCTGAAAAATCTGATAAATCTTTCTTTGAAAAGGTAAAGGAAATGTTTGCTTAATATTTAAGTAACTTAGAAAAACAAACTGACGTAAAGTCAAGATTTAAGTGGTGTTCTTTTTTTTTTAACACCATTTTTTTTCCCATCCTTAGAAATAAGGATGGGTTTTGTTTTTGTCTTATATTCGTGTTAAATTAAAACCATGAGAAAAATCATCGATTTTTTAAATTATCAAATCCATTTAGGCGGCGGAATAACCTTTCACTCCTAAGGCTTTGCTTATAATAATCGGTGTATTTATCCTCACTTATTTTCTGCTTAAGCTATTTAAAAAAATCATAGTTAAAACACTTTCAAGCGATGCTCAGGCTAAGTTTAGAAGTATTTTCTCATTTTTCAACTATTCTGTTTACTTGATTGTTATCTTGATTACCCTTGACAATGTGGGGGTCAATGTTACAGCAATATTTGCAGCGTCAGCAGCACTTTTGGTAGGTATTGGTCTTGCGCTACAAACCCTTATTCAAGATGTGATTTCAGGTGTTTTTATATTGGCCGATCAAACAGTTCATGTAGGAGACATTATTCAGGTTGATGGTCAAGTAGGTAAGGTTGAAAATATTAAATTAAGAACCACAAGAGCTGTCACAAGAGACAATAAAGTATTAATAATTCCCAATCATAAATTTTTAACTTCAATTCTTTACAACTGGACTGAAAATGGATCACTCACCCGTGAATCTATTTCTATCGGAATTGCCTATGGATCTGATGTTAATGTTTTTAAGGAAGCGGTTGTGGCAGTTGCTGCTGCTCATCCATACGTACTTAAAAAACCAGAACCGTTTGTTTTGTTTGAAGACTTTGGGGACAGTGCACTTATGTTTGATTTGTTTTTTTCAATAGACAATAGTTTTAAAGCCAATGTGGTTAAAAGTGACATTAGATTTCAAGTATTTGATAAGCTCAAAGAATTAGACATTGAAATACCTTTCCCACAAAGAACAGTATGGCTTAAAAATAATCCAGAGCCCTCAAAATGAAAAAAATTCTAATAATTGAAGATGAAGAACCCATTAGAAGGGTCTTGACTCGAATACTTAGCGAGGAAAGCGAAGATTATCAAATTTCAGAAGAAGAGGACGGTAAATTAGGACTTAATAGACTTTTAAAGGAAGAATTTGACTTGGTTTTATGTGATATTAAAATGCCTAAAATGGATGGCATTGATGTTCTATAAAAAAGCTAAAGAAAAAGAAATTTTCGTTCCGGTTATTCTGTTAACGGGTCATGGAAATGTTGCCATTGCAGTTGAAGCGATGAAATTAGGAGCTTATGATTTTATTTTAAAACCACCTGATTTAAATCGATTGCTTAATGCTGTGAGGCATGCGCTTGAAACCAAGGAATTGGTTACTGAAAATAAGATTCTTAAAAATAAAATCATAAAAAAGTACACCATCATTGGTGAATCAAAAGAGATCGATGAAATTCATAACCTTATCGAAAAGGTTGCTCCAACTGAGGCCAGAGTCCTAATCACAGGAGGAAATGGAACGGGTAAAGAATTGGTGGCCCATCAGTTACACCAAAAAAGCGCAAGAAATAGAGCCCCCTTTGTTGAGGTTAATTGTGCTGCAATTCCTTCAGATTTGATTGAAAGTGAGTTGTTTGGCCACGTTAAGGGTGCTTTTACTTCTGCGGTAAAAGACCGTGCAGGTAAATTCGAAATCGCCGATGGGGGTACGGTTTTCTTAGATGAAGTTGCGGACATGAGTTTGGCTGCTCAAGCTAAAGTTTTAAGGGCGCTCCAAGAAAGTAAGATCCAACGCGTGGGAGGTGAAAAAGATATAAAAGTTGATGTACGAATTATTTCAGCAACAAACAAAGACCTCAGTAAAGAAATTGCAGAAGGCAAGTTTAGAGAAGACCTATACCACCGCTTGGCAGTGATCCTAATTAAAGTACCCTTATTAAGCGAACGTAAAACTGATATTCCACTGTTGGTGGAGCATTTCACACATACGCTCTCGAAAGAACAAGGTGTTGAGGAGAAATCTTTTTCCAAGGATGCTGTTAAAATGTTGATGGATTATCCTTGGACGGGTAACATTCGAGAATTAAGAAACGTAGTCGAACGTTTAATGATTTTGGGAGAAAACCCCATTACAGAAAATGATATAAAACAATTTGCTTCCAAGCAAAACTAACAATACCTATAATGAAAAATATAGTTTTTTTAATCATTTGTTTGTCTGGTCTATTTTCATACGGACAAATCAAAAGCGAAATTGAAGAGCGGTTAAGCAATATTTATGATTTTGCATTGACTGAAAGTAAAAGCTACAATTGGTTGGATCATCTTTCCAATGATATTGGAGGCAGATTATCAGGCTCTCTCAACGCAGAAAGAGCTGTATTGTGGGTTAAAGAAGAGTTGGAAGGCTTGGGCTTGGATTCTGTTTGGTTACAGCCTGTTATGGTTCCTAAGTGGGTTCGTGGTACGTATGAGTATGCCAATATCGAGTCAAGCCCGGGGAACACAATTAATGTAAATATTTGTGCATTGGGAGGTTCCATTGCGACCCCATCTTCAGGCATTCGCGCCAACGTGATAGAAGTAAAAAGCTTTGAAGAATTGGCTGAATTAGGAAAGGAAAAAATTAAAGGGAAAATCGTTTTTTTTAATCGTCCCATGCAGGCGAATTTAATCAGTACTTTTCAAGCCTATTCTGGTTGTGTCAACCAGCGCTACAGATATGCAGAAATGGCAGCAAAATATGGAGCTGCAGCAGTTTTAGTTAGATCAATGAACTTACGATTAGACGATTATCCGCACACCGGTGTGATGAGTTATGGAAACTTGTCTTTAAAAAGGCGCATTCCCGCAGCGGCCATCAGTACAAATGACGCACAACTTTTGAGTTCGATGATTGCCTTAAACCCAAAACTTCGATTTTTTTTAAAACAAAATTGTAAAAACTATCCAGACGTAAAATCTTATAATGTAATCGGAGAAATAAAAGGTTCCGAAAATCCGGAAAAAATTATTTTGGTTGGAGGACATTTAGATTCTTGGGATTTAGGAGATGGAGCTCATGATGACGGTGCTGGTGTGGTTCAATCTATGGAGGTTTTAAACATATTTAAATCATTAAAATTCAGACCGAAAAACACCCTTCGCGTGGTGCTTTTTATGAATGAAGAAAATGGAACTCGTGGTGCAAAAAAATATGCAGAAACGAACTGAAAAACTAAAAGAGGAACATGTCTTAGCGCTTGAATCGGACGCAGGAGGATTTTCTCCAAGAGGATTTAGTTTTGATTGTAATGATGAATACTTTAATAAAATCCTCACTTGGAAAGATTATTTTGAACCTTATTTAATTCATTATTTTAAAAAAGGAGGAAGTGCTGCAGATGTTGCTCCTTTAAAAAATGACAAAACTGTTTTGGCAGGCTTACGCCCCGCTTAGCAAAGATATTTTGATCATCACCATTCCGAAATGGATACCTTTGACGCCATCAATAAACGCGAATTAGAATTGGGAGGTGCGACCATGGCAGCTTTGGTGTACCTTGTAGATCAATTTGGCTTTGAATAAAAGCTTATTCATTCCCTTTAAAGCCTAAATGGTAAAACTTAACAACTACTCTCGAGAATTTAAATACAATTTAAAACTAGCTTACCCAGTTATCATTGGGATGCTTGGACACACCCTTGTCCAGTTGATTGATAACATTATGGTAGGGCAGCTGGGAACTGCTGAACTTGCAGCAGTGTCATTGGGCAACAGTTTCTTTTTCGTAGCGATGTCGCTTGGGATTGGATTCTCAACAGCAATCACTCCAATGATTGCTGAAGCAGACGGACTAAAGCAACAAATAAAGTCAGGAATATTTTTACTCTAGACAAATCCTGTGTACTTTTTTGGGTGTCTTTTTAGCGATAGCTGTTTTGTTTTCTCAACCCTTACTAAGACAAATGGGACAACCTGAAGAAGTTGTAGAACTTGCTTATCCTTATTTGTTTTGGGTGGCAATTTCTCTAATTCCATTGGTTGCGTTTCAAGGTTTCAGACAATTTGCGGAAGGTCTATTTCAAACACGTTTGGCGATGTATGCCACCCTAATGGGAAATGTAATTAATGTTATTCTTAATTATGGATTTATTTTTGGAGGCTTTGGTTTTCCAGAACTTGGAGTAGAAGGTGCCGCAATAGGATCCTTAATCGCACGTTTTGCAATGCTTTTATTTATGGGTGTAAATGTTCGAACAAATAAGAAATTTAAGATATAATACTCAAAAAATTCATAAGGTTAAAGCGCAGTTAAATCTATTTAAGAGGATCATCTCTCTTGGTTTCCCTTCTGCCTTACAAATGTTTTTTGAAGTAACTTTTTTCACTTCTGCTGTTTGGATGTCAGGAATATTAGGTAAAAATCCACAGGCCGCCAATCAAATCGCACTCAACCTTTCTTCCATGACTTTTATGGTTGCCCTGGGAGTTGGAGTTACAGCAATGATTCGAGTAGGAAATCAAAAAGGGAAAAATAATTTTTTAGAATTGAGAAGAATTGCCATTTCAACCTTCTTTTTAATATTTATTATGGATGTAGTGTTTGCACTTTTTTTTGTTGCAACTCACGAATATCTCCCTTGGCTTTACCTTGACAGTAACAACCCTTTAATTTATGATGATGTAATTATCGTTGTCAAATTGGCCTCAAATTTACTTCTTATTGCAGCCTTGTTTCAAATTTCAGATGGTTTACAAGCAGTTGTCCTCGGTGCATTACGAGGGCTTCAAGATGTCAATCTGCCCGCTTTGCTTATTTTTATGGCATATGGCTTGTTTGGTTTTCCGATTGCCTACTACCTTGGAATTAAAACAGATTTGGGCGCATCAGGAATTTGGATAGGACTTCTCTTTGGATTAACATTGTCCGCATCGCTTTTAATTTGGAGATTTCAGTATCTTACCAAAAAATTAATATTAAATCAGAACATTTAATCAATGGATTTACCTAAATTTTTTATTGCTGACAATTCGGAACTCGAAGATGAAATTTTCATTCTACACACAGAATTCCCTCGTTTTCTACTAAACGTTGCCAACGATGAGGTACACTGGTTTGAAGAATTTGATTCTGAAGACGAAAAGGAGTTGGCTACGCATACCTCTGACTTGATTGAACAGGCACTTGAGTATTACGATCAAGAAATCGAAAATTTCGAATAGCTTTTGGACAGTTTAATTGCACTTGATCAAGAACTTTTTTTATTCCTCAATGGATTGGGAATCCAAACCTATGACGGGTTTTGGATGTTAATGACGAATAAGGCAACCAACTTTGTTGTTTACATACTTTTCGCTTGTTATTATTTAAGTAAAACAAATTTTAAGTCTTTACTTACCCTTCTTGCTGTTTTAGGAATATTGATTTTATTTACAGACCAAGGTACCAATTTGTTCAAAAACACCTTTCAAAGACTAAGACCATGCCATGAACCTGAAATAGAAGGGTTGGTAAGGCTTGTTAAGTCTGGTTGTGGAGGTTTTTATGGATATTTTTCTGGGCATTCCTCTAACTCGTTTGCCTTAGCAGTTTTTTTTTCAAAGCTATTGTTTGGCTTTCAGAAGCGACTTCCATTCTTTTTTATTTCCCTCGCGGGATTGATTGCTTACAGTCGAATTTACATTGGGGTACACTACCCTCTTGATGTGGTTTCGGGGATTGCTTTTGGAACGATAATGGGTTATTTCTTTTATTTCCTATGGAATAAATACAACCAATCCTTGAGTTGGATACTGAATTTTTAAAAACTAGATTTAATGCGCCTTTTTTAATAAGTGAGGATATTTTGCCTTAAATCGATTTAATCGAGGAATCGAAACATTTCTTACATAAGAATTCTCAGGATTTATTTTTTCATAATCTTGATGGTATTCCTCAGCATAATAGAATTTCACCAAAGGAGTAACTTCTGTAACAATCTTATTAGAATAGACTTCTTCCTCAATCAATTTAACAATATGACTATCGATGGCAATTTTTTCAGTGTCATTTTGGTAAAAAGCAACTGAGCGATATTGAGTACCTCTATCGGGACCTTGTCTGTTTAGCGTTGTTGGATCATGAGAACCAAAAAACACATCTACTAGTGTTTTAAAACTAACCACTTTTGGATCGTAAATGACTTCAACCGCTTCTGCGTGTCCAGTATTACCGTATCCGATTTGGTTATAAGTGGGGTTCTTTGTTTTGCCACCAGAATAACCCGAATGGGCTTCTTGTACTCCTTCGACACTTTCAAAAATAGCTTCTACGCACCAAAAACAACCAGAAGCAAAATAGGCTTTTTAAGTCTTGAGAAATTGACGTTGGAGTCCATAACTGTGATTTGTTATCAATGGGTTTTGGAGTAATTAAATTACAAGCATTAAAAATAAATAGGCTGATCAATAAAGTCATTTCTTTCATTTTTTATTTCAAAGATAGTTAATAGATTTTTTAGGTGTTGTTATGTTAAATAATTATGTAAGCTATTCATTCATTTTTGTTTTTATAAAACTCCATAATGTGTTCAGGAATCTCAATTTCTTTTACAAACTAACTTTAAAAAATAGTTCGAAAATATGAGGTCTTGTGAGGTATTTCTCTAGTCCAAAAGTCTAAGTTAAGATCAGATTCTTTATCTTCAATTGGCCCGTTTGCTATTTTTGCGGCAGCTGTTTCAATCTTGATTTCAATGACCCTTATTGCCTTTAGTTCATTTTTATTTGGTGCTCGGCAAAACTCCCATCGATTTGGAACAAAATGATTTATAATGCTTTTAAGTCCTTTAAGCTTTTCAACATCTGATTTTAATTCACTCACCTTTCCAAAAACCGTTACGGAACGATAATTAACCGAATGATGGAAAGCTGACCTTGTTAGTTTAATGGCATCTAGCAACATTACACTAAGTGAAGCTTCACCTGATTCGATCAGAGCATTGGTCATTCTGTTTTTTAAGGCTCCGTAGAGGTATATCGAATCCCCATCTCTCCTATAATTAATAGGCTGGACAAAAGCTCTTCCTCTGAATATAAATGCAACATTACAAATTTATGTTGCGTCTAAAATCTGATAGATTTCCTTTTTGTTATAGGTGGCTTTCTTTGCACCACATTTTACTTTATTTAATTCTGACTTACTGAATTCTAAGGTTTCGTATGATCTTTTAAGTGAAATTCAGTTAATTTTCAAAAAAATCAATTTCTTTTCCAAATTAACTTTAAAATGATTTGGTTTGTTGGGAAGTAATGCGCTAAACAATCAATGAGAGTAGTAGTATGGATTGTTTGAACGAGATTAACCCCTCAATGCTATTTGGAAATGAATCGGTTTATCTCTGTAAACAGGTGAGGGTAAATATGGTTTTTTGGACATAATTAAAAAAGCTTAAACCCTAAGATTTAAGCTTTTCTCAGCTATTAATATTTAAGTAATTATGGAATTAACGGTGTGTCAAGCTTGGCCAAAGAAGCATCAATTTCTGCTTTGCTCAATTCGTGTTTCACAATCTTTCCGGCAAAATAATCTTCATAGGCTTTCATGTCAAAATTTCCATGCCCACAAAGGTTGAATAAAATCGTTTCTGATTTCCCTTCTCTTTTGCAACGTTCTGCTTCTGCAATGGCAGTAGCAATTCCATGATTCGCTTCTGGAGCAGGAATAATCCCCTCAGCTTTTGCAAATTTCACTCCTGCTTCGAATACTTCTAAATTGTCATGAGATCTGGCTTCAATTAATTTATCCTTAAGCAATTGACTCACAATGACGCCTGCACCATGATAGCGCAATCCTCCTGCATGAATTGGTGCAGGAACAAAGTCGTGTCCCAAAGTATACATTGGAAGCAAGGGAGTCATCCCAGCGGTGTCTCCAAAGTCGTATCTGAATTGTCCGCGGGTTAGTTTTGGACAAGAAGCTGGCTCGCTTGCGATACACCTAATGGATTTACCCTCCTCAAAGTTCAACCTTAAAAAGGGAAATGCTAAACCTGCAAAATTGGATCCTCCTCCAAAAGGAGCAATAACAACATCTGGCAGGTCTCCCGCTTTTTCCATTTGCAGTATCGCTTCTTGACCGATAATGGTTTGGTGCAATTTAACATGATTTAATACACTTCCAAGTGCATATTTTGTATCATCATTTGTTGCGGCACGTTCCACGGCCTCAGAAATGGCAATCCCCAATGACCCAGTTGTATCAGGGTTTTCGGCTAATATTTTTTTCCCTATTTCAGTAGCATTTGAAGGAGAAGGGTGGACGGTAGCTCCCCAAGTATTCATCATCACTTTACGATGGGGTTTGTGTAAATAGGAGAGTTTAACCATAAAAACTTCACACTCAATACCGAAGTGTTGACAAGCAAAACTTAAGGCACTTCCCCACTGGCCTGCACCGGTTTCGGTGGTGATTTTTTTGATTCCCTCTTGCTTATTATAATAGGCTTGCGCTACGGCAGTGTTGGGTTTGTGAGATCCAGTTGGACTTACTCCCTCATATTTGTAATATATTTTTGCGGGAGTATCCAGTGCTTTTTCAAGATTGTAAGCTCGGTAAACAGGCGTCGGACGCCACATGCCGTAGATATTTCTCACCTCATCAGGAATGTCAATATATTTTTCCATACTTACTTCCTGTTTAATCAATTCCATTGGGAACAAAGGAGCTAAAGCCTCTGGGCCTATCGGTTCACGAGTGCCGGGATTTAAAGGCGGTAGGGGTTTGTTAGGCATATCTGCAACGATATTATACCATTTATCTGGGATTTCTTTTTCGCTTAAAATAATTTTTCGTTCCATGTTTTTATTAAATTTTAGACTCAATTTAATCAAATTTATTTTGAATTGTTTTTTAGACATTTTTATTCTTTGAGATTTTCAAGCCTTTAAAAATTATTTAACTTTAGATTCAAATCTAATTTTTCATCCAGTACTTCAATTAATCAGCTACCCATTATGCTCTGGATCAGTCTGCCATTGACTTTTATCAAAAAAATCCGCTACATCAAGTTAAAGCAGGTTTTTTCTAAAGAAGTATTGGATTATTATGGGGGTTTCAT
The DNA here is from genome assembly GCA_905182575.1 of uncultured Flavobacteriaceae bacterium. Taxonomy (GTDB): domain Bacteria; phylum Bacteroidota; class Bacteroidia; order Flavobacteriales; family Flavobacteriaceae; genus UBA8316. Next base: position 93,816 of record CAJJCA010000005.1, on the reverse strand, counting down.
CGACAGGGCCGTAAATCGATTAAATAAAAACGCTAGGCCAATGGAAAAAAGAGATACCTACGGTAAAGCATTTTACAATTGTTTAATTTGTGGCGAAAGGATGAACAGGTAAAAGAATTTTTTTTTCAAAACGTTTGGCTAAAATTGCAGAAACATTAATGGAAGTTGAGGCGTTAGCATGTATCATGATCAAGCTTTATACAAAGAAGCTCATGGTGGTATTACACCTTGGCATGCTGATCAATATTATTGGCCTTTGGACAACGATCGAACCATTACGGCATGGATTCCACTTCAAGCGATTCCGAAAAACATAGGTCCACTGGAGTTTAGCGCAGGAAGTCATCAAATTCAAGAAGGAAGAGATTTGGGTATAAGTGACAGTAGTGAAGAGATAATTGAAAATAGATTAAGAGTCACTGACTTTAAGCACATTACTGAGCCTTTTGATTTAGGCGAAGTCAGTTTTCATTCCGGATGGGTATTTCATCGCGCAGGTGCAAACAGTACTGATGAAATGCGTCGGGTTATGACAGTGATCTATATGGATAAGGAAACGCGACTAAAGAAACCTGAAAATGATGGTTAACAAAATGATTGGGAAACTTGGTGTCCTGGTGTTTCAGTAGATACCGTAATTGATAGTCCATTAAATCCAATCCTCTATCCATAACTACATTAACCAATGCAAATTGGAGAAGTTTTTTAAAAAGCTCTTTTGTTTTCCGAATAGTTTAAACAATTGTTTCTTGTTTATGGGCAGGAGTTGTTCTAAACCATCAATTTTTTTGGAGTATGCATTATTTGAACATAATTATTTTCCAAGCGTCTATTGAAATTTAATTGAAGAATCCCTGTAGTAATTTTCAATGTTTCCTCAATAAATCTTCTTTTTCTGCTTACACTATCAAGATTTGAAACCAAATAATTGAAGAATAAGTCAAGCTCGTCCATAGAGCATTTAAATTAAAAAGTACCGTATTGTGTTAAATGATCGAAGCGTCGGTTTCTTTATGTGAAAACATAGCGATTGTTTTTATTTCTAAGGCTTACCCCAGAGTCGCCATAACCATTTTTTAATTGTCCAATCAATTTACCAAGGAGCTCTTCGCTGTTTACTTCTTGAATTTGGCCAATAGCAATTATAGGGAAAAGGAGGAGTAGGAATAAAAATTTATTCATTATATATAAGAATTAGGGAATTTTATATAATAAAATATGTGAAATATAAAAAAAATAAATTTTTTTAAAATCACTTTTTAAATCTAATAATCAAGTTTTAAGTTTGATTTATTTTATAAAATAATTATTCAACTCTTCCAATAGGTCTATTTTCACTTCCCTCGATCGCATAGAGTCGATCCCCTAATTCAGATCGCATTTCATCAGCAAGAATTTTTATTTTAGCAACTATTTTAGGGTTTTCAGACGCAATGTCGTTGGTTTCGCTAATGTCTTTAGATAAATCATAAAGTGCAATTTTATTAAAATTTAGCATTTCATAATTTACAGGAAAAGCATCTGCACCAGCTTCTCTTCCGTTCAACGTCCTGTAGGAATGTGGAAAATAGAGTTTCCAGTTTTTGTAACGCACCCCGTGCAATTCGTTGGATTTATAATAGAAAAAATAAGCTTCATGTGGACTTTCTTCTGTTTCCCCCGTCCAAATATTCCAAACGCTTTTCCCATCGATTTTCTTTTCTGGTAATTGACTGCCAGTAATTTCTGCAATTGTAGGTAAAAGATCAATGGTCATCATTGGCGTACTGAGTGTTCTTCCTGGCTTTATTTTACTTGGAAAATAAATCACACAAGGCTCTCTTTGTCCACCTTCCAGTGCGGTTCCTTTACCTTCCCTAAGCGGAAGCGCACTTCCCGCATGATTTCCGAAATTAAGCCAAGGACCATTGTCACTGGTGAATATCACCAAAGTATTTTCGTGGAGGTTGTTTTCTTTTAATGTTTTTAATATTTGACCCACTGACCAATCAATTTCCATGATTACATCACCATACATTCCTTGTTCACTTTTTCCCCTGAATTTATCAGAAACACCAAGAGGAACATGGGGCATCGGGTGGGGAACATATAGAAAAAACGGATTGTTTTTATTTCTTTTAATAAAATCTACTGCAGCTTCGGTGAGCTCAGTGGTGAGTTGATCTTGATCTTCTAGGGTTCTAATTTCCTTTATTTTCTTACCATTCTTTAAAAAGGGTAATTGCGGAAACTTTATTTTTCTATTCAATGAGTCTACTTGTACTCCGTTGAAATCTACAGGCCACATGTCATTTGAGTAAGGAGTGCCCATAAATTCATCAAAACCATGGTTGTTGGGCAAGAATTTAGGAAGGTGACCCAAATGCCATTTACCAAACATTCCTGTCTTGTAACCTCTTGTTTTAAGCATTTCAGCCATTGTAGTTTCTTCAGGATTAAGACCAATTTTTTGATGAGGGAATAGTGCCCCTTCAATTCCAATTCTATTGGGATAACATCCTGTTAACAAAGCAGCGCGCGAGGCGGAACAAACTGCTTGTGCAGCATAAAAATCAGTAAGACGAATCCCTTCTTTCGCCATCTGATCTAGATGTGGCGTTTTGATGTTTGGAGAGCCAAAACTACCCAAGTCCTGATAACCTTGATCATCCGTAAAGATTATTACCACATTTGGGGGAGTCGTAATTTTTTGTTTTTTAGTTTCGCTACATGCAATCATTAGCAATGAAATACATGTGATTTTAATAAAATTAGTCATTTGATTATTTTTAATATTATAAAGTTTCAATAAATGTCATTAGGTTTTCACTAAAGGTTTTCCAACGGTATTTTGGTAATGCTTTTTTGATTTGATTAATGTGATGTTGGAGTTGGTCTGTTTCAATCAAAGCTGCAATTTTTGATGCAATATCTTCTGAATTTATAGAAGACACACTCCCAGAGTCATCTGTCAATATTGGGGCTTTAAGCCCAGGAATGTCACTCACCAGAATTGGAGTTTGGTATTGGTAGGCGAGTGGTGTGACACCGCTTTGTGTTGCTGAGCGATAGGTTTGAGCAACCACGTCAGCTGCACAAATAACGTGACGTGTTTTTTCCATATCAGCAAAATTGAAGTCGGTGAGGGTATCAACCCAATCTAATTTAGAAATCAAATTTTCATATACCTCCTGGTCTTCATAGCTTTCTCCAACAATAGCCAGCAAGACATTTTTATCTTTTAATGGTGGTTTTGAAAAAGCTTTAATCAAAAGGTCAAGTCCTTTGTACTTTCGTATTAAGCCAAAAAATAAAACAATTTTTTTTCCCTGAGGCCAATCCAATCGATCACGTGCTTCTTCTTTTGAAATGGCAGGGAGAAGGTCATCAGCGATTGGGTGAAAACCAAACCAAACTGGTTTGTCGAATCCTACCGAAGAAATTTGTTCTCCAACATGACCAGATAAGGTTGCAAAGCCATCCATTTTTTTGCCAAAATAATTATTCAACAAATTGTCCCAAGGCTTTCTTTCGTGTGGCAACCAGTTGTCAACCAAAGCGATTGTTTTAATTTTATTCGGAAGTCCTTTTGCAATACCCTGCCAGCAAGGCGCTAAAAAAGGTGTCCAATAACGAAAGAAAACGACATCAGGATTTATCTGATTGATTGCTCGAGCCGTTTTTGCCCAATTGAATGGGTTACAGCTGTGAATTTTTCTTTGGATATTTAATTTTGTGGGTGCTGGATTACTGGTCAATTGAGTTTTTCCAGGAAATAAAAACTTAGGATATTGGAATGTAAATGTGAAAAGAATTACCTCATGACCATTTTCTTGCAAGCTTTTAGCAAATGCATTTTGAGTATCTGCAATACCCCCTCTGTAGGGGTGTGCTGGGCCTAAAAGAAGAATTCTTTTTTTAGACTTCATTAATAATTAATTTACTTTTTGCATTCATCCAGATCAGACTTGCTAGGCTGATAGAAAAATAAGCAACTCCAAAATAATAAATAAAAGGAATATTCGTCATAAAGAATAACTCTTGAGAGGGAAGTAGAAAGAATGCAAGACCTAATAGGTTTCTTGTGTATTCTAAAAACAATGCCCATTGATAGCCATCCATTAGTGCAGAATAAGTGAAAATACTAAGTAGTATAAGTGCCCCGAAAAGCAATCTTTGAGTATTAGAAAATTCACTATAATTGAGTAGTAATAACAACAACATGCATGTGGTAAAAACCCATTGAAAGACAGCCCATATTTTTTGATCCAAAGTTGTTGTAGGGTTGTATTTTTCAATTGAAAATATATCTTTTATTGCTTCCCTCGGATATTTTTCAATTACGTCTTGTGGTCTATAACCTGTAGGTCGCCACCAAAGGGTTAGTTTTTCTTTCCAGCTTTTCGTGTGCCAGGCATCACAGATTAAGCCCCAGAGGTGTTGGAAGTTAATCACGACTGGGTTCCATGTCCTTACAGGTTTTAGTACTCCATAAACAGGAGGTTCTTCTTCCAATTCTTCTTGGAATGTTCCAAACCAGCGGTCCCAAACACAAAAAATCGGTGCAAGATTTTTGTCAATATAAATGGGGTTAATGGCATGGTGAACTCTATGCTGTGAAGGTGTTACCAGAAAATACTCTAAAAATCCCATTTTACCTATGTGTTGGGTATGGTACCAAAATTGTCCAAAAAGATGAAGGGGAGCGAGCAAAATAATCACCTCATGCGGAACCCCAAAGAAGGCAGCCGGAATTAGGAAAAGTGCAGCATAACCAATAAGATCTGAAATGCTTTGTCTTAACGCACAGGCCAAATTAAATTCTTCACTGCTGTGATGTATGATATGTTGATTCCAGAAAAAATTTATTTTATGATTTAAACGGTGATTCCAATAACCAGAAAAATCAATGAATATAAAAGCCAAGATGTAAATTAAAACACTATTTTCTATGTTGAAAAAAGAGAGCTTTGAAACCAGATAAGGGTAAGAGATTACAACCACTACAAGTCCTAAAATGTCTTTAAGGATGTTTGTCATTCCCGAGCTCAAGCTCGAAATCGTATCCATTAGATTGTGTGTCTGTTTGTTTTTTAAATGACCATAAATGATTTCAACCAAAATCATAACTATGAAAAAAGGCACAATCCATAGTAAAACTCTCGCATAAGTCTCCATAATCAAAACATTTTTGAAGTATCCAAATTACAATTTTATATTCTTTTCACTAAAAAGAACATTGTTGAGGTAAAATAAGTTTAGTTACTGATTACCCATTCCCCTTTATTTATTAGGGGTTCGGCTTGTTTGAATTTGAGGGTTTTGGTTTCACCGGTCACTACGTTTTTGACTACCACTTTATCGTTACGACCAATTTTAGGTTGATCCCGGACGATTGTTTCTACAACCGTATTCTGTCGCTGACCAGCAGATGCACCGGCACTTCTGTTTCTTTGTGCAAGCTCTTCGGTATTGAGCGATTCATCTTTAGAAGTTCTATATCCCTTGGGTGCGACAGCTCTTTTCGCTTCTTGAATTTTAGTCTCACTTTGAGAGGGCAGCCCTCCTTTAAATAAAAAGGAAAGTACTTCACGATTCAATCCATTGATCATCGATTTGAATAATTCGAAGGATTCAAATTTATAGATAAGCAGTGGGTCCTTTTGCTCATGAACAGCCAGCTGAACCGATTGTTTTAATTCATCCATCTTGCGAAGATGAGTTTTCCATGCTTCGTCAATAAGTGCAAGGGTAATGTTTCTCTCAAAGTCTTCAACCAAATGCTTTCCAGCACTGTTGTATGCCTTTTCAAGATTCGTTACCACATTTAGAGTTTTCACGCCGTCTGTAAATGGAACAACGATTCGCTCAAACTTATTCCCGGGACGCTCAAAGACATCTTTTATTACAGGGAAAGCTAAAGCAGCACTAGATTCAATCTTTGAAATATAATGTTTACTTAGGGTTTCATATAATTTGTTGATACTCTCAATTTCAGGAGCTTCTGTAAATTCGTTTTCATCAATAGGGGAGGAGATAGAAAAATTACCAATGATTTCAAATTCAAAGTTTTTGTAATCGTTAGTCGCTTTATTGTTTATCACGATTTCCTCACAAGTATCGTAGAGGATATTGGCAATGTCTAATTTTAGTCTACTGCCGCTCAGGGCGTGTTTTCTTCTCTTGTAAATGACTTCACGTTGTGCGCTCATCACATCATCATATTCCAACAATCTTTTTCTAATTCCAAAGTTGTTTTCTTCGACTTTCTTCTGCGCACGCTCAATGGATTTTGTCATCATTGAGTGCTGGATAACTTCTCCTTCTTCCAAGCCCATACGATCCATTACTTTGGCGACTCGCTCTGACCCAAAAAGCCGCATGAGGTTGTCTTCTAGAGAAACGAAAAACTGTGAGCTCCCCTGGGTCTCCTTGTCTTCCAGAACGACCTCTAAGCTGTCGGTCTACACGTCGTGAATCGTGTCTTTCTGTTCCCACAATGGCCAGTCCTCCTGCACTTTTCACTTCGTCAGAGAGTTTGATGTCTGTTCCCCTTCCTGCCATGTTTGTGGCAATCGTAACTATTCCGGGGTTACCAGCTTCTGCGACGATGTCTGCTTCTTTCTTATGCAATTTTGCATTAAGCACGTTGTGGTGAACTTTTCTGATGTTAAGCATTTTACTCAACAATTCAGAGATTTCAACCGATGTAGTACCAATTAAAACAGGTCTTCCTGCCTGAGAAAGCTCTGTTACTTGGTCAATCACCGCATTGTATTTTTCTCTTTTGGTTTTATAAATTAAATCTTCCCTGTCTTTTCTAGCAATCGGACGATTCGTGGGGATTTCGATTACATCAAGTTTATAAATTTCCCAGAATTCACCGGCTTCTGTGATGGCAGTACCTGTCATCCCAGCTAGCTTCTCATACATCCTAAAGTAATTTTGGAGTGTAATCGTAGCAAAAGTTTGTGTTGCGGCTTCTATTTTTACGTTTTCTTTGGCCTCAATCGCTTGGTGCAATCCATCAGAATATCGTCTTCCATCCATGATCCGACCGGTTTGCTCATCGACGATCATGACTTTATTTTCCATTACCACATATTCTACATCTTTCTCAAAAAGCGTGTAGGCTTTTAGCAATTGGTTCATAGAATGAATTCGCTCTCCTTTGATGCTGAATTCTTGAAATAATTTTTCCTTAAGTTTAATTCTCCTTTTTAGAATCAAGGGCTTGACTCTCTATTTTAGCAATCTCACCTCCGATGTCTGGAAGGACAAAAAAGTTTTGGTCGTCACCGTCAGTCGACAAAGCTTCAATCCCTTTGTCAGTAAGTTCAATTTGATTATTTTTTTCGTCAATTGTAAACAACAATTCCGCATCAACAACAGGCATTTCCCTATTGTTGTCTTGCATGTAATGATTTTCAGTTTTCTGAAGTAATTGTCTAACTCCTTCTTGACTTAAAAATTTAATAAGACTTTTATTCTTTGGTAAACCTCTATAAACTCTTAACAATAAAAGACCACCTTCTTTGGTGTCTCCATCCGCAATAGTTTTCTTGGCTTCTGCTAGTACCCCAGTCAAATAGGTTCTTTGCTCGGCAACGAGTGAGGAAACTTTTGGTTTAAGTTCATCAAACTCATGTCGGTCTCCTTCGGGTGTGGGTCCAGAAATAATTAAGGGAGTTCTTGCATCATCAATCAGTACGGAATCCACTTCATCTACGATAGCATAATGATGCTTGGGTTGTACCAAATCGTCTGGCGAATGCGCCATATTGTCTCTCAGGTAATCAAATCCAAACTCATTGTTTGTGCCATAAGTAATGTCTGCTAGATAAGCTTTTCTTCTTTCCGGGCTGTTGGGCTTGTAATAATCAATACAATCCAGACTAAGTCCGTGGAACTCAAAAATTGGGGCCATCCATGCGCTATCTCTTTTGGCGAGATAATCATTTACGGTAACCAAGTGCACTCCTTTTCCCGTAAGTGCGTTAAGATAAACCGGAAGCGTCGCAACCAGTGTTTTTCCTTCCCCTGTATGCATCTCAGCAATTTTACCTTGATGAAGTGCAATACCACCAATCAGTTGGACGTCATAATGAACCATGTCCCAAACGATAGGTTTTCCTGCTGCATCCCATGAGTTGGACCAAATCGCTTGATTTCCTTTGAGGTTGACATAGCTGTTGTCTTGAGAAATAGCTCGATCAAACTCCGAGGCAGTAACCTCAATTTGTGTATTATTGACAAACCTTCGTGCAGTTTCTTTTACCACAGCAAAGGCTTCAGGAAGAATTTCTTCCAAAGTACTTGCAATAATTTTCTCTCCTTCAAGACTAAGGCCGTCTATTTTTTGATATAAAAGTTCTTTTTGATCAATGTCAGGAGTATTCTCAATTTGGGATTTTATTTCATTGATCCCATTAATGTTTTCATTCAGGTTTTTCTGAATTGTGTTTTTAAAAATTGCAGTTTTTTCTCTCAACTCATCATTACTGATTGATTCAAAGGAATTAAAATGCTCATTTATTTTGGAAACTATCGGGTGGATCAACGCCAGATCTTTTTTGGTTTTATCCCCGACAAAGGTTTTAATAATCGAATTTAGGAAACTCATTTGTATACTGTAATATTTATTTCAAATGTAATCAAAAAAAAAGCCTCCAAGGAGACTTTTTGTTTGTGTTTATAAGATCAATATTCATCTTCGTTCCAGAGATAGTCATCATCGGTTGGGAAGTCAGGCCATATTTCTTCTATGGATTCATAAATGTCGCCTTCATCTTCCATCGATTGAAGGTTTTCAACAACTTCTAAGGGGGCCCCGGTTCGAATACAAAAGTCAATTAATTCGTCTTTTGTTGCTGGCCAAGGAGCATCACTTAGGTAGGAGGCAAGTTCTAATGTCCAATACATATTGCGTTCAAATTTTTGCAAAAATATATTTTTAACTTAATAAACCAAGGATGTTACTTGTTTTTTTTTGCAATCCATTTGATTTCTTCCACATCAAAGTCTTTAGAAAACTTTCGAGATAGAATAAATAGGTAGTCAGAAAGTCGATTAACATAAGCAATAATTACATTTGAAACTTCTTCTTCACCTTTAAGTTCAGTGATAAAACGTTCTGCTCTTCTGCAAGTACATCTTGCAAGGTGGGTATAGGAAATCAATACATGTCCACCTGGAATGATGAAATTTTTCAGTTCGGGAAGTTCGTTGTTAATTTTGTCAATTTCAGATTCTATTTCAGTTACATTTTCGAAGGCAATTGGTACAATCTTTCCACTTAATTTTGGAGTTTTTTCGGAAGTGTCATCTGCAAGCTGAGAGGCAATGACCATTAATTCGTTTTGAATCTTAATTAAAAACGAATTGGTTTCATCGGCTATTTTATCATTTCGAATTAAACCAATCCAAGCATTTAGTTCATCAACAGTTCCATAAGCTTGAATTCTTAAGTGGTGTTTGCTAACTCTTTTTCCAGAAAAAAGACCAGTAGTTCCATCATCACCAGTTTTTGTATACAGCTTGTATTTCGACATCTTCAACTTGCTTATTTATGGCTGAGCGAACCATTTTAAAACTCGATTTATAATTAGTTTATTAATTATAATATTATTTAAAAAATCAAAATCTCAAAATAATTTTTGATTTGACGATTCAAAATACTTTTAGTAGAAATAATTGAGATTTTTGTTTTCTTTTAATCAAAATCCCCCAAAAGAAAAAGTCAATAACAATTAACTTTTTAGTTTGAATTTCACGGTTCCAAAGACTGCGATTCAAATGCACATTTTTTATAAACAAAAGCTTTTCATCAGTTGAGTTTGTCCATTAAAATTTTTTCTAAAAAATGCGATTTTTCATTTTTAGACAATGAAACGACTTCTTGCTTTTTTATGACTATTTATTTTTAAAAACTCCTGTAAACTTTCATAAAAAATTTCTGTAAGAATTTTTATTCCTTTTCGTTTAAATAGCACTTTTTGATGTCTTTTCCATTGAGGATTAAAAACACAATACTTGGCCAGTTCATAAACGAAAGGAGAGTGGGTTCCGTGAAGATTAGAGGCCTTAAATCGAAAAATTAAATAGGAAAAAAACCACATTTACTTTTGTTTTAATCGACCGCTAACGGCAATTAAAAAATACAAAACAGATATAAATCCAGCCCAACGCGCAATGTAATCACCATACTGGGTGTAAAAAGTGATCTCTGTTTTTGAAGTAACTTTTCCTTTTAACACTCCCTTTTCTTTAAAAGGTAGCCTTGCGGTTATTTCTCCTTTTGAATTTATGATTGCTGAAATCCCTGTATTGGCACTTCTAACAACAGCTCTCCTGTTTTCTATCGCTCTAAGCCTGGCGTAGCTTAAGAGTTGCTTGTGACCTTGGGTATCGCCCCACCAAGCGTCATTGGTTATTACACCTAAGAAGTTGGCCCCTTTCCGAACATACTCTGTAACAAAAGCACCATAGATTGATTCATAGCAAATGATGGGAGCAACTTTAGTTTTTAATTTTGAATGCTCAAATACGCTTCTTTCCTTTTGGGTTGCACGACTGGAAACCGTTCCGCCAAGGTCGAGCATGAATTCTCCTAAAATCGGTTTAAGGATGCTTTTATAAGGCATGTTTTCCACACCAACCACGAGTTTGGATTTGTGGTAATATTCTGGTTTACTTTGATATTCCATTTTTAAAGCCGAATTGTAGAAGTCAACCCAAACGCCTTTTTTTACTTCATTTGCGGTTGGGGACGGTTCGGTTTTTGTTCGGTAAACATTATAGAATTGAATTCCAGAAATCAATTGAACTTGAGGATGAGGTTTAAGGAACTCCTGAATAGATCTTTGTAATTCTGTACTTTTAAATTCACTAATTAATTCTCCATATCCGGAAGCAAAGTAAGTCTCAGGAGCAAAAACATAATCAGTGTTTTCATTGATTTCGCCTTGGGTCATGGAAGAAAGTAACTCTAGGAACTCCAGGTTTGTTTTCCCATACTTTTCGGTATAGGGATCAATATTGGGTTGGACCAATAACACTTCAATGGTAGGGGTTTTAATTTCATGCTTTGAGAAAATGATCATTGAAAAAACAATAGGGATTGCAATGGCGATAAGCCAGGGGCTCAATTCCTGAATGAATTTCTTCCGATTGTCCCAAGGTGTATTTTTTTTAATTACCTCTAGAATTCCAATATTCAAAATTAGAATCCATAAACTACCACCAAAGGTTCCGGTATATTCATACCATTGAATCCAATAAATATTTTCTGAAAACACATTTCCGAGGTTTAGCCAAGGCCAAGAAAAGTCCCATTGTAAATGAAGTTTTTCGAATGCCAACCAAATACTAATTAGGAAAATATAAGCACTGCGCAACGGTAGCATCTTCTTACTCCAGTGAAAAAGCATCAAAAGCAAGGTGTAAAAAAGACTGTTACAAAATACGGCAAAGGCCATTCCGAAGGCAGAAGCATTTACGATCCACCAAGTTGTTCCAAGGTTCCAAATAAAAAAAGCTAGAAATCCATAACCGAATACACTCCTTTTTTTTCTCTTTACATTGCCATTCGTGATATGATGTTCTAGCATTAAAACTGGAACTAGAGCTACGAAAATGAACATTGAAAACCCTCCAACGGGCCAAGAAAAGGTCAATAAAATTCCTGAGAGGATAGCAAGGGAAAGTGGCTTTTTTAAAAAATTCATTAAATTTATCTATGGTAATTTTTTTGTAGGTTCTTCAAATCTTATCTTGTGCAAAATATTTAATTTTATTTGAATCATAACAAAGTAAATGATTAAAAAATCAGTACCACATTTTTTCACTTCATTGAATTTAATTTCAGGATGTCTTGCCATCTATTTTGCATTTTTATTTCAATTCGAAACCGCATTTATCTTTATGCTAACCGGAGTTTTTTTCGACGTTTGGGATGGTTTTTTCGCTCGTTTGCTTAAAGTAGAAAGCGAGTTAGGGGTTCAGATGGACTCTATGGCAGACATGGTCACTTGTGGTGTTGCCCCTGGGATGATTTTAGCGCAGCTTTTTGTTCTCGCTGGTAATCGGGCTGTAGATGTGGAGCTCGAATGGTCTTTTATTCAAACCTCTTTTGAATTTATTCCTTGGGTATTGGTTGGTTTTATACTCACTCTTGGAGCAGCTTTTAGATTGGCCAAGTTTAATTTAGACAAGTCTCAAAAATATACATTCATAGGATTGCCAACTCCCGCGATGGCATTGTTTATTGGCTCGTTGCCTATTTTGTTGAAACAACCAGATTTTGTTTTTCTAAAGCCATTGGTTATTTCTAATCCAGTGTTGACCGCTTTGGCATTGATTTTTGTCATCTTAATGAATGCTAAATTTCCTTTATTTTCTTTTAAATCAAATAAAACAGGTTTGATGGACATGGTTTTAAAAATTCTTTTAATCCTTATCTCAATTTTCCTTTTTTGGATTTTCTCTTGGGGTGCTTTTTGTATTATTATTCTTGTTTATTTAATTTTTAATTTAATTGGAAAGAAACTAGAATTGGATTGGCTGAAGAATAGTTTTTTAAATAAAATAATATTAGATGTTTTCTTAATAATCTTCACTTTGAGCGAATCTAATTTTAGTCATTAAAAATAAGGAAGTGTTTAGGGTTAAAACTCTATTTTAGTTTTTCTTAATTCAAAATTTTTACCAAGGTATACTTTTCTGACCATTTCATCTTTTGCTAACTCTTTAGGTTTTCCAGCTTTAAGAATACTCCCTTCAAACATTAGATAAGTTTTGTCTGTAATGGCAAGCGTTTCTTGGACATTGTGATCAGTGATTAGGATCCCTATATTTTTATTTTTTAGATGAGCAACGATTCGTTGTATGTCTTCAACAGCAACAGGATCTACTCCTGCAAAAGGTTCATCAAGCAAAACAAATTTAGGATCGGTTGCGAGTGCACGTGCAATTTCAGTTCTTCTTCTCTCTCCTCCTGAAAGCAGATCTCCTCGATTTTTACGTATGTGGGTCAATCCAAATTCTTCCAACAAAGATTCTGTTTTTTCTTTTTGTTCTTTTTTAGAAAGCGAGGTAAGTTGTAAAACACTTAAAATATTATCTTCAACACTAAGCTTTCTAAAAACTGATGCTTCTTGCGCGAGGTATCCAATTCCATTTTGTGCACGCTTGTACATTGGAAAAGAAGTGATTTCAGTATTGTCTAGTAAAATCTTTCCACCTTGAGGCTTAATTAAACCGACAATCATGTAAAAGAAGGTCGTTTTTCCAGCACCGTTAGGACCAAGCAGACCAACGATTTCTCCTTGTTTTACTTCAATCGAAATGCCTTTAACAACTTTCCTTCCTTTGTAAGATTTTTGAATATTTTCAGCACTTAGTTTCATGAATTGGACTTATAAATTTTGAAGTTCTTTTTCAATACGTTTAAAAGTGAATTTAGAGATAAAGATACTGAGTTCATAAAGAATTAATAACGGAATACTTACAATGACTTGACTAACGATGTCTGGAGGCGTTATAATGGCAGAAAGACTCAATACGATTACCAATGCAAATTTTCGATTTTTACTTAAAAATGTTGGTGTTACAACCCCCACTTTTGTTAAGAAATAAATGATAATCGGTAATTCAAAAATTAAGCCACTGGCCAATACTGAAGTCCTGAGAAGCCCAATGTAACTGCTTAAGTCGAAGTCGTTAAAAACCTCTCCGCTAACGGTGTAGTTTCCTAAGAAGTTTATTGAAAGCGGAGTAACCATATAGTAGCCAAACAATACGCCGATGAAAAAAAGTAAGGAGGCAACGAAAATAAAACCTCTTGCATGTTTGCGTTCGTTTACATGTAACCCTGGGCTTACAAAGCGCCAGAATTCATAAATTATAAAAGGGAAAGCAACAATAAAGCCTGCCAGGATACCGAAGTCCATAGATGGGCTGAAAACTGACCTGCTACGGTTCTACTTTGAATTCTAAAAGGCATTTCTGTTATGCAAAAACTGTCTCCCTGACCAAAGGCTTGCGAGATGGAGCAGAACCATTGATAGGTAGGGAAAATCAATTTTTTTTGGACCAAAAATCAGCGTATCAAAAATAAAATCTTTAGCAATAAAGGCCAAAGAAGCAAAAATCAATATGGCGAGTGTCGATCTGATCAGGTGCCATCTGAGTTCCTCAAGATGGCCTAAGAATGACATTTCATTTGCATTTCCCATTAGTTTAATCCTTCTTTAATGAAATCAAGAATATGAACAATTCCTTCATAAGATTTGTTGTCGTCTATAACAATAATCTGACTTATTTTATTATTTGTCATTAGTTCAAATGCTTTAACAGCGAGCAATTCTTTATTAACACTGATGGGACTTTTGCTCATTAAATCTTCGGCTGTAAGCTGGCCAATATCATCGTGTTTTTCTAGTATTCGTCGGATGTCACCGTCCGTAATCATCCCCATTATTTTATTTCCGTCTAAAACTACTGCGGCACCCTACTCTTTTTTCAGAGATTTCAAAAATAACATCTTTTATCTGAGTGTCAAGGAGAACTTTGGGTTTTGTGTTGTAGGGTAAAAGTTCTCCCACTGTCAGGTGAAGTTTTTTACCCAAAGCACCTCCAGGGTGAAATTGGGCAAAATCATTAGCTTTAAAATCATTTAGATCAAGCAGGCACATGGCCAAAGCATCCCCCATGGCGAGCTGAACTGTTGTGCTGGTTGTTGGCGCTAGGTCGTTAGGGCAAGCTTCTTTTTTAACGGGAGTAAGGAGCAAATAATTTGATTTTTTAGCTAAAAAAGAATCTTTTTCGCCAGTCATACCAATCAAGGTATTTCCTCTTCGGTTAATATGAGGAACTAATTCTTTTATTTCTTTTGAATTCCCACTCTTTGAGATACAAATAACAAGATCATTTTCCTGAATGATACCTAAATCACCATGAATGGCTTCGGCAGCGTGCATGAAAACAGCAGGAGTTCCGGTAGAGTTCATGGTTGCAACTATTTTCATTGCAATAACTCCACTTTTTCCAATGCCGGTAATAATGACTCTTTCGTTAGAGTTATGGATGAGGTTGACGATTTCTACAAAATCAGCATTAATATTATTTGCTAACGATGCGACTGATTCAGCTTCTAAACTGATTGTGTTTTTTGCAATCTCGATGATACGTGAAAAATTCGCTCAATTTTTGTTTTTAATGTATCCGGTTCTAGTTGCGAAGAAGTCCTTATATTGTTAGATACAAATTTAGCTAAATTCTAAAATTATACACTTCAGTTGAAAAAAGAGATTGATTTAAAAGAATCCCTCAAAAAACATTTTGGTTTTTCGAAATTCAAAGGACTTCAGGAAGAGGTAATAGAGAACCTTCTTCAAACAAAGAATACCTTTGTAATTATGCCGACTGGTGGTGGCAAGTCATTGTGTTATCAATTACCTGCCTTAATTCAAGAAGGAACAGCACTTGTTGTCTCTCCATTGATCGCCTTAATGAAGAATCAAGTGGATGCAATTCGTGGGATGTCAGTGACGATGATGGCAATCGCGCACTGTTTTAAATTCATCGTTAAATAAGACTGAAGCTAAAAAAGTTAAAGATGATCTGACTTCAGGAATCACCAAGTTGTTATACGTTGCCCCTGAGTCCTTAGGCAAAAAAAGAAACAATTGAGTTTTTTAAGACCATTAAAATTTCCTTTTTGGCGGTAGACGAGGCACATTGTATTTCAGAATGGGGACACGATTTTAGACCGGAATACAGAAACCTGAGAACCATGTTAGAACAGATTGGTCAGCAGATACCCATTATGGCCCTTACAGCGACTGCAACACCCAAGGTTCAAGAGGATATTTTAAAAAATCTTAAAACAACAGAAGCAAAAGTATTTAAAGCATCTTTTAATCGTCCAAACCTTTATTATGAGGTGCGTTCTAAAACACCTCAAGTAGATTCCGACATCATCCGATTTGTGAAAAGCTTTTCTGGGAAAGTCAGGGATAATTTACTGTTTGCCTCTCAAGAAAGCGGGTGGAGCAGCTGTCAAAAACATTGCAAGTGAATGGCATTGATGCCCTTCCCTATCATGCAGGTTTAGATTCGAAAACTAGGGTTAAAAACCAGGACATGTTCTTAAAAGATAATTGCGATATAATTGTAGCTACGATCGCATTTGGGATGGGAATTGACAAACCCGATGTTCGTTTTGTCATCCACCATGACATTCCTAAAAGTATCGAGAGCTTATTATCAAGAAACGGGTAGGGCAGGACGTGACGGAGGCGAAGGGCATTGTTTGGCATTTTACTCTTATAAGGACATTGAGAAATTAGAAAAATTCATGTCAGGAAAGCCCATTGCGGAGCAAGAAATAGGTTTTGCATTGCTAAATGAAATGGTAGCTTACGCTGAGACCTCCATGTCCAGAAGGAAATTTATTCTTCATTATTTTGGCGAAAAATTCGATTCAAAAACAGGGTTGGGTGCCGACATGGACGACAACATGCGTTTTCCTAAAAGTCAGCATGAGGCGATGAATGAATTGGGAATGCTGATTAGGATCATATTAGAAACAAAAGAAAAATATAAATCTAAGGAAATCGTTAAAACATTAGTCGGTGAAAAAAACGCGCTGATTCTTTCTCACAAAACCAATGAAAACCCATTATTTCGGTTGTGGAAAAGATTACGATTCAAAATATTGGACGGCACTCCTAAGGCAGTCATTGGTAGCAGGGTATTTCAGTAAGGATATCGAAACCTATGGGGTTGTGAAGGCGACTCAAATGGCAAAAGATTTCCTGACTGATCCTTGTTCATTTATGGTTTCGGCAGATCATGTTTTTGAAGCCAACAGCACTCCTGTGATCAGTAATAAATCATTAGGAATTGCTGATAAAGCATGCTGATGGAAATGATGTTGGGCTTAAGGAAAGAAAGTTGCGGAGGAAGCTGACGTTCCGCCCTATGCCGTTTTTCAGGATGTATTCATTGGAGGATATGGCGCTCAAGTACCCTATTTCTGAATTAGAATTGCAAAACATAAATGGAGTAGGAGAGGGGAAGGCAAAGCGTTATGGGGGTAAGTTTATTTCTCTGATAAAAACCTATGTAGATGAAAACGACATCACCACGACCTGACGATTTAATTGTGAAAAGCACTGGATTAAATTCCGCTTTAAAACTATATTTAATTCAGAATGTTGATCGCAAGCTTCCCTTAGATGATATTGCTTCTGCCAAGGGGATGGATATGACTAAGTTGATTTCTGAGATGGAAACTATTGTGTTTTCTGGAACCAAGCTAAATATAAATTATTGGGTTGAAGAAATACTAGATGAAGATCAACAAGAAGAACTGAAAGAATATTTTATGGAGGCAGAAACAGACAGTATTGATGCTGCGGTGGAAGAGTTCGATGGAGATTATGAAGAAGAAGATATTCGAATTTATCGCCTAAAGTTTATTAGTGAAGTAGGAAATTAGCCCTTTCCTGTTTCAGATTCCGATAGTATTATTATCTTCGCACCATCAAAAATATATTTAAGATGCAAGACGGAATTTACGCTAAATTTAATACTACGAAAGGAACCATTACAGTTCAATTGACCCATGACAAAACTCCCGGAACCGTTGGGAATTTTGTTGCACTCAGCGAAGGGCAGCTAAAAAATAGCTTACACGAATTGGGAAGCCCCCTATTACGACGGTTTAAAATTTCATCGCGTTATTCCAGATTTTATGATTCAAGGAGGTTGCCCGCAAGGCAGCGGAACTGGAGGCCCAGGCTACCAGTTTGAAGATGAGTTTCACCCTGATTTAAAACATGACAAACCTGGTGTGCTTTCTATGGCAAACTCTGGCCCTGGAACCAATGGAAGTCAGTTTTTTATTACCCACATCGAAACCGCATGGTTGGATGGAAAACATACCGTCTTTGGTTATGTTGTTGAAGGACAAGAAATCGTTGATCAAATCTCTCAAGATGACATCATCGAAAATATTAGTATCGAACGCATCGGACAGGAAGCCCAAAGCTGGGACGCACCAGCAGCATTCAATAGTTTTGCAAATGGCAAAGAAGAAAGGTTGAAAGATGCGGCTGATAAATCCAAAAAAGAATTGGAGACGCATTACTGAAGGCATGGAAATCACAGAAAGTGGCTTGGCATATAAAGTAACCAAAACTGGTACAGGCGATACTCCTGCAAAGGGCAGTCAGGTAGCTGTTCATTATAAAGGAATGCTAATTGACGGGACAGTCTTTGATTCGTCTTACCAGCGCAATGAACCCATAAAATTTAAATTGGGTGTAGGTCAAGTAATTTCTGGTTGGGATGAAGGTATTTCGTTGTTAAATAAAGGTGCTGCTGCTAAACTGGTTATCCCTAGTCATCTGGCATATGGAGAACGAGGTGCTGGTGGAGTGATTCCTCCAGATGCAACTCTTATTTTTGAGGTGGAGTTGGTTTCTTTTTAATAATTCATGCTTTTTAATGTATTAGAGCAGAAAGGAATCCAATTGAAGAATTGTTTGAATAGATTGAATTACTTGGGTTCGTTTCCGATGTGCCATTTTATATTGCATCCCATGCTTGGGTATTGCTTTTCAGGGGCAGGATCAGATTTCAACATGCCCTCACAAGCGGAACGCAGCTCACTTCCATTGATGGGGAGGTCATTGGTAGGGCGAGAAGCATCAAATCGACCTCTGTAATACAATTTTAATGCTTTATCGAAAAGAAAAAAATCAGGAGTACATGCTGCCTGATAAGCATGTGCAACTTCTTGTGAGGCATCAAATAAATAAGGGAATGTGAAAGATTTTGACCGAGCTATTTTTTTCATTTCTAATGGTCCATCTTGTGAGTGGGTATTCACACTGTTACTCGAAATGGCTATGGTTTTGATTCCTTTGCTTTCAATCTCTTTGCTGAATGACACGATCACCTCCAATAAATAAACCACATAAGGACAATGGTTACACATAAAAATAATTAGCGTTCCATGTTTTCCCGCTAAACTTTTGAGGTCAAGTAACCTGTCATCAACAGTGTTGATGAGTTCAAAGTCAGGAGCTTTTGTCCCCAAGGGTAACATATTAGAAGCTGTAATTGACATGATTTTTTATTTAAATTAAAAGGTTCTTAATTTTTAATAAAAATTTGGATAAAAAAAAAGTGTTTGCAAAAGCAAACACTTAAAATTAATGAATTATTTTTTATAAGATATCTTTCTAAAATTGAAGCTTGTAAAATCTTTTCCTTTCTCCTCCGCAGTATCTAAACCCTTGGTTCGGTCAAAATCTTTTTGATGACGCTCACTGATGACCTCTTCTCCTCTTTGCTCAATAACATAGCCAAGCATTTCCTCTAAAATAGACTTAAATTCGCTAAAATCTTCTTTGTAGAGGTATATTTTGTGTTTTTTAAAATAGAAAGTTCCGTCATCGTTTGTAAACTTCTTACTCTCCGTAATGGTCAGGTAGTAGTCGTTTGCTTTGGTTTCGCGAACATCAAAAAAATAAGTTCTTCTTCCTGCCCTTAGGACCTTGGAGTGAATCTCCTCTTGGTCACGCCCATTTTTGTTGTCCATTGAACTTTTGTTTAATTAAAACTAAATACTTAATCAAAAATCAGAAAAAAAATTAAACAAAACAAATTAATGTTCCTTTTCGTGCTGTTGCTTTTTAAAAAGTTCAAAGTAATATCCTTTGAGTGCCATCAATTCATTGTGAGTTCCTGACTCCAAAAGTGCTCCTTTTTCCATGACCATAATGGTGTCAGCATCTTTTACAGAAGAAATTCTATGACTTACAATGATGGTAGTCTTGTTCTTGCAAATGCGTTTAAGATTGTTGAGAATTTGCTCTTCTGTGTCAGTGTCTACGGCCGAAAGACAGTCGTCAAACAGCAATATTTTAGAATCTTTTATTAAAGCACGTGCAATTGCCACCCTCTGAATTTGGCCGCCAGAGAGGGTGATTCCTCTTTCTCCTAATAAGGTTTGATATCCTTCTTTAAAAGCAATTATATTTTCGTGAACACATCCGTTTTTAGCGGCTTCGATCAACTCTTCTTTTGTAGCGTCGAGTTTTCCGAACTTAATATTCTGCTCAATACTTTCTGAAAAAAGAAATGCATTTTGGGGAACATAGCCAATCAAGCCTGTAACTTCTCGTTTAAAGTCTTTTAAATCGTATTTTAAATCTTCTACACCGCCTGTGGGATCATATAAACGGTTGATGAGGTTGAGAACACTCGATTTTCCTGATCCAACACCGCCGATAATCCCTAATGTTTTTTTAGGTTCGACTGTAAAGCTTAGCTTTTTGACGGCATCAATTTTTGTTTCAGGATCGTCTAGTACGGCTTCCATGTGATTGCTCCAGCTATGGGTTGGTCAATTCCTTTTCCATCTTTTATTTCTGATACTTCATTTAAAAAAGCATTGATTCTTTCTTGTGAGGCCTCTGCTTGTTGAACAACCGAAGTGACCCATCCCACAACGGCGACAGGCCAAGTTAACATGTTGACATAAATAATAAATTCAGCTAAAACACCTAATTCAATTTCATTGTTGATGTATTGATTTCCACCCACATAAATTACAATCAGATTGCTTAAACCAATCAAGAGAATCATCAAAGGAAAAAACCAAGCTTGAACCTTTACCAAGTTCATGTTTGTACTTTTTGCATCTCCAGCAACTTCATCAAACTTTTCATTGATGACAGGCTCTAGGCTGTAGGATTTTATAACAGAAACACCACTAAAAGTCTCTTGCGTAAATGAGGAAAGTTTTGATAACATTTCTTGGACAACGGTACTTCTGGTATTGATTATTCTACTTAATTTATAAATAACAAATGAAAGCAGGGGGAGGGGCAGCATGGTGTAAAGCGTCAACTTTGGCGCGATACTGATCATAATGGCAATCACACAAACAAACAGAGTGATGGTATTGATGCTGTACATGATGGCAGGCCCTACATACATTCTCGACTTACCCACATCCTCGCTGATTCTACTCATCAAATCTCCAGTCCTGTTGTTTTTGTAAAACCGTGATTTAGGGTCAGGTAGTGTTGAAAAATTTCATTCTTTAAGTCATACTCGATGTATCGAGAGACGTTAATGATGGTTTGACGCATTAAGAAAGTAAAGAAAGCAGAGAGCAGCGCAGTTCCAATAATAATTAAAATATTAACAAGCATCAATTCTTTGATTGATTCTAAAGTTCCTTCGTTGTTGGTGATGAAATTTTCGACAGCTGTCAATGAATTTCCAATCAAACGAGGGACAAAGAGTGAAAATATACGTGCAACTATGGTGACGTTTATCTAATTAGGTTTCTATATATATCTATTTAGGTATTTATTTAGGTATTTAAGTTCTTTCATATGCTTTTACAGCCCCCTTCTTATTGATAAATTCAAAGGTAAGCAAATGCTTTTTGACTTATTATTAAATTTTTTAAATTCATTGTTTTAAGTTGGCTTATTTTCCAAACTAAACTGCTATTTTTGCAACTAAATTTGTTCTTATATAATGCTAACCAGAAGACATTTTCGCATCAAAGTAATGCAGTCCGTATATTCATTTATGCAAAATGAAGAAAATGACCTTCAAAAAGAGGTTATTTTTTTTAAAAAAAGTTTTGAAAATCACGTTTTCACTCTATCTCACCATTCTTGCTTTTTTTAAATCTATTCTCGAACACGCCGAGCAACAAAACAGTCTTAAAGGTGAACTCAGGGCCACGAAACTAAAAGATCACCCAGGAATTCTAGCTTCCAACTCCGTGTTGAAATTTATCGCAAACCACAGTACTTTAGCAACTTTTCTAAAGAGAAGAAAGATTAAAAACTGGGATCTTGATTTTGATTATGTCAAATCAAACTACAAGCAACTAATTCAGAGTGATGCTTTTAAAACTTACAGTGAGGTTGAAAACCCATCGCTTCAGCAAGATCGAGATTTGATTTTGTTTTTGTTTAAAGAGATCATAGCACCCTCAGATAAGTTTTACGATTACATTGAAGACAAGGAACTCACTTGGATTGATGATTTACCCGTTGTCAACACCTTTCTTTCCAAAATGCTCAACCAAATCGATCCGAATGACACCAGCAGTTTGCCTTTTCCGCAATCTACCTTCGAAGAAGAAGACCCTAAATTTGGGATAGAATTGTTGGAAAAAGTTATTTCTAAGGAGGAGGAATTACAAAAGGAACTAGAGGGAAGAACACCCAATTGGGACAACGATAGGATTGCAACCTTAGATGCCATATTGATAAAAATGGCCATAGCAGAGTTGATTTATTTCCCTTCGATTCCGACCAAAGTGACCATGAATGAATACATCGAAATTTCTAAAGATTACTCGACCCCAAAGAGTAATGTTTTTATCAATGGTATTCTCGATAAGGTCATCAAAGACTTGGAAGCTTCAAATCGCATAAAGAAGTCAGGCAGAGGTTTGATTTAATGATATTTTATTTAACTTTGAATTTTAATAAACTATTTACATATGAAAAATTATATCTGGGTATTATCAGCCGTTTTTTTGCTAAGCATAATTGCTTGCAAACAAAACGCATCTAAAAAAGTAGATCAACAAAATGTTGAAGACACCGCAGACCAGCCAGCAGCTGAGACTGCAATAATGACATTTGATGAAGCAAGTCATGATTTTGGTACAATCACGGAAGGAGATGTTGCTAAAACAACCTTTACTTTTACCAACACTGGTAAGGTTGATCTTTTGATCGTCGATGCAAGAGGAAGTTGTGGATGTACTGTTCCTAAGTTCCCGAAAAATGTGCCAATTGCACCAGGGGAAAAAGGTGAAATCCGTGTAAGCTTCGATTCAAGTAACAAGCCTAACTTACAGCAAAAAACAGTTACAATTACAACGAATACTGCAAGTGGACGCGAGACTTTGAGAATCAAAGCAATGGTTACTCCAGATCCTGTTAAGCAAAAGCAACGTGACGACCAAGTTGAGGCAAGTCTTGAAAATAAATAATAAATAAAAATAATATGGATGCATTACAGGGACAACTCCCCTTTCTACTTTTAATGTTAGTTGTGTTCTTTTTCTTTATCATACTGCCACAACAGCGCAGACAGAAAAAAGAAAAGAACTTTATGAAAAACCTTGCAAAGGGAGATCGTATTGTAACCAAGAGTGGACTTCACGGAAAAGTTGTTGAGTTAAACGACAAAGACAATACCTGTGTGATTGAAACCATGGCAGGTAAGTTGAAAATTGAACGTTCCGCCATTTCACTTGAAACAAGTGAAAAGCGCAATGCTTCCAAAAAGTAATTATTTCCCGCTTTAGCGGGATTTTTTTAAAAACAGATGTACAGACTTTTAGTAAAACCCTTTCTCTTTCTCTTTGATCCTGAATGGGTGCATCATACCGTTTTTGCTCCCCTCAAGTTGTTAAATAAAATTCCAGGAATGGGAGCCTTGATCCGAAGCTTGTATCAGGTTAAGGACAAACGTCTGGAACGTAAACTGTTTGGTCTAACCTTTCCCAATCCGGTTGGATTGGCAGCGGGTTTTGACAAAGATGCTAAACTGTATCACGAACTTTCTAATTTTGGTTTTGGCTTTATTGAAATCGGAACACTTACTCCAAAACCCCAACCCGGGAATCCCAAAAAGCGCTTATTTCGTTTGCCTCAAGATCAAGGTTTGATCAATCGACTTGGGTTTAACAACCAAGGGGTAGAAGCTGCGGTGGAGCGTTTAAAGAAAAACAAAGGTGTACTCATTGGTGGGAATATTGGAAAAAACAAATTAACTTCCAACAAAGAAGCCGTTTCTGATTATGTCAAATGTTTCGAAGCACTTTTCCCACATGTTGATTATTTTGTAGTGAATGTGAGCTCGCCCAATACTCCTAATTTAAGAGCCCTGCAAGACAAAGCACCCCTGACGTATTTACTGCAAACATTAAAAGACCTCAATCTTAAAAAGCCAACCCCAAAACCCATACTTGCTAAAAATTGCGCCCGACTTGCCCGAGGAACAACTAATGGACATTATTGACATCATCACTTCGGTTAAGATAGATGGCGTAATTGCCACCAACACCACCCTCTCAAGAGAAGGTCTCCAATCTCCACACAAAATCGAAATGGGTGGTCTCAGCGGAAAACCTGTTGCAGATCGCAGTACGGAAGTCATTCGTTTCCTGTCTGACAATAGTCAAAAAGCGTTTCCAATTATTGGAGTAGGAGGGATTCATTCTGAAAAAGATGCTTTAGATAAACTAAATGCTGGTGCTGATTTAGTACAGATTTATACAGGATTTATATATGAAGGTCCCGGCCTTGTAAAGCGAATTAATAAAGCGGTATTGAAGGCCTCTTTAAATTCCTAATTGATTTTGCAAATAGAAATTTTAGTTTCATTCATTCTTGCTACAGCAACGCTAGCAATTTCACCTGGCCCAGATAATGTGTTTGTACTCGTTCAAACTATTTGTGGGTATGTACGTCAAGAATTTTGCAAATCTAAGAATGAGAATCGCTGGTTTTGTTGAGTGGTAAAACATGATAATCAATAATTTATTCAGATTATTCTGTAAAAATATATAAGTGAGATAAATGCAAGGTTACCTTTATTTACAAGTTGGGTTCAATTAAAAAAAACATCAGTGCTTATTTATTACCCTACGTTTCTTATACTAATCGTTAGTCAAAATAACTAAAACTTTCCTCCGGCTTAATTTCGAGTAAAGTTTCATAAATCATCCGGATTACATTTTCCACATCGTCTTTATGAACCATCTCTACAGTGGTGTGCATGTATCTTAAGGGCAAAGAAATCAAGGCAGAGGCGACGCCACCGTTGCTGTAAGCAAAAGCATCCGTATCTGTTCCTGTTGCTCTCGAAGAAGCCAAACGTTGAAAAGGAATTTCTTTCGCTATGGCAGTATCCAAAATCTTCTCTCTTAACTTGTTCTGCACCGCAGGCGCATAGGAAACAACAGGGCCTTTCCCCATTTGAATAAACCCTTGCTCTTTTTGGTTAATCATCGGCGTGGTGGTGTCGTGACAAACGTCAGTAACAATCGCCACATCGGGTTTGATGGTGTTGGTGATCATTTCAGCCCCTCGCAATCCCACTTCTTCTTGAACAGAATTGGTAATGTACAAGCCAAAAGGAAGTTTAATGTTGTTTTCATGAAGCAAACGCGCCACTTCGGCAATCATAAAACCACCCGCACGGTTGTCAATCGCACGACAGATAAATTTATTCTCATTAATGACCTGAAAAGTATCCGGGTAAGTAATGACACAGCCCACATGAACGCCCATTTTTGCAACTTCTTCCTTGTCTTTTGCGCCAATATCAATAAAAATGTTATCAATTTTTGGTGTTTCTTCTTTTGCTGCTTTACGCGTGTGAATGGCGGGCCATCCAAAAACACCTTTTACGATTCCTTTTTTGGTATGAATATTAACCCACTTAGAGGGAGCGATCTGGTGATCACTACCACCATTTCTTATGACATAAATCAAACCTTTGTCTGTAATATAATTTACATACCACGAAATTTCATCCGAATGCCCTTCGATAACGACTTTAAACTTGGCGTCAGGATTGATTACACCCACCGCAGTTCCGTAGGTGTCCGTAATAAAAGTATCCACATAAGGTTTAAGATAGTCCATCCATATCTTTTGTCCTTCCCATTCATAGCCAGTAGGAGCGGCATTATTTAAATATTGCTCCAAAAAAGAAATCGATTTTTTATTAAGAATTTTCATAGGTATTTAATTTCTAAAATGATAGCTAAAATAACAATAACTCCTCAATTGAAAATTATAATCAACGTATTTATTTATAACTTTGTTACATATGAAAAAACTCCTTTTTATAGCTTTTCTAATAATCTTTTCAAAAGCCACTTCTCAAGATAACGAGGATTTAAAAAATCGGCCATTAGATTTTTTTGTAATTGAGGGAGATACGATTGTTAGATCCGAGATAGATTTAAAAGAGGTCATCGTCTTTCAGCCCCTTCGTTTTGATAATTATGAGGAGGCAAAACGATACGTCCTCCTAAGGCGGCGTACCCGAAAGGTTTATCCCTATGCTAAACTCGCTGCCGAAAGAATGAACGTGCTTTCCGAACGACTTCAAACGATCAAGTCCAAAAGAAAGCGAAAGGTCTATATAAAGAGAATGGAAAGCTTTGTTTATGATGAATTTGAAGAAGAGCTCAAAAAGTTATCCCGATCTCAAGGGAGGATTTTAATAAAACTCGTACACCGACAAACGGGGTATTCCACCCATCAGTTGGTTAAGGAACTGAGAAATGGCTGGCGCGCATTTATCTATCAAACTACAGCCTCACTTTTTAAGCTTTCCCTCAAAAGCACCTATGATCCAGCAACAGTATATGAGGATTATTTAATAGAAGATATATTACAACGTGGTTTTTCTGATGGCTCCCTTGAAAAGCAACCGAAAGCTTTAGACAATAATATAGATTCCTTATACCTAAAATGGAAAGAAAAAAAACCACCTTTATCACTACCTGTAAAAAAACAAACCCTTCAACTCTCTTTATTTAAGGGGGTTAGGGTTGATCATTAAATAAATAAAAAAAAAGGATAAGAAAAGCATGCGTAGTAACTAAAAGCGTTTTATATTTGCACTCGCTAAACAGATAATTATCTGTTAAAGCAGATTAAAAAAGTTCATTGAAAGTATAAGAATTAAAGAATGACAGCGCGTATCGAAAGATACAAAGCGAACTAGACCATTTTGAGACAAAGTCAATATTGTTGGCGTCGTAAATAATATTTACAAGACAACAACGAAGAGTTTGATCCTGGCTCAGGATGAACGCTAGCGGCAGGCCTAACACATGCAAGTCGAGGGGTAACAGGGATTGCTTGCAATCCGCTGACGACCGGCGCACGGGTGCGTAACGCGTATGCAACCTACCTTTTACAGGGGTATAGTCAAGAGAAATTTTGAATAACACCCCATACGATCATCTTTACACCTGTAAAGATGAAGAAAACTCCGGTGGTAAAAGATGGGCATGCGTCCTATTAGTTAGTTGGTGAGGTAACGGCTCACCAAGACCGCGATAGGTAGGGGTCCTGAGAGGGAGATCCCCCACACTGGTACTGAGACACGGACCAGACTCCTACGGGAGGCAGCAGTGAGGAATATTGGACAATGGAGGCAACTCTGATCCAGCCATGCCGCGTGCAGGAAGACTGCCCTATGGGTTGTAAACTGCTTTTATACAGGAAGAAACCTTGGTACGTGTACCAAGCTGACGGTACTGTAAGAATAAGGATCGGCTAACTCCGTGCCAGCAGCCGCGGTAATACGGAGGATCCAAGCGTTATCCGGAATCATTGGGTTTAAAGGGTCCGCAGGCGGTCTTTTAAGTCAGAGGTGAAATCCTATCGCTCAACGATAGAACTGCCTTTGATACTGAAAGACTTGAGTTATTGTGAAGTGGTTAGAATATGTAGTGTAGCGGTGAAATGCATAGATATTACATAGAATACCGATTGCGAAGGCAGATCACTAACAATATACTGACGCTGAGGGACGAAAGCGTGGGTAGCGAACAGGATTAGATACCCTGGTAGTCCACGCCGTAAACGATGGATACTAGCTGTTTGACCAACATTGGTTGGTTGAGTGGCTAAGCGAAAGTGATAAGTATCCCACCTGGGGAGTACGCTCGCAAGAGTGAAACTCAAAGGAATTGACGGGGGCCCGCACAAGCGGTGGAGCATGTGGTTTAATTCGATGATACGCGAGGAACCTTACCAGGGCTTAAATGTAAGTTGCATGGACCAGAGATGGACCTTTCTTCGGACTACTTACAAGGTGCTGCATGGTTGTCGTCAGCTCGTGCCGTGAGGTGTCAGGTTAAGTCCTATAACGAGCGCAACCCCTATCGTTAGTTGCCAGCAAGTTGTGTTGGGTACTCTAGCGAGACTGCCGGTGCAAACCGAGAGGAAGGTGGGGATGACGTCAAATCATCACGGCCCTTACGTCCTGGGCTACACACGTGCTACAATGGTCGGTACAGAGAGCAGCCACTCCGCGAGGAGGAGCGAATCTTCAAAACCGATCTCAGTTCGGATCGCAGTCTGCAACTCGACTGCGTGAAGCTGGAATCGCTAGTAATCGCATATCAGCCATGATGCGGTGAATACGTTCCCGGGCCTTGTACACACCGCCCGTCAAGCCATGGAAGCTGGGGGTACCTGAAGTCCGTCACCGTAAGGAGCGGCCTAGGGTAAAACTGGTAACTGGGGCTAAGTCGTAACAAGGTAGCCGTACCGGAAGGTGCGGCTGGAACACCTCCTTTCTAGAGAAAGACGACAACAACAAGATTGATATCAGAATTCTATCGCTTGCTGTCATTTTTTTATAATATACTGTTTATTGAATCCTAAAAAAGTAGAGTCTCATAGCTCAGCTGGTTAGAGCGCTACACTGATAATGTAGAGGTCGGCAGTTCGAGTCTGCCTGAGACTACTATTTGTTTTATAAACAAGGGATTTAAAACAACAGAAACAGAGATTCTAGGGTGAGTAATTGGCCCCTTTAAAAGTAAGGTCCTAGTTAACACCAGGATTTTCTGAAATGGGGGATTAGCTCAGCTGGCTAGAGCGCCTGCCTTGCACGCAGGAGGTCATCGGTTCGACTCCGATATTCTCCACGAATTAATTTTAGAATTAATTAAAGTTCATTGACATATTGAAAAGATACAAGAGTTAACTATTATATATATAATAGAGTAACGAGCAAATAA
>CAJJCA010000005.1:0-60000 GCA_905182575.1 uncultured Flavobacteriaceae bacterium | reverse complement strand
ATCGACCCAATGTTGATACTCGCCATCCCGATTTTAGGATTCATCTACACATTTACGAAAATGAATGTAGCATTTCGCTGGATAGTTCTGGGAGTTCCTTACATCATCGAGGGTACCGTTCGGCGACGAACATCGCTCCGATGAATGAAGTACTTGCCGCTTGTTTGGTGCAGCTTTCGGGGTGGGACCGTCAGACTGATTTTATTGACCCTATGTGTGGTAGTGGTACGATCTTGATTGAAGCTGCTATGCTTGCTTGCGATATTCCTGCTAATTTAAATAGAAACGAGTTTGCTTTTGAAAAATGGAGCGACTGGGATGCTTCTCTTTTTGATAAAATAAGACAGTCTCAGCTTAAAAAAGTGAAATCTCCTGTTGGAAAAATATATGGATTTGACAAAGCTCCATCAGCTGTTGAAAAGGCAATTCAAAACGTTAAGAATGCCTCTTTAGAGGATTTTATTCATGTGAATCGTGCCAATTTTTTTCATTCTTCAAAAATTGGAGAAACTCCATTACACTTATTAACCAACCCGCCTTATGGTGAGCGCTTGGAAGGAGATATTGATGGATTGTATCAAGAGTTTGGCGACACGCTCAAGAGGAACTATCCCAACACCAATGCTTGGATGATCAGCTCTAACTTTGAAGCAATGAAGTTTGTGGGATTGAGACCCACACGGAAAATTAAATTATTCAATGGAAAGTTAGAATCGAGGTTGTGTTTGTTCCCGATTTATGCTGGAACCAAAAAAATCCATAAATTAAAAACAAATGAAAAAATAAAGCATTAATTTTTAACCTGATTTCCTTCGGTCATGATGTTTTTTATTTTTCGCTGTAAATTGGGCAGTTCCTAGTGATTTCTTATCTGCCTTTGGTGTTATGCAGCTTTCTTCTGGCGAGTATATTTTGTCCTAAGTTTTTAATAAATAAAAACAAACTCTTTGTTAAATTGCCATTAATTAAAACCCTAAAAACACTTTAGTCGCTCTAAAGTCTGATTGGAATGGCATAGGTGAGGGTGTAGTTAAATCCAGCGCCCCAAACATTTTCATCGGTTTTTCTGTTAAAACCTGGAATGTAAAGATTGTCAAAGTTGTTTGGTTCAGTATCGCTAAATAATCTGTTCATGCGCAAACTAAATCCCATATAAAAGTTATCGATAAGCCTAACCTTTATTCCAACAACAACCTCAGCCCATCGTGCATTTAAAGATTCTCTTTCCCCCGTTTGAAATCCATTTTGCGTAATTTCAGTTGGCCAGTAGTGATTAAGGTTGTACGTTTCATAGCTGTTTACGTTCTGCGTGTGAAAACTGTTGCAGAGTCGAAGACCAATATGAATGGCGTTGTTCATGCCTTTCCAGTTTTTAAACATGTTGTAATCAAATCCTAATTTTATGTAACTGCCAGCGGTGGTGAAGTTGATTAACTCAGACTGTTCGGTTCTTTTTTCGTTTCCAATTTCAGCAGCAATATAAAAATCACCATAAAGGCGTAAATCTCCAACGAGTTCTAACCCAAAGTAGTCTTTTTCAAATTGTGCTGTAACGGGTTTTATCAAATCAATGCCAAACCTTAGGGTATAGGGTTTTTTCACCCGTTTTTGAATTGTATCGATGCTTTCTAAAAGGGGTTCGCTTTCTTGAGCATTTCCCATTCCGCATAGCAGTATTAGATTAATGGTAAATAACCAAGTGCGTATTTTGCTCATCTGAAATGGTGTCTTTTGATTTTTCTATGTTTTGAATCCAGCCCTCACTTTTAGTCAATAGATAATGAGATGGTTCTTGAAATACATAATTTGATTTATAGCCACAGGCGCGATTTATATACAGGTCAAACCGATCATAGTTGAACTGTAAAGAATCAGCAATTAAACTATCTGTATCTACGTTGAAAGAGAGTTTAAATTGTGAAAACTCAAAGTTTTTCCTAAGTGGCAAGGCAATAGAGTCTCCGGTAAAGGTTTGTAAGATTTCTTCTTGGTTAAAACCTTGAATCACTAAGTTTTCAACTGATTTTTTAACTGCTGTGTCCTGATAGTCTCTAAAAACAACTATCAACCTTGGCGTTGCAGGAGTTCCTTCGAGACAGATGTCATCTTTTTCACAGGAGCTTAGGATTAATAAACAAACAATAAAGAAAATTCTAAAATTCATTTTATTTAAATCTTTTCCAAAAGTACAATATTTTCAACATGTTGTGTTTGAGGGAACATGTCTACTGCACGACATCGCGTCATTTTGTAGGCATGGCTCATTAAACTTAAATCTCTAGCTTGCGTAGCATTATTACAACTGACATAGACTATTTTTCCGGCTCCCAAACCGATCAATTGCTTTACAACATCTGGATGCATTCCGTTTCTTGGTGGATCAGTAATCACGACGTCTGCCTTTCCATGTCGGTTAATAAAATCTTCATTGAACACTTCTTTCATGTCGCCCACTTCAAAAAAGGCATTATCAATATTGTTTTCTTGGGCATTTTCCTTTGCAGCCTCGATGGCTTCTGGTACAGACTCTACACCAACAACCTTTTTTGTCTTTTTAGCAACAAATTGGGCAATTGTTCCAGTCCCTGTATACAAATCATACACAACTTCATCTCCTTTTAAATCAGCAAATTCGCGTGTTATTTTATAGAGTTCAAAGGCCTGATCTGAATTGGTTTGAAAAAAAGATTTTGCATTAACTTTAAATTCAAGATCCTCCATTTTTTCTATAATGTAATCTCTTCCGTCAAAAAGCTCAATTTCTTGATCATAGAGCGTGTCATTGGCTTTTGAATTGATGCAATAGAGTAGGGAAGAAATTTCAAAATTATCTTTTAAATAATCCAATAAAGCGACCCTTTTGGTTTCGTCTTCTTTGAAAAACTGAATAAGTACCATAAACTCTCCGATTGAGGAGTTTCGAATCATCAGGGTTCTTAAAAAACCTTCTTGAGCTCTGGGGTTAAAAAACTCTAAATCATTTTTAATGGCATATTCCCTAATACCGTTTCTAATATCATTAGCAGGTTCTTTTTGAAGGTGACATTTTTGAATGTCTACAACCTTGTCCCACATTCCAGCTTTGTGGAATCCCAAACCCTTTTTTTCAAGTGATTCATCTTTATTATCAATTTCTTCGGAAGTTAACCACCGCTGATTGGAAAAAGAATATTCCATTTTATTCCTGTAAAAATAGGGGGAAGCAACACTTTTTATGGGTTCTATTTCAGGGAGCTTCATTCCTGAAAGGTGTGTGAGATTATGAAGTATTTCTTTTTGCTTGTATCTCAATTGGGCTTCGTAGTCTAGATTTTGCCACTTACAACCACCACAAACACCAAAATGTTCACATGGGGGTATTACACGATCTATGGAGGGTTTGACTATTTTCAGTAAGTTGGCTTCAAAATAACCCCTTCTTTTCTTGTAAGTTTCGACATTAACATGATCTCCAGGGACAACACCATCAACAAAAATAACTTTGCCACTTTCTGATTTCACGACTCCTTTCCCCTTAGCAGTAATGTCAACCACTGCGACATCATCAAAACGTTCTTTTTTAAATTTTCTAGACATCTTGCAAAAATAGTATTGTTTTTCACGAATTAGAGCTATTTATACAGGAGAATCATACAATTCAGGAGGATTTTTTTGATTATGGAATATAGTGGTGTAAGATGACTGACTTTTTGTTATATATTTCTAATTTTGTGAGAATCAATTTTTAAAGTGTTCTTTCGAGAATATTTCAATTTTAAAACGCTTTGGCTATGGAAACAAAACAACAAACATCTCAGGACTATTATTTGGATCTTGAATCGCGACATGGAGCGCATGACTACCACCCACTACCTGTTGTTTTGGCAAAAGGGAAAGGCGTTTACCTTTGGGATGTTGATGGGAAAAAATACTATGATTTTCTTTCGGCTTATTCTGCAGTAAACCAAGGTCATTGTCATCCAGACATTATCGCGGCTATGAAAGAACAAGCTGAAACATTGACATTAACTTCACGTGCTTTTCACAACAATAAGTTAGGGGAATACATGAAGTTTGTGACAGCGTATTTTGGTTTTGAACGACTCTTGTCAATGAATACAGGTGCCGAAGGCGTAGAAACTGCGATTAAAATTTCAAGAAAATGGGGTTACCTTAAAAAAGGAGTTCCAGAAAATCAGGCGCAAATTGTTGTTTGTAACAATAATTTTCACGGTAGAACAACAACTATAATTTCTTTTTCTACGGATCCTGATACAAAAGCACATTTTGGCCCTCACACCAATGGATTTACGCACATTCCTTATGATGATTTAGAGGCCTTAAAACAAACGTTGGAAAGCAATCCGAATATTGTTGGTTTTTTGGTAGAACCAATTCAGGGAGAAGCTGGCGTTTACACTCCAGGAAAAGACTTTATAAGCGGTGCAAGAGCCTTGTGTTCTCAATACAATGTGTTGTTAATAACCGATGAAATTCAAACAGGTATCGGCCGAACAGGTTCCTTACTTGCTGTTTGTGGAGACTGTACTTGTGAGGATGCTTGCGAACAGCAACCCGCAACTTATATTCGTCCTGATATTTTAATTCTTGGGAAAGCCCTCAGTGGCGGAACTTATCCTGTTTCGGGTGTCCTTTGTGATTCTGAGATTATGGATGTAATTCAACCAGGGCAACACGGAAGTACTTTTGGTGGAAATCCTATGGCAGCTGCTGTAGCAACCAAAGCACTAGAAGTTATTAAAGGCTGGGGTTTTACCCCAAAATGCAAGACGTCTTGGAGAGGTTTTTAGGAATGAATTAAATAAATATATCGCTAATAGCGGAATCGTGCAGTTGGTGCGTGGAAAAGGACTGCTCAATGCAATTGTGATCAATGATAGTACTGATAGTGATACGGCTTGGAACATTTGTCTAAAACTTCGCGACAATGGTTTATTGGCAAAACCAACCCACGGGAATATCATTCGCTTTGCACCGCCACTTGTGATCACGGAAGAACAATTGCTTGACTGTGTATTGATAATAACCAATACTTTAAAAGGGTTTGAAAAGACTTCTTCTTAGCTAAGGAAAAGCTCAATCAGCATTTGATACACGAACCAAAAGAAAGATGAAAGTATACTTTGACAATGCAGCTACGACACCAATAAGAAAAGAAGTCATAGATGTAATGGTCGGAAGTATGGAGTTGAACTACGGAAATCCTTCTTCATCCCATGGCTTTGGACGAACAGCCAAATCTGCCATAGAAACGGCCCGTAAAAGTGTTGCCAGTCATCTCAATTGTGAAGCGCAAGAAATAATTTTTACCTCTGGCGGAACAGAATCTGACAATATGATTTTGCGATGTGGAGTTAAAGATTTGGGCATTAAAACGATCATTTCTTCTCGAATAGAACACCATGCCGTTTTACATACGCTCACATCTCTTGAAACTGAAGGTGTTGAAATACTATACGTTGGTCTTGATTTGGAGGGATCTCCCGATTTGGTTCATTTGGAAAAGCTATTGACAGCAACTGCTACAAGGAAACTAGTCAGTTTGATGCATGTCAACAACGAAATAGGCAACATACTCTCACTTAAGAAAGTGGGTGATTTATGCAAATTAAATAACGCCTATTTCCATACAGATGCAGTGCAAGGAGTCGGGCATTTTTCGATTGATTTAAAAGAAATTTCAATTGATTTCTTATCTTCAGCTGCGCACAAGTTTCATGGTCCAAAAGGGATTGGCTTTTCATTTGTTAGAAAAAACTCAGGCTTGGATTCGTTTATCGTAGGGGGTCCCCAAGAGCGAGGTTTGAGAGCAGGAACCGAAGGAGTTCACAATATCGTTGGCTTACAGAAAGCACTCGAAATTGCTTATGAAGAGCTTGCCTCTGAAAAAGCTTATGTATTAGATTTAAAAAAATATTTTATTCAAGAAATAAAAGAAGTGTTCCCTAATGCCCATTTCAATGGACTTTCCGGTGATTTTGAACGAAGTACTTTTACGTTAATTAATGTTGCTTTGCCATTAGATTCCTCCAAGGCGCAACTATTAGATTTTCATTTAGATTTAAAAGGAATTGCTTGTTCCAAAGGCAGTGCCTGTCAGTCAGGATCAAATTTAGGTTCTCATGTGTTACAAGAGCTCAATCGAAGCGAGGAAGTTAGAAGCTGGCCCTCTTTAAGACTTTCTTTCTCCCGTTTCAACAAGCGGGAAGAGATTGATTATGTCGTTAAGACCTTAGCGGCCTTCGTCGACAATTAAAAGCACTAAATTTTAGACATTTATTTCCTGAAAAACAAAGCTTTAAACAAAGTTTTGTTCCCCACATTGTCTTCCACTACTATTTCCAACTCGTGTTTTTCCGTATCAAAAGTTAGGTCTGAAAAGTCATAGGTCAAAAGTTTTTGTTTGGGTTCGTATTCAAATAAAACCCATTTTCCATTTATAGTTCCTCGGTAAGATTTTATTCCAGAAAAATCATCATCAATTTTTACCTCTTAAAAATTTAAATCCACTGAGCCATTGATCATTTCTAAAATTTACAGATTTAATTGAAGGCGGAGTTAAGTCGCTTGCGATAACAAAGTCACCAAACTTTTTTGACTTGACAGTTAGTTTTCCGTTTTTATTTTCGGTGGGGAGGTAAGTTAAATTGTCTTTTTCTTTTAAAGCAATAAAAGATTTTTTCATTTTCAATGAGTCCTTGAGTTCGGTTTTAAAACTCAATTCGAAAGCACCTTTAAAAGGATGAATGTCAGGACCAATTTTGATACCGTCACTGTGGGTTTGGATTTCCAATTGAATGGGATTAAAAAATGTATTTTTTGGAATATAAATTTCATTTGGATGAAATTCAAAAAGATAATCAAGCTCTGGGTTAATTTGCTTCTCTAGACCTTCAATTTTTGTTTTTTGTTTTTGACCCACAACGTAGGTCTCAACATAAGAGGTGTTTCCCGAGAAATCACTTACTTCGATCAATACTTGATATGACTTTCCTTCTTCGAG
Source organism: uncultured Flavobacteriaceae bacterium (assembly GCA_905182575.1). GTDB lineage: Bacteria > Bacteroidota > Bacteroidia > Flavobacteriales > Flavobacteriaceae > UBA8316. The sequence goes on along the minus strand of CAJJCA010000005.1, from coordinate 52,997 downwards.
ATTAAAAAACCCTGGTTCCAAAGCATTATCCATAAAACTAAACTTTGCAGTTTTAGGCCTAAATAACTTTTGAATTCGATACCGGTTTTCCTTAAAGTTTTTATAATCAATAATCAGATTGATGTACTTTGAGTCATTAAAATCAATTTTATCAAATTTATATTTGAAAGTGGGTTTTCCATTCACATTTACGACCATGCTATAAATGCCATTTTTGTTGTAACTCAAATCTTGTCTGTCAAACATTTGAATTCCGACCCCAATACGACCCGAAGCAAAAAGAAGTGGTGTTTTGTAAAGGCTGTCATTGACTCTTTCCAGACTTGCATTCTTAGTTTTAATGACAACATCATTGGAACCTTCCTCATACAAAAACAATCTTTGAAGTTGTGGTCTTAAGTTGTCTTCAACCTTAAAATCAAAAAGCAAAGGGTTGAGTGGATGTTGATTTTTTGAATCACGAATTTCAAAATGCAGGTGAGGGCCAAAGGAACCTCCAGTGTTTCCAGAGTAACCAATGACTTCTCCCGCTTCAACTAATAGAGCGTCTTTTCTAGGGAATTTTTGAACGGTATAGCTTTCTTTTTCATATTGTGCCGCTTTAATATATTTTTCGATTTTAGGAGAGAACTTTTTAAGATGCGCATAAACAGAAGTCTTGAAATCTGGGTGATCAATGTAAATGGCCTTTCCATAACCTGAAGTAGCAATGCGGATTCTGCTCACGCGACCATTGCTTACCGCTTTAACGGGGAGTCCCTGTTTTCCTTTAGTCTTAATGTCAATTCCTGCATGAAAGTGACTCGATCTGATTTCAGCAAACGTTCCAGAAAGTGCGAGTGGAATATCCAAAGGATTTTCATAGGTTGAATTGTGCTGTCCAATGACTTGAATTGAGAAGAGAAATAAGTGTCTCTTCAAAAAAGTGAAATTTCATTAAAATTAAATTTAGAGATCTTTTCAAAAATACATTTTTTTAATTCAAATGGATCAATATTTTTAGTTGTTACTATATCTTAAATCAATATTTATTTATCATTAAAAAAATCAAAAATAATGATTTGCTTTTATATTAAATTTTTTAAAAGTAAGTTTCAATATCAGTTATATTACGTTTGAATTATTGTAATTTATATTAAAGATTTAAAATCTTAAAAAAGCGTTTCAGTGAAGAATCTAGTATTATTAGAAGAGAGAATTGTTCAGCTTTTAAATAAATTGAAAGAAAACCATTTGCTTATCAGTCAGTTAAGTGAGGAAAAGCAGGGTTTGGAAAAGCAAAATCTCGATTTTAAAGACAAAGTTTCGCATTTAAAATCTGAAAATGAATCGCTTAAGGTTGCAAACTCTTTACTTGGCAGTGAAGAAAGTAAGGCAGTAACCAAACGCAAAATAAACAGTTTAATAAAAGAAGTAGATTTTTGTATACATCAACTCACTGAAATAAATTGATTAATGAGTGATAAGCTAAAGATTAAATTGACGCTTGCAGATCGGGTCTATCCAATGACAATTACCGCCGATCAGGAAGCCTCACTGCGTGCATCAGCAAAAAAAATTGATGCCATGATCAAACAGTTGGAAGAAAACTACGCCGTGCGTGACAAACAAGATGTTCTTGCAATGTGTGCCCTTCAATATGCAGCACAGTTGGAAAAACAAAGTGAAAATTAATTTTAGGAGGGAGTTTAGGTGCTCTAAAAATCAATGAATTTATTGAATTGATTGATTTACACTTGGCTACTTATTAAGTTCTTTAAATAGAAATACAATACTGCCTGTATTAGTGATTTTTTGATAAACTCAACGTTTTTTTAATTAAAAGAGGTGAGTTGTGATTGTAAAAGCAAGCTGCCTTGAGCAGATCCTTGACCAGTCAAGTAGCCTCAAACCTGTCTGTTTGGGAGTTTATCCAAAACCTTATGCTAATACAGGCTTTTTTAATTTTAAAACGTAAAAACAATGAACCTAGATATAAACTCAGTTATTTTATCACTTTTAGGAACTATCATTAATAATTGGAATTTTTTTTCAAAAAGGAAAGAATTCAAAAATACTCGAATCAACTAGGCTTGAAGCCAATGACATTCTTCGAAATGCAAAGCAAAAAGCAGAAAGAATAAAAGACGAAAAAATGCTTCAGGCAAAAGAGCGTTTTATTGAGTTGAAGTCGGAACATGAAAAAGTAATTTTTCAAAGAGAAAAGAAAGTTTCTGATATCGAGGGCCGACTTCGTGATAAGGAAAATAAGCTCAACAATGATCTCAATAAAAACAGGAGCATTTCCCAATCGCTTGAGCAGAAAAACGAAATACTTCAGAAGCGACTTGTTAAACTAGAGCATAAGCAAAATGAACTGGATGACTCTCACAAAGTTCAAGTTCAGAAATTAGAAGTCATTTCCGGTATTTCCGCTGAGGAGGCTAAAAATGAATTGATTGAATCTTTAAACAAGAAAGCACAATCCGAAGCTATGGCTTTTGCTCAGAAAAGTCTGGAAGAGGCCAAACTAACGGTCGAACAAGAGGCCAAGAAAATAATCATCAGTACCATTCAACGGATTGGAACTGAAGAGGCTATTGAAAACTGTGTGTCTGTTTTTAACTTAGATTCTGATGACGTTAAAGGTAGGATCATTGGTCGTGAAGGACGAAATATTCGTGCCATAGAAGTCTGCCACAGGTGTTGAAATCGTAGTTGATGATACACCAGAGGCGATCATTCTATCTTGCTTTGACCCTGTTAGAAGAGAGATCGCGAGACTTTCTTTACACAGATTGGTAACTGACGGTAGAATTCATCCCGCTCGAATTGAGGAGGTGGTCAACAAAACAACAAAACAAATTGACAATGAAATCATCGAGGTTGGAAAACGGACGGTGATTGAATTGGGAATTCACGGTTTGCACCCTGAATTAATTAAAATCATTGGGCGAATGAAATACCGTTCTTCTTATGGTCAGAATCTTTTACAGCACTCCCGAGAAGTGGCTAAATTATGTGGCGTAATGGCAGTTGAATTGGGCTTGAATCCAAAATTAGCGAAGCGCGCAGGATTGTTACACGATATTGGAAAAGTACCAGAAGAAGAAGCAGAAACTCCTCATGCAATATTAGGGATGGAATGGGCTGAGAAATATGGCGAAATTCCAGAGGTTTGTAATGCCATAGGTGCACACCATGATGAAATAGAAATGACTTCTTTGTTGTCTCCAATTGTCCAAGTGTGTGACGCCATTTCTGGCGCGCGTCCAGGAGCAAGAAGACAAGTTTTAGACAGTTATGTCCAAAGGCTTAAGGATCTTGAAAACATCGCTTATGATTTCAATGGGGTGAATAAAGCCTACGCAATTCAGGCAGGTCGTGAGCTTCGTGTGATCGTAGAAAGTGAGAAAGTAACGGATGATCAATCGGCGGAACTTTCTTTTGAGATTTCACAAAAAATTCAAACAGACATGACTTATCCCGGTCAGGTAAAAGTTACGGTGATTAGAGAAACAAGAGCGGTAAACGTTGCCAAATAGCACTGAAAATTATTTTTTAGTATCGTATTTAAAAAATAGGTTTGCCCACAATATTTTTGAAACGGCATTGATGTAAGGTGCCCCAGCAACAATCACTACGACCAATGTGATAAACGTTTTCAGGAAGGAGAACTCATCGGAAAAGATTAAAAAACATCCAATAATCGCGATCATAATTGCCACACCAACTGCATAAGAGACATACATAGAACCGTAATAAAAGCTCGGTTCTATCTTGTAGTTTAAATCACATTCCTCACAATGAGACCTCACCCTTGTGATTTTACTCATGTTATAGGCAGGGCTTTGAAGGAATTTTCCTCGGTGACATCGCGGGCATTTGAGGTGTATAATGCTGTAGAGTTTTGAGCCTTTAGGAATGAGTTTCATGTTTTGATTTTTAGACTTGAAATTATTGAAAAAGAATGGCCAAACCCCCCAGTCCTGTAAAGATCAATATCAGTTTTCTGTATTTGTCATTGTTGATTTTTTTAACCAAAAACACCCCCAATAATAATCCTGAAATCACTGCAGGAACAAGTGTTAAGCTTATTTTTATAGATTCCAGATTAATCGTCTCCCAAACCCATATGTGGAAAGGTACCTTAAAGAGGTTTATAATAAAAAAAAGCCAAGCGGCGGTTCCTATGAATTCATTTTTGGGGAGCTTTATGGCTAAGAAATAAATATTTGAAAAAGCACCTGCCAGATTCCCCACCATGGTTGAGAACCCTGCTAACAATCCTGTTGATGCAGCAAAACTCCAATGGGTAGGTACTTTTTTGTTTTTCTTTTTTTCCCAATAATACATCATGGCAACGCTAAACAAGATGATTAATGCCATGCCCACGCGAAACAAATCTTCGGGTAAATCCTTTCCTAAAACAACACCGATTAAAACACCAATAACCATCCAGGGTAAAAGCTTAACGAGATAGATCCACTCTACATGACGTTTGTAATAAATCACAGCAAAGATATCACCACAGACAAGCAAAGGCATCAGGATTCCAGTGGACTCTCTTCCGCCATAGACCAGTGCCAAACCTGTGACAATTAAAACCGCTACCCCCTTAATTCCTGACTTTGCAATTCCCAACAGAAGGGAACAGCCCAAGGCAATAAGAAAGCCTAAACTTAGAAATGGAACGGGCGTTTGAATAAGCATCATTGGTCAATGAGTTTTTACCCCTTATTTAAAGAGATGTGTAAAATTATTGAATATATTCCTGTTGGAGCCAAACTTTTAACTTTTTGATTCTTTAGGTTTCAAACAAAATATGATCTTTGTTAAAACTGCAATTTGAAAACATATTATTTGGTGATTAGGTTCATGTTCATAAGCACACTGTTGTTTACAGTAATGAATACTATGGTTAAATATTTGGTTGATTTCGGAACATTTCAGCTGGTGTTTTTTCGATCTCTAGGTTCTTTGTTTTTTACATTTTCCTTTTTAATCCATCAAAAAATACCCTTGTGGGGAAATCAAAAAAGATTATTAGTTTTTAGAGGAATCGCCAGGTGACTTCGATGATATTATTTTTCTTTTCATTGCGCTATATGTCAGTTGGGGCTGCTGTCACACTCCGTTATACCTCACCTCTTTTTGTTGCCCTATTAGCAGTTTTTTTATTAAAAGAAAAAATAAAACATCTACAATGGATTTTCTTTATACTTGCATTTATTGGGGTATTAATGGTAAAAGGCTTTGACCCAACCGTTGATTTTTATGGATTTACGATTATTTTAATATGTGCTTTCTTCTCTGCAATTGTCTATTTATTAATCTCAAAAATTGGTAAAGGAGATCATCCAGTTATTATTATACATTATTTTATGTTTTTAGCCACCTTAGTAGGTGCAATTGGATGTTTTTTTGATTGGAAAACTCCTGTTGGGATCGAATGGGTTTTATTGCTTTCATTAGGAATTGTTGGTTTTTTCGCTCAGATTTTCATGACCAAAGCCCTTCAGATCGGTCCCGCTTTTCAGATAGCACCTCTTAAATATGTTGAAGTTGTTTTCTCTCTGTTGTTTGGTTTGCTCTTCTTTCAGGAACTGTATAATTTTTATAGCTTAGTGGGCGTGTTTTTAATAATAATGGGTCTAGTATTCAATTTGATTTATAAGTCTAAACAGAAACAAACTTTCCAAAAGTAGTTTTAATTTTTCTATATTTAAATTCGATTTATATTCTACAATTAATCTTTCTAAACTATGGAAAAGCCTATCAGCAGACTGCTTTCTCTCGATGTCTTGAGAGGTCTAACAATCATTTTAATGATCATTGTAAATAACCCTGGCTCATGGAGTCATGTTTTTACTCCACTTTTACACGCTTCATGGAATGGCATCACTCCTACTGATTATGTTTTTCCGAGTTTCCTTTTTATTTTAGGAGTTTCTGTGGTGTTGTCGATTTCGAAACAAATTCAGAATGGGATTGCCAAAAAAAGTATTCTAAAAAAAATAGTTTGGAGAAGTCTTAAGATATACCTCGTAGGTCTATTTCTATGGCTGTGGCCTGACTTTAATTTTGATTCGATTCGTTGGGTAGGAGTTTTACAACGCATTTCTATCGTTTTTTTGGTTTGCGGTATACTATATCTCTATATCAGTCAACGCACTCAACTAATAATTGGGTCGATTCTATTGATCGGTTATTGCATCGTTATGAAATACCTTCCGGTGCCTGGGATCGGAATTCCAGACCTCAGTTTGCCCGAAAAGAATTGGGCGCACTACATTGACAAACTTTACCTACCCGGGTATTTATGGAAAACAACTTGGGATCCCGAAGGTATTTTGAGCACTTTTCCAGCTGTGGTTACAGGTATTTTGGGAATGCTCTCTGGTTATCTGATTGTTAAAAAGAATGACATTCAAGAAAAAATAATCTCCTTATTTTTATTCGCAACCCTCTTGCTCATTCTAGGAGATCTTTCAAGTTATATCGTTCCCCTTAACAAGAGTTTATGGAGCAGTTCTTATACCCTAATGACGGGAGGGATTTCCTGCTTGCTTCTCTCATTTTTCATCTATTGGGTTGATGTGAAAAACAATGCTAAATATTTCAATTTTGCTCATGTATTCGGAGTGAACGCCATTTTTCGCCTATGCACTTTCTGGCCTTTTGGTTACAGTCTTTTACAGCAGTAAAATTTGGGGTTTTTCTTTCAGTGGTCTTTTTATGGAACAAATGACCAGTATTGGACTTTCCTCTAAGTTCAGTTCTTTGCTCTATGCGGCCCTTTATTTAGTTATTATATGGATTCCAACTTATATCCTGTATAAAAGAAAAATATTCATTAAATTGTGAGCTTAATTATATCTGATTTACATTCACTCCAAAATTATTTATTGACCTAATCTTATCATTTTCAACTTTAATTGGATAAGTTTTTAAATCCTTACAAGCAGGAGGGCTTATAGCTTCTCCAGATTTTAAAATATATGAAAATAGAAAACACTTACTGGAATACCAATTTAAAATACTTAGTTATTCTATTGTCTATATGGTTTATAGCCTCCTTCGGCTTTGGAATCTTATTTGTAGACGCTTTAAATGAAATTAAAATGGGAGGATTTAAACTTGGTTTTTGGTTTGCACAACAAGGTTCAATATATGTGTTTGTAATCCTGATATTCGTCTATATCTATTTGATGAATCGCTTAGACGCTAAATATAAAACTAAAGAATAATGGAGTTACAATATTGGATTTGGATAGCAGTTGGAATAAGTTTTTCACTCTATATAGGAATTGCCATATGGTCAAGAGCATCATCGACAAAAGAGTTTTACGTTGCGGGTGGGGGAGTACATCCAATTGCAAACGGAATGGCCACTGCAGCAGACTGGATGTCAGCCGCATCATTTATTTCGATGGCGGGAATTATTTCATTTAATGGATATGACGGCTCAGTTTATTTGATGGGTTGGACAGGAGGATATGTTTTACTGGCGCTATTGTTGGCGCCCTATTTAAGGAAATTTGGAAAATTTACGGTTCCTGATTTTATTGGGGATCGGTATTACTCTAACTATGCGCGAGGTGTTGCCGTTTTTTGTGCGCTAATAGTCTCTTTCACTTATATCGCAGGACAAATGAGAGGTGTTGGGGTCGTGTTTTCACGTTACCTCGAGGTAGACATAACGACAGGCGTAGTAATTGGGATGTGTATCGTTCTTTTTTACGCTGTTTTGGGAGGAATGAAAGGGATTACTTACACACAAGTGGCGCAATATTGCGTGTTAATTTTTGCCTTTATGGTTCCTGCCGTTTTTATTTCTATTATAATGACTGGCAATGCAATACCCCAAATCGGTTTTGGTGCTACTGGATCGGATGGAGTCTATTTATTAGACAAATTGGACGGTCTTCATCGAGAACTTGGTTTTCATGAGTACACCACAGGGTCTAAGTCCACTTTAGATGTCTTTTTAATCACTTTGGCTCTGATGGTAGGTACCGCAGGATTACCGCATGTAATCGTTCGGTTTTTTACCGTTAAAAAAGTAAGTGATGCAAGAAAATCTGCTGGTTGGGCATTGCTTTTTATAGCAATTTTGTACACAACAGCTCCTGCTATTGCTGTTTTTTCAAGAACAAATCTGATCGAAACAGTTAGTAATAAAGAACATGCAAATTTGCCCGGTTGGTTTGAGAAATGGCAAACAACAGGACTAATAAAATTTGAAGATAAAAATCAAGATGGATTGATCCAATATGTGGCAGATCCAGAGATTAACGAGTTGATAGTTGATGCCGATATTATGGTATTAGCCAATCCTGAAATTGCAAAACTACCCAATTGGGTAATTGCATTGATGGCAGCAGGTGCTTTGGCGGCTGCTTTGTCGACAGCTGCAGGATTGCTTTTGGTTATTTCAGCATCTGTTTCACACGATTTAATTAAAAAAATAATTAATCCAGCAGTGAGTGAAAAAAATGAATTAATTGCCGCAAGACTTTCTGCTTTTGGAGCAGTGTTGTTGGCAGGTTATTTCGGAGTGAACCCTCCAGGCTTTGTGGCGGCAACGGTGGCATTAGCATTTGGTCTTGCAGCGGCTTCATTTTTCCCAGCAATTGTGATGGGGATTTTCAGTAAAAGAATGAATAAAGAGGGAGCTGTTTCTGGAATGGTTGTCGGTATCCTGTTGATGCTCTTTTATATGACCAAATTTAAGTTTGGCTGGTTCGGCGGAGGAACGAACGAAGATTGGTGGTTCGGAATTTCTCCTGAAGGATTTGGTTCTTTTGCGATGTTGGTTAATTTTGTAGTATCAATTATTGTTTCAAAATTAACACCCCCCCCAGGACAAGAAATTCAATCACTTATTGAAAACATTAGAAAACCAAATTAATAGAATTTTAAAATAACAACTACTCGTACATGAAAAATAACTCAATAGCATTCAAATTTCCAGGGTCATTCGAAGAGCAACGATTTGAAAAATTGCACAATGTTGTGTTTGAATCTTCATTCTCAGGATCAAAGGAAGTAGCAAATGAAATTGCATCCCTCATAAAACAAAAACAAAAAACTGGTGAGAACTGTATTTTAGGTTTAGCAACAGGCTCGTCTCCCTTGAGTGTTTACAAAGCCTTGATTAAACTTCATCAAGAAGAAGGATTGAGTTTTAAAAATGTCATCACATTTAATTTGGATGAATATTATGGTCTCGAAAAAAATGATTTGAATAGCTATCATTATTTCATGCATGAGAACCTATTTGACCACATCGATATTCCTGCTGAAAACATTAATATTCCTACCGGAGAGGTTGAATTAAAAAAAGTTAGATCTTTTTGTAATGCTTATGAAAAGAAAATTAAAGACTTAGGAGGGATCGATCTACAATTGCTAGGTATTGGTAGAACAGGGCATGTTGGTTTTAACGAACCAGGTTCGCACATCAACTCTCAAACACGTTTGATTACGCTAGACCACCTCACTCGATTCGATGCGGGTCCTGCTTTTAAAGGAATTCAGAATGTTCCTGAAAAAGCAATAACAATGGGGATTAAAACTATTCTTGAGGCAAAACGAATTATCCTAATGGCTTGGGGAACCAATAAAGGAGAAGTTATCCAAAAGGCCATAGAAGGAGAAGTCACTTCCTACCTCCCAACGTCTTATTTACAAGAGCACAAGAACACAACCCTGGTATTAGACCAAGAAGCAGCATCGGATCTTACCAGAATCAAATCGCCATGGATCAGTGGAAATTGTAAATGGGAAGACGAATCAATTAAGTGTAAAGCGATCAACTGGTTGTGCGAAAAAACCAATAAATCCATACTTAGATTAACCGATGAGGACTATAACAAATATGGAATGTCCGAGCTTTTAAACATAGAGGGGAATTCCTACGAATTGAACATTAAAATGTTTAATCGTATTCAAAACACGATTACAGGTTGGCCGGGCGGAAAGCCAGAGTCCGATGACAGTAAAAGACCCGAAAGGTCAGTTCCTAGCAAGAAAAGATGTATCATCTTTAGTCCACATCCCGATGATGATGTGATTTCTATGGGAGGAACTTTTGACCGTTTGGTTGCTCAGGATCACGAGGTGCATGTTGCCTATCAAACGTCAGGTAATATTGCCGTTTCAGATGATGATGCCTTAAAGTATATTGAAGTAATTATGGACATGAAACCCGAGGAAAAATTCACCTACAGTGACTTATTATCTGAACTTAGAAATAAATCTAAAGCAGCAATTGATTCTTTAGAATTAAGAAAATTAAAAGGAGCTATTCGTAAGAGAGAATCTGTTGCAGCGACTCGTTATATTGGCATTCCTGATTCTCAAGTACACTTTCTAAATCTACCTTTTTATGAGACTGGAAAAGTTCAAAAGTCCAATCCATCGCAGGTTGATATTGATTTTACAAATGAGTTGATCACTGACATTAAACCACATCAGATTTATGCGGCGGGTGATCTTGCAGATCCACATGGAACTCACCGAATATGTTTGAATATTATTTTTGATTCTCTTTCGCAATTGAAAAAACAATCGTTTATGGATGATTGTTGGGTTTGGTTGTACCGAGGTGCTTGGCAAGAGTTTGATGTTCATGAAATAGAAATGGCAGTTCCGATGAGTCCTGACCAAGTTTTAAGAAAACGAAAAGCTATTTTTTATCACCAATCTCAAAAAGACGGAGTAATGTTTCAAGGGAGTGATGACAGAGAGTTCTGGATGCGGGCGGAAGATAGAAACAGACTAAGTGCAAAAAAATATAAGGATTTAGGTCTGGCCGATTACCAAGCAATGGAATTGTTTAAGAGATATTATTTTTAACAGATCCACTTTTATTTATAATACAATTAAAAAAATTAAAACTTTTATGCCATTATAAAGCGTTATTTTTAAAATAACATATTAAAGAAAAAATCACCCTATGCAGATCATAGAAAATCAAAAGAAATACGATGTAATAATTGTTGGCTCAGGCGCAGGAGGAGGAATGGCAACTAAAGTACTGGCTGATGCTGGACTCAAAGTTGCAGTTATTGAGGCGGGCCCTTATTTTGATCCTGCAAATCCAAGTCAACAAACGCAACTTAAATTTCCATATGAATCACCCAGAAGAGGCGCTGGAAGCAGAAGACCCTTTGGAGAATTCGATATGGCCTATGGCGGATGGGAAATCAAAGGGGAACCCTACAACCAAGTTGGAGACACACAGTTTGATTGGTTTCGTTCTAGAATGCTAGGAGGAAGAACAAATCATTGGGGAAGGATTTCACTTCGTTTTGGCCCTCGAGATTTTAAAGGTAAAGATCGAGATGGCTTGGGAGACAATTGGCCGATAGGTTATGACGACCTTAAGCCTTATTATGACAAGGTTGATAAGTTAATTGGAGTGTTTGGGAGTAAAGAAAATATTGCTAAACAAACCAGATGGATTTTTCTTACCTCCACCGAAACCGCGTTTACATGAGTTGTATTACATAAAGGGTGCGAAGAAATCGAATGTTAAAGTAATTCCGTCTAGGCTCTCGATTTTAACCAAACGGATCAACAACGACCGAGGGGTTTGCTTCTACTGCAATCAATGCAGTCGTTCGTGTTCTGTATACGCTGACTTTTCATCAGGTTCCTGCTTGATTTTCCCAGCTCAAAAATCTGGTGGTCAAGTTGATCTTTATGTAAACAGTATGGTTAAGGAAGTCACCGTAGACAACAATGGGAAAGCTACTGGCGTAAATTTCATCAATAAAGACGATCGCCGCGAGTACTCAATTAAAGGAAGGGTTGTTGTTTTGGCAGCCTCTGCCTGTAGCACAGCACGTATTTTATTGAACTCAAAAAGCACCCATCACCCTAATGGCCTAGGGAATAGCAGTAATCTGGTTCCGTTTCTTGCTGCCGAGGCGTCGGTTATGACGTTGGTGGCTTTTGTTCCAGAGTTAACGCTGTGGCTACCACGAAGATGGAGTTGGAGGAATGCATGTTTATTCGCCTTGGTGGTTAGACAATAAAAAACTTGATTTCCCAAGAGGATATCACATTGAACTTTGGGGTGGTATGGGAATGCCCTCCTATGGTTTTGGTTTTAATCAGAGTGCTGTCAACGAATACATAGGCGAGGAAGTTGGAGGCTATGGTCATAAGATTAGGGATGAAGTGAAAGACTTCTATGGCTCCCTAGTGGGGCTGTCAGGAAGAGGTGAATCTATCGCAAGAAAAGAAAACTATTGTGAAATTGATCCTACAACTGTGGATGAATTTGGAATTCCTGTCTTAAGGTTTAATTACCAATGGTCTGATAATGAACTCAAGCAAGCCAGACACATGCACGAAACCTTCGAGGAGGTTTTAGGAAACATGGGAGGCAAACTTTTGGGCGATAAACCAGGACCGGAAAAGAAATATGGATTGCATAATCCTGGAAGAATTATACACGAAGTAGGGACGACTCGAATGGGAAGTGATCCTAAAACTTCTGTAGTCAATGAATTTGAAAGACTTCATGACGTTGAAAATGTATTTATCGTTGATGCTGGACCTTTTGTCTCACAAGCAGATAAAAATCCAACTTGGACCATCATGGCACTTTCATGGAGAACATCAGAATTTATTATAGAAGAACTTAAAAAGCAAAACATATAGATCGTGGATAGAAGAGAAAGTATAAAATCAATTTTATTGGGTTCAGTGGGAACAGGCTTTCTGCTTCAAAGTTGTGTGGACACTACCCCAGAAGAACTACAAGAAAAAATTTGGCAATATCAATATGGGCGAACTCCGCAGGAAGCAGCGTTTGACGAAAAACTATTTTCAGAGCAATTTTTCACACCTATTGAGATGGAGACGATCACCAGAGTGGCAGATATAATTTTACCGCCTCATGATAAAGGTTCCATCGCTCAAGCTGACGTTCCTGAGTTTATTGAGTTTATCGTAAAAGATATCCCTGAATTTCAACTACCAATCCGCGGGGGTTTAATGTGGTTGGATAGCGAATGTAGCGAGCGTTTTAATAAACTTTTCGTTGCTTGTTCTGAAGCGGATCAAAAAGCTATTTTTGATGAAATTGCTTTTCCAGTTCCTGGAAAGAAAAAACAATCTCAAGAAGTCAATTTTTTCACCCTGATGCGTGACCTTGTGGTTACAGGTTATTTCACTTCCGAAGTCGGTCTAAAAGACCTCGGATACATGGGAAATTCACCAAATGTATGGGATGGAATTCCTCAGGATGTTTTGGACGATCATGGGATGGCTTATGAAGAAGCTTGGTTGGCAAAATGTATCGATCAGTCGAAACGAAACGAAATAGCCGTTTGGGATGACGATGGGAATCTATTGACTTAAAACACAAAAAATGAATATTTTTATTAAAAATTTAGTTTTAATTATATTAATAATAGGCGCTTTTTCGTGCGAAAAACACCTTCCAGTTTTTACTATGGATCAAGTTGCATTGATTCCTTATCCAAATGCGGTTTCTCCGTCTGTGGAGGTTTTAAATGTTAAAAAAATAAAATCGATTCAGTTTGATGAATCAAATTCAACCTTGGTTGAAATGGGTTTGGATTTACAATCTTTTTGGACAGCACATACCCAACTTGAAGTTGGATTGAAAAATAAATCTGAAAACAATTCTAATGCCATTTCTCTTGAAGTAAAAGATTTTTCAAATCAAAATGAGGAATACTACCAGCTTCAGATGGGTGAAAATCAGATCACCATTCTCGGTCAAACAGCTGCGGGTGTTTATAGAGGGGTTAAAACTTTAGAACAAATTATTTCATTAAGTCATTTGAGTGGTATGCAAACAATCAAAGCACTTCCAACAGGTACGATTGAAGATGCTCCTGTTTATGGATACCGCGGTGCGATGTTAGATGTTTCAAGACACTTTTTTTCAGTTGAAGAGGTAAAACGATACCTAGACTTATTAAGCATTTATAAAATCAATTTTCTTCACTTGCATTTGTCTGACGATCAAGGTTGGCGTATTGAAATAAAAGCGTGGCCAAAATTGACCTCAATAGGAGGGAAGACAGAAGTTGGTGGCGCTGAAGGCGGATTTTACACCCAATTGGATTACAAAGAGATCGTTGCCTATGCCCAAAGACGATTCATCACCATAGTGCCAGAAATAGACATGCCGGGTCACACGAATGCCGCGTTGGCTTCTTATGCTGAGCTTAATTGTGATAATGAAATCAAAGCGCTTTATACGGGAATGGAAGTTGGCTTTTCTACATTGTGTGTTGACAAGGAACTGACTTATGAATTTGTTGCTGATGTGGTTTCAGAAATATCTGCCATGACGCCCGGTGCTTATTTTCACATTGGAGGAGACGAGTCTCATGTTACCCCTAAAAAGGACTACATTAAATTTATGAATCGTGTGATTGATATTGTAAAGCAGAACAACAAAATACCAATGGGTTGGGACGAGGTCGTGTTGGCTGATATTCCTGAAGTTACAGTAGCGCAATACTGGGCAAAGGCAGAAAATGCTATCATGGCGATGGATAAAAAAGCAAATGTGTTGATGTCTCCTGCTTCTTATGCCTATCTGGATATGAAATATGACAGCATCACTAAGTTAGGTTTAAAATGGGCAGGATATATTTCTGTTCAGAAAGGATATGAATGGGATCCTGCGGAATTGGTTCCTGAGTTAGATCCTACCAGAATAATTGGTATTGAAGCTCCTATTTGGAGTGAGACTTTAGAGGATTTTGACGACATTGCTCAAATGGCTTTCCCAAGACTATTGGGGTATTCGGAAATCGGTTGGACAAAATCAGAAAAAAGAAATTGGAAAAATTATTCTTCAAGACTTTCTTATCATAGTGCAATATTAGACTCTTTAGATGTTAAGTATTATCCGAGTAGCGAAGTTAATTGGAAATAAATTCTATTTTTTTTTTAGACTTCACTTATTAATGTTTCTACTTTTGGTTAACACAACCAAAGGTCAAGATTTTATGCACACCAATAGCTTAATAAATGAAACCAGTAAGTATTTACTCCAACATGCTCACAATCCTGTAGATTGGGTGCGCTGGGATAAATCAGTATTTTCAGAAGATAACAAAAGCGGTAAGTTGATTGTTGTCAGCATTGGCTATTCTAGTTGTCACTGGTGTCATGTGATGGAGGAGGAGACTTTTGAGAGCAATGAAGTTGCCGAATACATGAATTCTAATTTTTTGTCGGTAAAAGTTGACCGAGAGGAAAACCCTGACATTGACATGTACTACATGCGCGCGCTGCAGTTAATGACAGGAAGTGGCGGCTGGCCACTCAATGTTGTTTGCCTGCCAGATGGGCGACCGGTTTATGGTGGCACATACCACAGTAAGGATCAATGGATTCAGGTTTTAACGAACATTAAAAAGTTCTACGATGAAAAGCCAGATGAAATGATCGCATATGCTGATAAATTGGAGCAAGGGATAAAATCCTTAAATCCAGTTGCGCTGCAAACGGAGGAGGTGGTTTTTGAAAAAGAAAAACTTTTGGAGAGTTTAGCAGTTTTGAGCAAAGAATGGGATTTGGTTAATGGCGGCATGACTAGAGAATCTCAAAAGTTCATCAGGCCTTCGCGGCTACTTTTTTTAATGAAAATGCAGGCCCTTCAGCCCTCTGCTGAAAAGGATCAGTACATTGGAGCCACCTTGCAAGCGATCATCAAAGGCGGAATTTTTGATCCCATTGAAGGTGGGTTTTACCGGTACACCGTTGACAGTAACTGGAGAATCCCCCATTTTGAGAAAATGCTTTATGACAATGCACAGCTTTTGAGTTTAATGGCGCAAGCCTATAAAAGAGACAAAAACCCCGAATTTAAAAATCGTTCAAGGGCTATTAAATCATTTTTAGACCTTCGTTTGTTAAATGACACAGGCGCCTATGGAGCCTCGATTGATGCGGACAGTTCGGAAGGGGAGGGGCGTTATTATGCTTGGGAAAGAGAGACTTTAATTCGACTGATTGATGACTTGCCTTATTTTGAAGCTTACTATGGAATTGACTGGAAAAACCCATGGGAAGATAAGTTTTATTTGTTGCGAAATGTAATTTCTGATTCAGATTTTAAGAAAAAATATCGTTTGAGCGAAAAGCAATTTTTAACCCTAAAAAGTAATTGGGAAAAATTATTGAAAGCCGAAATGTCAAAGAGAGAGCTTCCGGGTATTGACAATAAGATCATCACTTCTTGGAATGCACTTACCGTTATCGGATTGGCTGATGCCTACGATGCTTTTGGAGATAAAGATTACCTAATCCGCGCCCAAAAGGTGTTTGACTTCTTGGAGGATCAACTAATCGTAAAAGATCGAGTTTACCACACCTATCAAGAGGGAAGCGTTAAAGTTAAAGGGTTTATTGAAGATTATGCTTTTCTAATTGCCGCCGCTTTAAAATTATACAGTACCACGACAGAAATTCGTTACCTCAATTTTGCAGACAAATTTGCTTTAAAATCGATGGCGCTGTTTGACGATCCGAATTCTGAAATGTTTCAATACACTTCCGAAAACTCGATCTATCCTTCGATGGTTCAAATCGACGATGGAGTAATTCCTTCCCCAAACAGTACGATGGCGAACAACCTTTTCCTTTTGGGAATTTTGTTAGAAAACAAAATCTATGCTGAGCAGGCGGATAAAATGCTTAAAGCCGCCAGCAATGATGTTTTGAATAGTGTTTCTGATTATAGTGTTTGGGCATCGCTCTACGCCAGCAAAGTTTTTCCTTTTGTTGAAATCATCGTAATGGGAGACAAAGCCAACGCCTATACTTCGGTCTTATTGAAAAATGACCTTCCAAATTCAATACTTCAAGCCAGTGTCTCGGATGCTTATTTACCCCTTTTTGAAAACAGGTATGTCGCTGGGGAAACCTTAATTTATGTTTGCAAAAACCGAGTGTGTCGATTGCCGACTAGTGACTTGGAAGAGGCGCTCAAAGAAATTAAGGCGATTAAAAATGAAGACGACACCAATGCTATTTTCCAGTATATAAATAAATAGTAAAACTAAGTCATTTTACAGAAAAAGCCTCCCTAAAGGCTTAAAGTGTTTTTATGTTGATATTCCTCCACATCACTTTGATGCCTCCACCATCGTGAATCTGAAGGGCAATAGCGCCTTTGCCAGCTCCTATTTTTTCATCACTTAGGCAAACCATCTTTTTTCCATTGAGCCAAGTGGTTACTTTTTCACCAACCACTCTTATTTTCATTTTATTCCATTCCCCCATTTTTAGGAGCTTTGTCTTTTTTAGCGTCTGGTTTGATTAACCATCCCCTTCCGTAGGATTCATAGATTCCACCCGTATCATGATTTGGTGGAGCAACTTCTACTTGCCAGCCGCTTATTTTGGTGCCCTCCAAAGTAGATCTAAAAAACACACCACTGTTGCCATTGGCTTCTTGTTTGAATTCAAGGGTGAGTATAAAATCATCATAAAACTTATCTGTCGATAGGTAGCCATATTTTTCCTCAGGACCACTTTCACAGATCAAGACCCTTCAGCTGCAACATACCATTTTTCAGTTCCGTGAATGTTCCATCCTTCAAGGTCAGAACCATTAAAAAGAGAAGTTTTCTGGGCTGTCGCACTTGCCATTGTCGCTAGGCTAAACAGCGTTATAAAGATATTTTTCATTTAGATTTTAGATTTTATTTTATACTAATTTATTATAAATATTTGATTTATGATTGGCAGAACTTTCTTTTTTTAAAATCACTATTCAGATCAATCAGGAGGGAGCGATTTTTTAATAATTATTTTAGGACTGATGAAGTCTGGGCTATTTTATGATATAGGACCAAAATTAGGTAAAGATGCCATAGGAATCGAAATCAACAAAGAATTATTTGATACTTCTAAGCCAAAGAAAACACTTCGACTTTAATTGTAGCGAGAGGGGGGCACGATCCCCCGACCTCCGGGTTATGAATCCGACGCTCTAACCAGCTGAGCTACCTCGCCATTTAAGATTGCAAAGATAAAATAAAAACTGACAGTAAAAACTGACAGTATGAAACATTGGAAATTAACAATTGGAAGAGAAAAAAAACAACATAACGCTTCCTATACCATAGCAATTTTTATTTTATTAGCAATAAATTTTTATCTGGTTAGAAGAAGTCGTGAATTAAATTTTCCTACTTATGGTAAAGCAATGATATCTTTCTTCTCATTAATATCTGTTTATGGTGGAATTCAAGTTGCTACATTTTTAAGAGCATTTCAGCATAATACTGCGTTTAATTTAAAGCAACTTAAAGAATCAGGAACTCCAATATCTGAAGTAAGTGAGGTATCAATTGAGTTTTTTGGTAATCCATCAGCTCCATTTAGCGCCGGAATACCTGATATCCCTCAAATTATTTTTTATGTAGTTATTCTATTAATTTTAATGGTAGGAATTTGGGGCAAAGCACCAGATGGAGCATACTCTAAATAATTTCATTTCAAAAATTTATCTTTATGATAGGTTTTTTTATATCATTTGGATATTCTCTTCGTTAAGTTTAGGGATTAATTCTCTTAAGCACTATTGGGCTCAATGAGTTGTGGTTCTTCATAAAGTTTATATATTAGTGTAATGGAATGGTACATAAAAAACCGTTGGTGGATATGGGGAGTAACAGGAGTTTATCTCGCCTACAGGATTTATCTTTCAATAGCTTATTAGAATAACTTGAAGAAAATGTTATTGACCAACCAGGCATTCAGATATGTTTTCATCTATCTTAAAATGCTAAATAACCAACACTATGAAAAAGCTGATTCTTATTGCTATGTTATTATTCTTTTAATCTTTGCTTGTAGTAAAGATAATACCGTGCAGGAATTCGAGCGAACCCTTGTTGAGTCAGAGGGACATTGAAATATACTAAGTGGAACCTATCAATTTAATAGCTCTGTAACATTAACTGCTATACCAAAAGATGGGTATGATTTTACAAGTTGGACAGGAAGTGTTTCCAGTAGCGAAAGCACAATTACAATAATAATAGATGGAAACAAAAATATTACAGCAAACTTTTCAGAAAAAAAAATAGTTTTAGCGGCCAATGGAGAAACTATAATGTGTCCTGATGCTAATTTTGGAGAAATAGCTGAAGTCAACGGTAAGGTTTACACTGTGGTTGATGAAGCTAGCCTTAGAGATATGATTTCTAAAGAAGAAGATGTTACTTGTGTTTGCACATCAAATATAACGAACATGAAAAGTCTTTTTTTAAATCAAACTTCATTCAATCAGGATATAGGGAGTTGGGACACTTCTAAAGTTACTGAAATGTCAGAAATGTTTCATTTTGCATCGACATTCAATCAAGACATTGGGAATTGGAATACCTCAAAAGTGACTAATATGAGGGGGATGTTTTTTAATGCAACTATTTTTAATAGGGATATAAGTGTTTGGAATACTTCTAATGTCACTAATATGTTTGGTATGTTTTGGAGATGCATCAAGATTTAGTCAAAACTTAGGAACTTGGGATACTTCAAGTGTGACTAATATGTCTTATATGTTTTATAAAGCCAATTCATTTAATGGTAATATTGGTAACTGGAATACTTCGAAGGTGACTAATATGGACAGTATGTTTTTATTTGCAACCTCATTTAATAAAGACTTAACAAATTGGTGTGTTCTAAATATAAGCAGCATCCCAACTTATTTTTCGGCTTTTTCTACATCAAAAAATCCCATCTGGGGAAGTTGTCCTGAAGCAGTTATATCATCTTCAGTAAGTTCAGGTATTTCTAAACCTCTTAAATAAGTTAAACAAATATTTCTATTTGAATTATTATGGAATGTCAGGTGGAGAATATTCAAGTCATTAACTTTGATATGGCACGTAACTTAGATGACTATTTACAGAGAGAGTGGCTGGTTAGATTAGTCTATATTACTCTTCATATTTAAATATCTAAAACCAACATTATGAAAAAACCTCTTTTGTGACAGTAAAGCTTCATCAGTCAAGCAAAGGTCCAAAAGAATATGTTAACTTAGTATTTTTATTATGAACCTTTTTTCTTCTAACACTTTTTTTCAATCAAGATTTTGGATTTTTTTTATTTGTTTGACTTTTAATTTATCTATAAATGCTCAAACTTTCGTTAATATCGAGTCAGGAGTATTATTTACAGGCTTAAATAATATTCGTAATGGAACTAATGGAACGCTATTTTCTCTGAAGAATGATTTGTCGACTCCACCAAGTCCATTTTTAAGACTTCGTGCGGGTTTTTTATTAAATAATAAACACCACTTTTCAATTCTTTATGCTCCATTAAAAAGTTTAGTAACTGGAACAATAGATAGGGATATCCTTTTTGATGGAAAATATTTTAAAGCGAACATACCATTAGAAGCTGTTTATAAGTTTAATTCTTATCGACTTACCTATAATCGAAGAATCATAAGATAACAACAAATTTAAATTTGGTCTTGGCCTTTCTGCAAAAATTAGAGATGCTGGAACCTCATTGAAAAATAAAGAACTATTAAGTGAAAATTTCAGTATTGGTTTTGCACCACTAATAAACGTATTAGCCAATTGGAATATTTCTCAAAAAGCAGTTATAGATTTTTTAGGAGAAGGTATAATTGCAAGTAAAGGCAGAGCAATTGACCTTTCCTTATCTGGAAGATATAGTTTCACTAAAAAGCCTACAAGGAAACATTGGTTATAGGCTACTTGAAGGTGGTGCGAGACGGAACTAATCGGTATAATTTTATTCAACTTCCATTTTATTTTTGCAAGTTTAAACTTTTCATTTAAAAAAAACAATTATTAATCACAGGAAGGTTAATTTTTTTAATATATTACCAAAAATTTTTAATTTAGATGAGTAAAAAAATATTCTATTCTTTAGAATTTGATTTCCAAGCTTCACCACAGCTATTGTTTCAATATTTATCAACCCCTTCTGGCTTGTCAGAATGGTTTGCAGACAATGTGAATTCGCGGGGGGAAGACTTTGTATTCATATGGGACGATTCAGAAGAAGAGGCCAAAATGATTCAAAGTAAAAACAATGAAAGGGTACGTTTTCAGTGGATGAATGACGAAGAAGACAGTGAAGACTATTATTTTGAATTTAAGATTCAAGTTGATGAAATCACTAAAGACCTTTCTCTTATCATCTCTGATTATTCAGACGATGATGAAGTAGAAGAGTCCAAATTGCTTTGGAGAAGTCTCATTGCTGATTTAAAGCAGGTTTTAGGGTCTTCTTAACTCTTTTTTAATGATTAATTTTGACGGATCTCATTATGATTCTTTAGGGAAAGTCCCCGAAAAAAATCTTAGTATATTTTCAGGCATTCCACTTCACACCGAAATATTGATGTGTTCTAAGGTGGGTATCCTTTTTTGGGAAGACCATTACTTTATGTTGATGGCTACTTTGCGGAAATCTCGTGTGAATATTCCCATGACTTATACAATGGAATATTTTCAGGATCAAATCAGGGATCTACAGATGGTAATGCTGAACTAGGCTCCAATTCACTTGTTTCCATTCAATTTTATAGGACTTCGTCTCCCAATTTGTCTCAACCCATTACGGATATTTGTTTTTTTATAAAAACCAAACTGTTTTTGAAAAGCATAATATGACGGTTGAGCTATACAAAGACTACTATATCAACCCAGGAGAATATTCAAACCTTTATCAAACCAACTTTGCACTTCGTGATTTGGCAAAAATTTTTGCCTATGAGAATCAATTCGGCGGCTGTTTGTTGTTGAATCAAGGTAAATATTTAGTAGAAACTACCCATGGAACACTATTCTTAATATCAGCGGGTACAATTAAAACCCCAGACTTGTCTTCTGGAACAGTGAATACTGTTCTAAGATCAAAGTTTATTGAACAAATCAAACTCGAAAAGTCATTACAGTTTGAAGAAACTAACATTGCCTCCTTTTCACTTCAAAAAGCAGATGAAATTTTCACACTTTCATTGTCTTCAGGGTTTAATAATATTCGGCAGTTTAGAAAAAAGGTTTACGAGACAGAGCGAAGTAATGCTCTTTTTGATTTAATCAAAGAATCAACTTTAAAGTCAGTTTTGGTGAGGGTTTTCTGGGCTATTTGCCCAAACCAATCGCTTGCCGCCAAGTGCTACCATCTGGTTTTTCCAAAAATAATTAGGGTTTACTTCGAGGATTTTTGAGGCATATTTGTTTTTAACAACCACCCAAGATTCCGTTTCTATTTCTTGCTCAAGTTGATATTCTGACCAACCAGAATAACCCAAAAAGAAGCGAATTTCTTTTTCCGAAATAATTTTACTATTCACTAATGCGATGGCTTTTTCTATATTGCCTCCCCAAAAAAGATTTTCACTAATTTTTTCACTCTCTGGAATAAGATGCCCCTACATTATGAATGAAAAACAAACTGTCTTCCTCGACAGGGCCGCCTGAAAAAAGTGGAAGATCCACTTTGATTTCTGAAATAATGTCTTTTAGGGTATAGGGGAGTACCTTGTTGATTATAAAACCTAAATAACCTTCAATCTTATGATCTACCAAAATGACAACAGATCGATGAAAGTTTAAATCTCCAAAAATAGAGGGCTCCGCAATGAGTAAATCTCCCGATTTCATTATTTTTTTAATTAAGTTTACATTATAAATTTTTGTTTTTTAAAGAATTAAAGGCAAAAAAAAGCCTCCAACTTGGAGGCTTTTTAATTTTTGAATTGTAAAGACTAGTTTACTGAACCAGATAATTCAGCACCTGCTTTAAATTTCACTACATTTTTTGCAGCAATCTTGATAGTAGCACCAGTTTGTGGGTTTCTTCCATCTCTAGCGGCTCTATTTGAAATAGACCAAGATCCAAATCCTACTAGTGAAACACGTCCACCATCTTTAAGAGTTTTTCCAACACTTGATATCATTGATTCAAGTGCTAGTTTAGCTGCAGCTTTAGAAATGCCAGCGTCAGCTGCCATTGCATCGATTAATTCTGATTTGTTCATAATTATAAATGATTTAATTGTTATTTACACAAATTTAAAAGGATTACTCAAACACCAAAGAAAAACCGCCTGTAAATCCTTGTTATTGTTAATAAGTATGGATATTTGTTAATAATGAAGGCGCTTTTGTAACTATTTGACACTAATTTTGCTTGAAAATGTGTAACCATTAAGTAAATCAATGGCTAGGTCATTCTTTTTTTATTTGGAAGTTGTACCTCTTCACACACCAAAAATCCTTCAGGATGAGAAATTAAAATCTCTTTGTCGTTATTTAATTAATTGATGGTTTTTAAAATCATGATGCAAAACTACTAAAATATAATCAATGCCTTCATCACTTCCGTTTTGTTTTTATAGGTCAATGAAGTTCTTGCTCCAGGATGAGGATTCAATCCTCTGATATGAGACTCAATTTGTTTTAAAGATAAATCCCAATCAATACTAACATTTTTATTATTGAGCTTGGGAGCAAGTTTTTCCAAGCCAGTAAGTTGCTGTTGTTTTTCTGAGAGACTTCCTTCTGCCAACCCCATAACGGTCTGACAGATAAGTTCACTCCCAATTTTCGCTAACTTATCGTGAAGTGTATCAACGGTTTCATTAGAAGTTAATTGAATAGACGCTTGCATCAATAGTCCACCAGAATCGATTTTATCATCAATATAGAATGTACTCACACCACTATTTTTTTCACCATTAATAATGGCCCAGTTGATCGGAGCTGCCCCACGATAATTGGGAAGTAATGAAGCGTGCAAGTTAAAAGTTCTCAAAGGAGGAAGCGACCAGACCACTTCAGGTAACATCCTAAAGGCAACCACCACGAACAAATCGGGCTGAAAGCTTTTTAATTTCTCAATAACTCACATGGCTCTTTTAAGTTAACCGGCTGAAGTATGGGGAGATTTGCATTTAAGGCAAACTGTTTGATCGCTGAGGAATTTATTTTTTTTCCTCTTCCAGAGCCTTTGTCAGGGAGCGGTAACAACAGCAGCAACATTGCAGCCTTCCTTAATCATTTTATCCAAGCAAATTTCTGCAAAAGTGGGTGTTCCGAAAAACACAATTCTCTTATTTTTCATCATTCAAATAAAATTGGTTGGCATCATTTTGGGTAATGGTTTTATTTTCTTGCAATTGCTGCAAAGCTAAAACAATGAATTCGTTTTTGGAAGGGAGTGATCCGTAGATTTCATAGGCTGATTTTGGTCCTGTTTTCAATAAATTGATGATTAGTTGAAACAATTCTTTGGGAAATGGTTCTTCACTCCGACAAGAGTCAGAGGAACATTGCTTGCATTTGGTACGCTTTTTTTCGCCAAAGTAATTCAATATCATGTTGCGTTTGCACCTTTCCGTTTCCGAGGCGTAATCAATCATCGTTTGCACTTTCTGCACTTTTATTCTGTTGTATTCTTTAATATTATTCAAAAATGGATTTAAAGTATACTGATCTTCCCTCGGCACGTTCCAAAACAACTCAAGATCGGTATTGTGTATTTGGAGGTCAATATTTTTATTTTGAAAAAGATTATTAAAAATTTTAAGAATTTCAGATTGAGAAAAACCTGTTCTTTTTGAGATTTCATCCAACTTCACCCATTGCTCGTTGTTGAACACGTCCTCATAAGTTCGCATTAAATATTGAACAACAACAGCTGTTTTCCCTCCTTGATTGATGGTGTCTAAGGCTTGATTTTGACTGCAAATCATTTGAACTTTGGTTTTGTTTTGATACACTTGCACCAATTCAAAAACACCTTCTCTGGCCAAAATTTTAAAAGTCTCGAAAGATTTTTTTGTATTTAATTTATAGCGACTACTAAACTCTTTTAAATTCAACTGATATTCAAACCCTTCTCCTTCTCCATAGGGTATTTGCAAGTAGCTACACAAGTTAGAAAAACACTTTTTTATAAACTCAGTATCGGGCAGATGACACAAAAATTGATTTTTTAATTGATCATAATCGGAGGGGTGTAATAGGAGTAAAGCTTTTGCAGTTGTACCGTCTCTTCCGGCCCTTCCGGTTTCTTGGTAGAAAGCCTCCATGCTTTCCGGAAGCAACAGGTGCACCACCGTCCCAACATTGCTCTTGTCGATTCCCATCCCAAAAGCACTGGTCGCCACCATGATTAGGTTTTTTTCGCTGATCCAATCGCCTAGTTTCTCTTTTTTAATATCCGTACTCAGCCCTCCATGAAAAAAATCACATTTCAATCCAGCGTTTTTCAGTTGCTGGGTGACTTGTTCTGTTCTAACTCTTGAGCGGCAATAAACAATTGCAGGGTTCCGATTGTTATTAAAATATTTAATTAAAGTTCCTATTTTATCTTCTGTTTGAAGGGTTTCATAACACAAGTTTTTTCTTTCAAAAGAAGTAGTAAAGACATTGCTTCTTTTAAATTAAGTTCTTTTTTAATGTCTTCAAGAACGATGGGCGTTGCGGTGGCTGTCAATGCAATCAACGATAGATTAGGAAATAATTCTTTTAAATCTTTAATGGATTTAAAAGCAGGCCTAAAGTCGTGACCCCATTCTGAAATACAATGCGCTTCATCAACAGCAATGCCATTGAGTGGTAAAAGTTTTAATTGACTAATAAAATCTGCATTCAATAACCGTTCGGGGGAGCAATAAATCAGCTTGAATTTTCCAAACCTGGCATTATCCATCTGTTGATTAATTGGAAATTTTTGAGAATTACTTTGAAAAAACATCGATTTAATTCCCATCGCATTCATCTGATTTACTTGATCTTGCATCAAAGAAATCAACGGAGAGATGACCAGTGTCATTCCTTCTTTTAAAAGTGCAGGCAGTTGATAGCAAAGAGATTTCCCTCCTCCTGTAGGCAACAAGACCACCGTGTCTTTTCCTGAGGTATAATGATTGATTATCTCCTCTTGTAAAGGACGAAACCCCTCAAATTTCCAATATTATGAAGATTTTAAGAATAATTTTCATTTTTTAATAGTTCAAGTATACTCATTATTCTTGAATTTGGCGTATTAAAAGGAATTTCAACAATAGGAATAGAAAATTTTTCATAGGTTTTTTTAATAGACTCAAAAACTGAAACAGATTCTTCAAAAGATTCCATCCGATGTTCATCATTTTTATAAATATCAAACTTATATTCTTGCAAGCAATGTTGAAGTTTTGTATTTCAATGCTCATTTCATCAGCAGGGTTTCCTTGATGATCTAAATAAGCAATAATATCGTGTAGTCCTCGATCAAAAAACACATATGGGAAAACTGATAAATGGTCGATTTTAGGGGCGGACAAATATTGTTTTTTTCTTTCTTGAAAGATGATTTCACTAAAGATCAATGGTTCTGTTTCAAAGAAATTTTGAATACCCTTTGCTTTTCCAGCATCGATAACAGATCTCGAAAACTCCTCAAAGCAATGATAGCCATTGTTAATAAGGAGGTTGATCAAGGTTGTTTTACCACTTCCAGGCCCGCCACTGATGACAATTTTTTTATTTACAAGGAGGTTTTCTTTCAAAACTTATTTTTCATTTTAATAACTTATATTTGTACAAAATTAGCTTTCCTTAATGAAATCAAAGGAAAATTCAGATGAATTTTATTCACGATTTTACTCCCAACTTGAGAAATCTCAATCTTGGCCCGGAACTTATATGTTTAAGTTTATTGTTAAAACTGAAAACCCTCAGGTTGATAATCTAAAAGCACTATTCAACACCAAAGAGAAAAAAGTGAGTCTGGTTGCTTCTTCAAAGAAAAAGTTTCAAAGTCTAACCATAACTTTAGAAATGAACTCTCCTGATGAGGTGATCACGATTTATAAAAAAGCCGCTGAGTTTAAGGACGTTATTACATTATAATAAAACATTATATTTTAAAAGGACAATAATTCGAATTTTAGTAATTTGCAATATTATTAAACTGCATCTTAGTAAATTAAATCACTCTCCATAATGGAATCTTTACAATACAATACTAAGCGTACTCAACTTATCATACCTGAATACGGGCGTCATGTGCAAATCATGGTCAACCAACTCGTTGCAACAGAAGATAAGGAAGAACGCAACAAAATGTCAAAAGCAATTATTGGCATCATGGGAAATTTAAGTCCGCACCTGAGGGACGTTCCTGACTTTCAACACAAACTTTGGGATCAATTGTTCATCATGTCTGATTTTGAATTGGATGTTGATGGTCCTTATGAAAAACCTTCAAGGGAATTGTTGGAGGAAAAACCAGCCAGATTGCCTTATCCTCAAAAATTCCCTAGATATCGTTTTTATGGTAATAACCTTAAAAGTATGATCAATGTTGCCAAGGGTTGGGAAGATGGAGACATGAAAAGTGCATTGGTTTTTAATATTGCCAATCACATGAAAAAATGTTTTCTTAATTGGAACAAAGACACTGTAGAAGATATCGTAATACTCAATCATTTGGCAGAGCTTTCGGATAAAACTCTAACTGTTAAAGAAGAGTTGCTTCCACTTACGGACTCCGCGGAACTTCTAAAAGGGAGACCTAAAAACGGAAATGGTCCAAAAAGTAATCATAAGCCACCTCAACGAAACAAACGAAACAATAACAATCGTAAACGATATTAAACTTTAATTTTAATGGGGAGTTTTCAAATTGAAGGAGGACACAAGTTAAGTGGATCGATCACTCCACAAGGAGCAAAAAACGAAGCCTTACAGATTTTATGTGCTGTTTTACTTACTCCAGAAGTAGTAAATATTCATAATATTCCAGACATCATCGATGTCAATAAACTCATTCAACTCCTTAAGAATTTTGGCGTAAAAGTTGAGAAAATAGCAAAGGGTAGTTTTCGCTTTCAGGCCGATGCTATTGATCTTGATTATTTAAGTTCTGAACAATTTAAAGTGGACGGAAAAGAGCTGCGAGGCTCCATCATGTTGGTAGGTCCCCTTTTAGCGCGATTTGGCAAAGGAAGTATACCCAGACCAGGAGGAGATAAAATTGGAAGACGCAGACTGGATACCCACTTTGAAGGTTTGATCAAACTAGGAGCTAAATTTAATTATAATCGTGAAGATTATTTTTACAGCGTTGAAGCCAAAGAATTAATCGGTACCGACATGTTACTGGATGAGGCTTCTGTTACTGGAACTGCTAACATTTTAATGGCTGCGGTATTAGCAACCGGAACAACTACAATTTACAATGCTGCTTGTGAACCTTATTTACAGCAACTCTGTAATATGCTCAATCGAATGGGAGCCAAAATCACTGGAATTGGCTCTAATTTATTAACCATTCATGGCGTTGAAAACCTAGGGAGAACAGATCACAGCATTCTACCAGATATGATTGAAATAGGAAGTTGGGTTGGTTTAGCCGCAATGACCAAAAGTGAAATCACGATTAAAAATGTACGCTGGGAATATTTAGGACAAATGCCTAGTGTTTTCAGAAAGTTAGGCATTACAATTCAAAAAAAGGGAGATGATATTTTTATCCCTGCACATACCAATGGGTATGAAGTACAAAGTTATATTGATGGTTCTATATTAACTATTTCTGATGCTCCATGGCCAGGGTTTACGCCTGATCTTTTGAGTATTATTCTCGTGGTTGCAACCCAAGCACGTGGAAGTGTTTTGATCCACCAAAAAATGTTTGAAAGTCGTTTGTTCTTTGTTGATAAATTAATTGACATGGGAGCCAAAATCATCTTGTGTGATCCACATCGAGCAACGGTTATTGGTCATGACTTTGAATCCCAACTTAAATCAGCAACATTGACCTCTCCTGATATTCGGGCGGGAATATCGTTGCTTATTGCAGCACTTTCTGCTGAAGGAACCAGTACAATTCATAACATCGAACAAATTGATCGTGGTTATGAGAAAATTGTAGAACGTCTTCAAGCAATTGGAGCTAAAATAACACGTGTATAACCGCTTAACGTTGCTTCACTTCACACCCAATGAAAAAGAAAATTATTATCCTACTAAGTATCTTTTGTTCAGTTGTTTTTGGACAGTCAGTGTTCGCACAGTCTGATCTTATAGGGCAAGTTCTTGACGCCGCAACAAAAGAACCCCTCCCCTATGTAAATATTGGATTAATCAATAAAAACATTGGGACTGTATCGGATGATTATGGTTATTTCGAATTGGGTGTCAATGCACAATTGAATGCGCAAGACACCTTGCTTTTTTCCATGATTGGCTTTGAATCAAAATCATTTGTTTTAAAGGATTTTTTAGATCAGCAACTTATAGAAATTTCCTTAACAAAAAAAGCAACTGAGCTGGACGAAGTAATTTTGACTTGGGATCGTAAAACGAAATATCAAACAAAAATATTAGGAAATAAAACCACTTCAAAATTGCTGTATGCAGCCTTTACCACCAATAAGCTTGGAAATGAAATGGGTTTTGTTGTTCGGGGAAGAAAACGCCCGATGATTTTAAAGAAATTCAATGTCTCCTTGGTTGAAAACGATTACGGTCCAATTAAATTTCGTTTAAACTTTTATGATCTGGTCAACGGACTTCCAAACGAAAATATACTCAATGAAAATATTATAGTGGAAACAGATATTGAATCCGGTATCGTCACTGTTGATTTAACGCCTTATGAAATTGTTATCGATGAAGATTTTTTTATCGCCATAGAATGGATAGAGGATTTGGGACCTGGCAAATTGTTTTTCTCTGGAGGCTTTTTTGGAGCCCAACTCATTGCTAGAGAAGTTAGTCAAGGAACATGGTCCGCTCTTGGTTCAGCAAGTGTTGGAATGAACGTGGAAGTTCGATACCAAAGCTTTTTTAACAATTAAAGGAAAATCTAACAAAGATCTCTTCGAGAACCTTTAAATCCACATCTGCTAACTTTTTAATATAAAGGCAACCTTTGCCTTTTTTGTGTTTTCCAAGGGCTTCAAAATTAAATTTCTTGTGGGAAATATCGCATATCAGATAAAGTGTAAGGGCATTTTTTAGGGGGAAAACCAGTTAAAAACCAATCGCCTTCTCTCCCGCTCGCATATTTATAATGATAATAACCAAGGTCGGTAATGGAATTGCCACAAAGAATTCGTCTGTGCTCCCCTATGGCGAAATATCATTCGGTATAATCCCCATCTATCAATTTGTTTCCCTCAGGGACTAGGTCTTCTAAAAACAGATGGACAGAGGTAGCGGTAGGTTTTGTTTTGTTGGAGGACATGGGATTTTCATCATAAGCTAATAAAAATCAGCGTTTTGAAACCTTATTATTGCTAATATTTCTTTGACGGGTACATTTAAAACGATCTACAGTTTCTGATCGGCTTTTGCTGTGCTTGGTTTTTCGCCCCTGAACTCTAGCCCGCCACATCTTAAAACTGGAGAGTTTCATCTCCCTTCGCATCAACTTAATGACATCCTGTTCTTTTAAACCAAATTGCATTAGGATGGCATCAAAAGGAGTGCGATCTTCCCATGCCATTTCGATAACTCGATCAATTTGAACTTCCTCTAATGTGATTTCTTTTTTCATGATTCTCTACTATTTGGTAAGGTATGTCTATTTAAAATTCGTTTGCTTTCTTTTCTAACCAAACTGTTTTTTTGAAGGTTCCACAAGGTTTGACTTGCTTTTTCACGGCTTTTGGTTAAATCAACTATGGGCAATGGATAATTGTCTCCTAACTTAAAATCATACAAAGCAGCTTCCAAGGGCGTTAAATTCCAGGGGGTGTGAAGGAAAGCTTGAGGCAAAGTAGCCAATTCTGGAATCCATTGTTTTACAAATAACCCTTGCGGGTCGTGCTCCAGTCCATTTTTAACTGGATTATAAATTCTAAGGGTATTTATTCCGGTTTCACCTGCTTGCATTTGAATTTGAGGAAAATGAATTCCCGGTTCAAAATCTAAAAACTGACGGGCCAAAAACCCTGAAATGGATTGCCAAGGTTGCCACAGTTGATGAATCACAAAAGAAACGACCAAAGCACGCATTCTAAAGTTTAAATAACCCGTTGCAACCAAGCACCGCATGGCAGCGTCTACCATGGGTACTCCCGTTTGCCCGGTTTCCCAAGCAGTCAAATGATCAGAACGTTTTTCTTTTGTAAGGGCATGATATCCTTTATTAATACTCTTAAATTCCATTACACATTCCATTTCAAATTTTTGAATAAAATGAGCTTGCCATCTTAAGCGTGAATCAAAAGCGGATAAGGCACGACTCCTTTTACCCTGCTCTTTTTCTCCTTCTGTTCGCTGCAAAACTTGCCGCATTGAAATATTTCCCCAAGCAATATATGGAGAAAGTCTGCTGCAACTCTTTCGAGCCAAATTGGGTTTTGAAATGTGTTTTTGATAATTTAAATAACGACTTTCAAAAAAGGAATTTAGATAACGATGCGCATTGTGTTCTCCCCCAGGTTGAAGTAATGCTGATTTTGATGTATCCAACGAAACAACCTCAAAATGAGATTCAAGTTCGAGAATCGTTTCCGAATCAACCAACTGATTTTCTTTGGGAGAAAAAGTCAAAATAGGTCGATTCATATGGGCAGTCCATAAATGAATCCATTTTTTTCGATTCCTCAAGCGTCTAAAAACACCTTGCTGCAAAAACTCCTTCCAAATAATTTTTTTAGAATCTACCCATTGTCGGACTTCCTTATCCCGATCAAATGTGAGTTGAATCCCGGTTTCTTGATGAGAATACAATGAAATCGGAATACGTTCATTTAAACTTTTCAAAATACTTAAAACAGTTCCTTGCACACACAGCACTTTAGTATTATGCGGTTTTAATTGTTGATTTAATTGTGCGATTGACTGTTTGATGAAATTGAAATGACGCTCACTGTAATGGCTGTCGTTTAATAATTCCTCTTCTAAAACATATAAGAGAAGGCAGTTGTTGTCAGACGCCAAAGCAACATGGAGGGCTTCATGGTCTAAAAGTCTTAGATCTCTTTTTAACCAAATTACATTAAGTTTTTTGGTCTTAAAATGCATCGGGTTGGGTTATGATTTCATAAGCACGCTTTTTTATTTCAGCAAGATCCGCCGCAGGAATTTTTTCCAACAAACGCAGCATCATTGCCATGCGATTGTTTTTTGCGAAATGCTCTTTTTTATCATCTAAAAAGTTCCAATACAAGCTGTTGAAGGGACAGGCATCGTCACCCACTCGCTTCTTTTTATCATATTGACAATCACCACAATAATTACTCATTTTATGAATATAGGCCGCTGCAGAAACATAGGGTTTTGTGGCAACAATTCCCCCGTCTGCCCACTGACTCATCCCTCGAGTATTAGGCATTTGCACCCATTCCACCGCATCAGCATAGACCCCTAAATACCATTGATCCACTTCATCGGGATGTACTTGCGCTAACAAAGCAAAATTTCCAGTGATCATCAAACGCTGTATGTGGTGAGCATAGGCATGGTCTAATGAATTTTGAATGCTGTGATGCAAGCAATTCATTTTGGTTTTGGCGGTCCAATAAAAATCAGGAAGTGAATTTTGATTATCCAAAACATTTTTCTTTGCATAGTTTGGCATTTCTCTCCAATAAATTCCTCGCATGTATTCTCGCCAACCAATAATCTGACGTACAAAACCTTCTACTTGAGAAATCTCAATTGTTTCTTCATTGGCGTGATAATATTCAATTACCGAGGTAACCACTTCTAAAGGGGAAACCATTTTTGTATTTAATGCAAAGGAAAGACGGGAATGAAACAAATTCACCTCTTGGGTGTGCATGGCATCTTGATAATGTCCAAAATATTCTAGTAAATGCTGATTAAAATAATCCAATTGAAGCAGGGCTTCTTCCCGAGTGGCCGGATACAAAAAATTAGCTGAATCTAAGGTTCCTAAAGTTTCAACCCCTTGTTTTTTTAAGAGTTCCTCCAAAGCATCAATGGATGTTGGAGCTCCTTTAAATGGTTGTGGAATTGCAGGTTCTCCCTTCCATTTATTCCGATTGTTTTTGTCAAAGTTCCAAAGACCTCCTAAGGGTTTTCCAGCTTCCATTAGCAGATTGAAATCTTTGCGTATTCTGCGATAAAAAAACTCCATCACCAACTGCTTTTTCCCTTCAAAAAATTCAGTAAGAAAAAGCCTTGAAGTCATGAAATGTTCTGAGTCTATAACGGAGGAGGAAATAGAGAGTGTTTTACAATATTGATTTAATTCTAAATCAAGTCGGTACTCATCAGGAAACTGATACTCAAAATGAGTGGCTTCATATTGACCAATTATTTGATTCAAATTCTCCGTAATGCTTTGTTTGTTTTCTGGATTGTCTAATTTAAAATAATGAATGCGATGTCCTTTGTTTTCAATAGCACTTTTAAAATGGCGCATGGCGTTAAAAAAAGCAACTACTTTTTGTAAATGATGCTTGACATAATCGGTTTCCTGCCGAACCTCCATCATCACATAACAGACCGAATCGTCAATTTGATCAAACCAAGAATGGTTTAGATTTAATTGATCGCCAAGGATTAATCGTACTTTCATTCAAACAAGGTGTTTTGCAACCAGCGTTTTTGATATTGCCCTTTGGCATCATAACGATCTGCTTGTAGTTTTATATTAAATTTTCGGTCACGTGGGTCATTGCCAACACCTGCAACGTAGAGCCAGTTCCCCCAGTTGCTATGTGCATCGTAATCAATAAGTTGTTGCTCAAAATAAGCGGCTCCCATGCGCCAATCCATCAACATGCTTTTGGCAAAAAAACTTGCAACATTTTGCCTGCCTCGATTGCTCATAAAACCTGTTTTTTTAAGTTCAATCATATTGGCGTTGACAAAAGGCTCCGCGGTTTTTCCTTCAGTCCATTTTAAGAAAATTTCCGAATTGGAATCCCAAGTATATTTTTTATCCAAAATACCACCCAGATGAAAGATTGCATTTCCATGCTTTAATGAGATGTACTTAAAATAATCTCGCCAAATCAATTCAAAAATTAACCAATAGGTGGATTCATTTTTTTGAATTTCTTTTTCATAGCGTTGTACTTCCCAATAAATCATTCTTGCTGAAAGGGAACCGTTGGCTAACCAAGGTGAAAATTTTGAACTGTAATCTGTTCCTAATAAACCATTTCTGGTTTGCTTATAAAATGAAAGGCGCTCGGATTTCCAAAAGTAGTCCGTTATGCGATTCAATGCCGACGACGTTCCTCCCAAAAATGGAAAGGCTGCATGCGTTGAGGGTCTCAAAAGATGCAAACCCTAATTCTTCATGAGTAGGAATGGTGAAGGACGCAGTTAATAAAGATTTTTTATCTAAAATTACGGGTTCTGGAATGCAGGATTTGATAGTGCTGTATTTCTCACATTTTTTTCTAAAAACAGTAAACACCTGTGGTATTGAATCAATGTCCATGGGGATATCATCGGGATGAAATAGGAATTGATCGTAATTAGTAAAAACCTGAATTTTCTTTGATAAACTATCACAAACTGCATTTGAAATTAATTTTTCTTCAGCTGTCCATTCTTCTTGAAAAAACAAGGCGCTTGCGTTTAGGCCTTCGATCCAATGGGGAATTCCCACTGTTGCAGATCGCTTTTCAACGATTAGCGTAATATTTTTTTCTTTTAATTCAAGTTGAAGGGATTGAAGTGTTTCAATATTGAAACGTGTTCTAAACTTTCCTGTTTTTTGAAAACCCCAAGTTGTTTTTTCAAAATCTTTTGGCTCAAAAGTATAGTATGCCACGACCCTGTCATAAGACTTGCAAGCATTGAAAAAGGACTGTTGGTCTTGAAAACGCACATCGTTTCGTAACCAAACCAAAGCTGTTGTCATGTGGATTTACATTTTTTACTACAATATTTGACATTTTCCCAATCACGTTCCCATTTCTTTCTCCACTGAAATGGACGATTGCAAGTCAGGCAAATTTTCTCAGGTAAATTTTGTTTTAATACCCGCTTCATGCCATGTTTAATGCTGCTTTATAAACACTCAAACAACGTTCGCGAGCAAACTTATGATCAACAATGGGTTGTGGATAGTCTAACTCTTGAAAATTAGGCACCCATTTTTGAATGTATTTGAGTTCTTTATCAAATTTTTTAATCTGTTCGGTAGGATTAAAGATTCTAAAATAGGGTGCTGCATCAACACCACAGCCCGCTACCCATTGCCAGTTTCCTACATTGCTTGACATTTCATAATCCAATAGCTTTTCAGCGAAATAAGCTTCCCCCCATCGCCAATCGATCAAAAGGTGTTTACACAAAAAACTACCCACCAACATCCGCACTCGATTGTGCATGAAACCAGTCTCGTTTAATTCCCGCATTCCCGCATCTACAAATGGATATCCTGTTTCACCAGCACACCATTTCTCAAATTCTTCTTCGTCATTTCTCCACACTATCCGATCGTATTTTGATTTAAAATTACTGTCTTTGGTATGAGGAAAATGCCACAAAATCTGCATGAAAAACTCTCTCCAAATCAGCTCTTTTAAAAATGTAATTTCTTTGGCTACAGCTGCTTTCTCAACTAGTTGTCTGACACTGACTGTGCCAAATCGAAGGTGAGCTCCTAAACGGGAAGTACTGTCAAGCATTGGGAAATTTCGAGTTGCTTCATAATTGTCAATTACTTCATCAGTAAATGTATGTGGAAGCGGTTCTTTTTCTGAGGATTCAAAACCTAAATCCGCTATGGTTAATGTAGGAAGAGACGAATCATTGTATAAATTACCAAGATGATTTTCTGAGGGATAATGATTTGTATCTTGAGGCTTTAGATTCGCAATCCATTTTTTGGAATAGGGAGTATAAACGAGGTATGGCTTTCCATCGTTCTTACAAATCTCATCTTTTTCAAAGATTACTTGGTCTTTGTAGGTAATAAAGTCAATTCCTTTGTCCCCTAATAGTTCTTTTATTTCACCATCACGTTCCAAAGCGTATGGCTCATAATCATGATTAGCAATTACTTTGTCAATCTCATAATCATTGGTGAGTTTTTTAAAAATAGCCTTGGGAGCGCCTCTATAAATTCCTACAGTACATCTGTTCCCCTTCATCGCTTTATTGATGCCCCCCAAGGCTTTTAACAAAAATGTTATTCTAGCATCTTTTTTTGGAAGCTTGTCTAGGATTTTTTCATCAAAAATAAAAATAGGCAGAACTTTATTTGAATGCTTTAAGGCCTCATAAAGACCTCTGTTGTCGAAGACTCTCAGGTCTCGACGAAACCAAAATAAAGTTACTTTTCCCATTTTTGTTTAACTTTTTATGTCTCCAATTCCTCCGTCGATATGAAGAACTTGAGCAGTCATCCAACTGCTTTTATTGCTTAAAAGAAATGCGGTTGCTTCTGCCATCTCTTCGGCACTTCCAAAACGTTGTAGTGGATGTCTTCCAGCTGCATTTTCTTTTTTGGTGTCGTTGTTCAGGAACTTATCTGCTAGCGGAGTATCTGTAATCGAAGGTGCAATGACGTTGACCCTTACTTTTGGAGCTAATTCTGCTGCCAATGATCTCGCCAAGCCTTCTAATGCTCCTTTTGCAGCGGCAACACTTGCGTGGTAGGCCATCCCAGTTTGGACTGCGACAGTGCTATAAAACACAACGCTTGCTGTAACATCTCCACTTTGTAATTTGCTTAATACGGACTGTAATGTTTTGACAGCTCCCATTACATTGATTGAAAAATCATTAAGAAAAGTTTCAGGTTTAAGTCCTTTGAAAGGTCTTAAATTGATGCTTCCAGGGCAGTAAACAAAACCGTCTAACGATTCTGGTAACACAGAGAGATCCAAGGTGTCAGTTAAAACGTCAAAAGGAATGTGAGTTACATTCAAGCCAGTCAAATGTTCGTTGGTTCTGCAGGCCGAAAAAACGTTATTTTCTCCCCCAATTAATTTGATCAATTCGAGTCCAATTCCTGAGCTACCCCCAATTATTAGTATATTTTTTTTCATATTTAGTTTTTATATTCTCCAAAAAGTTCAATTATTTTTTCTGCGTTAATCAAATATTTCATTGAGTTTGGGCTTGACAATTATCGGATGTGCCAATCTTCCGAGTGTTCCAAAAGGAATTTTATAGTCAATAATGTCTTCCATTTCAACACCGTTTTCAATCGGACGAATAAAGTGTTTGTGGTGCCATAATGCATAGGGGCCAAAACGTTGTTCGTCTACAAAATATTCACCTTCCTTTACATGTGTAATTTCAGTCACCCATTTCGTAGGAATTCCCATGACTGGAGTAACGATATACTGAATAATTTGACCGGCATACATTTTCTTTTCAGCACCGCTTAAAATTTCAAACCCCATATAATCAGTTTCTAAAAAAGACATTTGGATCACACAAAAAATCCCAAGCTTGGTCGCAAGTTATTGGAAGATTCTGGAAAGTATGCTTGCGATAAATAAATTAATATATTTATTTAAACAAATATAAACAAACGTTTAACTATTTTTATACATACTTAAACAAAATATAAACAATTAATAAAGAATTTTCAGTTAACTTACCTTAAAAACTATTTCAATATTATATTTTTGTAATAGTTTTATGCCTGAAATTTAAATTTAAAACCATAACATGAAAAACTATTTATTATTAGCCGTTTCTTTATTTTGTAGCATAACATTTGCTCAAGTAAGAACACCCCAGCCGAGTCCTAAGGCTAAAATATCTCAAGTTGTTGGGATGACAGATTTTACGATTGAATACGCACGCCCTTCGAAAAGAGGCAGAGCAATTGTTGGAAATTTAATACGCTTTGGAGAATTATGGAGAACGGGTGCCAATAAAAATACAACCATTGAGTTTTCTGACACAATAATGATTAAGGGTAAGGAAATACCTTCAGGAAAATACGCTATTTACACCCTGCCAAATGAAAACAGTTGGGTGTTGTATTTTTATAGTAGGACAGACTCTTGGGGTGTTCCTAAAGAGTGGGAGGAAAGCAAAATTGCACTTAGCATCACTTTACCCGTCCAAAGAATTGACAAAGAAGTCGAAACTTTTACGATTGACATCTCTGATATAAAGAGTAGTGGCGCCAACATAAACCTATCATGGGAAAACACCTCGATCTCCCTGCCTGTAGAAGTTCCCTCTGTTAAACAAGCCATGTTAAGTATTGAAAAAACATTATCTAATAATCCCAAAGCTGGAGATTATTACAACGCAGCGGTTTATTATCTTAACGAAGGACACGACCTTAATCAGGCGAAAACTTGGATATCTAAAGCAGTTGAGATGCAAGATGATGCTTTTTGGATGTTCCGTCAACAATCTTTAATTTTAGCAGGTTTAAATGAAACCTCTGCTGCTATTGCTGCGGCTAAGAAGTCTTTGGCACTTGCCATAAAGGCGGGTAATAAAGATTATGAAATCATGAACAATGAGTCCATAGAAAAATGGAGTAACTGATACTAAGCTTTTACTGTTTCTTTAAAAATTGCTTGTAAAATTATGGCCAACATAATGGTGAGTATTGCGCCAATTACGTTGAGCCAAAGAAAACTAACGATGTCCATTTTGTATACATACAACACCATAATTTCTGTAATTATTGCAGCAAAAAAAACGGCGTTTGGTCTGATGAATTTAATGAAAATTGCAATTAAGAAAATCCCAAGAATGGTTCCGTAGAAAAGCGATCCAATGATGTTAATCAATTGAATTAAATTCTCAAACAAATTCCCCACCATTGCGAATAAAATCGCAATACATCCCCAAAGTACGGTGAAGCTTTTGGTAGCCCAGACATAATGTTTGGGTTCAGAGTTGGGTTTAAATCTTTTGTAAAGATCCACCACACTCGTTGCTGAAAGTGCATTAATTTCGGAGGCAGAGGAACTCATGGCAGCTGAAAGTATTACGGCCAAAAGAAGCCCTATTAATCCTCTTGGTAGGTGCTCTAAAATGAAATAAATAAAAACATAATCCTTGTCATTCGACTCGACTTTTGGCTCTACTTGTTCAATTAGTTTTTTGGCTGCTTTTCGGTTTTGCTCATATTGATTTTGAACTTGAAGGTATTTCTCTTTCAGCGGTTCGCTTTCAAAAAATGACGTTTCATTAATGTATTGTTGTTTCTCAAGGTGCAGCTGATCATTTAGTTTTTCTAATTCAACAAATGCACTTCGATGAGAGGACCCCTTGACTTTTTCAATGGCATTCTTGTTGAAATGTATCGGGGCTTTTTCAAACTGAAAAAAGACAAAAACCATAACTCCCGTTAACAATATAAAAAACTGCATTGGGATTTTTAAGAATCCATTCATGATTAAGCCTCGTTGACTTTCTTTTAATGATTTTCCCGATAGGTAGCGTTGAACCTGACTTTGGTCAGTACCAAAATAAGAAAGTGCTAAAAAAAGCCCTCCCGTTATTCCACTCCAGAAAGTGTATCGATTGTTTGGGTCAAAGCTAAAATCTAACACATTTAATTTCTCATTGATTCCTGCCAATTCTAGTGCATTGGAAAAATTTATATTTTCGGGCAAAGCACAAACGATAAAAATAAAAGCGGCGATCATTCCTGAAAATATAATGAACATTTGTTGTTTTTGGGTGACACTGACAGCCTGGGTTCCACCAATCATTGTGTAAAAAACAACTAAGAATCCTATGATTACGATAAGCATTTTTAAATCCCAACCTAAAACTACGCTTAGAATTATGGCCGGTGCATAAATTGTTATTCCTGCTGCTAATCCTCGTTGAATAAGGAAAAGTATTGCAGTTAAAATTCTTGTTTTAAGATCAAATCTTTTTTCTAAAAATTCATAAGCTGTGAATACTTTTAATTTATGATAAACAGGTAGAAAAAAAAGACAGATGATCACCATCGCAAAAGGCAAACCAAAATAAAACTGCACAAACCCCATACCATCATTAAAAGCTTGTCCTGGAGTAGAGAGAAAAGTAATTGCACTGGCTTGAGTTGCCATAACAGATAGGCCTACGGTAAACCAAGAGGCTTTGTTTCCTCCTTTAATATAATCTTGAATGTTTTTGTGAGAGTTGTTTTTTCTTATCCCATAGAGGATGATGAATGTTAAGGTAAAACCCAAGATGATCCAGTCAATATTTCCCATTAATTATAATATTTCATGAATAAATAAAAGAGTGCCCAATAGACAATTTGAGTTAAAATTAAACCTAAATATATTTTTGAAATTTTATTTTCTTTCATTTTTAGGTGCGATTAAATTAAAAAACAATCGATAAGCTCCCGGAACTCCAGCCGGTAAAAGCCTGAAAAAACTTAGTCCAGTGTAAACAATCTTTCCTTTTCCGTAATCTGCGGACAACAACGCGCCATCTTTCGGGTTTTCTCCGGGATCATTCATTCTTAATAACGGTTTAAAATCATCGTGCCATTGGTTAGGGAAATACAATCCGCGCTCCTGCACCCAACCTTCAAAGTCTTTAGAGCTTATTTTGTTAGGATGGTTTAACAGGAGGTGCTTGCCATCTAAAATTGTTACAGCTGCATTCTCATCAGTTACACGATCCCTCGAAAGCCTTAGATTGAGGGGCGCAATTTCATTTGTTTTTAGTCCTCTGCTGGTGTTGTATTGAATTAATAAGGTTCCACCTTGAGCGACATACTCCCATAAGATTTTATTTTTAAAGGGTAAGGATTCATTCACATTAAACGCCCGAATGCCCATCACTACTGAGGCATAGTTGTTCAGTTTTTCTAGACTAATTTGATCCGCATCAAGCATTTCAACTTCGATTCCCACCGCTCGCAAACTTTCAGGGATTTTGTCTCCAGCGCCATTGATGTAACCAATTTTATTTACGTCAGTTTTTAAATCTAATGTAATTGCTTTTGAACTTGCCGGAACGACCATGTATTGCTTAGGGAAGTGATCGTATTCGATTTCCTGCATCGATGCGTTAAAACTGTTTTTACTAGTTTCTATTAGAGGTTTAAGCTCGAATTGATCTGGAAAGTCAGGGGGTGTTATTTCAAATGAAAGGTTTTTCTCGGCACCCTTTCCATCAAAACAATACTATGATTTTCTGGTGAAATTTTCCAATGTTTATTTCCCTTTAAGTGAATGTTTCCTTCAAAACTTTCACCATTATTTTTGACCTTTATATTAATTGATTTTTTTTCTTTTCCTGAAAACAAATAAACCGGTTCTTCGATTTGAGTTGTGGTGGCAGGAAGTATTTGGAATGGCACGACAACTTCCCCTCTGACAGGGTCTGTCTTGCGATAGGAGAGGGGCAGGGTCGCTTTTATCTCCACACCCTCAATTAAAAGCGTAAAGTCAATGACAATTGCTGCTGGAGTTTCTGCCAACCCGATGAGGTTTTTTTTCGACGTGCTGTACATTCCTGTTGAACTTTCCTCAGAAAGCCAATATGGGCTACTAATCTCCCCTTTTATTATATGTTTTAATTTTTTTTTAAAAACTAAGTTTTGCACCAATAATTTTTCGATTGATTCGGTTTGCTTGATTTTTTCAAGCTGTTTAATGATAACTTTTATCGGACTGGGATTGACTGCTTTAATTATTATGTTTATTTCTTCGCCAAAAATCGCATAAGGCACTGAAGCATTTACTTGAAGATCAACCCCAAGACACCGCAAAATAACACCTTCAATTTCTTTTGATTTTATTTCACTCCAATGCTTGTTCTTCAGTTTTTTGATTTTATCATAGGCCAGAACAAGTTTCGATACGCTCAGATAAGGTTTTGAGAAATTAAATTCATTGATAACGTCAATAATCAGCTTCTCAATTTCAGCACCGCCTGCAAGGCGCGTCCAGCTTGTGTTAATCCCTTCAAATGGATTGTTTGATTTTAGTGGCGTTCCTTTAATCAACTCCAGGTACTCTACCTGACGACCTTGTTGCGCAGCGCTTCCAAACCCCTGCGACTTGTGCTGACTTCTACTCATTGCAGCAATTTCAGAATTACTTTTCCCCGTTAAAGGATCATAAACGCCACTGTCAAATTCAATTAAATTGGATCTATCCGATTTGTTAAACTTTTCACGACTTCCATAGAACCACCAAGAGGTGTTGAAAAACAGCCTTTTGGGCTGCCAGATTTCAGAGATAGAAAAAGCGTTTTTTGAGCCAGAGAGTTCAAAGGCTTCGGTGCTTATAATTGCTGAACTGGTGTGATGACCATGTGTTTTTCCGGGAGTTCTGTGGTCAAAACGATTGATGATAATATCGGGTTTGAATTGTCTTATTCTTTCAATGGTTTGTGAAAGAACTTTTTCTTTATCCCAAATCGAAAATGTTTCATCTGGATGTTTTGAGTAACCAAAGTCGCTGGCCATTGTAAAATATTGCTCTCCACCATCAATGCGTCGGGCTGATAACAGTTCTTGTGTTCTTATTAAACCCAAAGCTTCCCTTAATTCAGATCCAATTAAATTCTGTCCTCCATCTCCTCTTGTCAGAGATAAATAGGCAGTTCGCGCAAGAAGGTGATTTGAAAAATAAGAAATCATTCTTGTGTTTTCATCATCCGGATGTGCTGCAACATAAAGTACTGAACCCAGGAAATTTAACTTCTGAATACTTTTGTAGATCTCCGAAGAACTTTGGGCATGAATGAGGTTCATGCTCATAATAAAGATAATGAAACGCATCATAATCTTATGGATTGAGTAGTAAGCTGTCTCTGTATTTTTCATCTCCTAATTTATTATTTTGCCAATAACTAATTTTTTTTGTGGTCAATCGATTTGCCCTGCTCAGCTGAATGTTTTCCTTAAGTGAAAACTCTTCCCATCCTTCTATTTGGTAGGGAAAACTATTTTTGAATTTAATTTTAAGTAAACGATTTAAATCTTGAAACTCAAGACTATAAGTAAAATAATTATTCTTGAAATCTAATTTCGCAATCGCTTGATAGGGTTTTATTCTTAAGTGATTCAGCTGCAATAAATCCAAGGAGGGAATTATGTTTAAATTTCCAATGGGCAAGCTGCTGGGATTTATTCTGATTGTACTCCAAAGCTCTTCTTCTGTCAAGGCATTTTTAAAATTAAGTTCTTGATCTGCTTCTCCCTCAAAATAAGAATGTCTTTTGATCTTAAGCTCTGATTTTTTATTGAGCTGAAGGTAAGTATGCCCACACCATTCTTGAATGGAAGCTGTTATTTTTCTTAAAGATTCTTTCTCCTCCAATGAAACGAA
The DNA here is from genome assembly GCA_905182575.1 of uncultured Flavobacteriaceae bacterium. Lineage (GTDB taxonomy): Bacteria > Bacteroidota > Bacteroidia > Flavobacteriales > Flavobacteriaceae > UBA8316. The sequence continues at coordinate 9,787 of CAJJCA010000005.1, read as the reverse complement.
AGAACTGTTCATGATGTGATAAGGATAGATTCCGGTTAAGAAATTAACGGTACGATTTAAGCTTTAATACAGACTCACTTTTTTCGGAAGAAATGTTAGCTTTTACTTGTTTATTTTTTAAAAAATCTTCTGTTACAAAAATCAAAACAGCATTTCCCGAACGCATTTCCCCATACCTCGATTGAGACAAACTGTAAGTAGATATTTCTGCTTTCCCATCAAACCAATAAGACTTGAATTCGTTGCTAAGATTAACTTTTTCTGAATTTAACTGCTGCTCTGAGCAGCTGATCAAAGAATAAACAAGAAACAGACTGCTAAATATTTTGTGTATCACTTGTTTTGATTTTAAGGTTTAAGTTACATTATTTAAAAAAAAGAATCAATTCTGAATTATAGATTTAATTTTTTGAAAAACCTGAGCGAGAGGTAATCCGACCACATTGGTGTAACTGCCATTAATTTTAATAATTCCAATTTCCCCGATCCAGTCTTGAATGCCATAGGCTCCAGCCTTGTCTAACGGATTGTGTTGACTGATGTATTGATCAATTTCAATTTCCGAAAGCGCTTTAAAATGCACTTCAGTTATTTCGGTGATGATGTCAAATTGACCATCAAAAAGAAATCCAACTGCTGTTATCACTTCGTGTGATTTTCCAGAAAGTTTTTGCAACATTTTTTTTGCATCGGTTTCGTCTTTTGGCTTTCCCAAATATTCATTTTCACACCAAACGATTGTATCGGCAGTGATGACAATTTGTTTTGGCTGAATGATTTCTTTGAAAGGGGCTGACTTTTTTGCGACAATGTAATCAGCAATTTCTCTGCCCTTTAGATAGTTGGGGAAACTTTCCTCTACATCAAAAGGTCTTGATGGTAAAAGGCAAGCCGATTTGATTCAAAAAATCTTTCCTTCTTGGAGATCCAGAGGCCAGAATTATTTCATAGCCATTAAGTGAATATATATCCAAAAGCTTTATTTGTTATTTTTCCCAAAAGGCCAATTCCCCTGAACTCGGAGGACCTGTTCTATGATTTCACGGACACAGCCGTCTCCTCCTTTTTTATGAGAAATATAATCTGCAGCATCTTTTACGTCAGTTACTGCATCGTTGGGACAGGTCGAAAGACCTGACTTTTCCATCACTGAGAGATCAGGAATGTCATCACCCATGTACAAAACCTCGCTTGAATTGAGATTGTTTTCTTTTACAAAATCGTCAAAAGAATCGTCTTTTTGATGTGCACCTAAATAAACTTTTTGAACGCCTAGTTCTTCAAAACGATCTCTTACGCCTTCGTTTGTCCCACCAGATATAATGGCAATCTTATAGCCGTTTGTTAAGGCAAATTTCATTGCAAATCCATCTTTTGTGTTCATAGAACGATGCAGTTCTCCAGAGGTTGTCACCAATACCCTACCATCGGTAAGCACTCCGTCGACATCGAAAATAAAAGCTCTGATGTTGTTTAATTTTTCTTTGTAATTTTTTTCACTCATTGTTCTGTTTGATTGAAGCTGTAAGATTTAAATATAATTCTTTGTATTGAGTATTTTCTAATAAATCCAAGTGCTTTTTAATTGTGTTTTCATCATTTCTAATTGCAGGTCCAGTTTGAGACTTTTCAGGTCCTTGTGCAATTGCCTTTTTTGCTGTTTCAAGAATAATTGGATTCGGTAATCCACCAAGGAATATTGTTTGATTCGGCAATTTTAATCCCAATATTAAAAAGATGATTTCCAAAATTATTGATAAAAACTGCAGTCAAATGTAACACTTCCCTCTGACTAGAATTCATTTCATAAGGGAGTGCGCCAAGTTCTTTTGCGAGGCTAAATAATGTGATTTTATCCTTTTCATCTTCAGCTTCAATACAAATGGGAAGGTCTTTAAAAGACAATTCATGTGATTTTGTAAAAGTTTGCAAAGGGTAAAACACGCCTTTTCTTCCTCCAGATTCTAAGATTTTCATGTCAACGCCACCTGCACAATGGACAACCAAGCGCTGCCTATTCATTTGGGAACTTACTTTGGCTATGGAATTATCTGAAACTGCAATTATATAAAGATCTGCGTCTTCTAATTGAGAAAGTTCATTAGTGATCTTAGTGTCTTTTTCAGCAAACTCTAATTGCACTTAAATCTCTATTGTACCATTGAACCAAATCAACATTTTCAGCTTCATGAAAAAGTTTTTGAAAATGATGACCGAGATTCCCAGCTCCTAACAATACGATTTTAATCATTTTCAAAAATACATAAAGATATTTTTACCTAAATTTATATTATCTAAATCACTCATAGAGTTTCTACAGCACCCTTCGGCGCAATTATCTTTCAAAATATTATTTAATGATTCCTGTTTCCATCCTAATAGTAGGATGAAGCGGCTCGTTTGCAACGATGTATATCAAGATGAAGGGCATGAACATCTTTAACTTCATTCAATTGGCGGTATCTGTTTTAGCAGCAATGTCTTACTTGGCTGCCATATCGGCTCAGTTTAGCCGCGAAATTGTTTTCAAAGTGTTTTCATTTCAGTTTTGATCGAATTATTTCTTATTGCATTCAATTTGATAGTTTGATTTTGTTGTAATTAAATCTCAACAAGTATCTTTGTAAGCGAAAAGATATCAATTGATAATGAAGGAAAAATTTCTAAAGTATTTGTTTTCAAACCGCTTAATGGCAATTCTTTTTGTTGTTTTTCCTACCGCAATGGCATTGGGAACATTCATAGAGAGTTGGTACAGTACGGATACCTCTAAAATATGGATTTATAACGCTTGGTGGTTCGAGCTTATTTTAGTCTTATTAATGGTTAATTTTTTCGGAAATATTTTTAAATATAAATTATTTAGAAAAGAAAAATGGACGGTTTTAATGCTTCACCTTTCTTTTATTTTGATCATTTTCGGAGCATTTATTACAAGATATTTTGGTTATGAAGGCGTAATGCCGATCAGAGAGGGAGCAACTGAGAACACTTTTCTAACGGATAAAACTTATTTAACAGTCTTTGTTGAAGGCGAGATTGACGGCATTGCTCAGCGTAAAACACTCGAAAAAGACTTTTTGTTTTCCGAGCATGTCAACAATGATTTCAGTTGGGACAATCAGTTTAATAAAATTCCATTTTCTATAAATTATCTCAACTATACTGAGGATGTTGAGGAACAACTGGTCCTGAACGACAGTGGAGACCGTTACATAAAGATTGTTGAATCGGGAGATGGTTCGCGTCATGACCATTATTTAAAAGAGGGGGAGGTTGCAAGTATTCATAACATTCTGTTTACCCTTAACAACCCTATTGCGGGCGCAATAAATCTGCGATCAGAAGGCGGACTCCATTACATAACATCACCTTTCGAGGGGAGTTACATGAGAATGGCCGATCAACAAACAGGAAATGTTGAAGAATTAATTGAGCAGACTCTCCAATTGAGATCGTTATATAATTTAGCCAATTTCCAATTTGTAATTCCAGATCCTCCTCTAAGAGGACAATTTGAATGGGTTAAAATTTCAGAAGAAACAAAACAAGCGGAAGATGCGCTAAGATTAAATATAATTGCGGGAAACCAATCTGATTCAATTACGATTCTTGGAGGCAAAGGAATCTCTAATAACATGAAGAAAATAACTTTAGGGGGATTGGATTTTTATTTAAAATATGGTTCTCTAAGAAAGGAATTGCCTTTTTCAATTAGATTGAATGATTTTATTGCGGAAAAATATCCTGGTACAGAAAAAAGCTATTCTTCATTTAAGAGTGAGATTACAGTCGAGGACAAAGATCCCTTTGAATATGAGGTTTATATGAATCACGTATTAGATCATCAAGGATTTCGTTTTTTTCAAGCTTCATTTGACCCTGACGAACGCGGAACGGTACTTTCGGTAAATCATGATTTTTGGGGAACGAATATTACCTATGCGGGTTATATTTTATTGTATTTAAGTATGATGGGAATCTTTTTTATTGGCAAAACTCGATTTAAAGATTTATCTGCAAAGCTTGAAAAGTTAAAGCAGAAAAAGAAAAGTTTAACATTGATGCTTTTGTTGTTTGGTCTTTCCTTTGCCAATGGACAATCTCATGGACACACCACGCGTCCCGTATTTAATTTTGATTCAGTAGTTAATACAAATGTAGTTTCGAAAGAACATGCGCGAAAATTTGGTCGCCTTGTGATCCAAGACCTTGGGGGAAGGATGAAGCCAGCAAACACTTTTTCTTCAGAGTTGTTGAGGAAAGTAAGTAAGAGTGACAAATATGGCGAACTTAATGCCGATCAGGTGATGATGTCGATGATTGAAAACCCTGCGGTTTGGTATAACATCCCAATTATTTATCTAAAAAGAGGCAATGATAGTTTAAGAAGTATTCTTGAAGTAGACTCGAAGCAAAAAAAGGCTTCTTTGGTTTCGTTTTTTGATGACCAAGGAAATTATAAAATATCTTCTCAATTAGAAAGTGCTTATCGCGCTGCAGTACCGAATCAATTCCAAAAAGATTTTATTGAAGTAGACCGGAGGGTAAATTTGTTGTATTCAGCATTGGAAGGAAAGGTTTTAAGAATTTTTCCAATTCCCAATGAATTATCTAACAAATGGGTTTCTTATCCAGAATTAAAAGATTCGAGTTTCAAAGGAAAGGATTCACTTTATGTCTATAACATATTGCCTTTGTATTTCAATGCCCTTAGGTTGGCTAAAAACGGAGGGGACTATGAGCAATCCAATGGTTTGTTAGAAAGCATAGAAGGCTTTCAAAGGAAATTTGGCAAGCAGGTGTTGCCTTCAGCCAAAAGAATAGATGCTGAAATCACCTACAATAAGTACGACATATTTAAGAAGCTTTTCAGCTGGTATCTCTATGCTGGCATGCTTTTGTTTGTTGTTCTTTTAGTTCAAATATTTAAAAACAATAAAGCACTAAAGTTTTTAATAGTTTTTTTAAAATATATAATTCTTTTCCTTTTTATCCTCCACACAGGAGGCTTGATCGCAAGGTGGTTTATTTCGGGGCATGCACCTTGGAGTGATGCCTATGAATCAATGATTTATGTTGCTTGGGCAACTTTGTTTTTCGGGATTAATTTTTGGAAGAAAATCTGACTTAACATTGGCTTCAACCGCTTTTGTTTCTTCCATGATTTTAATGATTGCGCATTGGAACTGGATGGACCCTGAAATAGCAAATTTACAGCCTGTTTTGGACAGTTACTGGCTCATGATTCACGTTGCAGTTATTGTCGGGAGTTATGGACCTTTTGCACTCGGAATGATCATAGGAGTTGTGACTTTGTTGTTAATGCTGTTGACCAATAAAAAAAATAAAGAAAAAATTGAATTGAATATAAAAGAACTCACAATAATCAATGAATTATCAATAACCGTCGGTTTAATTATGCTTACCATTGGGAATTTCCTAGGAGGCATGTGGGCCAATGAAAGTTGGGGGAGATATTGGGGTTGGGATCCAAAAGAAACCTGGGCACTTATCAGTATCATGGTTTACGCATTTGTAATTCACATGCGCTTAGTTCCTGGATTACGGAGTAATTGGACTTTTAACTTTATGAGTATTGTTGCTTTTGCAAGTATTCTAATGACTTATTTCGGTGTTAATTTCTACTTAGTTGGACTTCATTCTTATGCAAGTGGCGATAAGATTATCACTCCTAATTTCGTGTATTACGCCCTTGTAATTATTTCTATACTTGGGATTCTATCCTACTGGCGTTTCAATAAGTTCTATAAAAAATAAATACTGGCATTAAATTTGTCATTAGAGTGTTATTTAGATGCTACATTAACAAATAATATATTTTTGTTATTTGCAATCTTTCTAATTGGTTGTAATGATGATAACCCTCAGAATCCTCAAACGGATTTTGAGACTAATTTGGCTAAGTGGGAGGAATTAGACACAAACGATTACTACTTCACTCAGACGATTTCGTGTTATTGTACGGAGGAATATCGACTTCCAAATGAAGTACGTGTTGTAGAGGAAACGATCGTTTCAATTAATGGAGAGAATTACAATCCCGAAGTGCATTACGACTTCAGGACGATCAATGGTTTCTTTGATTTTATTGAGGAGAAAGCTAAAAGTGATCCAAGTTCTTTTGGAGTTAACTACAACAAACAATATGGTTTTCCAAATCGAATAGCTCTTGATCCTGTGGAACAGATAGCAGACGATGAAATCACCTATAAATTAAGTGATTTTAAATATTAAACCTCTCTACAAATTCGTCCTGATCTAAACCTTCTTCTATAAGGTCTAATGCGTTGTTCACAAGAGATTCTACACTTTCAATTTCAAATCCAAGCCCAATAACCATTCGCTTCATCAGCATTTTTTCTTCATCATCAGCGATGTAGTCAGCATAGACCATGCGTCCAATATCATAAAGACGTTCTAGCCTCGATTTTTCATCAGAAGGTGGGCTGATTTTATAATCCTCAGGAGATTCCATTATTTTATCTGCCATTTCTGGCTCGATCTCTAAATAAATTGCCAATCGGTCGATGAAAGCTTTTTCCTCTTCCGTAATGATATCATCTGCTAAAGCAATCTTAACAATTGATGCAAAATGACTACGGTTTCGATTTTTAAAGCTTGGTGTATACAGGTCTTTAATTGACATAAATTAATTTTTTTAAATATAAATAATTTAAATAATGATTATTTTAAAACTCAAACTTTTTTATCTCCAAAAAGCTCAAAAGATTCTAACTCAAAATAAGAGAGTGATGCAAGGAGATGATCGAAAATACCAGAGACAATTTGTTCATAATTAAGCCAAACTTTATCCTTGATAAAAACGTAAACTTCAATGGGGATTCCTTGTGGAGTTGGAGACAGTTGACGCACCATTACGGTCATATCTTGATTTATTTCTGGATGTGTTTCTAGATAATCCAGGGCATAACGTCGAAAGAGACCTAAGTTGGTCATGTTCCTTCCATTAACCATTAAAGATTTATCAATTCCTTTTTTGGCATTGTCATCTTCGATTTCTTTTGATTTTTGTGATACAAAATCAGAGATTCTTTGAATCTTAGCGTACTTACTTATTGAGTTTTCGTCAATGAATTTGATGCTTGACACCTTAACCTGAATCGATCTTTTAATCCGTCTACCTCCGGCTTCACTCATTCCTCTCCAGTTTATGAAAGAGTCAGAAACTAGCTTGTAGGTTGGAATAGTCGTAATGGTTTTATCGAAATTCTGAACTTTTACCGTAGAAAGATTGATTTCAATAACGTCACCATCTGCATCACAGCTTTTCATGGTGATCCAATCTCCAATTCTGACAGTGTCGTTGATCGTTACTTGAATGCTGGCAACAAAACCCATGATGGTGTCCTTGAAAATGAGCAAAATTATTGCGGACATCGCTCCCAGAGTAGTCAAAAAGGCACTTATATCTTTTCCAGACAGTAAAGAGAGAATTGTGATAATCCCAACAAACCAAACAAATATCATAAAGACTTGAATGTAGCTGTCTATAGGTTTGTCTTTAAATGCAGGTAATATTTTTAAAAAGTCTTTTAAGCTATTTAATAACTTTCTAATAATACCGATGGTCAGAAGCGCCCCGATAACATCTAAAACAACAGAGACCGGATTCTTAAGCACTGAAAAGTTTTCTAGGGTATTTGGTAAAAGCCAAATCAAAACAAACAATCCGGGAAAGTAAGAGAGCGTTGCTGGAACTTTATTTTTTATTAAGTAATCATCAAAATTAGATTTGGTTCTTTTTGCAATTTGATTAAAAAAAACAAGCAATGTTTTTTTGAAAATTAGGGTGACAATAAAAGCAAGCACAAGAACGATAAAAGAGGAAGTAATTGAATCTAATGATTTTGCAATTGGATCAGATAAGCCAGCTCTTAAATATAAATCATAGAAATTAAAGTCCATTGTAGGTCAATTAAAATTAAAAAATAAAGATAAAAAAACCCCTTCAAATGAAGAGGTTTTTTTCTTTATAAAAGAATAAGTTTAGAGAATAGTGAAAGGCATCTCTACTCTAGCATATCCCCAGCCCATGTGAAGTTTTGCGTTGTTTTTTTCACCTGTAAATACCATCGACAAGGCTTCAAGCTCTTCATCACTTTCCATAACAGCCAAATTGATTCTTACGACATCATTATCTTTTTTGTAGTTGTAAGCACCCCAAGTATTTTTCGCAGTATTTATAATAACCATTAAACTTTCTTCAGACGGAATTGAATATAAAGAATAAGTTCCAGGTTGAATTACGGTCTCTCCAATTTTAACAGATTTGTTAAAAATAATTTCAGTAGACTCATTGGCACCTGTTCTCCAAACCTTGCCATAGGCAAGGATGTCTTCCATAAGCCTTCCTTTTAATTGAGGACGACTATAATAAACAATAGCAGCCTTCTCTGTTATTTTATTGGCAACTGGATAAGTAGACTTGTCCAGAGGACTGCTGTCTAGTCCTTTAAATTTTTGTGCTTGCGTTACTGAGACACATGCAACTAATAGAATAAAAATTAATTTTTTCATTTGAGTTATTTTTTAAATTTCTTATTTGACTATATAACTAAAATAGTTTAATCCCTAAATATCACAAGACATTTCAACACCACAACAAGAAGGTGATTTAATTTTACCTTCACAGTCAGGACACCTAGAAACCTGAACTTTAGTTCCGTCCTCTAAAGTTAAAAAACCATCAACTAGAGGGGTATCGCATTTAGCACAGCTAGCGTTAACTGCCATTTCACAAGATTTACATTTGTATGTAGCCATTTTTTTTTAAAGTTAATAAGATTTATAAAATATTTGGAAATATGCACTTAGTTTTTTTTAAAAATATTTTCATTTTATAATCTTTATATCTTAGTGTTTTTTAAATTTAGTTTACTAATATTTGAATAAGCTTTCCATCCTTACAATTACACATGAGTCAAGTCGAAAATTTATTCTTTTCATTTTTAGAATCTAATCAATGGAATGCGGCGGGTACTGTTGCGAACCAGAAATCAGGCTAGGGTTGTTTTAAATAGCCGCGGCTACTTCACTAATAACATAAGGTTGAACAAGGAGTTTTGCTAAAGCCTGTTTATCATAAAGATAATCTTGATTCAAAGATTTCTTTAAATGAAAATTTCCCATCTAATTGGCTTGTAGGTCAAATTATATTTGCTAAAACTCAAGAAGGGTGTTTATCGTTTTTAAATAAAGCCTTAAAAGGCGGTGTGGATGCATTGACTTTTTTCGATAAAAATGAGATCGATCTTGTATCCCTAATTAAAGAAGTAGAATTTAAACCAAAAATAATTGAGATTATTTTTTCGGTGCCACCAAGCCGATCTTATTTAGAAAGTCTATTTTCTGTTTGTGATAAGAAAGGAACAAACCTTAGATTAAGTTTTGATCCAATTTATGCTTTAATAAAGTCTGGAAACTGGAAAAAATCAAGAGAAAACGATTTACAGGATTAGGTTGAAATTTTATTTTGATTCAAATTCTAATTCTTTCAAAATTTCTGGTGCTATTTTTCAAAATGCAGGAGCAACCATTTCCGAGCAAGTTGCATTTTGTTTGGCGCAAGCCAATGAATATTTATTAATGCTCGCTGATAAAGGCACCCTGCCGGATAAGGTTTGTTTTGAAGTGTCAATTGGAGAAAATTATTTTTTTGAAATTGCAAAAATACAGGCATATAGAATATTATTGGAAAGTTAGTTTCTACGGAATATGGCAATGCCATTCCCTGCGAAATTAT
>CAJJCA010000004.1 GCA_905182575.1 uncultured Flavobacteriaceae bacterium | reverse complement strand
AATTTCCCTCAGAACTAATTATTCTGCGAACGGCAGGATAGATAAAAGGTTTAAAAATTTCAAAAGTGGGCTAAACATCAATTTTAATTACAGTGATTTCAACAACTCTGATCAATGGGTTCCCAACAGAGTCGAGTAGCTTTAACCAAAGCTATAGATTTAATATTGCTACCAATTTCAGAACGAAACCAAATATCGAAATTGGTTATTCTTACAACAAAAGGGATTACAATACGGGGGAAAATAATAATTTTTTTTACACAGATTCTCCATATGCAAGAGTAGATGCCTATTTTGCAAAAGGTTTCGTTTTTAACGCAAAATACACTTATAATTACTACAGAAATGAACAACAGATCTTAAACGAATATCGTTTTTTGGAAGCAGATTTGGTGTATTCCAAAAGCGGATCTCAATGGGAGTTTGGAGTTGGGGTTACGAATCTTTTTGATGATCGGCAAATAAACCGAGATAGTTTTAATCAGTTCTTTTCTTCTACTCGATCTTATGTTATTCAGCCGAGATATACGGTTTTTAAAATCAATTATGACATTAGAACCATTGGAGGTTCTAAAAAATAAAAATGATTTAAACGAAGTTTCATCTTCCAAACTTTCAATTCAAAATTATTTTCTTAGGTTAAATAGATATCAATTCTTGCGACAGTTTAAATGTCATTGTTTGAAAACACTTTAGATGAATTTATTTAGTTGTATTTTTATTAAGTTTTTAATCTAATACATTTGATTAAACAGAATTTAAAAATACAAACTAATAAGTTTTTCATGTTGAGAAATGTTTTTTCATTACTCTTGTTTTTTTCCATGTGGATTTCTTTTTCGCAGGCAATACCTCCCATAATAAAATACGATATTCAGCAAAGTGGTGCTGGAAATCAAAATTGGATGATATCTCAAGACAGCCAGGGAAAGATTTACTCTGCAAATAATAAAGGCTTATTAACATTTAATGGATCCCAATGGGAGCTTAACCCTAGTCCAAATGAGTCAATAATTCGTTCTGTGAAAGTTATTGGCGATAGAATTTATATTGGAACTTATATGGATTTTGGATATTGGGAAAACACAGAAAACGGAATTTTAACAATATTTGTTCAATCTAAAAAATTAGATATTAATATACTTGAAGATGAACAGTTTTGGAACATAATTGATTACAACGATAAGATTATTTTCCAGTCCTTGAGTCGCTTTATAATTATAGAGGAAGATTCCAGTGAAGTCCAATTTCTTGAGGCAGGTGGAACACTACTTAAGTCGTTTAAAGTTGATAATCAGGTTTTTTATCAGGTAAGTGGAAGGGGTCTGATAGAAATCAGAAGTGGGAAGCCATATTTGCTTTGTCAGGATGAAAGGTTGAAAAATCAAGTTATTATTGGGCTTTTTAAAATCAAAGGAGAACTTCTAATATTAACAGATAAGTCTGGATTTTTTTATTTAAAGGGAAATAAAATTGTTAAATGGAAAATTAAAGGTGATTTCTTTTTTTGGAACCATAAACTTTACAGTGCAATTATGCTTTCTGACGGAAGCTTTGCTCTAGGGACTATTTCGGACGGTTTGATATGGCTTGATAAATCTGGAAAAATGATTTTAAAATTAAACAAAACGAATGGCATTTCAAACAATACAATCTTATCAGTTTTTGAGGATAAAAATCATAATATCTGGTTGGGTCTTGATAACGGAATTGATTGTGTTAATGCAGATTCACCTTTTCTAGAATTTAATGATTTTTTTGGAAAGATAGGTGCGGTATATACCTCAATTATTCATGAGAACAACTTTTATTTAGGAACCAATCATGGACTATTTATTAAAAATAATAAAGCTTCCTCAGGATTTTCACTAATTAATGGTACGGAAGGTCAAGTTTGGACTCTTGATGTTATTGACGGTCAACTGCTCTGCGGACATGACCTAGGTACTTTTTATATTGATTCCAACACTGCAATTAAAATTGCTGATAAACCAGGTACTTGGATCTTTAAAAAGCATCCAACAGATAACTCTATCTTGTTACAGGGGAATTATAAAGGAATTTTTGTTCTTAATAAAATTAATAATAATTGGAGGATAAGAAATAAATTGAAAGGGTTTGATATTTCTTCAAGATTTATTGAGTTTGTAAATGATTCATTAATTCTTGTTAGTCATGAATATAAAGGTGTATTTAGTCTAAAAACAGACGCTGAACTAACAATAGTAAAAGAAAAAGGACTTGAAGAATCAGTAAAAAAAGGAAATAATGCTTCTATGGCATCATTTGACTCAGAGATTTTTTATAATAATCCGGATGGTGTATTTAGATATGACAAACAGGACTTTAAATTTTTTAAAGACCTGGCTCTGTCCAATGAAATCGAAGTTAGTAATTATTTGTCTGGCAAAATGATAAATGACGATAATGGAAATTTTTGGATGTTTTCAAACAGTAAAATTCATTACCTATTCAAAGATATATTTTCAGATGAATTTAAATTTAAATCCTTTTATTTTGAAAAGAACACTGCAAACAATGTTTTAGGGTTTGAACATGTTGCGAAACATAAAGGATCTAAATATCTTTTAGGATCTAATACAGGGTATTTATTAGTTGACTTAGGGAAAATAAAAAAAGCAAGACCTATTGTAAGTTTTGAAAAAATCAGAGTGACCGATAAATCTAATGATCAAACTTATCTGCCTTTAAATCAAGAATTAACTTTAAATACTGAAAACAATAATATTAAATTTTTTATTTCATCATTTAATTATCAAAAGTATGATAAGGTTATGTATCAGTTCATGCTAGTTGGTTTTGATCAAGATTGGAGGCCTTGGACATCTAGTGCAGGATTGGCCTTAAACAACTTGCCAACTGGAGAGTATTTTTTGAAAGCTCGCACTAAAGTCAGAAACGAAATTTCAAAAAGTATTAGTTCTAAAAAAATTTCTATCCTTCCGCCATGGTATTTTTCTAATGGGATGTATTTTATTTATTTTATTTTATTTCTTGCCTCAATCTTCTTGGTAAATATGATTTTTGATTTTTATTATCAAATAAATTAAAAATAAACTTATTAAAGTCAAATTCAGAAAACTCCAACTCGTTGAGCTAGCAAATGACCGTGCACTCATGGAGGTTAGAAATGAACAGTTGCAAAAAGACCTTGAAAGTAAAAATAGGGAAATTGCAATAGCAACGATGAGTACGATCAAAAGAAACGACTTTCTCAATGAGATCAAAAGAAATTTAAAAGAATTAGATGGTGACCCTAAGGTTAAAAAATTAATTAAGGGAATAAATAAAAACTTGAAGAGCAACGACGATTGGGAGTTCTTCGAAAATGCATTTAACAATGCGGACAGAGACTTTCTCAGAAAGATAAAAGAGATTCACCCTTCCTTGACCCACAACGATTTAAGACTCTGTGCTTTCCTTCGTTTGAGCCTTTTATCTAAAGAAATTGCCCCTCTCTTAAACATCTCAGTTAGGAGTGTCGAGATTAAGCGTTATAGACTCCGAAAAAAGATGAGCTTGAACAGAGAACAGAATATCGTAGATTATATTATGACTTTGTAGGGGTTTATTTCCCCCCATTTTACTACAACATTAACTATACAAAAACAAATTTTACCTTTGAATATATAAAACATATTCATTTCTAAAATATCGTTTTTAATGACTTTTTTAAGTAAAACCTCTTTTATATATTCTTTTAAGGGCTCAATGTTTTAACGTATGTTTTTTGCTGTATGCGTTTCATGAACATTTCGTACAATTTTAGTTAATTTTATATAGTTGTATGAGACAATAAGGAATTAAATATAATTCTACAATAACTAATGCGGAACAAAAGCTGATCAAAATTAATTACAATAAAACATTTAAATGAAACAAAAAATTGCCAATTTTCTTTTTGTTGTTTTAACCTTTACAAACATTCTCTACTCGCAATCAACTGCTACGGGTACTGTAAAAGATAATAGCACAGGAGTTCCGTTACCTGGAGTGAGTATTGTTGTTCAAAATACCCAAAACGGAGTAGTAACTGATTTTGACGGGAATTTTAGCATCTCTAATATAGAAGCTGGATCGACCATTGTTTTTTCTTACTTGGGATTTGAGTCTTTTTCCTATGTATTTAATGGAGAAATTAATCTTCAGATTGGACTTGTTCCTTCTAATAGCGAACTAGAGGAAGTCGTTTTAGGCTTCATGTTCAATCTTCTGGTAAAAAAGAAGTTACTGGTGCTAACTGGTGTTATTGATTTTGGTGATATGGCGCATACTTTTTTAGCAAGCGAATTAGCGGTTGCCATCACTTATCTCTTCAAGTTCTGGTGCTCCTGGAAGTAATTTAAACATCCGAATCAGAGGGGTTTCTACAAATGGTAATAACAATCCTTTAATTTTATTGGATGGAAATGTTATTGAAGATTTATCAGTAGTTAACCCAAATGATATTCAAAGTATCAACATACTTAAAGATGCTACTGCTGGAATTTACGGAGTTAGAGCAGCCAATGGTGTTATATTAATAGTAACAAAATCTGGTAAGAAGAACAGTAAGTTAAAAATCAACTTAGACGCTTTTTTCGGAATTCAGCAGACCAGTAAAAAACTTGATTTACTTCAGCCACGTGATTATGCAATTTTTGTTAATGAAGCTGCAGCAGCTGGGAATAAAGATCCTGAATTTGTCATTTATCCCAAAGCAGGAACAGACTGGCAAGATGAGGTTTTTGAAATGGCACCCATTTCTGACCTTAACCTAAATGGTAGTTTTGGAACTAATAAGACTGCTGTCTCTTTCGGATTATCTCACTTAGATCAAAAAGGAATTGTCGGTCCAGAAAAATCTAATTTTAATAGAATTACTGGTAGAATGAATCTAAAACACGATTTGTTAAAAAATATTTCTATTTCTTCCACAGCAATTTACACACATTCCAAAAGAAACGTTTTACAAGAAAACTCTACGGGTTCAGTTTTGTTTAACGCAACCAATATGAATCCAATTTTGTCAATTTATGATTCATCGCAGTCTGCTGGATATACGATAGCGGATAGGTTGGGAGGAGAGATTATTAATCCTCTGGCTCAAATTGAGAATACTTATAACACCACTTTAATTGATAAATTTAAAGGAGGCCCAGTTGTGGAATACAGCTTTTTAAAGAACTTCAAAGTGACTTCTAATTTTCAATCAAACTATTCTGTTGTTAATTCGGATGTTTTCAGACCAGAAGTTTTTTATGGAAGTAGTAAAAACGCTACTACGGAAACCAATGAGGTTACTGAAAATAAAGACACTTATATGGATTTCACCAGGAGTATTTTATAAATTATTCCAATAAACATATTAGCGAAGACGGACAACCTGAAAGATTAATATAGGGACTTCAGCATTGGTAGAACTGCAGGAAAATTCACAGGGCTAACGGGTAGAAATCTTGTCGGTAATACCCTTGCAGATGCTTATGTCGGTAATGCATTGATGGTTACCAATCGTTATGATCAAGCATCGCTAGACAGAGAGGCAAATACTTTTGATGTAAGGTTACTTTCTTATTTTTCAAGAATTCAATATAATTATAAAGGAAAATATTTATTCTCTGGTATGATCAGAAGGGACGGCTCTACAAGATTTGGCCCAGAACAACAAATTTGGCTATTTCCCAACAGGCTTCTGTGGGATGGGTTGCCTCTGAAGAAGAGCTTCTTGGAATGATAGCTCCACTATCAACGTCTTAAAATTTAGAGCTAGTTATGGTATTATTGGAAATGACAGAATAAGAGATTATGGTTTCTTATCTGTTCTTAGCGGAGAAGCAGTTTATGTTAAAAATGATGAGAAAACTACCGAAGATCTTTTGGTAGGTTTGGCGGAAGGGGGATTGGCAAATCCAAATATTAAATGGGAAGAGCAAATAACTTCCAACTTTGGAATTGATGCGAGTTTCTTTGGGGACAAACTCGATCTTACTCTTGACGTATTTTCAAAAAGAACAGAAGATTTATTGATAAGCGCTCAGGTTGCAGGAGTTTTGGGATCAAGATCTCCAGGATCTTCACCCCCTGTAATTAATGCTGGAACAGTGGAAAATAATGGAGTTGAGTTTTCAGTCTCTTACCGAGATCAAATAACAGAGAATTTAAGTTTCAATATAAATTATAACCTCACCAAGCTAGAGAATGAGGTGACTTTCGTTGCAGGCGAAAATGGATTTGAAAAAGGAGGTGGATTTGGCGTTGGATTAGGGATCTTCCCTTCCCGTATGGAAGCGGGACAACCTTTAGGATATTTTTATGGATATAAAACCGACGGTATATTTCAAAATCAAGACGAGGTCGATGCAGGTCCGGTTGTAGCGGGTTCCTTAAAAACTTTACCTGGAGATTTGAGATTTACTGATATCAGAAACAAAGACAACGAACCCATTCCTGATGGTTTAATAACGGAAGAAGACAAAACCTATTTGGGGGATCCCATTCCAGACCTAGTAATGGGCTTTAATTTTGGATTTAATTATAAGGATTTCGATTTAAGCGTATCGACCTATGCTTCTTTAGGAGTCGAAATGATAAGGGATTATGAGCGGGTAGAATTACTTGCCAACAAAGGAGACTATTATTTGAACCGATGGTCAGTTGAAGGGACAAGCACCACCATTCCAAGGGTAACTTCAAAGGCGAGTGTAAACAATCAGTTTTTTTCAGATTATTATGTTGAAGACGCTTCTTACCTCAGAATCCAAAATGTTCAGTTGGGTTATCGATTGGACGACAGTGTTTCAAGTTTCGGTTTGGAATCGATACGGATCTACCTTTCGGTAAATAACCTGCACACTTTTACTAACTATTTGGGATACGATCCCTCAGCCACTTCTGGAGCACCAATTGGGGGCGGAATTGACAAAGGATTCTATCCTGTACCCAGATCGTATTTCCTAGGACTTAATTTAAAATTTTAATCAATGAATAAACTTATAAAAACAAGCTTGTATTTGTTGACATTAGTTTCGCTACTGAACTCATGTAAAGACGACTTTATTGATGTTCCATCAAAAAATCCCAATGCAGATGATTTTTTCAATACTGAGAAGGATTATGAGGACGCCCTAATTGGAGCCTATGATTTACTTCAATCTACTTTTTGGAATGCATTGATCGGAGAAATTGCTTCGGATAACACCGTTGCAGGAGGAGACCCACTTACGATTGATCAACCGGGGATTCAGCAGATTGATGCAATGACCCACTCCGATGTCAACGAACACCTTAGAGACATTTGGAGTTTTATGTATGGTGGACTCAACAGAGCGAACTACACTTTAGAATTTAAAGATAAAACTGATTTTGAAGGGCGAGAAAATATAATCGCTCAGACCTATTTTTTAAGAGCTTATTTTGCTTTTGAATTGGCAAAGTGGTTTGGTAATGTCCCGATGAAAACAGAAGAAATTGACGGAGTCAAAAGAATAGCGCACAAGCGAATTCAGTTTGGAGACCAATATGCAATGGAAAGAACTGCAGACCTCTCTGAGCTTTACAGCTTAATTGAAGCAGATTTATTAGACGCTATCAAAGGATTGCCTGCGGAACAACCCAATAAATATCAGGTGAAACGAGGTGCTGCAAAATCTTTATTGGGAAAAGTGTATCTCTTCCATGGAAAACATGATGCAACAAAATTTGAAGCATCGAGTCAGGTCTTAGAAGAAGTAATTAATAGTAACAATTACAGTTTAGCTGCCAATTATGCTTCAATATTTGAGCATACTGGAGAGAATGGCTCAGGATCAATTTTTGAAGTACAATATTCAGACGTAGAAGGAGGAAGTTTTGATTGCTTGCAATGTAGTGAAGGAAATGTCGCCATTGGTTTTAGTGGTGTGAGATCTTACTCGGGAAGTACTTTCGACTCAGGATATGGATTCAATACGCCAACCCAAGAAGTTGTTGATGCCTTTGAATCTGGAGACAAAAGAAAAGACGTTGCGATTTTAGATATTTTGGCTTGGAAAAAACGTTATCCTGCTGTAAATTATGATGAAAGTAGAGGTAACACAGGCTATTACAATCGTAAATATATCCCCAGGCAAGGCGATTTAAATTTGGGAGACAACAATTTAACCAATCCAAACAATTACAGGGCCATTAGGTATGCGGATGTATTATTGATGGCGGCAGAAGCAAATAATAAAAAATCAAGTCCAGATGACACCAAGGCTTTAGATTATCTCAATCAAGTAAGAAGAAGGGCCTTTGGAGTAATCGACACAAGTCGAGATGTTAACCTTCTGGGAGCAAACTTGACGCAAGCCATATTCGATGAAAGAAGAGTAGAACTTGTTGGTGAAGGTCATCACTTCTTTGATTTGGTCAGAACAGATAGAGCTGCATCAGAAATTGAAAACTTTACCTCAGGTAAAAATGAAATTTTTCCAATTCCTTTGATTGAATTGGAATTGTCAAATGCAAAAGAGAGATGGGGACAAAACCCCGGGTATTAAATGAATTTTAGAAATATTAATTAAATCATCTTAACCAAACTATTATGAATTATTTAAAAAAGGGTTTGTGTGCCCTACTTTTTTTAACCGCTTTTTCTGCGTGTAAGGATGACGATGATGCGGTTGTACTAACAATCACAGGTGTTGATTTTACCATATCGGTAGAGAACGATAATGGAAATGAAATTGGTGTAACACCAACTTCCACTTTTACTGATTCCGACGTGAC
Source organism: uncultured Flavobacteriaceae bacterium (assembly GCA_905182575.1). Taxonomy (GTDB): domain Bacteria; phylum Bacteroidota; class Bacteroidia; order Flavobacteriales; family Flavobacteriaceae; genus UBA8316. The sequence continues at coordinate 86,183 of CAJJCA010000004.1, read as the reverse complement.
CTTTTCCGTTGATTTTGGAGATGCAGCTGCAACCGGCGATGCAGATGTGAAAGCTTCAAGTGGACCAAAGGTTACTTACGCTTATCCTGAGGCCTCGGCGACTTACACGATTAAGGTAACAGCTTCCGCTACTGGTTCGACTGGGTCTTCTAAGCAAAAGGAGCACACAATCACTTTTGAAGCAGCAACAGTATTAGCTGACTTTGAAGACGCAACTGGGTTGAATTTAAGAGACGACACAAATGCTGGTGGTGCAACGTTTACCATTGAGTCTGTAGCGGCTATGGATGGAAGTACATCTAAAGTTGGAGTGATTACCAACGGAGGTATTGCTTACGAGGCACCTTCGATTAATCTTACCAAGCACGTTGATGTGAGAACAAAATCTATCATCACAATGGATTTCTATCAATCTGGTGCAAAGGATGAAGATGGAAACCCTACTGGTAATGTAACAGGTAACGAAGAATCAAAAAAATCTATCGAAGTGCAAGCTCTTTCTTTAGCCCAATCGGGATGGCAAACCTTAACATTTGATTTTGGAACAGATGCATTAAATAGTTATCCTGATCATGAAACTGCTGAAGTAGTATTAGATCAATACCAAAAAATAGTAATTTTTATTGGATTTGGAGTTGCATTAAATGGAACTTATTGGGTAGATAATATCGCTGGTGGGACACTAGGAGATGCTGTTCCTGATACTGATGGAGATGGAGTTTTAGATAATATTGACAAATGTAAAGATGTTAGTGGTACTGAAGCCAATGGATGTAATCCTGCTGTAGTAGGAACTGACCCAACGGATGATGCTGAAGGAAGTGGAAACATTACTTGGGTTGGAGACGCTTGTGGTTATGAAGTGGCTGCAAACCCTTCTGCAACAGGAATTAATACTTCTGCCAATTCAATTAAGTACACAGATACTGGAGGACAATATGCAAACATTCAATTTGAGTTAGCTGAAGGTGAAACTTTTGATTTGTCAACTAAAAATAAGTTTAAATTAAAGGTTTTTTTATCGTAAGGATTAATTCCAAAAAACTTTGGTTGAAATTGCAAGATGGTACCTCTGGTGAGCCATGGAATTCTCAAGTTCAAAAAGAACAAACTTATGAATATGATACTTGGACAGAACTTACATTTGATTTTTCAGAATCAAGTGCAAGAACAGACTTCACAAAGGTTGTTGTCCAGTTTAATGGTGAAAATAACTATGAGGCTGTTACAGCTTATATAGATGATTTTTCTTATGGAGCTCCAGTAAATCCAGCTGATGACGCTGAAGGAAGTGGAAACATTACTTGGGTTGGAGACGCTTGTGGTTATGAAGTGGCTGCAAACCCCTCTGCAACAGGAATTAACACTTCTGCCAATTCGATTAAGTACACAGATACTGGAGGACAATATGCAAACATTCAATTTGAGTTATCTGATGGTGCAACTTTTGATTTATCAACTAAGAATAAGTTTAAATTAAAGGTGTTCGTTCCTACTCCAGCAGTTGCTCATACTCAAAGCAAAACACTTTGGTTGAAATTGCAAGATGGCACCTCTGGTGAGCCATGGAATTCTCAAGTTCAAAAAGAACAAACTTATGAATATGATACTTGGACAGAACTTACATTTGATTTTTCAGAATCAAGTGCAAGAACAGACTTCACAAAGGTTGTTGTCCAGTTTAATGGTGAAAATAACTATGAGGCTGTTACAGCTTACATAGATGACTTTAGTTACACGAACTAATTAAGTTTGATTAAAAAACAAAGCCCTAACCAAAATGGAAAGGGCTTTGTTTTAATTTATTACTATTTTTTAAATATCTAATCACTTATTAATTAATGCATTACCTGTACCTTTTTCTCGTTTTAATAATGATTAACTCTTGTTCTGGAGCAGATCCTAGCGAAATAGAATCTCCTGACGGTGAATTGGGGGAAACGGCTACTTGCCCTGGTACCATAGAAGATGCCAATCCAAAAGGAAATTTTGATGTGCTAATTTGGGCAGATGAATTTAATCAAGATGGAAGTCCATGCACTGTTAATTGGGTTTATGAAGTAGGAAATAATTATGGATGGGGAAATGGAGAATCTCAATATTATACTAATAGACTAGATACCTACGCAGCACCTCGGAATGGCGCTTTAAAAATTACCGCCGCTATCTCGATATGGCTGCGGGTGAAGTTATACATCCACAAGGATGACAACGCAAACTAAATTTAATTTTAAAGCTTCAAAAATTGATGTCCGTGCTAAGCTTCCAACAGGAGCAGGTACGTGGCCAGCAATTTGGATGTTAGGAAGTAATTTCAGTCAAGTAGGTTGGCCAAATTGTGGCGAAATTGATATTATGGAACACAAAGGTTCTCAATTAGGCACAGTTCACAGTTCTTTACATAACGGCACAAGTTATGGCAATACAATACATACAAAAAAAATTACCGTCGAGAACGCTGACAATGAATTTCATAATTATACCGCTTTGTGGAGCAATGAAAAAATCGAATTTTCGATTGATGGATCATTATTTTACACCTATCAACCCGAAGTTAAAAATTCTGCTAGTTGGCCATATGACAATGACTTCTTCTTAATTCTAAACATTGCAATGGGAGGTGGATTTGGAGGATCAATAGATCCAAATTTCACTAAATCTTCAATGGAAATCGATTATATAAGGATTTATCAATAAATAAATATCAGATAAGAAATGAAAACCAAAATAATATTTGGAATAATATATTTATGTCTAAAAGTAAATGTTTTTTCGCAAGATCTAGACCCGAGAATTGAGCAAAAAGTTGACTCAGTCTTGTCTTTGATGACAATGGATGAAAAAATCGGTCAGTTGAATCAGCTGAACGGATTTTGGGACGCAACAGGACCCATTCCCGAAGAAGGTCAAAGTCTAAACAAATACAATCAGCTCAAGGCTGGATTGATTGGCTCAATGCTTAATGTTAAAGGTGTAAAAGAAGTTAGAGAACTTCAAAAAATCGCCGTTGAACAAACCCGTTTAGGAATTCCATTAATATTTGGTTTTGACTTAATACATGGATACAAGACCATCACCCCAATACCACTCGCCGAAGTTTCGTCATGGGACATGGAGTTGATAAGAAAAAGTGCTGCAATGGCAGCAGAAGAGGCTACTGCCGCTGGTGTCAATTGGGCTTTCGGACCAATGGTTGATGTCTCAAGCGATGCCCGTTGGGGAAGAGTAATGGAAGGTGTTGGAGAAGACCCTTATTTGGCTTCATTGGTTGCTTCTGCAAGAGTGATCGGATATCAAGGTGAGAACTTAGACCGAACCAATACATTATTGGCTTGTCCAAAGCATTATGCTGGTTATGGTTTTGCTGAATCAGGGAAAGACTACAACACTGTTAGTATCGACGACTATACCCTTCACAACTTCGTTATGCCGCCTTTCAAGGCAGCAATAGATGCTGGTGCAATGTCAATCATGACTTCTTTTAATGTCATCCAAGGGGTTCCTGCAACAGCCAATAATTATTTAATTAATGAGAAACTCAAAAAAGACTGGGGTTTTAAAGGAATCGTTTTGTCTGATTGGGGTTCTATTGCAGAAATGATCACACATGGTTTTTCACCAAATCCAATTCATGCGACTAGGCATGCTTTTCTAGCAGGAACAGATGTGGATATGGAGGCTTCTTTTTATGCCAATCACTTGAAGGATTTAAATACACAAAATATAGTTTCAACTGCTAAAATTGATGAATCTGTTAAAAGAGTACTTCGAGTTAAATTCCAGTTGGGATTATTTGACGACCCTTACTTGTATTGTGACGAAACAAGAGAAGAGCAGATCATTTTAAGTAAAGAAAACAGAGATTTGGTCTTAGAAGTCGCTTTAAATTCTATTGTATTATTAAAAAATGATACTAATTTATTGCCCTTAACGGGAGATAAAAAGATCGCACTTATTGGGCCATTGGCTAAAGATAAAAACATACCTCTCGGAAATTGGAGCCTAGCAGCAGACAGTGATAGTGCGGTTTCAATCTACGAAGGATTTAAAAATTTAAACATAAATTTTGAATATGCAAAAGGCGTTAACCTTGTAAATAAAAAAGTTAGCTTTCCCTTTGCTACGCATTTAAACATCACTAACACCGAAGGTATTGAAGAAGCAGTTGCTTTAGCCAAGAAATCAGATGTTGTTGTATTGGCAGTTGGCGAGGATGCTTTTCAGACAGGAGAAGGAAGAAGCCAATCAGAAATTCAACTTCCTGGCCTACAAAGGGCACTAATAGAAGCTGTGAGCGCCGTTAATGCAAACATAATTTTAGTCACACAAAGTGGAAGACCACTGGATTTATCGTGGGAAAATGAACACGTAAAAAGTATTGTACATGCGTGGCACTTGGGTACTGAAAGTGGAAATGCAATCACCAAGGTGCTGACAGGAGAATTCAACCCTTCTGGTAAATTACCCATGTCCTTTCCAAGAGCAGTTGGGCAACTCCCAATCTACTACAACAAGTATAAAACAGGAAGACCCTCTGATCCTGGTAATGATATTGTTTTTTGGTCACATTTCACTGATGTTGAAGAAGGACCACTTTTCCCTTTCGGTTATGGATTAAATTATTCTAATATCAAGATAGAGAATGTAAAGCTTTCAAAAATAAAGATTAAAGAAGGAGACTCAATTAAAATAGAAGTCACCATAAAGAATCATTCGAAAGTACAAGGAAGTGAGGTTGTTCAGCTTTATATTCAGGATTTGTATTCTAGATATGTAAGACCAATAAAAGAGTTAAAGGATTTTGAAAAAGTAAGAAAAGAGCTTTCATGTTATTTATTAGCTTTTCTTTAGGTACTGAGCAATTAAGCTATTTCGGCTATGATGGAGAGACAATCCTAGAGTCTGGAATATTTGACATACACATTGGATTAAACTCCAAAGAAACTATGACCAAGTCATTAAGTTGGTGCGTAATCACTTTGATTATAAATTAATTTAAATTTTTAAAGGCTCTTAGTTTTTTGATAAGCTGCGGAACCACCTCAAAGGCATCTCCGACAATTCCATAATCTGCCGCTTTAAAAAACGGTGCTTCAGGATCGATGTTGACTACCACTTTAACTTTAGACGAATTAATTCCCGCAAGGTGCTGTATTGCGCCGGACACTCCAATGGCAATATAAAGATTAGAAGCCACTGGTTTACCCGTTTGCCCCACGTGTTCACTGTGCGGTCGCCATCCCATATCAGAGACAGGCTTAGAGCATGCTGTTGCTGCACCAAGTGTTTCTGCCAAGTCTTCAATCAAATGCCAGTTTTCAGGCCCTTTCAAACCGCGTCCTCCTGAGACAACAACATCCGCATCTGCGATGGTAACTTTTCCAACAACCTTATCAATATTTTCAACTTTTAAGGAAGAAGCGCTCAACGATACACTAGAGTCTGTAGTCTCCATAGCTGAAGATGGATTCTCTTTAATTCCATAAGAATTATTTGAAAGTCCAATGATGTTAACCCCTGCAACAAGTGAAGTTGTATTGAACGCCTTGTTTGTAAAACAAGACCTTTTCAAAGTCAAAGGCGCTAATGAATCAGGAGGCGCAACAACATTAGAGGCGTAGCCCGCCGAAAGCGAAACCGCAACCAATGGAGCGATGTATTTAGCATTAGCACTTGAACTTAAAACAACAATATTTGCATTATTTTCTTTGGAGATGATTGAAACTACTTCCGCATAACTCTGGGCAGTAAATTCTTTTAAAGCTGCATCTTTTACTTTTATGACTTTATTAACGCCATATTGTGCAAGTTCCCCATTATCATCTTGATTAATTGTGACCGCCAAGAGTGGAGTCCCTGATTGGTCAGCAATTGCCCTCCCATAAGAAGCAAGTTCAAAAGCTGTTTTTTTAAATTTTCCATTTTCCGATTCTGCATAAATTACAATTGCCATAGGAATATATTTTGAGTTTAAATTACTTTCGCTTCGTTGTGTAACAAGTCTATTAATAAATCGATATTGTCAGCATCAATGAGCTTTACTGCTCCTTTGGGTGCAGGTTTTTCAAATTTTGAAATCGAAGATTTTGCCACAGAATCAGTTGCTGGAATAACCTCCAAAGGTTTTTGTCTGGCTTGCATTATTCCCCTCATATTCGGAATAATTAAATCTTTTTCTTCCACCAATCCTTTTTGAGCTCCAATCACTAAAGGCAATTCACACGAAACGTTTTCAATACCCCCGTCTATTTCTCTGGAAGCAGTTGCGTGATTTCCTTCAACCTCTAGAGATGTACAGTTGGTGACAAAGTTATAGTTCAATAATCCTGCAATCATCCCGGGAACCATTGCACCATTATAATCAATAGATTCTCTTCCCGCAATGATCAAATCATAACTTTCTTTCTTACAAAGCGCAGCAATCTCCTGAGCGACTTGAAAGCCATCAGTGGGTTGCATGTCAATCCGAAAGGCTTTATTTGCCCCAATTGCCAAACACTTTCTAAGCGTAGGCTCACAGCTGATGTCTCCAACAGTTACGACGGTCACTTCTGCTTGCTGCTTTTGTTGCATCCAAATCGCACGAGTCAATCCAAATTCGTCATTGGGATTGATGATGAAACGGATGTAAGTCTGGCAAAAGCACTATCTTCATTAACAAAATTAATTTTTGACGTAGTGTCAGGGACATGACTAATACAAACCAATATCTTCATTATGTAATGTTTTATTTTTTTCAAATTTATAAAAATTTACTATGCGCGCATAATAAATTTTTAATTTTAATTTATCTAATGTGGAATAAATACAAATATTTATAACCAGCTAATTAAACAAAAGGACTAGGAACTTTTAACAATAAGGCTTGACCAATTTTAGAGGGCACCAATAAGAAATCATCAAAAAGTTTCCCAATGTGATTGGTCAGCTCAATTGCAGTTTATGTTTTTAAATGAACTTCAAAAATGGTTGCGACTTGATCTATCCTATTAATGATTGGACCTTCATGGCGAGTCCCATATCTCCGGCAATTTTGATCTTACCACTCATTACAGCCATCATCGGGTTGAGTTCGCCATCTCGTAATTGTTCGAGTACCTCTGCGGTAACCGTAATGGAACAGTCAGCCTCTTTGTCATCCAAAGTAACTGTGTTGCTTCCGCTTGTCCCATCAATATAGATAGCACTTCCGTCAACAACAAACTTTAGTGTTCCTTCAAGAGGAGCAGCATCTTCAGCTCGTTTTTTAAATTGTTCTAAAACTTGTTGGCTCATAATTTTTAATTTAATTTAAACAAATATATTAAGCTGCGCTTGATTTTTTTGGTTACATCTAATCATTTATTTTTTTGTAAAAAAAAACAAACACAGTTTATTGACAAAAATCGTAAAAATTTATTATGCGCGCATAATAAATTTAGATATATTTGAAAAAAAATACAATGATGCATTTCAAGATTAAAAATGTAGTGGTTCTCGGTTCCGGAGTAATGGGGTCAGGAATTGCTTGTCATTTAGCCAATGTCGGATTAAAAGTTTTGATGCTAGACCTACTGCCTCCAAACCTTTCTCCCGACGAAAAAGATAATTCCAAATTAAGAAACAGTGTAGCCCAGACTGCACTGGACAAATCCATTAAGTCCAAACCGGCACCGCTTTATAAAAAAAGTTATTCCAGCAGGATTTCTGTAGGAAATTTTGAAGATCACTTTGAGAATATTAATGAAGCTGATTGGATAATTGAGGTGGTTGTGGAACGTCTCGACATCAAAAAAATGATTTTTGAAAAAGTCGAAAAGTACAGAAAGCCAGGAAGTTTGGTAAGTTCCAATACCTCGAGTATTCCGATTGCGTTTCTTGCAGAAGGACGTTCGGATGATTTTAAGAAACATTTCTGTGGAACTCACTTCTTTAACCCTCCACGTTACCTGAGGCTTCTTGAGATTATCCCTACAAAGGAATCTAGTCAGAAAATGATTGATTTTTTCATGCATTTTGGTGATATCAACCTGGGAAAACAAACGGTCTTGTGTAAAGACACTCCTGCATTTATTGCCAACCGAATTGGGGTAATGGCAGGTGCTAAGATTTTTGAAATTACAGAAAAGTACGATTTATCAATCGAAGAAGTAGACGCCATAACAGGAACCATAATAGGAAGACCCAATACGGCAACTTATCGCCTTCAAGACTTGGTCGGACTCGACACCAGCGATAAGGTTACTAAGTTTGTGGTTGAAAACGTAAAAGGAGACCCATTCTTTGAAAAAGTTGGAAAAGCGGCTGTTCCTAAGTTTTTTACTTTTTTGTTGGAGAATAATTTTTTAGGAGATAAAACAGGCAAAGGTTTTTATCAAAAAACAAAAGAGAAAGATAAAAATGGAAGAACCATAATCAATGCGCTTGATCTCAAAACCCTTGAATACAAACCCAGCGTTAAGCCTAAAATTGATTTAGTCAAAAAAGCAAAAGGGATTGATTTGATGAGCAAAAGAATTGATTTTTTAATCTCTGGAACTGAGAAGGGAAAGTCTGTTTTTAAAAGAATATTTCACAACGATTTTCGCTTACACTGCACAGAGAGTCCCTGAGATTTCTGATCATTTCTACCAAATAGATGATGCCATGCGCGCAGGATATGTTTGGGATTACGGACCATTTGAATATTGGGATTTAATTGGATTAGACAAAGGAATTCAGTTGGTAGAAGATTCAGGTGAAAAAATTCCAGATTGGATTTTAAAAATGAAAGCAACAGGAGCTTCAACTTTTTATAAATACGAAAAGGGTAAGAAAAAATATTTTGACAATGCGACACAATCCTACAAATCGATTCCAGGATCAGACGCTTTCATTATTCTAGACAGTTACCGACAGAACACTCCAGTTATCAAAAACAGTGAATGCACGATTCATGATATCGGAGAAGGAGTGATGTGTTTAGAATTTCAGAGTAAAAGTAATTCGATCGGAGAAGGCATTGGAACAGCAATGTCAGAGGCGATTGATTTGGCAGAGAAAGAAAATTGGAATGGAATTGTCATTGGAAACAATGCAAAACAATTTAGTGTTGGAGCCAACCTCATGAATGTGGGAATGCTCGCCATGCAAAAGCAATATGAACCATTAGAAAAGTTAGTAGCCGATTTTCAGGCGATCAACATGAAAATCCGAACGTCTAAAATACCTGTAGTTGTTGCAACTCAAGGATATGTCTTCGGAGGAGGTTGTGAAATCGCCATGCATTGTGACGCGGGAATCTACGCTGCTGAATCCTACATCGGACTTGTGGAAGTTGGCGTAGGGCTTTTACCCGGAGGAGGAGGTACCAAAGAAATGACGCTAAGAGTTTCCGACGGTTTCTATGAAGGTGATGTTCAAATACCAATGCTAATCGATCATTTTAAAACGATTGCAACCGCCGGAGTAGCGACTTCTGCACCCAATGCATTTGACCTTCATTATCTAAAAGAAGGCAAAGATTTTGTGAGTTATAACACCCAGCGAAACATTGGAATGGCAAAAGATAAAGTGTTAGAATTGTCTAAGGATTATATTCCTCCTGCTCCTCGAGAAGACATCGAAGTACTAGGACGAACCGGACTGGGTGCACTCTATTCTGCAATTAACGAGTTTAGATTGGCGGGATACATGTCAGAATATGACGTTGAGATGCCCGTAAAATTGCACAAGTATTTTGTGGAGGAGACCTCACGGGATCTCAAAAAGTGAGTGAGCAATATTTACTAGATCTCGAGCGAGAAGGATTTATGAGTCTTTTGGGGAACCAAAAAACTTTAGATCGAATTCAATACTTATTAATGAATAACAAGCCCCTAAGAAACTAACAACAAAAGCATGGAAGCATACATTATAAAAGGATACCGCTCTGCAGTAGGAAAAGCAAAGAAAGGTGGATTTAAAAATTACCGCTCTGATGATTTGGCAGTAGATGTGGTTAAGTATTTAGCGGAACAAGTACCGGAACTAGACCCTACTACTGTAGATGATTTGATCGTAGGCTGCGCAAATCCCGAAGGCGAGCAAGGACTACAAATCGGTCGTTTGATTGCTGCACGCGCATTGGGCATCGAAGTTCCCGGCATTACCATCAATCGCTATTGTGCCTCTGGATTAGAAGCCATTTCTATGGCGGTAGCAAAAATCAAAGCAGGCATGGGTCATGTCTATATCGCAGGGGGTACGGAAAGCATGAGTTTGCTCCCGATGACCGGTTACAAATTGGCTCCGAGTTACAAAGCCAACTTAGACAACATCAATTACCATGTCAGTATGGGAGCAACTGCAGAAGCGGTTGCAGCCAAATACAATATCACCCGAGAAGCTGCCGATGCCTTTTCGGTTGCTTCACACCAGAAAGCTGCAAAAGCAATTGATAGCGGCATATTTAATGACGAAATTGTTCCCATTACTATAGAAGAAGTTTTTGTTAAAAACGGGAAAAAAGTTACAGCATCCCATACCGTAGCAATCGATGAAGGAGTTCGTCGCGAAACTACTATGGAAGGATTGGGAAAATTGAGGGCTGCATTTAAAGTGGGAGGTGTCGTAACTGCAGGAAACTCTTCTCAAACTTCTGATGGCGCTGCTTTCACATTGGTGATGAGCGAAGAAAAAGTAAAAGAACTAGGGCTAGAACCCATTGCCAGAATGGCAGGTTGCGCCGTTGGCGGTGTCGATCCACTTTATATGGGAATAGGGCCATGTGTTGCCATCCCCAAAGCATTGCAACAAGCAGGGCTCAAAGTCGCGGATATTGATTTGACAGAACTCAACGAAGCTTTTGCTACCCAAGCTTTGGCGGTCATTCAGGAAAGTGGTTTAAACCCTGAAAAGGTCAATGTCAATGGAGGCGCTATTGCGATGGGACATCCATTGGGATGTACTGGCGCAAAGCTCAGCATTCAGCTGTTGAATGAGATGAAGCGTAGAGATCAGAAGTATGGAATGGTTACTGCCTGTGTGGGTGGAGGGCAAGGAATTGCTGGAATTTTCGAACGTTTGTAATCAAGATACACCGAACCAAAACTACTTTCGATCATCTTCCCAAATTAATTCAGGAGCGGTTCTTTCTGTAAAGAAATCTGAACATTTTCCATCTCCCATTCCGGTAATACCTCCGTCTGGAGCACAGATCAGGGTGCAGTCATCCTCATACAATTCACTGAAAAAATCACAACAATGTTGAGGGAAAAAGTAAACACTTTTCCCTTGATATTGATAACGATAGACTTTTGTCGGGGGATTCCGAACATCTTCTTTTTTTATCGCATTAATTTTCTCAGTAATGCAACTTGGAGTAATTTCTGTGTTGTCGTTTTCAGAACAACCTAGCCAAAGACTAAAGGCATAAGATAAAATAAATTATTTTCACGCGGGCGATTATTTAATATCACAGTTTTTTAACCACATAAGTTACCACGCCCCAAATGATCAATTCATTGTCTTCGGTGACCTTAATGGGTTGGTATTTAGGGTTTTCAGGCATAAGATACACACAATCTTTTTCAACTTTTAGCCGTTTGACCGTAAATTCACCATCAATAAAACAAATGGCAATTTTGTTGTCTTCAGGTTCGAGACTTCGATCGATAACGAGCAGATCGCCATCATCTAATCCTGCACCTTGCATGGACTCCCCCGAAACGCGGGCATAAAAAGTGGCAGTTTCATTCTTAACGACCTCTTTGTCAATGCTGATGCGTAACTCTTTAAAATCATCTGCAGGGGAGGGGAAACCCGCCGAAACGCCCTCGTTGGCAAGTAAGGAAGTCTTACCAGAATCTTGGTCAGGATGAAAAAAAGTAATTTTTTTAGTCATAATTTTATTTTACCCGGATGATTTCTTTTATTTCTGTGGTATAGCGTTGCGAGAGATGCTCTTGTCTCATTTTCCATGTTTGTTTTAAATCCTGACTGGCCAATTTCATGCGGTGCGGTCCAAAACGCAGGTGAATTTTATCGAGGGCTTTCATTAGGTCATGGTGCTTTGCAGTATCCTGCTCAAAAAGAGTGATCTGACGTTCTGCCGTCGGCGTTAGACCCAACACGATTACTCCAGCCTTTTTATAATCAATTCCTGATCGGTAGATGTTTTTTAAAGCCTTGAGGGCATGTTGTGCCAAGATCAGGTTAGAGTCTGTTGCATTGGGTAGTGTAAGGGTGCAGCCATTTCGGTAGGGTGTTGCTCCAGCCTTGTGTGGATCACTTTTCACAAAGACATAAAGTGCGCTGGCACAACTTTTCTGTTTTCTTAGTTTTTCGGCACACGAAATGGTATAGGTTGTGATGCGTTCCTTCAAGATCAACCAATGAGGTAAGCGTGTTTTTAAAACTCCTTGTAGTAGCAATTGATTTTTTTGTTGGAATACTTTCTTCCAATTGTATGGCGGGCAGTCCTTGCAGGTCTTTTTTTAGACGGAGTCCCAAAACACTCATGTGTTTTTTTACCCACTCGTCAGGAAGCATGATGAAGTCCAAAGCATTTTTCACTCCCACGACCTGAAGTCGTTTTGCATGTTGGCGGCCGACTCCCCAAACGTCTGCGATGGGTGTCCATTTTAGTGCTTTTAGTCTTTTCTCTTCACTGTCGATGATGTAAACGCCATTGGTTCTTTCTGTGAATTTTTTAGCGATTTTATTTGCAATTTTTGATAATGCTTTGGAAGGAGCAAATCCTACGGAAACAGGGATTCCTGTCCATTGGCGCACCTGCTTTCGTATTTTTAAACCCATTTCTTTTAGGTTGAAATGATCAAATCCATTAAACGCTAAAAAGGCTTCATCAATGCTATAGATTTCAACATTAGGGGTGTAGTCTTCTAGGATGTGCATCACCCGACTGCTCATGTCGCCATAGAGCGGGTAGTTAGAAGAAAACACTTTGACATTGTTTTTTTTAAAAGCTTCGCGGTACTTAAATGCAGGGGCTCCCATCGGAATTCCGAGTGCTTTGGCTTCATTGCTCCGCGCAATCACACAACCATCATTGTTGGAAAGAATGACCACAGGTTTTCCTTCGAACTGAGGTTGAAAAACCCGTTCGCAAGAAGCGTAAAAATTATTGCAGTCAATTAAAGCGAACATTTTTGAAATTGTGATTACAGAGAATATTGCTGAAAAATAATTCTTATTTTTTTAAACATTATTGTTTTACTAAAAAGAAAGAATCACACAAATTTAAGAAGAATTGTATCGTTTTATTAATAAAAGGCAAAGGTCTTTGAACAAAAATTGTAATTTTGGAACTAAGAGAAGAAGTATTATAATTCAATGGACAAGTATTCATTTTTAAATTCAGCACATACCGCATATTTTGCTGAATTGTACGAACAATATATAGAAGCACCCGACACGGTGGAACCCAGTTGGAGAGCATTTTTTCAGGGATTCGATTTTGGAGTAGAAAGCGGAACACCCTTAGAGGAAGTAGCTGAGGTTGAAATTCCAGAGAGTGTTAAAAAAGAATTTCAGGTGATCAATTTGATTGATGGATACCGAACCCGAGGGCATTTGTTCACGAAAACCAACCCTGTTCGTGATCGAAGAGTTTACCATCCCACCTTAGACGTTGAGAACTTTGGACTCACCCAAGCGGATTTGACAACCGTATTCAATGCAGGAACAATCATGGGGATCGGACCAAGTACTTTGGGAGGCATCATCGTCCATCTTAAAAAAGTATATTGTGATTCAATTGGGGTGGAGTATATGTACATCAGAAACCTCGAAAAAAAGCGTTGGATTCAGGAGCGATTGCACCTCAATGAAAACCATCCTGCTTTTAATGCAGATCAGAAAAAACACATCCTATATAAACTCAATCAGGCAGTAAGTTTTGAGAACTTTTTGCACACCAAATATGTTGGTCAAAAACGATTTTCTCTTGAAGGAGGAGAGTCACTTATCCCAGCTTTGGATGCTGTGGTAGAAGCCGCGGCAGATCAGGGAGTCGAAGAGTTTGTCATGGGAATGGCCCACCGAGGCCGCCTAAATACCTTAACCAATATTTTCGGAAAATCAACGAAAGATATTTTTAGTGAGTTTGACGGAAAAGATTACGAAGAGGTCATATTTGATGGTGATGTAAAATATCACATGGGATGGACTTCTAAAAGAAAATCGAATAACGGCAAACAAATTAACATGAATATTGCTCCAAACCCATCTCATTTAGAGACGGTGGGCGCCGTTGTTCAGGGAATTTCTCGTGCAAAAATTGAAAACGAATTCAATGGAGACGCTTCCAAAGTGTTGCCAATTATTGTGCATGGTGATGCTGCGATTGCGGGACAAGGGCTGGCTTATGAGATCGTCCAAATGGCGCGTTTAAAAGGTTACAGTACTGGAGGAACAATACACATCGTCGTAAACAATCAGATCGGGTTTACAACGAATTATTTGGATGCTAGGTTCGAGTACTTATTGTACGGATGTTGGAAAAGTAACACTTTCACCAATCGTTCATGTAAATTCAGACGACGTAGAAGCTGTAGTTCACGCCGTTAAATTTGCTTTGGACTTTCGAATGCAGTTTGGTGCAGATGTATTCATTGACCTTTTGGGCTATCGAAAGTATGGTCACAATGAAGGAGATGAACCTCGATTTACTCAACCAAAATTGTATAAAGCCATTGCAAAGCATAAAAATCCCAGAGAGATTTATGCCGAAAAATTAATAGCGGAAGGGATCATAGATTCTGATTATGTTAAAAAACAAGAAGTAGAATACAAAAATAGGTTAGAAGAAAACCTCAATGTTTCGAGAAAAGAAGACACCACAGTGGTCATTCCTTTTATGAAAGACATCTGGAAAGGTTTCAAGCGAGTTGATGAGTTGGGAATGAGTAAGCCGGTTCAAACTGCTGTAGATGAGAACCTTCTTAATATGGTCGCTAAGACAATTTCTGAGTTACCAAAAGATAAAAAGTTTTTAAGAAAAATAGAACGCTTGGTCGCCGACAGAAACAAAATGTATTTCGAGACTCAAAAATTAGATTGGGCGATGGGTGAATTGTTGGCCTATGGAACCCTCCTTCAGGAAGGTTTTAATGTCCGCTTGTCTGGTCAGGATGTAGAACGCGGTACCTTTTCTCACCGGCATGCGGTGATTAAAGCCGAAGCTTCGGAAGAAGAATTGATTCTTTTAAACCATATTAACCCTGAAAAACAAGGGAAATTTCACGTCTATAATTCTTTGTTGTCAGAATATGGTGTGGTTGGGTTTGACTATGGGTATGCGATGGCAAGCCCGAATGCCTTAACCATTTGGGAAGCACAATTTGGAGATTTTTCAAATGGCGCCCAAATCATGATTGATCAATATATTTCTGCGGCTGAAGACAAATGGAAGCTTCAGAATGGAATTGTTTTTTTATTGCCTCATGGTTATGAAGGACAAGGAGCTGAACATTCTTCGGCGCGGATTGAGAGATACCTTCAGTTGTGTGCAAAAGACAATATGTTTGTAGCCAATTGTACTACTCCGGGCAATATGTTTCACTTGTTGAGAAGACAAATGAAAACGAATTACCGCAAACCTTTGATCGTTTTTACTCCTAAAAGTTTGTTGCGTCATCCCAAAGCAGTTTCAAGTGTTGAAGAGTTTACCACAGGAGGATTTCAAAAATTAATTTCTGATCCGATTGTAACAGAAAGCACTGCCAAGAAGTTGGTATTTTGTTCTGGTAAATTCTATTATGATTTATTAGATGCTCGAGCAGAAAAAAACCAAATGGATGTTGCGATTGTGAGATTAGAACAGCTTTTCCCACTCCCGGAAACAGAGATTAAAGCAGAATTTAAAAAATATAAAAATGTAGAAGATTTAGTTTGGGCTCAGGAAGAACCGAGAAACATGGGAGTTTGGGGTTACCTGATGTTGCATTTTCCAGAAGCAAGTATTATGCGACCTGCCACCCGACGCTTTTACGGTTCCCCAGCTGCAGGAAGTGCCACACGGTTTAGAAAAAGACACAAAGCGGTCATCGATTACGTGTATAGCCACAAAAAATAATTTTTTAAGAAAAACTAAAAAGTAAAAAAGTCAGAGTTATGATTTTAGAAATGAAAGTTCCTTCACCTGGAGAGTCGATTACAGAAGTTGAAATTGCTCAATGGTTAGTTGCCGACGGAGATTATGTAGAAAAAGATCAAGCTGTTGCAGAAGTAGATTCTGACAAAGCCACCTTAGAATTACCCGCAGAAGTAAGCGGAACGATTACCCTAAAAGCTGAGGAAGGAGATGCCATTGCTGTAGGTGCAGTTGTGTGTTTAATCGATACAGAGGAATAGCTGCTGAAGGAGTAGTGAAACCTGAAGCAGCAGCCGCTGTTGCAGTAGAAGCTTCTAAAGCTGATGCACCTTACAAGAAGCGAACTACGCAACACAAACGCCTTCGCCAGCAGCCAGAAAGATATTGGCAGAAAAAGGCATGGATCCAAGTAACATTCAAGGTACAGGTCGTGCTGGAAGAATTACTAAAGAAGATGCGGTAAAAGCAATTCCTTCAATGGGAACAGCTCCAGACTATGGAGAACGTGGACAAACACGTTCTAAGCTATCCATGCTCCGAAGAAAAGTAGCCGAACGACTCGTTGCTGCCAAAAATGAAACTGCAATGTTGACTACCTTTAATGAGGTAGATATGGCACCCATTTTTGCCTTGAGAAAAGTGCACAAACAAGCCTTTGCGGACAGGCACGGAGTAAACCTTGGGTTTATGAGTTTCTTTACCAAGGCCGTAGTACGTGCATTAAAATTATTTCCAGATGTCAATTCAATGATTGATGGAGACCATAAAATAAGTTATGACTATTGCGATATCAGTGTAGCTGTTTCAGGCCCTAAGGGATTGATGGTGCCTGTAGTTCGCAATGCAGAAGAATTAAGTTTTAGCGGTATAGAAACCGAAATAAAGCGATTGGCCATCTTGCGCGTGATGGTCAAATTACAGTGGACGAAATGACCGGAGGTACTTTTACCATTTCCAATGGAGGTGTTTTTGGTTCATGCTCTCTACACCGATTATCAATCCGCCTCAATCAGGTATTTTAGGAATGCACAATATTATAGAACGTCCTGTTGCCATCGCTGGGAAAGTGGAAATACGTCCCATGATGTATTTGGCGCTCTCTTATGACCATAGAATTATTGATGGCAAAGAATCTGTTGGGTTTTTGATCGCCATAAAAGAGGCTTTGGAAGATCCTATTTCGCTTCTTATGGAAGATGATATTAAAAAAGCTCTTACAAATTTAATACCTTAATTATATTAAAAAAATCATCTTTAAAGATGATTTTTTTTTGCTGGAGGTCCTCAGCCTCAAATCCTTCTGAAAAGAAATATTTAAGCGAAATATCAAAAGACAATACTAATGTAAAAGTTGTAGCCACAAGCTTAGATGACAACAATGTAGCATATGAGACTGCTGTAAAATAGTTGCCTTATATTACACACAGTACTAATTTAAAAAATGGGCCGGCAAGTCACCCCCTATCTTTTCGTTAGACCACAAAGGCATAATCATTGAGAAATTCGCCACCGCAAGGCAATTGCTGGCTTGGGCGAAAGGGCGGCAGTAGGGTTCTGGGTATGTCTCGACACAATTGCACAAAATGTGCAATCATTCGAAGTGACATGCTGATTTGTATTTATCAAGTATGTCAGTTCAAGTCTTTTTTGCCTACAAAAAATGTATCGAAAATAGTTTATGAAATTTCTATCAATAAAACAGCAGCCTCTTTTTAGCGTAGTCAATAATCACTTTATTCTTTTTTAAAAAATCAGCACCAATAATCCCCTCTATCGGAGTCGCTCCTTGGGCTTCTAGAGTCACATTGATATGGGTTAGATCTAGTAATACAAAAGCCTGCTTCCCTACTTCATGCCTTCCCAGTTGGAGTTTGCTTTTGCGGGTGAGGATGGCTTTCATTTTTCCTTGGCTTGCGCCAGCCGCATCAAAGGAGTCTCCTTTTATACGCAACTTAAAATATTCTTGCAACTTAGAATGGATACAGCTACTGGAAGCTCCCGTGTCAATTAGCAATTGCGCCGCAACTTCATTGATATGTGCTTTACATATTATATGACGGGTTTTGGTAAATTGTATAGAAACGGAACGCTGCGTTTTCATCGAATTAATCTTAAGTTATAACAAAAGTAATTGTTCCAATTAATTTTAAAGCGTCTTTTATTAGTTAACTACCTTTGTCCTTTAAAGAAACACCCATAAAATTACAAAATGCATTTGATCGATACCCACACTCATTTATATGTAGAAGAATTTGATGAAGATCGGGAAGCTGTTTTTCAACGTGCGCTCGCTTTGGGAATCAAGCAGTTTTATCTTCCTTCAATAGACAGTGTCTATACCCAACGCATGTTTGATCTTGAGGCTGCCTATCCCGAGCAGGTACAATTGATGATGGGCTTGCATCCCACACATGTCAAAGAAAATGCAACTGAGGAATTGGCGCATGTAAAACAACATTTGAATCAACGTCCATTTGCAGCTGTGGGAGAAATTGGAATCGATTTGTTTTGGGATAAAACTTTTATAAAAGAGCAACAACACGCTTTTGATGTGCAGATTCAATGGGCAAAAGAAAAAAATCTTCCCATAGTAATTCATTGTCGGGAGGCGTTTGATGAAGTATTTGAGGTTTTGGAATCCCATAAAGGCGATTCCTTAAAAGGAATTTTTCATTGTTTTACGGGGACGCTAGAACAAGCGAAACGCACCTTGGTATATAATTTGAAGTTAGGAATCGGAGGAGTGGTCACTTTTAAGAACGGAAAAATCGATCAATTTTTGGATCAAATTCCATTGGAATCCATTGTTTTAGAAACCGATGCGCCCTATTTGGCCCCAGTGCCTTATCGCGGAAAACGAAATGAAAGTAGTTACTTGATTAAGGTGGTTCAAAAACTGGCTGAGATTTATCATGTTTCACCCGAAAAAATAGCAGACTTGACCACGAATACTCGCTCTTTCAATATTTAAAATTTAGCCAAAATAACCAAGTGATTTAAAACCAGGACTTTACACGATATCTTTGTTGTTTTAAAATTTTCAAAGACACATTTTTTTTTGTTTATTAGGGCTGAATATAAATAATCCTGCGGAGGGGTGGCCGAGTGGTCGAAGGCGCACGCTTGGAAAGCGTGTATACGCCAAAAGCGTATCGAGGGTTCGAATCCCTTCCTCTCTGCAAAAAAATTACAATCGTATGTATTTTTTTTTATCTTTAGACTTTAAAACATTAGAACAAAACTTTGATTAAAATGAGAAAATTATTTTTTACCTTAAGCTTTTTTGGGATTTTAATGACCCAAACATTGACTTATGCTAGTACAATTAACGTTAACATCCCTCAGGATGAAACAGAACAACAAGAAGATGCCGTTACGGAAGAAATCCCAGTTGTTGAAGTAGCACCTGCTGCTGTAGTTGAAGAAGCTTCGGCTGAAGCACCCGCGGAAGTGTCTTTTACACAAGAACTTAAAAAAAGATTTATTGAAGGAGGTCCTGGTTTTATGGGGATTGTACTGATTTGTTTGATTCTTGGATTGGCAATTGCCATCGAACGTATCATTTATCTTAATCTTGCAACAACCAATACGCAAAAACTTACGAGTGGCGTAGAGGAAGCTTTGGCTTCTGGAGGTGTTGAGGCTGCCAAAGAACTTTGTAGAGATACAAAAGGACCTGTTGCTTCTATTTTCTACCAAGGTTTAGATCGTGCCAATGAGGGCGTTGAAAGCGCTGAGAAAGCAGTTGTAGCTTATGGAGGTGTCCAGATGGGACAGTTAGAGAAAAATGTATCTTGGATTTCATTATTCATCGCATTGGCGCCAATGCTTGGTTTCATGGGAACTGTAATCGGAATGATTCAGGCCTTTGATAAAATTGAAGCTGCCGGTGATATGCAACCTTCACTTGTTGCAGGGGGTATTAAAGTTGCACTTTTGACTACAGTATTTGGATTGATCGTTGCGATTATCCTACAGATTTTTTACAATTACATCATCGCAAAGATTGATAGTATTGTGAATGACATGGAAGATGCTTCAATCACTTTGATTGATATTCTTGTAGCTCAAAAGAAATAACAACTTACAACCTAATTAGAAGCATATGAAACTTCAAAATATAGTCAAAATTATTAGCGCCTTGTTGGGTGTTCTCGGAGGGATTTTCCTTCTTAGAATACTTGGGGCAGGAGATGATGACATTAAACTAGCAGCTTCGATGGGCGATTCGGATAATTATAAATATTAAGAACAATGAAGCGTATTCAAATATTGTCGAACAAAGAAATGATCTTAAGTCAATCTTACTACCATCCGATTCTGATAAAGAAAAATTAAATATATTGAGCTTTATCTATTGGATTTTTTGCCGTTGTACTTGTAATTTCTTACGTCCTTTCTGACGGTGTGGAAACACCAATGAAAGATGGTGAGTTTTTATCAGCAAACGGTTCCAAATGGGTAGGTACTGGAATTCGAATGTTTTACCTCTTGGCAATCATTGCCATCGGTTTAATGTTGGCTTCCGGATTAAAAAGAATCATTAAAAAATAATCAATTATGGCCAAACGTTCAGCACCCGAAGTTAACGCGGGGTCTATGGCGGACATTGCTTTTCTGTTATTGATTTTCTTTTTGGTGACAACTACCATAGAAACCGATAGCGGAATTAACAGAAAGCTTCCTCCCATCGAGGATGTTGAAGATCCACCGATCATTAAGCAGAAAAATATTTTCACTGTGGTTGTGAATAAAAATAATCAATTGTTGGTTGAAGAAGAATTGACCAGTATTGAAGATTTGCGTTCATTGGCAGTAGAATTCCTCGACAATGGGGGAGGAGAAGGTGAAGACGCATGTAACTTTTGCCAAGGACCTGGAGATCCAAAATCTTCTGACAATCCTGTTAAAGCTATTATCTCTCTCAAAAACGATAGAGAAACTTCTTATAAAGTTTATATTTCTGTTCAAAATGAGTTGGTAGCTGCTTATAATGACCTCAGAGATCGAGAGTTTAGGAGACTGTATTCCAATGTTGGTTTAACTTTTGTTGAAGCCAACAAGAAGTATTCAGATCCCAGAACGACTCCCGATCAGAAAATGAGTCTCAAGCCTAAGTTGGATGTAGTTAAGGGAATGTTTCCTCAGAAACTATCTGAAGCAGAACCAAGTAAAAACTAAAATTAAAACTAGAAATGTCAAAGTTTAAAAAGAAAAAAGGAGGCGAATTACCCGTAATATCTACGGCATCTTTACCTGATATTGTCTTTATGTTGTTGTTCTTTTTCATGGTAGCAACAGTTATGCGCGACAGCACCTTGATGGTGAAAAACAAATTGCCTGCCGCCGATCAAATCCAGAAATTAGACAAGAAGGATCGTGTCATGTATATTTATGCTGGTCAACCATCTCCAAGGTATACTGACAAATACGGATCACAGCCTAGAATTCAGCTTAATGATAAGTTTGCAACGGTTTCAGAAGTAGCTGCTTTCGTTCTCGCAGAACGCGCCTCTAAACGTCAAGAGCTTCAAAATGTATTAACTACAAAACTCAAAGTGGATGGTGATACAAAAATGGGCCTAATCACAGATATCAAGCAAGAATTGCGTAAAGTGAATGCTTTGAAAATTAATTATACAACACGTATTGGGGATTATACTCAAAACCGTGATTAATTTTTTTTAAAACTGTTTAAAAGTGCCCTTAACGGCACTTTTTTTTTACTATTTTTTTAATATTTAGTGTTAACTTTATCTTTTATCCATTGATTTTTTAAAATGACCCGTTCTTTTTTTTTATTGACCTTATTTTATTTAGTTGCTTTTTTTGCCCATTCGCAAGAAGTAGATAGAATCGACAAATACCGTGAAGATCAGTTTTACATTGGATTATCATTGGCGATTCAAGATCAAGGAATTCCTGAATTTAAACAAAATGGTTTTTCGAATCATTTTCAATTAGGATTTATTCGTGACATACCTTTAAATTCAAAAGGAAATTTTGCTTTTGGGATTGGTTTGGGTTATGGCTTTACTCGTTTTAATTTCAATTTAAACCTAGTAGAAAATTCGAACAATGATTTAAACCTATCTCATTTGAATGATTCGAAAAACAAACTCACTTATTCATCGGTCACTTTTCCACTCGAATTTCGTTGGAGAACTTCAACATTCACAGAAACTGCTTTTTGGAGAATATATGGAGGTATAGCATACAGTCACAATTTTAATCAAAAGTTTGAATCTCCAACCGTTGGTAAATCTCGAACCAATATGATAAACAACAATATCAGTTCCTTATACCTGAGCATGGGATACAATACTTGGAATTTGTATTTTGAATATGATTTAGATTTAATTTATAAATCAGAATTCTCACTTTCTGATGGAACCGAGCTGAATGTAAGAGCACTAAAAGTTGGGTTGATTTTTTACCTATTATAATTTAAATAGACTTTCGAAGTCTAGCAACCGGGATGTCCAATTGCTCTCTGTATTTGGCCACAGTTCTTCTTGCAACACTGAATCCCTTTTCTTTTAGAAGTGCTGAAAGGGCCTGATCAGCCAGAGGCTTTTTTTTATCTTCTTCAGAAATTAATTTCCCAAAATATTTTTAATCTCAATGGTGGAAACATCTTCACCTTCATCATTTTTCATTCCCTCCGAAAACAAGCTTTTTAATAACATCACTCCATAAGGGGTGTCGATGTATTTACTGTTTGCAACACGAGAAACCGTTGAAATATCCATCTTAATTACATCAGCAATGTCTTTAAGAACCATGGGTTTTAGTCGGTGCTCGTCTCCAGTTAGGAAGTATTCCTTTTGATAGGAAACAATTGCATTGATTGTTAGGAATAAGGTTTGATGCCTTTGTTCAATCGCATCGATGAACCATTTCGCCGAGTCCAATTTTTGTTTTATGAATTGTATTGCTTCTTGCTGAGGTTTGGACTTATTCGGATCTTGGGAATAGCCAGTCAGCATTTCTTTGTAATTGTTAGAAATATGAAGCTCAGGGGCATTTCTTCGATTTAGTGTAACTTTTAATTCTCCATTTTCAATGAGTAAAGTGAAATCGGGTAAAATATGATTGTTTTGACTGTAATCTGAGAGGGCTCCTCCGGGCTTGGGATTTAACTTAGAGATTTCATTAAAAACTGATCTCAATTCCTCTTCAGTGAGATGAAACCGATCCTTGAAGTTTGTTATAATGCTTTCTAGAAAACTCTTCGAAACCGTTGTCAATGACAGACTTGGCAATTTTAATAGTGGGTCGATCTTTAGTTTTTCTTTCCAACTGAAGCGAGAGACATTCTTGAAGAGAACGGGCTGCGACCCCTGGTGGATCTAAAGATTGAACTTTTTTTAGCACCTGATTCAGTTCCTCTTTCGTAAGGTTGATGTTCTCAGTAAATGCCAAGTCATCTATAATTTCTTCATCGGACCTTCTAAGGTAACCACTGCCGTCGATGCTTCCAATGAGAAACTCAGCAATTGGTTTTTCAAAATCGTTTAGAATTAAATTTTGAAGTTGATTTTCTAAATATTCATGAAAACTAATTCTTCCTGAGAAAGGCATTGATTTTTCCTCATCGTCAGACGATTGATTGTTGGACTGAAAACGGTAACTAGGAATTTCATCATCACTCAAATAAGCATCAATATCAATGTCTTGAATGTCAATATTGTCTTCACCATATTCAGGATATTCCTCTTCTTGACTAACTTCAGATTCATCAATTTCTTTTCCGCTATCCAGTGCTGGGTTCTCCCCAATTTCAGCTTGAATCCTTTGCTCCAACTCCTGTGTAGACAATTGAATAAGTTTCATCAACTGAATCTGTTGTGGAGACAGTTTTTGAGAAAGCTTTATTTGGAGCTGTTGTTTAAGCATGATTACTTTTCTGTTCTATAAAGATATAAAAAAGTATGCTTAATGATTTTCATCAGAAAGATGCATTTTGCGGGGTGCGCGGGAAATGGAATTACATCCCGAATATTACTCATGCCCGTAGCGAAGAGTACCAAGCGTTCAAATCCAAGGCCAAAACCACTGTGGGGTGTGCTTCCAAAACGTCTTAAGTCAAGGTACCACCACAATTCTTCAGCATCGACACCCAGTTCTTTAATTCTTTTTTCAAGAACGTCTAATCGCTCTTCACGTTGCGAGCCACCAACGATTTCACCAATTCCAGGGAAAAGTATATCCATGGCGCGAACCGTCTTTTGATCGTCGTTCATCCGCATGTAAAAGGCTTTTATTTTGGCGGGATAGTCAAACAATATTACGGGTGCTTTAAAATGTTTTTCAACTAAAAAGCGTTCGTGCTCACTTTGTAAATCAGCTCCCCATTCTTCAATTATATAATCGAATTTCTTTTTTTTATTAGGCTTTGAATTCCTTAGGATTTCGATGGCCTCGGTATAGGAAATTCTTTTAAAATCATTTTCAACCACAAACTTAATTTTATCCACAAGCCCCATTTCACTTCTCATGTTTTGAGGTTTTGTTTTCTCCTCGTCTGCTAGACGTTTGTCTAGAAAATCAAGATCCATAGGGCATTTTTCTAAAATATATTTTAAAGTAGATTTTATGAATTCTTCAGCCAAATCCATATTTTCATTAAGATCACAGAATGCCATTTCGGGTTCAATCATCCAAAACTCAGCCAAGTGTCTCGTAGTATTAGAGTTTTCAGCACGAAATGTTGGTCCAAAAGTATAAACTTTTCCCATGGCTAGCGCATAAGCTTCGGCTTCCAATTGTCCTGAAACGGTTAAATTAGTTTCTTTTCCAAAAAAATCTTCTTTATAATTAACTTCTCCAGAATCCTCTAAAGGTGGTTTTTTAGCATCCAAAACACTGACCCTAAACATTTCTCCAGCACCCTCTGCATCGCTTCCTGTGATGATCGGAGTGTGAACATTAATAAAGCCTTTATCTTGGAAAAATTGATGTATTGCAAATGAAAGTACCGATCGAATTCTCATTACCGAACTGAAAGTTACAGTGCGAACTCTTAAATGTGCTTTTTCTCTTAAAAATTCAAAGCTGTGTTTTTTAGGCTGAATGGGATAAGTTTCAGGATCTGCTTCTCCTACGACTTCAATGTCTTCTACAATGATCTCTAAACTTTGCCCTTTTCCCATGCTCTCAACGAGCTTGCCCCTGATTTTCACGGCTGCTCCAGTGTTGATTTTTTTTAATAGACTTTCTTCTGTTTTCTCAAAGTCTACAACACATTGCAGGTTTTCTATTGTTGAGCCATCATTAAGCGCAATGAATCGGTTGGCACGAAAGGTTCGTACCCAACCATTTATTTGAACTACTTTGTTACTCTCAGGGTTTTTTAATAGATCTACTAATCGAATGATGGACATTTTCTTGTTTTTTTCAATGCAAATATATGCTTATTTCCAAAATCTACTTAGGATTTTTTCTCTGCGTCTTCGGAAATAATATTGAACTTAGGTTCTTTCATCACCTTTTCATTACTCATGGTGTCTTCTAGAGAAATCAAAAGGGAAGGTAAAAGAATTAAATTGGCCAACATCGCAAACAAAAGTGTAACAGAAACCAACCCTCCAAGTGCCACGGTTCCTCCGAAATTTGAAGTCATAAACACCGCAAATCCAAAGAACAAAACAATAGAAGTGTAAAACATGCTAATTCCAGTTTCTCTAAGGCAGCGTAAACAGCAGTTTTTATTCTCCAATTATTTTCAATGAGTTCTTGCCGGTACTTTGCCAAAAAGTGAATGGTATCATCTACCGATATTCCAAAGGCGATACTAAAGACTAGGATGGTTGATGGTTTTAAGGGGATGCCAGTGAATCCCATCACTCCAGCAGTGATGATTAATGGCAATAGGTTTGGAATTAAAGAAATGACAATCATTTTGAACGACCTAAACATATAGGCCATAAAAATTGCAATCAACAAAATGGCAAGGGACAAAGAAAGGGATCAGGTTTCTGATTAAATAATGTGTTCCTTTAAGGTACAATAAAGATTTTCCAGTCATTCTTACTTCAAAACGATCTGGAGGAAAAATTTTATCAATCTGTTTTAAAAGATCCGCCTCAATTGCTTCCATACGATCTGTTTTGATGTCTCGCATAAAGATCGTCATTCGACTGTATTGCCCCGTCTTGTCAACATAATTTTCTCATTAAATTTTTAGACTGTTCTGCATTTTTTAAATATTCTAAAATGAAAGTGTTTTCTTGAAACGTTGGAATTTTATAATAATTGGGGTTTCCGTTGTAATAAGCTTGTTTAATAAACTTTAATCCATTCACTGAGGAAATAGAGGGAGAGAGCTCAGGGATGTCTTTAATGTATATTTCCAGTTGATTCATCCGCTTTAGTGTGGTGAGTCTGTTGGCTCCTCCTTTTCTTTTAGTATTTATGATGATTTCTATCGGTACTATCTCCATTGAATTCTTTATCAAAGAATAGAATGTCTTGAAAAAATGCAGATTTTTTTGGCATGTCTTCAATAATGCTTCCTGAAATATTTATTTGATAAATTCCGATAATACCAAAAACTAAGCTTACAAGCGATATTATATAAACATTGATTCTTTTGTGTCTCACTTTGCTCTCCATCCAGCCAACAAAACTTTTAATATAATTGTTGCTAAGATGTTTAAGATGCTTTTCGTTGGGCCGATTCATAAAGCTATACACTATAGGAATGATCAACAAAGACAAAAGGAGTATCCATATATACTTATGGATTCATTCCAAATTCTTTTAAAATTTTACTATCTGTAAGAATAAAGGTCGCAAACCCTGAAGCGGTTGTCAGATTGGTCATCAAGGTTGCATTCCCAATTTTCATAATTACCCGATGCAATGATTTTGCCTTGTTGCCGTGTTTGGCAACTTCTTGTTGGTATTTGTTAATTAAGAAGATACAGTTCGGAATCCCAATTACGATGATTAGGGGAGGGATCAGAGCGGTCAGTACTGTGATTTCATTCCAGCAAACCTAAAATTCCAAATGCCCACATTACGCCAATGACCACGACAAACATTGAAATAAAAGTGGCGCGATAGGAACGAAAGAATAAGAAGAATATCAGTGTGGTCAGTAACATTGCAGAGATTACAAAAAGTCCAATTTCATCGACAATATTTTGCGCATTCAGGGTTCTGATATAGGGCATACCTGAGACCTTTACATCCAACCCGGTTTCTTCCTCAAATGACTCCACAAGCGGGATGAAAGTTTTGAATATAAAATTTTTCCTTTGTGCCGTGTTTACGATTTCTTTGTCTAAATAAATCGCAGTTCGAATTGTTTTTTTATCCTTGCTGTAAAGAATGTTTTCATAGAATGGAAGTTCTAAAAAAAGCTTTTCCTTTAGTTGGTCAATGGATTTTTCATCAAAGGTTTCGTTTTCAAAAACAGGTTTTACTTGGAACTGTTTTTTAGCATCGTCCTTGACCAACTCCTGAATGTTCTTGACGGAAAGAATAAAATCTACTTCAGGAAAATCGTTAATACTTTGATTAAACGTGTTCCACTTATTGAATTTATCTCTGTTAAAGAAGGTTGTGTCTTTAACGGCAATCACGATTAGGTTTCCTTCCTCACCGAAGATGTCGATAAACTCGTCATAAATGATGTTCTCTGGATGGTCGTCGGGCAGGAGGTTAGCTTCTGAAAAAGTAAACTGCATGTACTTCCATTGGGTAGTCCAAAATGCAGTAGCAAATGCGAGTACAATTAAAATTAGTATCCGATTCCTGAGAATTAGATTAGCAACGACTCCCCAAAAGTTAGTCTTGGTTTTCTTTTTTGTTTTCGGCACGTTGCTTTTTGGGATTTAATTATACTGTGAGTATTGGTCCTTCTCTTTGGTAGAAAATATTTGATCTACTTTAGAAATAAAGTTATCCGTTAATTGTTGGATATCAATTTCAGCATTTTTTTGGAGGTCTTCTGAAGCATCAGATTTTTTAATTTCAGTATTCCCATCCTTTCTCGCATTTCGAATTCCAACTTTTGCGTTTTCAGCTTCAGTTTTCGCAAGCTTGACCAAATCCTTTCTTCTTTCTTCGGTTAAAGGCGGAACATTGATGATAATTGACTCTCCATTGTTCATTGGGTTGAATCCAATGTTTGCATGAAGAATTGCTTTTTCGATTTCAGAGAGTAATGTTTTTTCCCATGGCTGAATAGATAGAGTTCTAGCATCAGGGGTATTTACATTAGCGACTTGGCTCAGAGGTGTAGCAGTTCCATAATAATCAACCATAATACTTTTAAGCATTACGGGGTTTGCTTTTCCTGCCCTTACATTGAGTAACTCTTTTTCTAAATGAAGAATGGAAGACTCCATACTTTCTTTAGCAGTCTCAACGATGATTAGTATTTCTTCATTCATTATTGATAATGGTATTAAATGACACGTGTTCCGATGTTTTCACCGTTTATTATTCTACTCAAATTATCTTTTGTGTTCATGTCAAAAACAATAATAGGGAGATTGTTTTCTTGACTGAGTGTGAAGGCTGTGGTATCCATTACTTTCAATCCTTTTTTTAATACTTCATCAAAAGAAAGGGAATCGAACTTAATCGCTTCTTTGTTTTTTTCTGGATCTTCACTGTATATTCCATCTACGCGAGTTCCTTTAAGGATAACATCAGCATTGATTTCTATCGCCCGAAGCACTGCTGCGGAGTCAGTTGTGAAATATGGATTCCCTGTTCCTGATCCAAAAATGACAACTCTTCCTTTTTCTAGATGCCTTGTAGCTCGTCTCTTAATAAAAGGTTCAGCAATGGCTTCAATTCTAATTGCGGTTTGTAATCGGGTTGGGACATCTGCGTTTTCTAGAGCACTTTGAAGTGCAAGTCCGTTAATAACGGTGGCAAGCATTCCCATGTAATCTGCTTGAACACGATCCATTCCTTTACTAGCTCCAGAAACCCCTCTAAAAATATTTCCACCACCAATTACAATTGCAATTTCAACACCTGTTTGTTGAATCTGTTTAATCTCCTCGGCATATTCCCTCATTCGGACTGGATCTATACCGTGGTTTTGATCTCCCATAAGCGCTTCACCGCTTAGCTTCAACAAGATTCTTTTGTATTTCATGGATGGAAAAAAATATTCGTGCTAATATAGCAAATATAGAGCGATTCTTATAATGCCTTTAAACTCAAATCAATATTTCTAGCAGAATGTGTCAAGGCACCCATCGAAAGGTAGTCCACTCCAGTTTCTGCAATTGGGATTAGGTTTTTGGCAGTTATATTTCCAGAAGCTTCCGTCGGAAAACTTCCATCGATTAATTTTATGCTTTTAATTAACTCCTTGGCATTCATGTTGTCTAAAAGAATTCGTTTAATCCAAGGAAAATTAAGCGTCTCCGTAATCTCTTTTTGATTTCTTACTTCAACAATTACGGGAATGTCGAGCATATTTTTTTCTAAATATGATTTTGTTTTTTCTAATGTTTTTTTCATCCCACCACAAAAATCAACATGATTGTCCTTGATCATGATGGCATCGAAAAGTCCCATTCTGTGGTTGTATCCTCCTCCAATTTTAACAGCCCATTTTTCAGGATAGCGGAAACCGGGGGTTGTCTTTCGGGTGTCCAAGATCTTACAATGGGTGTGCGTGATTTCGTTAGTTAAGCTCTTAGTTAATGAAGCAATTCCGCTCATTCGTTGCATGCAATTCAACACCAAACGTTCTGTAGCCAGAATAGATTTTGCTTTTCCTGTTACTGAGAAAACGATTTCTCCTTTTTCAAGTTCTGTTCCTTCTTCGAAGTATTTTTCAAGGGTTAGTTCGGGGTCAAATTCTTTAAAAATTTTCTCTGCCAATGAAATTCCAGCAATAACACAAGGCTCTTTTACTAGCAAGTGAGCAGTTTCGGGTTTGTCACCGTCCAAACAGGCACTGCTGCCGTGGTCACCAGTTTCAATGTCTTCCTGTAAGGATTGTTTTATGAAACGATCAATTTCGACGCTGTATTTTGAATAGAAATTATCATGCATAATCGTGATTGTAAAATACGCCAACGTTAGCGTTGAGCTCCTGAGATTGTTTGATCATAAGGTAAGCAACACTGACCATGTTTCTTAATTCACAAAGTCAAGCGTTAATTTGTTTTGCTTATAAATTTCTTGGGTTTCAAGAAATATTTTTTTAAGTCTAATTTCTGCTTCTCATGCAGATCCTAATGTTTTGCAAATACCCACCTTGGTACTCATCACATCTTGCAGTTCTTTTTTTAATTTACCAATTTCTCTAGCGGTAATTTCAATATCAGATGCTTGCCCTTGAGCATTCAGGAATTGCTTCATAAAAAGAATCATTTGGGAGAATTTCTTTTAACTTCTTTAGAGAATCTAAAGCTGCACGATGAGAAAAAACCAAAGATTCGAGCAGAGAATTTGAAGCCAATCTGTTGGCTCCATGAAGCCCAGTGTGGCTGCATTCACCAATTGCATAGAGCCCCTTTAGTCCTGTTTCTCCTTGTTCGTTAACTTCTAATCCGCCACAGAAATAATGTGCAGCAGGGATCACTGGTATGAAATCTTTTGGAGGATTAATTCCTACAGAATTACAGCTTTGTTGAATCGTAGGAAAATGATTATGAAATTCCTCTTCACTGATTGTACTGCAATCAAGGTAAACAAAAGTCATCTCCTGATTTTATGATTTCTTGTGCGATAGATCTTGCAACAATGTCTCGTGGAGCGAGCTCAGCATTTGAGTCATAATCAGGCATGAATCGCTTTCCGCTTTTTGTTATAAGTAGCGCACCTTCTCCACGAAGCTGCTTCTGAAATTAAAAACGTATTGTCTTTTATTTTTGGAAATAGGGCAGTGGGGTGAAATTGAACAAAGGGCAGTCCTTCGATTTTTACTTTGGCACGATATGCAGCACCAAGACCATCACCAGTTGCATTCTTAGGGTTGGTGGTGTGGGAAAATAATTGCCCAGCACCCCCGGTAGAAAGAATGGTGATTTGAGCAGAAATCTTAATAATTTCTTGTTGGGTGTTTGAGATGACGTATGCGCCATAACAACGTTTGTAGTCACTCCCAGTGTGGTGATCTGTGATTAAATCAACCAAGGTGTGGTTCTCTAACAAAGTGATGTTAGTGAAAGTTTTTATTTTTTTGATTAAAGTTTGTTGTATTTCAAGCCCAGTCCGATCTTTATTATGGATGATTCTTTTTTCAGAATGTCCTCCTTCTTTGGTTAAATGAAGTGTGTTTTTATTTGTGTCAAAGTGCGTGCCCCATTCGATCAATTCTTGAACCCGATCGTGCCCTTCCTCAACAACAAATCGGACAACAGCTTCGTTGCATTTCCCTGCACCTGCAATTTGAGTATCAGAGATGTGCTTTTCGAAGGAATCATTTTTAAAATTAGAAACCACCGCAATTCCACCTTGAGCATAACGTGTGTTACTCTCCAACAGATTATTCTTAGAGATCATAACGATCCCTAATTCAGGATTTTTTTCTGCTACCTTAATCGCATAGGTCAAGCCAGAAATTCCACTGCCGATAACTAGAACATTAGTAATCATATGCTTAACCTAAAGTCAACATTCGTGTGATGGGTAATTTTGCTTTGTCTATCAATTCTTGAGATAAAATGACCTCAGGTTGTTCGTGTTCTAGACACAAATAGAGTTTCTCAAGGGTATTGAGTTTCATAAATGCACACTCACTACAAGCACAAGTTTCGTCTTCTACTGGTGCAGGAATAAATGTTTTATCAGGGCAGCGATTTTTTCATTTCATGTAAAATTCCTGCTTCGGTAGCTACAATAAACGAAGTTGCTTCATCTTCTTGAACATATTTTAATAATCCCGAAGTGCTCCCAACATAATGGGCAATATCCAATACTTGAGATTCACTTTCAGGATGGGCGATAAACTTAGCCTTAGGATGCTCTTTGGCAAGCGCAACAATTCTTCTGGCTCTAGGAGGCCTCATGTACGATGCATGATCCGTCCCACAATATCATGTTTCTCCCCGTTTCTTTTATCAGATAAAGTCCTAGGTTTCTGTCAGGTGCAAAAATGATGGTTTCATTTTCAGGAATCGAATCTATAATTCTTACGGCATTACTAGACGTGCAAACAATAGTGCTCAATGCTTTTATTTCCGCCGAACAATTAATGTAGGTCACCACATGAGCACCGGGATGTTTTGAAATAAATTTTTCAAATTCATCTGGAGGACAGGAGTCGGCTAGCGAACAACCTGCTTTCAAGTCAGGGAGCAATACTTTTTTATTAGGGTTGATTATTTTTGCAGTCTCCGCCATGAAGTGCACCCCCGCAAAAACGATAATGTCCGCAGCAACTTTTTCTGCAGCTTGGGCAAGAAAAAGACTGTCTCCGAGATAATCAGCAAGTTCTTGAATTTCTGGTTCTTGATAATAATGCGCCAGAATTACTGCGTTCTTTTCTTTTTTAAGACGATTTATTTCGGTAACCAGATCAATATCTTTGGAAACAGATAAATCTAAATAACCTTTTTTGTGAAGACGTTCTTGAATTTCATCCGTAGTTAAATTCATGGGGAGCGTATGTTTTGGTAAAATTATTAAAAAACAAAGAATCTAAAGCTATTAAGTTGGGATTATATTACTTCTAGCTCTACTGTAATTTGTTCAATAGTATAAGCATCTTCAATGCGATGCAAGCCAATAGCGGTTCTTCTTAAACTACTCAGATGAGCGCCTGACCCTAAGGCTTTTCCATAATCATTGGCCAAAGACCTGATGTAGGTGCCTTTTGAGCATTTTACATAAAAATCTATTGTGGGCAGCTTGATTTCTGTTAGTTCAAATGCTAAAATTTCAACCTGTCTCGAGTTAATCTTTATTTCTTCTCCCTTTCTGGCGTATTCGTAGAGTCTTCTGCCATCTTTTTTTATCGCTGAGAAAACTGGAGGATATTGATCAACTACTCCAGTAAATTGATTGATGACTTCCTTTAGGGCATTGTCATCGAGGTGGTCTATTGGGAAGGTACCGTCAATAGGAGTTTCAAGATCATAAGACGGGGTGGTAGCTCCCAATGTAAATGTTCCGGTGTATTCCTTCACCAGTGCTTGAATCTCAGAAATTTTCTTAGTCATTTTCCCAGTACACACCAACAAAAGACCTGTTGCTAATGGATCTAAAGTCCCCGCATGTCCCACTTTTAGCTTTTTAATGCCAAACTTGTTTTTTAACTCCCAACGAATTTTATTAACGACCTGAAAAGAAGTCCAGTTTAGGGGTTTATCAATCAAAAGTAATTCTCCTTCGATTACTGAAGCTTCGTTAAATTCTAATTTAGAATGCATAGACAATTGCAATAACACCCACAACGATGCAGTAAAAACTAAAGTATTTCAATTGGCTTTTCTTAACGAGTGCAATCATCCATTTGCAAGCAAAAATTCCAGTAATAAATGCTGTAATAAACCCAACCAAAAGGGAAAATAAATCTAAAGACTGAGTAACAGAATCGATTTTTAAAAGGCGATTCACCATGCTTCCAAAAATAAGAGGAATGACCATTAGAAAAGAAAATCTAGCCGCTCTTTCTCGATCAATACCGAGCAAAACTGCCAAAGCAATCGTCGCACCACTTCTTGAAATCCCTGGAAGAATTGCAATCGCTTGTATGACTCCGATTAATAGGGCAGAACGATAATTCAAGGGTTTGTTGTTTTTACTAATGCGATCTGCTTGAAATAATAAAAAGGCTGTGATTAGTAACATAAAACCAACCAGCAAAAGGTTTTCGTCAAATAAACTTGCAATAAAATCTTCAAAAAATAGTCCAACAATAACCGCAGGAATCATTGACAATATAATTTTAAGTGCAAAATATAAACTTTCACTTTTTTCAAATCGCAACAATTCTTTAAATATAAAACCGATGTCTTTTCTAAAATAAAACAGAGTGCTCATTGCCGTAGCCGCATGAAGCGTTATTGTGATTAATAGGCTCTCCTTTGGCTGGTAGTCACTACCAAATATTTCTTTAAAAATCTCAAGATGACCACTTGAAGAAACCGGCAGGAACTCTGTGAGTCCTTGGATAATTCCAAGGATTAGGCTTTCAAATAAACTCATTTACTTTTCTTTGGTGCTGTAAGTATGGCGTAGATTGCCATGGCAAATCCAACAAGGATGACAGTTGGCGCCAAACGAATCCTTCGGAAATTAAATATTTCAGGATTAAAAACATTTGGATCATCACTTCCTCCGCCTGACATTAAAATAAATCCGAGTGTGATTAATAGGATGGAAAACATCAAGAATCTATAATTTCTCTTTCCAAACAATAATTGTTTTTTGGCTTTAATCTTACTCATATAATTGATTTAATATACAGCGTCAGATTTGAGATTAAGGTAGCGTTGCATTGCAAATAAAGTGCTAATTAGTGTGATCCCCAATCCTAAAAAGAAAACGCTAACAAAAATAAGCGCTGGTTCGAGGGGGTTGTTTAAAATCTGCAATTCAGGAAAGCGTTTGTTCATTTCATAGATTACACCACTGAGTGCAAGCAAGGCCATTAAAGAACCAATAAAACTCATTAAAATGTTGGTCTTAATGAATGGTTTTCTGATAAAACTTTTGGTAGCTCCCACCAATTGCATTGTTTTAATTATGAACCTTTTAGGAGTAGATCGAAAGCCGGATAGAACTGTTGATCAATAAGACGGCAACCAAGACGAAAATAAGACTCGCGAAAAGCATCCAATAAGTTATTTTCTTGATGTTTTCGTCTAATAATTCCAGTAAGGGTTGATCGTAATTGACTTCATTTATGTAGCTATAATTCGCCAAATATGTATTAATTTCTTCTATTGGAGTTAGTAATAGTTCGGCAGAAACCTCTTCTTCACTGGTTCCAGCTACTGTGGTAGATCCACTCTCGTAATCTATTTTAGATCCCACAAGTTTAGTGTCAACATCACATTCGATAATGTATTCAACAACGCCTTCGGAATTAGAAATTTTTGTTCCAAAAATATTACCCTCAGAATCTTGAATACTCACAGTTGCTCCATTTAAGATTAATCCTGTTTTGCTATCTCTTACAAGTAATAAGCCCAAGATCCCAATTAAAAACAAAACCAAAGTGATGCTTAATACCACAGAAAAGTAACTTGAAATCAATCGGCGTTTATAATATTTTTCTTCAGGTTTTTGTTTCAAAATATTTAGAAATTTTAAGTAAAAATAGGAAACCCGTTTTAAAAAATAATGAAGGGAGACATAAACTTTTTTCCTTTCATTCAATAAACGTATTTTTACGGATTCATAAACATACAAGGTGGTGATATACGATTTTCAAAAAATTGAAAAAAAATGGCAAAATTTCTGGTCTGTTCAACAAACCTTTAAAGCTGAAAACCAAAGTGATAAACCTAAATATTATGTCTTAGACATGTTTCCTTATCCTTCCGGAGCAGGATTGCATGTTGGACATCCGCTGGGATATATCGCAAGTGATATAGTAGCGCGATTTAAGCGACATAAGGGATTTAATGTGCTGCATCCTCAGGGATACGATTCTTTTGGGCTCCCAGCTGAACAATATGCCATACAAACCGGCCAACACCCAGCGAAAACTACAGCAACAAATATCAAACATTGCATCAACTCGATCAAATGGGATTTTCGTTTGATTGGAGTAGGGAATTGCAGACTTCTAGCCCAGATTATTATCGGTGGACGCAATGGATTTTTTTATTACTTTTTGATTCCTATTATTGTTTAGATGACGATAAAGCCAAGCCGATAAGTAAATTGATTGCAAGTTTTGAAGCGGAAGGAAATATAAATGTTAACGCCAATTGCGATAATAATATTCCTGAATTTAGTGCCAGACGAGTGGAATGCTATGGGAGCATTAGAAAAGGAGGAGGTTTTATTAAAATACAGATTAACTTATTTATCTGATACGGAAGTGAACTGGTGTTCAGCATTAGGGACAGTTCTTGCTAATGATGAAATCATAAATGGTGTTTCTGAACGAGGAGGTCACCCTGTTACAAAAAAGAAAATGAGACAATGGAGCATGCGAATTGGCGCCTATGCCAATCGATTGCTCGAAGGTTTAAATACATTAGATTGGTCAGATTCTTTAAAGGAAATGCAGAGAAATTGGATTGGAAAATCTATTGGAGCTTCTGTTTATTTTGATGTTGAAAAATATCAAGATCGACTTGAAGTTTTCACAACAAGACCCGATACTATTTTTGGTGTCACTTTTATGACACTAGCTCCAGAGCATGAATTGGTTCAAAAAATAACAACTGCCGAGCAAAGAGGCGCTGTAGAAAATTATATCCTTGAGGCTGCTAAAAAGTCTGATCGAGAACGTCAATCAGAGGTGAAAAATATTAGTGGTGTTTTTACAGGAGCTTATGCCATTCACCCTTTTACCAAAGAAAAAGTTCAAATATGGATTGGTGAGTATGTCTTAGCGGGCTATGGAACAGGAGCGGTTATGGCTGTTCCTTGCGGAGACCAGCGCGACTATGATTTTGCAAAATATTTTGACATACCCATTATTAATATTTTCGATCAAATTGATATTTCGGAGTCTGCCTATACCGAAAAAGCCTCTGTTGGACTTATAAATTCAGATTTCTTAAATGGTCTTCCTTATTAAAAGCAGTAAAAAAAAGCATTATACGTCTAAGAATTAAACGCTGGAAAAGGAACTGTTAACTTTCGTCTGAGAGATGCTGTTTTTAGTCGTCAGAGATATTGGGGGGAACCCATTCCAATCTATTTTAAGTCTGGAATTCCATTTCCGCTTAAAGCAGAACATTTACCGCTTAAATTACCAGAAGTTGAGAAATATTTACCAACCGAAGACGGGAAGCCACCTTTGGGCAATGCAAAAGATTGGGCTTGGAACACTGCCTTGGCTTGTCGTTAGCCTAGACGAAATTGATAATGAAACCATTTTCCCATTGGAATTAAACACCATGCCAGGTTGGGCAGGGAGTTCTTGGTATTTCATTCGCTATATGGATGCTCAAAATGAAGAGGGTTTTGTTGGAAATAGGGCCTTAAATTATTGGCAAGATGTCGACCTATACCTCGGAGGTGGCGAACATGCAACAGGACATTTGTTGTATTCTAGGTTTTGGCAAAAATTCCTTTATGATCGTGGATATTTACCTGTAGAAGAATATGCTAAAAAATTGATCAATCAAGGTATGATTCTTGGAAATTCAGCCTTTATTTATCGTAAAAAAGGAACTCAAGATTTTATTTCAAAAGGATTAATAAAAGGGCAAGAAGTCGAGCCCATTCATGTTGATGTGTCATTCGTTAATTCAAATAACGAATTGGATATTGAAAAAGTTAAAGCATGGCAAAAAGATTTTGAACAGTCCAATTTCATTCTTGAGGAAGGGAAATATATTGTAGGTAGAGAAGTTGAAAAAATGTCCAAGTCGAAATATAATGTGGTCAATCCTGATGAAATATGTGAAACCTACGGGGCAGACACCTTGCGGATGTATGAAATGTTTTTAGGGCCTATAGAACAAGACAAGCCTTGGAATACTGCTGGAATAAGCGGTGTACATAATTTTCTAAAAAAAACGTGGCGCTTGTTTTATGATCAAGAAAAACTTATTGTTACTAACAATAAGCCTTCGCCTGAAGCTTATAAGATTTTGCACCAAACCATAAAGAAGGTAACCGATGATATTGAGCGTTATTCTTTTAATACTTGCATCAGTACTTTTATGATTTGCGTTAATGAATTGAGTGCTTTGAAATGCTCAAACCGTGAAATTCTAGCACCATTTATAGTTCTTCTTTCCCCTTTTGCACCACATTTCAGTGAGGAACTATGGTCAGTTTTGGGACACTCTAAAAGTATTGAATTCGAGCCGTTTCCTTTATTCGATCCCTCTCATGTGACAGAAACAACCAAAGATTATCCAGTTTCATTTAATGGAAAGATGCGTTTTACTTTAAAGCTTTCATTAAGCTTAAGCATAGATGAAATTAAAGAGATAGTGATTAACGAGGAGAGAACTCAAAATCAACTTCAAGGAAATCCTCCGAAAAAGATAATTGTTGTCCCAGGGAAAATAATAAATATAGTGATCTAATGAGTAATGACATTCTAGTTGAAGTTGTTGGCTTAGTAGGAGCCACGTTCACCACTCTTGCTTTTGTGCCTCAAGTTGTTAAAATATGGAAAAATCGAAGCTCAAACGGAGTGTCGCTTTCAATGTATGTTTGCATGCTTGTCGGAATTATTATTTGGTTGGCCTATGGCATTTTAATCAATAGCATTGCAGTTATTGCCGCCAACATACTCTCAGGGATTTTACAAGTTGTGATCATCTTCTTGACGCTTAAAAACAGAAAAAATGATTAAATCTGAATTTGTCTTTTAATCTGTTGATTTAAAGAAATAAAAGTCTCCGTTCTTGAAACACCCTCTATGGATTGTATTTTATGATTTAAAAGTCCCATTAGGTGCTCATTGTCTTTACACAATATTTTAATTAACACACTCCAGTTTCCTGTGGTGTAATGACATTCGATCACTTCGGGTATTTTTTCGAGTTGCTTTACTGCTTCAGTATTTCGGATGGCTTTATCCAAGTAAATCCCAATAAAAGCCATTGTTTTAAAACCTAAAATCTTGGGGTTTAATATGATTTGAGAACCAGAGATGAGTTGAGCTTGCTCTAGTTTTTTTAAACGTTGGTGAACAGCCGCTCCTGAAATACCAGCGGTTTTTGCAATTTCATTAATTGATTTTCTTGCATCATTCATAAGCGCTCGAAGAATAATCTTATCTAAGCCATCTATTAAAATTTCTTCATTAGTTATTTTCATTGTTATAAATTTTTAATCAAAATCCTATATTTGGTTAATAAATATAAGCGAATTCCTTTTTATAATTTATATTTTTTAAATTTAAATTAGTTAAATGAAAAAAATCAGAATAGCAGGAGCAGTTTTCGCTTTACTTTCAGTTGTTTTGGGCGCTTTTGCAAGTCACCTTTTAAAAATATTGTTAACTGAAACGTCATTACATTCTTTTGAAACAGGTGCCCGATACATGATGTATCACGGGTTGGCTTTGCTGTTGGTTTCTGTAATGCAAATAGAAGACAAGAAGTGGATTTTTAGATTCTTCTTTTGGGGAACAATACTATTTTCTTTCAGCATCTTCTTTTTGTCCCTCCAGTCCGTGATGAAAGTAGACCTATCTTGGATCGGTCCAATAACACCCATAGGAGGAACATTACTTATTTTTGGTTGGTTCTTTTTACTTATTAAATCAATAAAGGCTTAAACTCCCTAAGATTATTTACCGAGTCCAACAATATGTTTTTCAATGGCCATGCTCATTGAGGGGGTTTCAGGACTGGGCGCATTTATATCGACCCTTAGGTTTGCAGCTTTTGCAGCATTGACAGTAGCATTACCATAAGCTGCTATCATTGTATCTTTTTGTTCAAAATCAGGAAAGTTATGCAACAGAGATTCGATTCCCGAAGGACTGAAAAACACTAAAATATCATAGTATACATCCCTTAGATCCGAGAGGTCACTTACTTTGGTTCTGTAAAGCTGTGCGCGTTGCCACTTAACTCCGATTTCATCTAGAATGTTAGGAATCTTCGGATTGTCAACATCCGAGGTGGGTAGCATGAATTTTTCAATTTCAAACTTCTTAAACACAGACTCCAAATCTGCTACACTTTTTTCGCCCACATAAATCTTCCTCTTGCGATAAACCACATATTTTTGAAGATAGTAAGCGACGGCTTCTGATTGACAGAAGTATTTTGTGGAATCTGGAACTTTATAGCGCATTTCTTCAGTCAGTCTGAAAAAATGATCAACAGCGTTCCGGCTGGTGAGGATAATATTATTAAATTCAGAAAAATTAATTTTTTGTTTCCTAACCTCCTTCGCAGACATGCCCTCAACATGAATGAAAGGACGAAAATCAATTTTTAGTTTGTGTTTTTCTTTTAAACGTGCGTAAGGGGATTTGTCACTCGCAGGCTCAGGTTGCGAAACCAAAATGGTTTTCACTTTCATATGTTTAAATTTAATTACCTCTTGGCCTAATATAATATTAAATAGAGCCAAAGCCAGGGCGCTATTTTGAATCCACAAAGATATAAAATTATATAAAGCAGATATGTAGGTTTTTTCCTTGTTATTTCAATATAAATTGTTATGTGATATATGAAAGAAGAGGCTAAAATAAGTTACAAGACTTATTAAAATAAAGTTATGATTGTCAGGAAAAGTGAAGTGATAAAGTAACAAAAAGCAACTGCCCATTATGCCAATTAACCCCTTAATTGTCAGGCTTTTAAAGCACACTTGATCAAGTGTGTTTTTTAGTTTCATGGGGTTTAAAATCATTTTCAGTACAAAGTATCGAATAATTACCAAGCTGAATAAGAAAAGTAAAATTTCATAAAATTGAATTCCCCCTAAAAAAGAAATTAATATTTCTTGATAGAAAAAATAAGCATAAAGTGCATAGGTAAGCATTGAGATGAAAAATAAAATCAAATTGAACTGATGTAAAAGACTTAAGTATTTGTCCTTTCCATAAATATTTAGATAATTATTCAAATTCCTTATATCCACAAATAATCTAAATTGTGAATAATGCCGCTGAGATAAAAAAGCCAACAGCACAAAAATTATAAATAAAATAAAAGTAATCCAGTCACCTGAGGCTTGTAATCGATCAGTCCATTCAAACATGAAATAAAATTAAGGAAGTATTCTTATTTATTTAATTTATTTCTTGTGTTTTAGTAAATTTACATTGAAATTTATGAAAAAAGCACTTGTCATTATCCCCACTTATAACGAAGTTGAAAACGTAAAATTGGTGCTTGAAAAAACCTTTTCTTTAAAGCGTTTTGATGTATTGATCGTTGATGATTCTTCTCCCGATGGAACGGCAGCCGCTGTTAACCAGCTCATGCCAAAATATCCCAAAAAGTTGTTTTTAGAAGTTAGAAATCATAAAGAAGGGCTTGGAACAGCATATATTCATGGTTTTAAATGGGCTTTAAATAAACAATTATGAATACATTTTCGAGATGGACGCTGATTTATCTCATGACCCTAACGCATTGATTCCCATGCTTGAGTTATTGGAAAGTGATGTTGATTTTATAGTGGGCTCTAGATATGTTGATGGGATTAATGTTGTGAACTGGCCTTTAAGCAGGATATTACTGTCTTATTTTGCCTCAATTTATGTCCGTTTAATCACTTTTATGCCCATAAAAGATCCCACAGCTGGTTACGTAGGTTATCGACGAAATGTAATGGAGGAGCTAAACCTCGATGAAATTCAATTTGTAGGTTATGCTTTTCAA
Source organism: uncultured Flavobacteriaceae bacterium (assembly GCA_905182575.1). Taxonomy (GTDB): domain Bacteria; phylum Bacteroidota; class Bacteroidia; order Flavobacteriales; family Flavobacteriaceae; genus UBA8316. Next base: position 44,708 of record CAJJCA010000004.1, on the reverse strand, counting down.
ATAGAAATGAAGTATAAAGCTTGGAGAAAAAGATTCAGTTTTAAGGAATACCCTATTGTTTTTACTGATCGGAAAAAGGGAATTTCTAAAATGAATGGAAATATAATTTGGGAAGCGCTCTATGGCGTCTTAGATTTGCGAATAAAAGATTTTTTTAAAAAACAGAATGGAAACAGTACTGATTAAGAATGCAATGCTGGTCAATGAGGGAGAAATCGTTCAGAAAGACCTTTTGATTCATGGAGCGCTGATCCATAAAATAGCTGATTTTATCGATCAAAAATTGGCGGACAACGTCATTGATGCCAGAGGATTACACTTGATGCCCGGCTGGATTGACGACCAAGTGCATTTTCGAGAGCCAGGCTTGACTCACAAGGCGACGATAGCCTCAGAATCTAGGGCGGCAGTTGCAGGAGGAATCACCTCCTTTTTTGAAATGCCAAACACCAATCCTCAAACGACTTCAAGTGAAGCGCTAGCGGAAAAGTTTGAAATTGCCTCACAAAATTCAATCGCGAATTATTCTTTTCTTTTTGGAGGTACGAATGATAATCTGAAAGAAATCATATCGATTGATAAAAGTAAAATACCCGGATTTAAATTGTTCTTAGGTTCATCAACGGGAAACATGTTGGTCGACGATCCAGAAGTTTTACGTGAGATTTTTTCTAATATCGATTTACCCATTGCAGTGCATTGCGAAGATGAAGTGACTATTAAGGAAAACCTAAGTCGTTTTATTGCCGAATATGGAGACGACATTCCAATCGGAAAGCACTCTGAAATAAGAAGCGAAAAAGCTTGTTATTTATCCTCTTCAAAAGCAATAGAACTTGCCAAAGAAACTGGGGCTCGCCTTCATGTTTTTCATTTGTCAACTGCCATAGAAACAGAATTGTTTGAAAATGATATTCCCCTGAAAGAGAAGAAAATTACGGCCGAGGTTTGTGTTCACCACCTTTGGTTTTCAGAAGAAGATTATGAAGAGAAAGGGACTTTAATAAAATGGAATCCTGCCATTAAGAAGAAAACAGATCGCGAGGCTCTATGGGAAGCCTTGAACGATGATCGTATTGATGTTTTGGCCACGGATCATGCTCCCCACACTTTAGAGGAAAAACAGCAAGTTTATACCAAAGCCCCATCGGGAGGTCCGCTGGTACAACATGCACTGCCAGCAATGCTTACGGCAGTTAAGCAAGGCAAAATAAAATTCGACAAACTCGTCCAAAAAGCCTGTCACAATCCCGCAATTTTGTTTAATATTGAAAAGCGTGGTTTTTTAAAAGAAGGTTATTTTGCAGATTTAGTTTTGGTTGATTTAGAGAAAAAAAATACGGTGATCAAAAGTGATTTACTTTATCAGTGTCAATGGTCGCCTTTTGAGGGGACAACTTTCGAAGCTTCCGTAGAAAAAACTTTTGTGAACGGAAATATGGTTTACGATCAAGGGAAAATCATTGAAAACAGCTTAGGTAAAAGACTTACCTTTTATAAGAATTAATTAAGTAAATGAAAAATACATTATTTTTGTTGATAATATTTTTATTCTTTTCCTGTACACAGCAAGACAAAGTTAAACCGCCAGAGGATTTGATTCCGTCAGATTTGATGGAAGAGGTGCTTTTAGATATGCACTTGCTTAAGTCTATGAGAAGCAGCGGCTATGCTTTGAAAGGATATAATAGCATGTTGGGCGATGGTTATTTTCTTGAAAAATATTGTATCGACAGTATGCAACTGGTGAATAGTAAAAACTATTATGCGCAAAGTCCCAGGGAATATTTATTGATTTACAAACAAATTGAAAAAAGGCTATTGGCTTTAAAAGACAGTGTTGCAGAATTAGATATTATAGCTAAATAACAGATCTGATTGGTTATAAAACCTCTTCAATTGGAGTGTAGGCAAAATCAAGTTTAGTTTTAATTTTATCTCCTTTAAAATTCTTTTGCTCATACATGCCTTTTATTAAAGCCCGAGTTAGTTTTCTTTTTCTGAAAAAAATCAATTCTAAAGAGTGTTCTACAATCCATAAAAAATAGAATGTGAATTTTGGAATTAAATAAACCCTCTCGTTTTTTTTATTTTTTTTAAGCAGGAATTGATAGAGGGATTTATTGGTCCAGTTTTCCGCAACCAAGATAAAGCGCTCTCCGTTGACCTCAGATTCCATCAATTGAGACATGACAGAAATAACGTCTGAAACGTGAACATATCCCGTGTTTCCAGGGGTGTAAAACCTAAATCCTTTTTTTATTTTATTTAAAATAAAATATGGCAGGACTCCCTTTCCCTAAAATCACACCAGGATTGACAATGCAAAACTCAAGTCCTTCTTGACCAGCACGCCAAACCTCTGTTTCAGCACCATATTTTGAATAGGAATAAGGCGTTTTTTCGTCATTATTATTCCAAGGGGTTTCTTCGTCCACATCATTGCTGGTTTCTTCCTTTCCTAATGCTGCAATCGAACTTACATAAATCAACTTCTTTACTTTTATGAGACAGACAAAGATTCACGATGTAGGAAGTTCCTTGTTCATTTATTTCAATTAACTTTTTTATTTTGCTGTGAGAAAATGAAATCAATGCTGCACAATGATAAACTTTAGTAATTCCTTGAAATGCTTCCTCAAGGCTAGGGAAGTCTGTTAAATCGCCTTTTCGCCAAACAATTTTTTCGAATTGAGATTTTCCGTCCGAGAACTTTGATTCAAAGATGGATTGAATTGAGTTTTTCTTGGTGTCACTTCTGTAGAGTGCTACTGGATATATGTTTTTCTCTGCCAAATGACATAACAAATACGATCCTATAAAACCTGTGGCTCCTGTGACTAAAATCATTAATTAAAATTACTGCTTTTTGAAGAATAATTTTTTGTTTTACGCTATAAATCTATCTTTGTAAAACAAAATAAAAAAATGTCTAAAAACTTTGTTGAAGAACTGCGCTGGAGAGGAATGTTGCATGATATTATGCCAGAAACTGAGGCACATCTATTGGCCAATTCGAGTTCTGGTTATATTGGTTTTGATCCCACAGCAGATTCCTTACACATTGGGAGCTTGGTTCAGATTATGATACTGATTCATTTTCAGAAGGCGGGGCACCGGCCCATCGCACTTTTGGGAGGAGCCACTGGAATGATTGGTGATCCTTCCGGGAAATCAGATGAAAGAAACCTTTTGGATTCCGAAGCACTTGAGAGAAATGTTTCTGGAATCAAGCTACAATTAGAAAAATTTCTTGACTTTAACAAAACGAACTCTGCAGCAGCTCAGTTGGTGAATAATTACGATTGGATGAAAAATTATTCATTGATTGATTTTTCTAGAGACATTGGTAAGCATTTGACCGTCAACTATATGATGGCGAAAGACTCCGTTAAAAAACGTTTGGGAAGTGATTCTAAGGTTGGGATGTCATTTACTGAATTCACCTATCAGCTGCTCCAAGGCTATGATTTTTTGCATCTCTATCAAAATATGGATTGTAAAATTCAGATGGGAGGTAGCGATCAGTGGGGAAACATAACCACAGGAACAGAATTGATTCGGCGCAAGGTTTCTGGAAAAGCCTACGCCATCACCTGTCCTTTGATTACAAAATCAGACGGAACCAAGTTTGGTAAGTCAGAAGGAGGAAATGTTTGGTTGGATAAAAGAAGAACTTCCCCTTATAAATTTTATCAGTATTGGTTAAATGCCTCAGATGAAGATGCTGAGAAATACATTAAAACCTTTACGCTACTGACGCAAGAAGAAATAGTATCACTGACGAGTGAACATAAAGAAACTCCACACTTAAGGCTTTTGCAAAACAAAATTGCCGAAGAGGTAACGCAAATGGTACATTCTAAAGAAGATTTAGAAAAAGCAAAGCAAGCCAGTAAGATATTGTTTGGAAGATCGACAGCGGAAGACCTTATTCAACTTGATGAAGACACCTTTCTGGAAGTTTTTGAAGGCGTGCCTCAGGCAGAAATTTTAAAAAGTCAATTTCAGAGTGGAATTGAAATGATTAATCTTTTGGCTTCTGAAACAGGGTTTTTAAAATCAAACGGCGAGGCAAGAAGAGCTTTGGCTGAAAACTCGATTGCGGTGAATAAAAACAAGGTTGACGAAAACCAAGTTTGCCCAAAAGAAATGATTGATAAAAAATATATTTTATTACAAAGAGGAAAGAAAAATTATTTTATTTTAAAATTGGTTTAATTAAAAAACCATCAAATTACAACCTCTAACTTCTGAGTGATCAAAACGGCCCAATACTTCAAAAGTTCCATCCGAAAAAGTTTTTCCTAAATCCTGAGTGGCAATAAAGGAACACGAATCGCGATTGGCTAAATCTATTATGTTTAATCCTCCCGTTTTTTCATATCCAAGATTTTGAAAGGGATCTTCGCTTTCTCTTGTGGAAACACGCATCCAGGGAGGACAACTAAACCGACCATTCCCTTTCGAATAGGCCTGAGAAAGTAGCTCGGTCATTCCGTATTCTGAATGTATTTTTTCAACACCAAAACCTTTAGATAGATTTTGATGTAATTCACTTCTTGTCAGTTCTTTTCTTCGGCCTTTCATCCCCCCAGTTTCCATTACTACTGTGTTTTTTAATTTAAACTTGTGTTTTTCAATTAAGTCAAGTAGGGCAAAAGAAACGCCGATTAATAATGTTTTTTGACTTCGCTCCTCAAGATCGAGAATCTTTTCCTTTAAGCGATCCCATTCGTTTAGATAAAATCCACTTTCGGGTTTATTACTCTTGGAGATTAAATCAGAAACCATATAAGTTAATGAAGAGCCTTCACGGTCTGCATAAGAGGGGAGTAGTGCCAAAACAACACAATCTTCAATTGAACCGTAAAATCTTTCAAAACAGTTTTTAAAGCTTAATTTATAATCATTCAAATCTCGAATAAAATGTTTTGAGGCGATCGAAGAAGTGGTGGTGCTTGAGCTAAATTCTTTTATAATGTCTTCTTTGAAGGAAATAACTGACATTGATTTAAAAAAGGAAACGGGTAAAAAAGGAATATTCTCTGAGTGCATGATGTCAGAAGCAGAACGATTGATTAAGTCACAGTAGGAACGGTAAACGGAATTGTTTTCATATTGAAAGTTGAACGTATCAAGCGCTAATCGTTCAAACGATTCTTCGGATTTAATTTTCCAAAAGGGATTAAGGTCGGTAGAATCCATTAAAACTCAAGTGCTAAAGACATGAAAAATTAGGGAATCAAAAGTCTTTTTAAACCCATGTGATTGCCTTGAATAAGCTTAACAAGATAGATTCCAGTTTTGAGGTTTTGAAGAATAATGCGGTTTTCTAGGGTTTCTTTTGCAATTGACCAATCATGAAGTAATTCAATATTATTAAATTTTTTTATTTCAGAACGTCGAGAATCTATGTTTAAGTATTCACCAGTCATTGGGTTAGGATAAATCTTAAAGTCTAATTTATGAATGATCTCTTCGATAGCCGAACCGCCATTCGTTGTATCTACTCCAAAGGCTTCATAATGGCCTTGTGCCGAAGCAAAAACGCTAAACAATACAAAAGTAAGAAACACAGAAAAACGCATAATTGTAAAATCGAATTGTTCTATACCCTCCAAAGGTAGTGAATATTAAAAGGATTGGGTAAAATGTATTGCATATGATAATTATTTATTAACGTTAACCACCATTTAAATTTATATTTTAGTAAAATATAAGAAGTAAATGAAAAAAACAGGAATAAGAATCTTATTGGTTGACGATGATCCTGATGTCATTGAAATTATTCGATTTAATTTACATCAGGAAGGGTATAGTATTTCAACAGCAAGTGATGGGGAAAAAGCAATAGAGGAGGCGGATAGAGAAGTTCCTCATTTAATCATCATGGATGTTATGATGCCCAATATGGATGGAATTGAAGCTTGCGGATTGTTACGAAAAGACCCTCGTTTCAAAGAAACTATCATAATGTTTCTTACTGCACGAGGCGAGGATTACTCTCACGTAGCTGCTTTTGATGCTGGTGCAGATGATTATGTTACCAAACCGGTCAAACCAAAGATTTTGGTTTCTAAGGTAAAAGCGCTTCTTCGGAGATTGAGAGATGAGGATAAAAACGAAGAGAAATTACAAATAGGTAAACTTATTATTGATAGGGAGGAGTATCAGGTTACTTTTGATGGTAAGGTTTTTTCACTGCCAAGAAAAGAATTTGAATTACTCTTTTTGTTGGCCTCAAAACAAGAAAAAGTTATTAAAAGAGAAAAAATAATGGAAATTATTTGGGGTAGTGAGGTTGTTGTGGGAGACCGAACCATTGATGTTCATATCAGAAAATTAAGAGAAAAAATCGGTGATAAATATTTTAAAACGGTGAAAGGAGTTGGTTATAAATTTGTGCCACTTAACTTGTAATATTTGTGTTTATATTTAAGAATTATAAAATAGCATTTAACCTTAAAAAACCCAGGAGCATTGCTCCAGGTTTTTTTTATTTTTTATTTTTTCAGTTCAGTTAAATTCACCTTTCAAGATATTATGCTTGGATCGGTCTTAATTTTGCTGTTTTTCTTATTCTCGATTCTATTACTTCATCTTAGGATCGAACGTTCTATCCTAAGAAAGCTAAAAGGCATATATGATGACCTTTCCCCTTCTGGATTTTCTGAGAACAGAGAGGCAATCGAGTCCGATATGGAATCCTTAAAAGAAAGTCTTCGTCAATTTGCGGACGATAAAAAACTTGAAATTGAAGTGCTTAAAGACAAAGAAAGCCATAGGAAAGAGTTTATTGGAAATATATCTCATGAATTAAAAACTCCGCTATTCACAATTCAGGGGTTATGTTTTAACGCTACTAGAAGGCGGTGTAAATGATAAGGATTTAAGAGAAAAGTATCTTAAAAGAACCGCCAAAGGAGTTGAGCGACTTGTTTATATAGTTAAAGATTTGTACTTAATCAATCAGTTCGAATCTGGAATAAAATCCATTGAAAGAATTGATTTTGATATTAGAGGATTGGTTCAAAATGTATTTGAACTTTTTGAAATGCAGGCCAATAAGAGTGAAATCATACTTTCATTTGAAAACACAAATTCCCAACCGATACTTGTAAATGCCGATGAGGAGAGGATTCAACAGGTATTAACCAATTTGGTGATCAACTCGCTAAAATATGGAGTAAACAAAGGGACCACAGAGATTAGTATTCAAGACCTTAATGAGGAGAAGGTTATAGTGAGGGTTACGGACAATGGTGAGGGTATCGAGAGAGAACATCTGCCAAGGCTTTTTGAGCGTTTCTATAGGGTAGATAAATCCGGAAACAGAGACCAAGGAGGCTCAGGTTTGGGGCTAGCAATTGTCAAGCACATTATTGAAGCACATCAAGAGAAAATATTTGTTGAAAGCTCACCCGGGGTTGGTTCGGAATTTTCATTTACACTTCAAAAGACTTAAAATTAAAATTCTTGAGTAATGTTAGAATTCAAAGCTTTATTTTCGCCCTATAGATTAAACCTGTGGGAAGCAAAAACAAATTAAAAAGATTTAGAGAGAATAGTACTTTCTCAAACGTTATTCAACCTGAAAGGGAAGATTTATTGCTAAACTCTTTTCCGCTTAAAGGCAAGTGGCATAGTGAATATTTTAAAAACGAAAATCCGATCACGCTCGAGTTAGGTTGTGGGAAAGGGGAGTACTCCGTTCATCTGGCGGAATTAAATCCTCAAAAAAACTATATAGGTATAGATACAAAAGGGGCTCGTTTTTGGAGAGGAGCAAAGACTGCTTTAGAAAACGACCTTTCTAATGTGGCTTTTATTAGGGCACAAATTGAACTCATTACGCAACTTTTTGATAAAGGTGAGGTTGCTGAAATATGGATTACTTTTCCGGATCCTCAAATAAAATATAAGCGGACCAAGCATCGGTTGACTTGTCCAGAACTTTTAAATCAGTACAAACAAGTTCTTGTTCCAGACGGAGTTATGCATCTAAAAACGGACAGTGAATTCCTACATGGTTACACCCTTGGGATATTGAATGATAGCGCTTATGAGATATTATATGCCCATCACAATATATATAATAATGATTATTCTCCTACTGAGGCCACTGCGGTTCAAACGTTTTATGAAAAGATGTTTCTTGCCGAAGGAAAACCGATAACTTACACTCAATTTAAATTTAAATAGTGTCTAATTTTTTTAGTAATATTTATGAAGTAGTCAAGAAAATACCAGAAGGTTATGTTACCTCTTATGGGGCAATCGCAACCTATTTGGGCGCGCCTCAAAGTGCCAGAATGGTTGGTTGGGCTATGAACGCTTCTCATAACTTACCTGATGTTCCTGCTCACAGAGTGGTGAATAGAAACGGACTTTTATCGGGTAAACTACATTTTTCTGGAACCAACTTAATGCAGCAGCTTCTGGAGAATGAAGGGCTAACAATTAGGGACAATCAAATTCTTAATTTTAAGGATTTTTTTTGGAATCCATCGCTTCATCTACCTCCCTTCGAATTTGATTTGTAAACTTTTGTTTCCAAGCAGATTGGAGTATATTTGTAAGCGTATTTAAAGTTAAGGTATTATCAAATGAAAATCAATAAAAATGATGTTGTTGCGGTTTTAAAAACGATTAGCGCACCAGGCGAGGGAGAAAATATAATAGACAGTGGAGCGATCACTAACATAATGATTTTCGGAGATCAAATCGACTTGGATGTAACCTTGGCGAATCCCAGTCTCCAAGCTAGAAAAAAATTAGAGGTTACCATTTTGGAAGTCCTTCACCAAAAGGTTTGATGAAAAAGCTAAAATAAAAAAAACTGAGGGTAAATACACCACCGCCTGCTGCCGAACCTATCAAGGGAAAGTCGATACCAGGGATTGATTCTATTATTGCAATATCTTCTGGTAAAGGAGGTGTAGGAAAGTCCACAGTAACAGCCAATATCGCAATAACCCTTTCGAAAATGGGTTGTAAAGTAGGGATTCTTGATGCAGATATTTATGGCCCCTCTATTCCAACAATGTTTGACATGGAAGGCGCACGACCAATGTCAATAAACATTGATGGGAAATCAAAAATGGAGCCTATTGAAAACTATGGAGTTAAAGTACTTTCTATAGGGTTTTTTACAAAACCAGATCAGGCAGTTATTTGGCGAGGACCGATGGCCGCCAAAGCTCTGAATCAAATGATTTTTGATGCCGCTTGGGGCGAACTTGATTTCTTATTGGTCGATTTGCCTCCAGGGACGGGAGATATTCATTTAAGCATTATGCAGTCTTTACCCCTTACTGGGGCAGTGGTCATAAGTACGCCGCAAAACGTTGCTCTTGCGGACGCTCGTAAAGGAATTGCGATGTTTGCCCAAGACAGCATAAGCGTTCCTTTGTTAGGGATTATTGAAAACATGGCTTATTTCACACCAGAAGAATTGCCAAACAATAAATATTATATCTTTGGAAAAGAAGGAGCTGAAAATTTGGCCAAAGACAAAGACGTTCCATTTTTGGGAGCTTTGCCCCTTGTTCAAAGTATAAGAGAAGCTGCAGATGTTGGAAGACCAGCAGCATTACAGGATGGCACTGAAATTGAGAAATCTTTAGTTGAAGTAACTCAGAATTTGGTCGCACAATTGTTAAAAAGAAACACGACCTTGCCTCCAACAAAAGCTGTGGAAATCACCAATATGGTGGGCTGTTCAGCCATAAAATAAAACTATGAACTCAAAAAAAATTAGAGAAAAAGTTCTTATCGCACTAGAGGAAATACGTCCTTTTCTCGAATCTGATGGTGGGGACATCTCTTTGGTTTCTATTGAGGAGGATAAAATAGTAAATGTTCAACTTCACGGTGCATGTGTTTCCTGCACGGTCAATCAAATGACCCTCAAATCAGGGGTAGAGATGACCATTAAAAAGTACGTTCCACAAATCGAAAAAGTTGTAAGCATAACGCCCTAGTTCAATGGTAAAAACGGATATTATTATTATTGGCGCTGGACCGACAGGCTTATTCGCTGTTTTTGAAGCAGGTTTACTTAAATTAAAATGTCATTTAATAGATTCACTTCCAATTCCAGGAGGTCAATGTGCAGAGATTTATCCAAAAAAACCCATCTATGACATTCCTTCTCAGCCTGAGATTTTGGCAGGGGATTTAGTAGACAACTTGATGAAACAAATCAGTCCTTTTCAACCGGGTTTCACTTTGGGTGAGTGTGCTCAAACTATCGAAAAAAACTCATCTGGCGATTTTATTGTCACCACAGACAAAGGGACAAAGCATCAAGCACCTATAGTCGCTATTGCTGGAGGTTTGGGGACTTTTGAGCCGAGAAAGCCCAACTTAGTTGATCTTGAAAAGTTTGAAAATCATGGGGTTGACTACATGATTAAAGATCCTGAAAAATACCGTAACAAGAAAGTTATTATTGCTGGAGGAGGAGATTCGGCATTAGATTGGACTATTTTTTTAGCGAATATTGCTAAAGAAGTCACTTTGATTCACCGAAGAGATGAATTTCGTGGTGCGTTAGATTCGGTTGAAAAAGTCCAAAAATTAAAAGATGACAATAAAGTTAAATTAATTACGCCTGTAGAGGTTACAGAACTTCACGGGCAGGATTTTTTAGAGTCAATTGTTGTGTCTAACGAAGGAATGATAAAGACTATTACGACGGATTATTTCATCCCACTTTTTGGCTTAACTCCCAAGCTAGGCCCAATCGCAGGTTGGGGTTTAGAAATCGAAAAAAATGCAATCAAGGTTAACAATAGCTTAGATTATCAAACCAATATTCCGGGAATCTATGCCATCGGGGATGTAAATACTTACCCAGGCAAGTTAAAACTCATTCTTTGTGGCTTCCATGAAGCCACCCTAATGTGTCAAAGTGCTTTTCAAATGATTTATCCTGACAAAAAAAACATATTAAAGTACACTACTGTTAGTGGTATATCTGGCTTTGATGGCAGCAGAAAAGAAGCCAAGAAATCTACAATTAAAGCAATTAAATAGAAATGAATCAAGACGTTACAATCACCGTTATTGACAGAGAGGGGAAATCACACGAACTGATAGCCCCTACGGATATGGCAATGAACCTTATGGAAGTTTGTAAAGCTTATGAGCTCCCTGTTGAAGGAACTTGTGGCGGTATGGCGATGTGCGCATCTTGTCAATGCTATTTAGAGAGCGAACATGATTTACCTGAAAAATCTGATGACGAAGAAGCCATGCTATCTGAGGCTTTTCACGTAAAAGAAAACAGCCGATTGGGGTGTCAAATTCATATGTCAAAAGCACTTGAAGGACTTACCGTGGAGTTAGCTCCAGAATAAATTATTCCTAGATTATTTAAAAAAAAGTCGTGAAAAAACTCCTTCATTTCTGATTTTTTCGCCATCAGGTTTATAAGAAAACATTATTTTTCTTGATTCAATTTGTCATGAGTCCAACCGATCAATGCTCCGCCAATATCATAATAGAAAACACTCCAAACAACATCTACCAATGAAGCTTGGAGGTCAATTAGGTTTGCAGTTGCATAGTAGACAAGACCAGTTCCGAATCCAACAAAAAAACCAATCAAAGCGCCGAAATTAAAACCTGATTTTAGGCTGTAGTTTCCCAACGACCACTTGCCGTAAAGCAATGAAATCACATACGACTGAAACAAAACGCCAAAGGCAATAAATTCCATTCTAACTTTTACTTCAAAAGGCATGTTTATCATATGATTTGAAAAATAATTTATGGCTATGATGTCGTAGAAACACCAGCCAACAAAAAAGAGAAAAAAGAAACCGATGAAGGTTCACGCTAAAGTTAATTTTGAAAACATAATGTTAAGGTTTGAGTTGAACGTTAAGTTACAAAAACACTTTAAAATTGACTTTTTTTACAAGTAGTTTAGGTCATAAAATTGCTCATACAGTGCAAAAGCTATCGGAGCAAATATGGGTAGAGCAATTGAGCTGAAAATAGATCAACCATTTTAAACCATTTGATCGAACGCTCAATTAAAATCAACAGTATTATAATCACAACGAATCCCAGAACAGGGTTTTTTAGTCCAAAAAACACCAGAGACCAAAGTCCATTGAAAATCAGCTGGAATCCAAAGTGGTACAGAGCAGTTTTTCCCCAGCGGTGATGCAGCCCAAAAAACCAAATTCGACCAACAGCGATTCCCATTAACAAATAGAGTAAAGTCCAAACAGGAGCAAACAGCCAATTGGGAGGATTGAAAAAAGGTTTTTTCAGGGTTGGATACCAAGTATCGACTGAAATCCGAGTGGCCATACTTGAAAAGTAACCCACTACAAGACAGGTTAAAACACCAATTAAAACGTTGAATAATAATTTTCGTCGCATACTCAAAGCTAACCCAAATAATTAAGCTTTTATTGCTTTTCAATAAGAAGTTCAAAAGCTTATCTTTGCATTCGATGGAGGAAAAAAAATTTATTTTTAAGTCTAGTTCAGCTATAAATCACCTTGCTACTTGGCAAGCACCTAGTAACATTGCATTGGTTAAATATTGGGGGAAACACGGCGATCAGCTTCCTAAAAACCCATCAATTAGCTTCACGCTTTCTAAATGTGTAACAAAGACCACAGTTGAATTCACTCCTCGTTTGTCTGAAAATGATCCTTGGTTTTCTTTTCTATTTGAAAATAAAGAACAAGTGGATTTTCATCCAAAAATTAAACAATTCTTAGATCGAATTTCAATATACATGCCAGGGATAAAATTTCAACACATGTCAATTAGCAGTAGTAATTCCTTTCCTCATAGCAGTGGAATTGCTTCATCAGCTTCAGCGATGGCTGCCCTAGCTTTATGTCTTATGGATTGGGAAAAAAAATTAAACCCAGTGCTTGGTGACGGTTTATTTAAAACCAAAGCTTCTTTTTTAGCAAGACTAGGCTCAGGAAGTGCTGCAAGAAGTATCGAAGGGCCTTTAACTGTTTGGGGTGAAAATTCCACATTTAAAAATAGTACAGACATTTATGCTGTGCCATTGACCTCTAAAATTCATGATGTTTTCCATAATTTTCAGGATACCATTTTAATTGTTGACCGAGGCACTAAAAAAGTGAGTAGCAGCCTTGGACATCAGCTTATGAATGGACACCCTTTTGCTGAAAACAGATTCCTACAAGCCAACGATAATTGTGAGCTTCTCAGTAAAATCCTTGTAAGTGGAGATTTAGATGCTTTTATAGAAGTCGTTGAATCCGAAGCCCTCACTTTGCATTCCATGATGATGACCTCTAGTCCGAGATTTATTTTAATGCAGCCCAACACCCTAACTGTCATTAATAAAATTTGGGATTTTAGAGCAGCTACGCAACTTCCATTGTGCTTTACTTTAGATGCAGGCGCGAATGTACACTTGCTCTATCCAGAAACGCATGCACCAGCCATTAAGATTTTTATTCAAGAAGAATTATCACAGCATTGTGAAGCGGGACAATTTATTGAAGATCAAGTTGGTCAGGGGGCAAAAAAACTTTAATTTAGATTTATGAAAGGTCCACTTTTTTACGCTAAAATTTTACTTTTTGGAGAATATGGAATTATTAAGGATTCAAAAGGACTTTCTATACCTTATAATTTTTTCAGAGGCGCTTTAAAAATACCGCATTCTGAAACAGAAATCACAAAAAAATCTCACTCAAAACTCCTTTCTTTTGCAGACTATCTTAGAACAATAGATTCCAAAATAGTTTCTTTTGATTGGACGAGTATAGAAAAAGATTTATCCCAAAAATTATTTTTTGACAGTAGTATACCCCAAGGGTATGGAGTAGGAAGTAGTGGAGCACTTGTTGCGGCTTTTTATGACCGTTATGCTGCTGACAAAATTACTGTCCTAGAAAACTTGACTACTGAGAAACTTCAAAAGCTCAAAGTTGTGTTTTCAACTATGGAATCTTTTTTTCACGGAAAATCCTCCGGCTTAGATCCTTTAAATAGTTACTTAAGTTTGCCTTTGTTGATTCATTCTAGCGAAAAGATTGAAACAACGGGGATTCCTTCTCAAAATCTAGAAGGAAAAGGTGCTGTTTTTTTGCTAGATAGCGGCGTTTTAGGAGAAACTGCGCCAATGGTATCCTTGTTTTTTGAAAACATGAAAGACGAAGGTTTTAGTAAAATGATGCGAAATCAATTTACCACGACTACGGACAATTGTGTTGAAGATTTTTTGAATGGAAACATTAAGTCACTATTTAAAAATATTAAATCTTTATCTTCATTAGTTCTTAATAATTTCAAGCCGATGATTCCAAATCATTTTCATGAGCTTTGGAAAAGGGGAATTGATTCCAATGCTTATTTTCTCAAGCTCTGTGGGTCAGGAGGTGGAGGCTATATGCTAGGATTTACAGAAGACTTTGAGGCGGCATCCAAGGAGCTCGAAGGACATCGTTTGGAAGTGGTTTATCACTTTTAAAGCCTGCCATGCCAGTCTCTAGATCACATCAGCGATTAGCAATCAAAATATTCGGATTATTTAGTTTGGTAAGGGGATACAATATTGTTGTATTGATCCTGGCGCAATACCTGACCTCCCGTTATATCCTTGCCCCCTCCAGTTCGTTTTATGAAATTCTTTTCGACCTTAAACTTTTTTATTTGGTCTTTAGCGACTGCCTTTTCAACAGCTGCCGGTTATATTATAAATAATTTTTATGATGCTGAAAAAGACAAAATCAATCGACCAAAAAAATTCTTATTAGAACATTTGTTGTCTCAGCAAAGTCAGCTAGTCTTGTACTTTCTTCTCAACGGAGCTACATTAATTGCTGCTGGTGCGGCTTCTTTTAAGGCAATTTTATTCTTTACGGTTTATATTTTTGGTATATGGATTTATAGCAGTAGCCTAAAACGTCTTTTTTGGATCAGTAATCTTTTTGCTACACTCTTGGCGATTATTCCTTTTTTTGCAGTTACTATTTATTTTAAAAATTTTGAAGCCGTCGTAATCTATCATGCAAGCTTTTTATTTTTATTGATTTTAATTCGTGATATCGTAAAAGATCTTCAAAACTATAAAGGAGATTGGGTACGCAGCTATCAAACCCTTCCAATTGTGTTTGGCAATCTAAAAACTAAAATAATAGTTTCAGCCTTGATTTTTTTAAATTCTGTTCCAATTTTTCTTTTGATTCAAAGCCATTTGGGGTTGATGACTTATTACTTCTACTTCTCAATTCCATATTTGCTTTTTGTTCTTGTACTCCTCTGGATAGGATCGACTCAAAAGATGTATCTTTGGATTCATAATTTGCTTAAGATTTTAATATTATTAGGAGTCATAGGCATTTATTTTATGTACAAATAACAAATTCTCACCGTGCGATATAATCCAAAAAAGAAGTCAGATAACGACAATTTAAACCGAGGTACTAGAACAGTAAAAAGACTGAACAAATACCTTTCCAATGCAGGACTTTGTTCTCGAAGAGAAGCCGATCAGCACATTGCCATGGGGTTGGTTTCCGTCAACGGAAAAATCATTACCGAAATGGGGTACCAAGTAAACCCCGGTGATGAGGTGAGATATGATGGTCAACGTGTTAGAGCAAGTGAGCCCATTTATCTTTTGCTTAATAAACCAAAAGGTTTTGTTGCAACTGCTCAAGGGGGAGTTGTTAAGAAGTCTGTTCAAGAGTTAATTCGTAACGCACATCCAGAAAATGTTTCTCCAATTGGGGACATGGGTAGACCAATCACAGGCTTGTTGTTTTTTACTAATGACGATGCCTTAAGAAAAAAACTTAATAATGCTCAAAAGAAAATCCTTATGGTTTATCAGGTTGTTTTGGATAAAAGCATAAGTGCTGCCAAAATAGAGATGCTTAAAAGCGGAATTGGTCTTAGGGGTTTTGTATATCAAGTTAAAGATGTTGAATATATAAAAGGTGGAACCAAACGTGAAATTGGAATAGAAGCTTATAATTTGACTCCAGCTACACTAAGTAAAATGTTAGAAAAATTAGAATTCGAAGTTTTACAAATGGACAGAATGCTTTTTGCTGGTTTAACAAAAAAGGATTTACCTAGAGGTAATTGGAGGAAACTTACCCTCAAAGAAGTTAACTTCTTACAAATGCTTTAATGCGATTGGCTTTACCACTTACCTCTAAAATTAATAGCAGATAAATGGGTAAGTATTCTAGAAATAACATTAGTGGATTAGTATAAACCTCATGTATTCCATAGCTGGTATAGCTTAAGGTGACTGTTGCCGTCCATAACAATGTAAATCGATAGTTTGTGAAAACACCAAATAGTAAAGGAGTGATCACATACCATGGATGAACGGTTGTGCTTATAAACAGATAGGCAGTGATGAGAAACAACATGCTTTTAAAACGTCTTGACAGGGTATCGTTTTTCTTTACAACAGAAAAAACAAACACCATTCCCATTACAACGAAAGGTGTGAATTTTCCAATTATTTTAATGACATTATAACCTCTGATTTGATAACCCACGGATCGGATTAAGTTGTAAATACTGCCGTTAAATTCAAAAGTATCAAACCAAAGTCTTATGGTTACCCAGTAATTCCCTCCCATTAAAACCGACAAATAGGGACCCCAAATCACCAAAGAGGAGAAGCCAACACTTCCAAGAAAATAAAAACGATCTTTCCATTTCTGAGGGTAGATTAAAATTAATAAAAAGAAGAGTGGAATTAATTTTGCACCAACTCCCATCGCCATAAAAACGCCAGCAAGGAGAACTCGATTCTCAGTCAGCATAAACACTGCAAATAGAAGAAAAAGCAACATCAGACCTTCGCCATGTAAATTGCCGATCAGCTCAATGATGACCAATGGGTTTAAGAAATACCATCCAATGTTTTTCTCAGGAAGTTTTAATTTTTTTAACAGTTCTTTTCCAACAAAAAACAATCCAATATCGGCAGCAATATGAACTAGACGGAGTCCTATAATCATGGAAAATAACTTCCCATTACTTACAAATGCCAAAACAGTAAAAAGCCATTGACTGACTGGGGGATAATTTGAGTAATTAGATTGACTCAATCCTCCCATTCCATCATACAGTGTTTTTGAAAACAAAGACTTTTGATCAGAAGATAATAATTCATTAGGCGAAAACTCATAGGGATTAAAACCTAAGAGCTGAATTTCACCATCCCAAAAAAATCTATAAAAATCTTGAGAAAGCCAAGGGGTAGAAAAAAGTAAGATTAGGCGAAAACCAATCCCGATCCATAAAATCTCCTTCCATCTAATTTCTTTTGTTTTTTGGAGCCAAAAATAGGACAGGAACAATAGGGCGAAAGAGGAGATCAACTCAAATGAGAGGACTTTCGATGAAATCCCTTGGTATGCATAACAGATTAATCCGATGATTATGCAGCCATAAGATATTAATTTATTACGGCTCATTTTCCTTCAATAAGTGATCGTAATGACACATAGCCAAAACCACAAAACAACATCAGGTGGAATGGGAATAACCCAAATCTCCTTGGTCTCCAACGATAAAAGCACTGTACATTCCAAATAAAAAATAAATCACTAAAAGGCCTCCACTAAGTGATTTTAGATTTATGATTAATATATTTATTTTTTAGTAAGGTTTCTTTAAAAGATTTTTCATTGAATTTTGGAGTTCTAACAAAGGGTGTTTTTTTACCCAAATGGCCTTGAAGTACTGCAATCGAATTGTGAAATGAAAAGCCCAAGGCGAGCGTTAAGAAAACAACGAAACTTTGAATGTATTTTATGAAACTTAAAAAAGCCACTAATCTGTAAATCCGTTATAGTGTATTTGCCAGTAACAGATGAAGAAAATTAATGTGCTTATAACAAACATTGAAGAAGAGATTGAAATACAAGCCTAAATCACTCCATCTGGACTTTGATGTAAAGCATGGGTATGCTGAGGATGGCTAGGATAAAAACATTTAAAAACATGGTGCTGTTTAAGAGGTGCATTAAAGCATAAAGTTTTGTTTTAAGCGGAGTTTCTATAGTCAAAGTAAAACTTTTTTAATCATTTTCTGAAAAGTTTCGGCACCTCCTTTGTTCCATCGATATTGTTGTGAACGAGCAGCACTAATGAGAACGGGCAGTTCAGCAGGGGTGATGATGTCCTCCAAGTATTTAAATTTCCATCCGCGAAGCTGTGCTCGGTAACTCAAATCTAGATCTTCAGTTAGTGTATCCGCTTGCCAATTACCGGAATCGATGATACATTCTTTCCTCAAAATACCAGCAGTACCATTAAAGTTTATAAAATGATTCTGACTGTTACGGCCAATTTGTTCCAAAGTAAAATGGGCGTCTAGTGCGAAAGCTTGAACACTCGTTAATATGGAATAATTTCGATTTTGATGGCCCCAGCGAGTTTGGACTACCCCAATTTTTTCATCTTGAAAATGGGGTGTTGTATTCAATAACCAATCTTTTTCGGGTAGAAAATCAGCATCAAAAATTGCAATAAAAGTACCTTTTGCACTTTTTAGCCCTTCTTTTAAAGCACCCGCTTTAAAACCGGTTCTGATTTTTCGCCTTAAATGAATGATGTCAATTCCCTTTTCTTTTATTTTGGAGATCAATGCTGCTGTTAATGGAACAGATTCATCATCAGAATCATCTAATACCTGAATTTCTAATTTTTCTTTAGGGTAATTTAGTTTGCTAATGTTTGTTAAAAGCTGCTCCATCACATAGACTTCGTTGAAAACAGGGAGCTGAATAGTAACCTTAGGAAGTTGTTCCCAAGGGATTTTTTTTGGAGGATCTAGTTCTTTTTTATCTTTTGAAAATTGAGATAGTTTCTAAGTAGATACATTTGGGATAGGCTGTAAAGGAATATAAAGAACAATGAAAAGCTGTAAATAATAATTAAAACAATCGCAAATAAATAAGAGAACTGTTCGATATTATTTTCCATTTTTAAAGTAGTATTTAAAAATCCATCCCAATATCTTAATAGAAGCCATGACCGTTCCTACAAGAGTTCCAGAGACTTTTGATTTTCCGATTCTTTTTTTATAGCGAACAGGGACTTCACAATAAGAAAACTTATTCCCCAATATTTTTAGCTGCATTTCTACCGTCCAACCATAAGTTTTGTCCTGCATTTCTAACTTATTTAGTACCTCTAGTTTGATTGCGCGAAAAGGCCCTAAATCACTAAATTTTCCGCCATAGAGTACTCTTATCAATACACTTGCGAGTTCATTTCCGAAAATTTGCTGAGGTGTCATTGATCCTCTTTCTCTTTTGCTTTTCACACGTGAACCTACTACAAAATCTATCTGATCTCTAAAATAGGTTTTATTATTTCATTTAAATCTTCAGGGTAGTCAGAATAGTCACCATCTAAAAAAACGATAATTTCTGGAGGTTTTGTTAAGTTGTTGAAGTAATTAATTCCGCAAAGACAGGCGTGACCATATCCCTTTCTAGGTTCATCTAATGCTATAGCAGAAATTGCTTTGATTTGAGTTTCATCGGTGGATCCATTATTAATTACTAGTATTTCGTCAGCTAATGAAGGAATTTTGTTTATTACTTTTTTAATTGATAGTGCCTCGTTATAAGCCGGAATAATAACTCCTATTTTCTGCATATTATTAGATTAGACTTGTTATTTAACAAGATATTCTTTTTGTCTAGCTGGGTCAATATAATTCTCAAATAACCAAGAGCTTCCAAAATGCCAAGCGTAATATAGTAATGATGTAAAAAGGATTAATATTAACCCGAAAATGAACTTATTTATTTTCTTTTGTCTAGGTGAGTTAAGACTACAAGATTCTTTTTTATTGTACTGTTTAATTCCAAAAAGAATAATTAATATCCCAATCACACGAATAAACCAAGAATAAATATTTGGAGCACCATCTTCGTCGATGTTATAAAACGCATCTGCGAAGCTAAAAGCAAAGCTTGCAGAACCTAATCCTAGAAGAAAAAGAATAGAGGGGGCTACACAGCAGAATAGCGCTGTAACAGATGATATAAAACTATATCTTAAGATATCTTTTATCATGTAAAAATTTAAATAAATTAATTGATATAAATTTAGTTTTTTTCCCGCAAAACTATGCTTGTGAATCTATTTTTAGGCACATAGGTTATATTTATGAAACGATTTAATTTGTTTAAATAACTAAAGGTTACTGGAACTGGAGACAAACATGAATTTACCACATTTTCTACAACCCTGAAAAAATCATTATTCTTACAACTATATGTCTTAGTTGAGTTTTGAAAACACCATTTTGAAAGAATTTTCTTCCAGACGTAATTACGGATTTCGATAAAATTTCAAAATTACCGTGGCGATAAATCTTTCTGCATAAAAGTAAATCTTCAGCAATATTATATTGTTCATCAAACCCATCTATATCATTGAATAAATCTTTGTGAACCATCAGCGTCTGGTCTCCTCCACGACACCAAGCAATATTTAGACGACTTCCCAGTGCTGCGATTTTTAACGAGAAGTGATCAAGATCAAAATTCAATGAAAAACACCTTGCTGTTTTTTTGCTTTTCAAGTTTTTAAGCAATAATCGATCAAAATGATAAGGCAGTATTGTGTCAGCATGAACAAAGAAAAGCCATTCGTTTTTTGCGCAATTAGCTCCCTCGTTTAGTTGTATTGCACGTCCTTTTTTTGCTTGAATTACTGTGATTTCTTTTTGACTTTTTATCAGAGAAACAGTCCCATCAGTACTTTCTCCGTCCACAACAATTATTTCGTGTTGAAGTGAGGCTTGGGTTTGTAGATGTTTTAAAAAATGAAGAATATGGTGCTGGATTAATCACCGGAACAATAATGGAAAGCTGTTCACTCATTTAAATTCCAATCGTAGGGTAAATACCTAAAGCTTGTTTCTATTACTAATTGTTTCATCACCATATTTTTTAAAAAAATTAATTCTATCATCAAAAGAACCAAAATCTTTCACATACCATTTGAAAATTTTAGAAAGTATTGTCTTTTTACTATTAAGCTGGTTTTTGAATTTGTCAGACAAAAAATCACAGGTTAAGCGATAGAGTTGTTGCTCCAATTTCAAACTACTAAAAGCCTCGTTTAAAAGCCTAGGGCAAGAAACCGAAGCACAGTTTATAGCAAAATGAATTCTTGGTTCATTCATTTTTCTAAGCACTTCATGTTCTATATCACCCAAACTGTAGGATTTGCCTTCTATTTCGATAACCTTTCGACCCCATGGATCTTTAAGATCTTTTATGCTTTTTAAAGGATAGTTTTGAAGGATCAATTGTACCGTCAATACATTGTAAGCATTTATCCAATAAGCCATTATATCGTTTTTGGGCCAAAATTCTTGTGGCGGATGATCTTTCAAAGCTTCAAGGTAGGATTCAACGTCATAAATTGAATTTTTCCAACTATTGTAATTTACTTTACCGGTTTCGGAAACGAATTTTTTTAGCTGTTTATCCCATCTTTCATGGATGTTTTTTTGAGAAAAGTTAAGTGTTAAAAACAGGGTCAGTAAGAATGAGATTTTGAGCATAATAATTAATTTTCAGCAACATCCTCCACCGTCGTAATGGAATGTTGCAGGTGAAATAAAAATATCTTTTCGATTTAATTTAGACAATGAATTGGCTGTTTTGTCACAAATGGCGAGCGGCTGATTTTGTAAAAGCACATGGCCATTGCCATCATCAAAATAATCTTCACTGCCAAAATAAATCCCTGTTTTTCCAGTGAAAACGCAGGGTCCATCCGCCGGCATCGGATCTTTAATAGCACAAACTTCCACACTCTCAATATAAATCAATTCGTCAGTAGCGATAGTTTAGCGGGTCTAAGATGCGATAAGGTCGTTTGGCACGAATTTCAATGGTTCCAAAGCCAACATCAGTTAACATTTTAATGTATTCTTTTAAAGGAATGGAACCCGATAGACATAAGGCCCTCAACCTGTCGTCATTCCTTAAAGTTTCATTCATCGGCTGATCACAGATCGGATCACTCATTACGAGTCGTCCATTTGTTTTTAGCACGCGATACATTTCTTTTAGAGCCTGCTTCAACTCGGTCATTTTAAAAATATTAAAAAGGCAGTTTTGGGCTGCTACATCAATGCTATTATCTGGAACAGGAAGGTTCAAAGCGTCCCCTTTTTTGAGGGTAACAAAATCCGATTTAAACCAATTGTTTTCATTTTCAGCGAGTTTAAAGTTATCCTTTGAAGCTTCCAGCATTTCATCTACAACATCAACTCCAACAACCCCTCCTTTTTCTCGCGAGAAATAAGCAAACTGTAGTAACTCCATTCCACCACCAACACCAACATAAAGCACCTTTGGATTCCCACTTAAATCCCTTGGATGTACTGTGCTTCCACACCCGTAATTCATTTCTTGCATCCGAATTGGTATAATCAGACCTGGCAATTTCCATAGGGGAGTGGTTGTGCAACAAAGTCCTACATCTGGTGTTATTGCAGCCTCTTTATAAACATCGTGTGTGGTTTTTAAGTATTCCATTTTTTTAATTTATAAATTAAATTCTTAACATCCATTTTTCTAGTAACAAGATAAGCGAATTTTCTCCTTTCTTAGCCATGTCCATTATTTCAGGAATATTAATCGGTTGGAGGTTGTCAGGGTCGCATGAGTCTGTCAATACCGAAAATGCAATTACAGATATTTTCAATTGATTGGCAACAATGACTTCTGGTACTGTTGACATGCCGACAGCATCGGCTCCAATGATTTTAAGGTAGCGATACTCCGCTGGAGTTTCTAGTTGGGGACCAACCACAGCCACATAGACACCTTGGTGCATTATAATGTCATTTTCACGAGCGATTGTTTTAAGGATTTCGATTGATTTTTTATCATAAGGTTGACTCATGTCAACAAATCTTTCTCCAAAGTCCTCAATATTTTTCATTGCAAGTGGAGAACCTCCTTGAAGATTAATGTGATCTTCGATTAACATGATTTCTCCTTTTTTGAATTCAAGGTTGATAGCCCCAGCAGCATTACTTATTACTAAATTTTGCACTCCCAAAAGTTTCATTATTCTTACCGGATAGGTGATTTCAAAAAAATCATAACCCTCATAAAGATGGAAACGGCCATCAAAGACTAAAACTTTCTTTCCAAATAACGTTCCATAAATCAGTTTCCCTTTATGATAAGAAACTGTCGTTAGCGGAAGATGCGGTATTTCCTCATAATCAAGAACGATTATGGGTTTAATTTTTTTGACCAATCCCCCCAGACCCGTCCCAAGAATGATTCCAAATTCAGTTGATTCTATTCCTCTTTCTTTAATGAATCTGATTGATTCTTTTAGTTTTTCTATCCTATTCATGTGGTCTAATTTTTTCTAATAAATCAGGGTGATCTTCAAGGTCTTCTAAAATATCTATATCGTTTTTTTCTTCGAGAAGAAACACATCATTTCCTTCTAATGCATTTAAAGTTTTACTCAAAACTTGATCAGTACTCCAAGGCATGCTCTTAAAAATATTCTCCCTCAATTGCTTTAATCCTAACAAGTAATAGCCACCGTCCTTTGCGGGGCCTATGACCACATCATGGGTTAGCAGTAACTTGAATGACAAATCAATATCCTTTGGCTTTAAGCTCCATAAGTCACTTCCGATAATTAATACGAAACTCAAAACCTTTGTTGAAAGCCCACTGAAAAGCAAGATGCATTCTTGACTCCTAAATCAGAACCTTCTTGAAGCACTTTATGTTGGGCAACATTCATCCCAAAGGTCAGCCTCGGGAATGAATTCACTGTAGAAAACGGCAGCTGAGAAACCAGACTCTTTTACGCAGTCTGCAGTGTGTGCCAATAAATAGTTATAGACTTCTAAAGCTTTATGTTTCCCAATCTTGTTTCGCCAATCGCGATTTTGCCCCCCCCAATGTTGGGTTTTTACAGAAAACTATGATTAGTGATTTCACGAAATAAATTTACTTAAAATAACTTTGTTTTTTAGCATAAAACACCCCAATGTACACACACTTTTCCATTGGTGTAAATCATAATTAAAAGTATTTTCCTAATAAAAATAAACTTGAGATTCGATTTAAAATATTGAAAATTAAATATGGATTCATTTGTTGATATGTTGATTGTGATTCTAAGAGACTAATCTTAACTTTATATGTTTTTTTATAGTAATTTGTGTGTAAATAATGGTAAAAAAAAACAATGAAGTAAGTAAAAAATGAACTAGAATCAATTTTAAGATATTGAGGATAATTCAAACGTATATAATTGATGTTGAAGTTGTCATATTGTAAATTTTTTAAAATTAGTATTTAATACTTCTTCATAATATTAAAATCGTTATTGTTTTCAAGGATTTTAACATTAATTATTTTTAAAAAACAGATGCGTTATTAATATTATTTGCCAAAAAAATAAAACTCATGAAAAAAAATTATTATGAAAGTGATGATTTGAAAAAATTTAAAAATATAACGTTGGAACCCAGAGTTAGGAGAAAAGTTTTTCTGAATATTACAATAGTGTTTTTAAAGAAGGGACTCTAAGTGCCCGTGAAAAATCATTGATTGCTCTTGCAGTCTCTCATGTAGTTCAGTGTCCTTATTGTATTGAGGCTTATACGCGTGACGGCTTGCAGAAAGGGATTGAAAAATCTGAAATGATGGAAGCGGTTCATGTTGGGGCAGCCATACGTAGTGGTGCCTCCTTGGTTCATGGCGTTCAAATGATGAATGTGTACGATAAATTGAGTATGTAATATGGTTTCCAAATCTTTAAAAGCAAGTAATTCAGGTATTCAATCAACTGAACGCCAATTAGAAATACTTTCCAATGGTATTTTCTCTGAAGGAGGGCTCCCAAAGTTTGACTCCAATTTAGTTGCGTATGAACTCAATGCACCTCGTCCTTTAAAACTAGAGATTCTTCAAGTTAATGTTGGCTATATGTGTAATCAGGTTTGTGCCCATTGTCATGTTGATGCTGGGCCAGACCGAAAAGAAATGATGTCTAGGGAAACAATGGAGCTGTGCCTCGATGTATTAAAGAAAACAAAGGTTAAAACCATTGATTTGACTGGAGGCGCTCCTGAAATGCATCCTGATTTTCGTTGGTTTGTTACTCAGATACGTTTGACAGATGTTGAGGAGATTATTGTCCGATCTAATTTGACAATAATTATGGCCAATAAAAAATATCATGATCTTCCTCACTTTTTTAAACAAAACAAAGTTCATATTATTTCCTCGTTACCTTTTTATAAAAAAAATAAAACCGATAGTCAAAGAGGTGATGGAGTTTTTAATCAGTCTATAACTGCTTTAAAACTTCTAAATTCTGTTGGATATGGAAAGTCAAACAGTAATTTACATCTTGATTTGGTTTACAATCCCTCAGGAGCATTTTTACCAGCAAATGAGAAGATTTTAGAAAAAGAATTTAAGAAAGCTTTAAAAATTGATTTTAATATTGACTTTAATCAATTATTTGCAATCACAAATTTGCCAATCAGTCGTTTTCTAGATTACTTAATTGCCTCAGAAAACTATGAGGATTACATGTCATCTTTGGTTGAAGCATTTAATCCTAAAGCAGTTGCCAATCTGATGTGTACCAACACACTTTCCGTTAGCTGGGACGGGTTGCTTTATGATTGTGACTTTAACCAGATGTTAGGCTTAAAAGTAGCAAGTCCAATATCGCATCTGCGTAATTTTAATTTAGGGCTATTGCAAGAAAGGAAAATTTGTATATCACAACACTGCTATGGTTGTACGGCAGGATCGGGAAGTAGCTGTCAAGGGACGGTGGTGTGAAAGTCAGAGTATTGTTGTGCAAGTCCACCTAAAGAAATCAACAACGCCCAAAGCGATACATATAATATAACTTTTTTCTTATTCATTTATCTTAATTATATAAAGTTACACCTGAAGTGAAATCAAGGAAGCGGGAATAAGTGTTAATAGTTGAATAGATAACAGTATAGTTAGGTGATTTATGTATATGGGCATCTGAATATCTATTTATTTTGAGTTTTCTATCCTAAATTATGTCCTCATACATAAGAAAACAACTCTATGCTCTTAACAGCTTCGATAACGAGTTACAGAATTGACTTAAATGATAATTTCAGTTGAAAACCAATATTGACACAATCTGAAAGCTTTATATAATTTTTTACATTTTTTTGTAAATTTTAAAGTGACTTTTTAGAAATATTTTTTAGTAAAATATTATCAAGCTCTAATAGATTTTACAAAGGAATTTATTTTTTGAACCCCATTTTCTTTAAGAAATTTAATAAATGCTGAACCTATTATCGCTCCGCGACTCCATTGGGTCGCCAATTGATAAGTATCCGAATTGCTTATTCCAAATCCAACCACCTGAGGCGTTTTTAAATTCATAGAATTGATACGCTTGAAATAATCTGATTGAGTGTCTCCAAAAGTTGACTTGGCTCCTGTTACACTGGCACTACTAACCATATAGATAAAACCATCTGACACCTGATCAATATACCTAATTCTCTCATCGGATGTTTGTGGAGAAATTAAAAACATGTTGTATAGGCCATGTTTTTGAAAAATCGATTTGTAATGCTCATTATATAAACCTACAGGGAGATCGGGAATTATAAGTCCGTCGATTCCAACCTCAGCGCATCGTTCACAAAAACGCTCAATTCCAAATTGCATTATTGGATTGAAATATCCCATCAATACCAAAGGAATATTAACGTGACTCCGGATATCTTTTAGTTGATTAAAAAGTTTTTCAGTAGTCATACCATTTTTAAGTGCTTGAGTAGAGCTTTCTTGAATGGTAGGGCCATCTGCAAGGGGATCGCTGAAGGGCAACCCTATTTCAACCATGTCAACTCCAGAAGCTTCTAGGGCTTTTAAAATTGGGACAGTGTCTTCTAGAGAAGGGTGTCCGGCGGAAAAATAAATGGACAATAATTTTTTATTGCCTTGAAAGGTTTGATCGATTCGATTCATTATAATTTGAAATATTCAATATAGGTGTCTAAGTCTTTGTCTCCTCTTCCTGAGCAGTTGAAGACAATGACTTCATTTGGTTTAAACTTTCTTACATCTAGCGCTGCAAAAGCATGTGCTGTTTCAATTGCTGGGATGATTCCTTCCATTTGGGAGAGCGTCAGACCCCAATCCATTGCTTCCTGATCTGGAATGGATATAAATTCGGCCCGCTTCGATCTGAAAAGATGGGCGTGCATCGGACCTACACCCGGATAGTCTAAGCCTGCCGAAATAGAGTAGGGCTCAGTGATTTGACCATCTGGGGTTTGCATTAATAAGGTTTTACTACCATGAATAATTCCTTCTTTCCCGAGTGCTGAGGTTGCAGCGCTCTCTCCAGAATCAATTCCTTTTCCAGCAGCTTCTACTGCAATGATGTTAACTCGTTTATCGTCTAAATAATGATAATATAAACCTGCCGCATTACTTCCACCTCCTACACAGGCAATTACATGATCGGGATAATCACGACCTTCTTTTTCTAGTAATTGGGTTTTGGTCTCCGCACTGATAACAGACTGAAAACGTGCCACCATATCGGGATAGGGGTGAGGGCCAACAACTGATCCTATAATATAATGGGTGTTAACTGGGTTGTTGATCCAGTCTCTTATGGCTTCATTAGTTGCATCTTTAAGAGTTTTACTACCTGACTGAGCAGGTCTAACTTCTGCACCGAGCATTTTCATGCGGGCAACATTAGGGGCTTGTCTTTTAATGTCAAGTGCTCCCATATAAACGATACATTCAATACCCATCAATGCGCAAACGGTAGCGGTTGCAACTCCGTGTTGACCAGCGCCAGTTTCAGCAATGATTCTATTTTTGCCCAAACGTTTTGCCAATAGAATTTGTCCAATCGTGTTATTCACCTTGTGAGCACCTGTATGGCACAAATCTTCGCGCTTAAGATAAATTTTAGTGTTGTATTTTTCCGAAAGCCTTGAAGCGTAATATAAAGGAGTCGGACGCCCAACATATTCCTTTAACAAGTAATCGAATTCTTTTTTGAATTCAGGCTCTGCAGTTATTTTTAAATAGTTTTGTCTCAATTCCTCTACATTGGGATAAAGCATTTCAGGGATATAAGCTCCTCCAAAATCTCCATAAAATCCTTTTTCATCTACTTGATACTTCATGTGCATTTATTTAAAAAGTCCGATTTTAAAATCTTTTAATAGTTCAATTTTTTTCATTCCAGCTTCGCTTTCAAATTTACTATTTACATCAATAGCGTAAAGCGGTAAATTTAATTTACTGATATCTTCTAAGTCTGCTAGGTCATCTATTCCTATTCCTCCGCTAAGGAAAAATGGCTTGCTCGAAGGATATGATTTCAATAACTCCCAGTCAAACGCATATCCATTGCCTCCAGGAAGTTCCCCTTTGGTGTCAAATAAAAAATAATCACAAACATTTTCAAAAGGGGCTAAAGCCGAAAAATCAAAATCTTTTTTTATTGAAAAAACTTTGATGATTTCAACGTTTAAGTCTTTTAAACGATCACAAAAAGCAGGGTTTTCGTTTCCGTGTAACTGAATAGCTTGCAGTTGATGTGTTTCAATTAAACTTTTGATTTCATCAAATGTTTCATCAACAAAGACTCCTGTTTTTTTGATGTTGCTTGGAAGTGTTGGAGTTGTTGTTGAAACAAACCTTTTGGAGGGTTTCCAGAAAATGAAACCCATATAGTCTGGTTTTAAATCAGATAACGCCAGAATGTTTTTGTGGCTTCGCATTCCACAAACCTTTAACTTCATTGTTCAAGCTTTTTGATGAAATCCAATGCACTTGCACCTGGATTTTCAGTTTTCATAAAATTCTCACCAATCAAAAACCCTTTATAACCGTATTCTTTCAAATCTTTAATGGATTCAACATCACTAATCCCACTTTCAGATACTTTGATAAAATCGTCTGGGATCTTCTCTGCCAATACTTTGCTGGTTTCTAGAGAAACTTCAAAGGTTTTTAAGTTACGATTATTTACACCCAACAGATTCAGACTGGGCATTATTGATTTTTCCAATTCTTCTGCATTGTGAACTTCAAGAAGAACTTCAAGTCCAAGGCTTTGAGCAAATTCAGAAAGTTCTTTTATCTGATTTTTATTTAAAACAGCTGCAATCAAAAGGATGACATCAGCGCCATGCGCCTTTGCCTCTAGAATCTGATAACGATCAATAATAAATTCTTTTCTAAGCAAAGGAAATTGAGTGACTGCCCTTGCTGCGATCAGATCGCCCAAACAACCTCCAAAATATTTGGTGTCAGTTAATACAGACATTCCCGATACACCAGCGGATTCATAGCCTTTGGCAACATCAGCAATAGAAAGGCTACTGTTGATGTTCTCTCGCGATGGGGATCTTCTTTTGTGTTCGCCGATTATGCCCGAAGTACTGTTTTTTAAACATTCAGAAATTGAAACAGTTGCTTTTTCAAACAAAGGGGACTGTTCCCAAAAGGAAACTGGGAATAACGCTTTTCTTTGCGCGACTTCTATATTCTTGTCAGCGATAATTTTATCTAAAATTGTCATTCAGCACTCAGTTTTTGAAGGGTGATTAATGCTTGATTGGCTTTTCCCGAAAGTAAAGATTCTTTAGCTTTTTCAAAACCTTCTTTTGGGGAACATTCTAAAACTGTAGCAATTGCCATGGCTGCATTAGCACAGACAACATTTTGTTGTGCTTGAGTTGCTTTCCCTTGTATAACTTCTGTGAAAATTTTTGCAGAAGAGGAGATGTTATCTCCGCCAGCAATCTCTGAGGCATCCAAAGAGTTAAGCCCAAAGTCTTCCGGGTGAATTAAACTTTCTCCTGAATTTCGTAGTGCTTTGGTGGGTCCAGTTAATGAAATTTCATCATAACCATCCAACGCATACAATATGGTAAATTTTTGATCAGTTTTCTGAAAAAGATATCCATAAAGTCTGGCCAATTCAAGATTGAAAACACCTGTTAGTTGATGCTTGGGAAATGAAGGATTTACTAGTGGCCCTAACATGTTGAAAAATGTTTTGACGCCGAGTTCTCTTCTTATGGGTGCAACGTTTTTCATAGCAGGGTGAAACAATGGAGCGTGAAGATTACAAATACCCGCTTGGTCAATGCATCGCTTTAAAAAGTCAGCATCATTTGAAAATTTAATTCCCATATGTTCTAAAACATTACTTGATCCACAACCAGATGATACCCCATAATTTCCATGTTTAGCAACTTTGATTCCAGCTCCTGCTGTTACAAACGATGCTAATGTGGAAATATTGAAAGTGTCTTTTCCGTCTCCGCCTGTTCCGCAAAGATCAATGGGTGAGAATTCACTTAGGTCGATGGCAAGGCAAAGCTTTAGCAAAGCATTTCTAAAACCTTCTAATTCCTTAAGTGTGATGCTTCTCATCATAAAAACCGTCAAAAATGAAGCAATCTCACTAGGGTTGTATTTGCCTTCGGCAATCCCAACGAGAACCTTTTCGGCCTCTTCTTTTTCAAGTGTTTCGTGCTGTGTTAATCGGTTGAGTATGGCTTTCATGTTCTTAGCTATTGATCCAATTTTCTAATATTTTCTTACCGTTGGGAGTCAATACAGATTCTGGGTGGTATTGAACCGAACGAACATGATATTCTTTGTGTCTTAAAGACATTAGCTGATGGTTTTCGTCATAAGATGTAGCAATTAAAACTTCTGGTAAAGGTGTTTTTACCACCCAAGAGTGGTAGCGCCCAATATCAAAAGTTTTTGGAAGTCCTTCAAATAAAAGATCCTTTTCGCATATGGTAACTGGAGTTGCTACGCCGTGAAAAACAGAGTCTAAATTAGTTAATGTAGCACCAAAAACTTCACCAATGGCTTGTTGTCCAAGACAGACGCCTAATATTTTTTTTGAAGGTGCGTACATTTTTATAGCATCTTTCAGAAGACCTGCTTCATCAGGAATACCTGGTCCTGGGGAAAGCAAAATGTATTCATATTGCTCTAACTCTTTCAATTCAAAACAATCATTTCTTTTAACAGCCACTTCACAACCAAGTTCTTCTAAATAGTGAACTAGGTTATAGGTGAAGGAATCGTAATTATCGATGACGAATACTTTTTTCATCTTTATTAATTTATAATTTTTCAGCTAAACTTAATGCCTTGTCTAAAGCACCGAGTTTGTTGTATACTTCTTGTAATTCGTTTTCCGGAACAGATTTGGCGACGATACCAGCTCCTGCTTGATAATGCAATTTTTGATTTTTACTTAAAAAAGAACGTATGATAATGCAATGATTAAAGTTTCCATTAAAATCCATGTATCCCAAGGCCCCTCCATAAAAATTTCTTGAAGTTTTTTCATAACGATCAATGAGTTGAAGTGCTTTGTGTTTTGGAGCACCACTTAAGGTTCCAGCAGGGAAAGTGTCTGCAACCACCTGAAAAGTTTTTGCTTTCGACTTTAATCTCCCTGTCACTTTTGACACCAAATGGATCACATGAGAAAAGAATTGAATTTCTCTATTTTTTTCAACTTTAACATCTGTTCCGTTTCTGCTGAGGTCATTCCTAGCTAAATCAACTAACATTACGTGCTCACTATTTTCTTTTGGGTCTTCGGCCAATCTTTTTGCCGATACAGTGTCCTCTTCGTCATTTCCTGATCTTCGGAAAGTTCCTGCAATTGGGTGAATTTCAGCGACACCATCTTCAACAATAAGTTGAGCTTCGGGCGAGCTCCCAAAGATTTTAAAGTCTCCATAATCAAAAAAGAAAAGATAGGGGGATGGGTTTACAGAACGCAAGGTTCTGTAAACGTTAAATTCATCTCCACTAAATTCTTGTAAAAACCTTCTAGACAACACCAACTGGAATACATCGCCACGGAAGCAATGTTCTTTTCCTTTATTCACATAATCTATAAATTCATCATCCGTAAGATTAGATTTTTTTTCTCCCTTTTTCTCAAAACCATAAGTGGCAATATTATCACCTCTTAAAAGCTGTTCTATTTTTTTTAAATTATGTCCTTTATCAAAAGAGTGGGAGAACAAGTGCGCTTCGTGATTGAAAATACTAATTGCAATTATATTCTGATATACTGCATAGTAAATTTCAGGAATGTCTAGACTTTCTTTTTCTTCATTCAAATCAATTGATTCGAAATGCTTTACTGCATCATGGGCGATGTAGCCGAACAAACCATTTGTTATGAATTTAAAAGGATAACTGTCACTTTCAAATTGTCTAGAAAAATCCCTCTATCAATTCTGGGACACTATCCGCTAAGCTCAGCTCAAGGATTTCGTTTGTCCCATCAGGAAAGCGATAGTCAATCATACCGTTCTGAATGCTTATTGAGGCTATTGGGTTGCAGCAGATATAGGAGAAGTTGTTGGTATGCGCATCATAGTCACTGCTCTCCAGCAAAAGGCTGTGCGGAAATTGATCCCTAATTTTAAGATAAACACTTACAGGCGTCAAGGTATCAGCAAGTATTTTTTTATGCTCGGAATGTAATTTATATGTTTTTTTCTTTGGTTTCATATTCTAAAATTAAAAAAGGCTTGTCGTGATGACAAGCCTTTTATATTTAGATAATAGCAGTTTCACGAATCGATTAAAATAATTCGTTCCACCAACTTTTAATTTCCTTTTTAATATTCATAATACAAATATAGAATAAAAAATATTTGTATTTAAAGTCTTAATGAATTTTATATTACTTATTCAGCATTCATAACCAAACTCACTTCTAATTTGATGTCGTCTAGGATAAGTTTGTCTCCGAGATTTTCGAAAAAATTACCAGATCTAAATTTCACATTGTACTTGGAGCGATCAAAAGTCAAATCAGATTTGGCAGCTCCTCCCGCTAATGTCATTGTAAATGCAATAGGATGTTCGATGTCTTTGATGGTAAGTGATCCGTTTAAGCTTTGGACGCCATCAGTAACTCCCGTGTTTTCAGTAATAACTAGTTTAGATTCAGTAAAATTCTTTATAGAGAAAAAATCATCTGAACTTAGATGTCCTTCAAGTTTTTCTTTCATTCCCCCACTAAGGTCTTCGACGCTCATGCTGGTCATGTCTACGATAAATTCACCCGATACCACACTATTGTCTTTAATTATGATATTGCCAGCTTTAAATTTCAGATCTCCAAAATGTTCTTTTCCAGTGATTTGCTCACCATACCAGCGAATATTGCTTGATTCTAAATTAATAGATGATTCTTGCGCATTTCCAACCGTAAAGGCGAATAATAATAAAGAATAAAATAAGATAGTTTTTGATAGTTTTTTCATGTTTAGTAGATTGATTGTTAATTTAAATTAATTTTATTTAATAATTTTCTTAAAGATTTTTGTTCTTCTAAATCAAGAGGTTTTAATATTTCGGTTTCGGCTATTTCGATCACCAAATCCAATTCAGATAAAATTGATTTCCCTTTTGGAGTAATAATGAGTTCGATTTTCCTACGATTTTCTTCACATGTTTTTCGTTCCACCAAAAATT
This sequence comes from uncultured Flavobacteriaceae bacterium, assembly GCA_905182575.1. Lineage (GTDB taxonomy): Bacteria > Bacteroidota > Bacteroidia > Flavobacteriales > Flavobacteriaceae > UBA8316. The sequence goes on along the minus strand of CAJJCA010000004.1, from coordinate 11,117 downwards.
TTTCTATTAATTTATCGATTAATCTTGTAGTATTGCTGTTTTTATGAACCATTCTTTTTTGAATCGTGCTCAAATTAGCAGGTTTTTCTTTGCGACCTCTAAGAATTCTGAGTACATTGAACTGTTGGAGTGAAATTTCATAGGGCGTTCAAAACCTTGGCTAAAAAATCTTCTGCTTTACTGCTGGCTTTGAGTAAACCCACCACCGTGTAACTTTGTAAGCTCATCAGTTGTTACATATTTGTTTACACAATAATTTTAGCACAAACATAATGAATATTTCTTCAGTTAAAAAATAATTGCTAAATTTTTTTATGATGAATTAAGAGCCTATTTTTGAAAAAAAACTATGGATATGACTCAAGAGAAGATGGAGCAATCAGATGACTGATGATAAAAATTCAATTATATTAGACGTAAGATCATCAGAAGAGTTTAAAGCTGGATATATTCCAGAAGCAAAACAACTCGATATACGAAATCCTGAAACTTTTATGCAAGGATTAGAATCGCTAGATAAAGTCGGCGAGTTATTATGTTTACTGTCGATCTGGTTCTAGAAGTGCACAAGCCTGTCAAGTGATGTCCCAAATGGGATTTGAAACCACCTTTAATTTATTGGGTGGAATATTAGATTGGAAAGGAGAGGTCGCCTAAGCTTCACAAAAATTTTATTGCTCCTAAATTTTAACTAAAGTAGACTTCCTTTATTATTTAGGGCGTTTTCAAAAGTTTGAACCTCAACAGCTTTTACAGTTCATGGAGAATTGATTTAAGTGATCTTGTCAAGTATTCCCAACAGTAGTTCTGGCCCGGATATTTCAAATGCGAAAATTTGGATTGGTGAAACACTCTGGGTAGGAAACGTTGAGCTAAATATGGATGCTTCATCCTGGTTCCATCACAGGCATCATCTTGATAGTGCCTATGATTCAGTAATTCTTCATGTAGTGTGGAATAATGACATTGAGATTACGCAAGCTGCTTTTACCCAGGCTTAGAGTTGTCCAAGATTATTTCTGAAAAATTTAATTAATATTTATAAAAAAAATTTTATCAAGTAGCAGATTGGATTCCTTGTCAGCAACTTTATTTTAGCTGTTGGCAAATAACTTTGGTTTGAATGTAAACTGAAATACTTTATAAAGTGGGCACGTCAAATCTCTTTTTCAGTTGTTCGAAAAAACGCTCATGATCCGATTACTCTAGAAGCTCTTTTTTTCGGTCTTTCTGGGTTGTTAAAAAAAGAAATAGAGGAGCCTTACTATGAAACCTCTAGAGTCAAATTAATAAGCTATTATGCTCCCACATAAAATCCTTAAAAATATCACTGTAAATATTTCGTTTTTTAGATTAAGACCCCCAAACTTCCCCACCATTCGGTTGTCACAATTGGCTCAGTTTTATAGCCACAGCAGTATTATTTTTCAAAACTGATTAATACTGATGCATCAAATACTTGAATTGGGTGATTGGATATCGGTGTCTCTGACTTTTGGGAAACCCATTTCGTATTTGAGAAAAAAGTAAAAAGTAGATCAAAGAAAATTTCCAAAGAGTTCTTGGATCTCACCCTCTATTAATAGCCTGATTCCCATGCGATTTGCTCATGCCAAACATCATGGATTGGATGCGGATAATATGTTGATTCACTGAATGGAAAAGATTCCATTAGAGAAAAATAAATATACTGATGGGTTTACTCGATTGGGTGGCAAATACAATTCATGCATTTATAATAAAAGAGTTTATTACGATCTCAAGTAACACTATTGCGATAAAAAAAGATGTTTAAAGTGTGCGTTGGGGTATCATTTTTTTAAAGAAAAACCCGTAATTTAGACTTATGAGTAAAATCACCACCTTACGTCATTATTTTGAAAAGCACGGCTTTGCTGTCTCTACACGCTTGGCCGAAACCCTTGGAATGAATGTTAAAAGCGTTCGTTTATTTTTTATATATGCCTCTTTTACAACCATTGTAGGAGGTTTCATCATTTATTTAACTTTGGCTTTTTGGCTAAAATTAAAGGACATAGTTTACACCAAGCGAACCTCTGTTTTTGATTTATGATTTAAAAAAACTTAGTTCCTCCTTCCTTCACCCTTTCTCACTTATTAGAATCTTTTTTTCGATAGGATCTATTTGTTACTACCTTTTGATTCCAAATATTGTCATAATCGACGCGATCTATACCACCGTAATCACGATAAGCACTATTTTTTTGTGGAGGTTGTACCTTTGTCCCAAGAGTCGAAGCTATTTACACATTTCTTCATCTTAATTAGCTTGACGATTTTTGCTTATGTGGTCAAACAGTTAAAGTTTACTTTTAAATGATCACATTTTTGAATAACTTAAAATTAAAAAAACTCAAAAAAATGCTAGAAGACACAGTTAATAATGAATTGTGGATACGGTCGGAATGGGATTCAAGCGGGGGCTCGTCTTCTTAAACACAAGCACACTTTTTGTAGTAATAGGAAAAACCTCGATTATAATTTCTCGTTACGGACAAACAAATAAATTCATCGCGGGCGATGCCCGAGATAACAAGGTTTTGGCGCTTGCGAATATTAAAATGCAAAATATTTGATCAGTGCTTTGCCTAACGATATTGACAATCTTTTTTTGGTACTTACTGCCGGTTAATTAAATTTCAACTTACTTATTGTGAGTCGTGTTTCTGATGATTTCAATCAATCAAAGGTAATTTATGTAGGTGCAAACCATTTCATCGTGCCTGACCGTATGGGCGAAGACTAGATGGAATATACTCGATTTGATCAGCTAAATTGATGAACTCAGTGGGATTGGTGATGAAAGCCCTAATTTGGAAGAGTTTTCAATAGATACTATACCTGAAAAATTTTTGAATCGATCGATTTATGAATTGGAAATAAGAAAAACACAAATTGCAATGTTGTGGGATTTAGAGATGCTAAAGGTAAATTAACGATTAACTCTCCTGCTAACCGTAACTTAGAGCCTAATTTAAAACTAATTGTGCTGGGAAACACCATTTCAATTAAAAAATTAAATACTATGTTTCGTTTAGATTAATTTTTTATTAATTAATTTTTTCGATATTGCGCACCACAAGAATTAAAATTATATGAAAACTACACTTTTAACTAAAGTTAAATTTACAATAGCTTTTTTATTCGCGTTTACTTCTTTTTCTAGTGTTGGGTTTTCTGGAGCAGATGAAAGAATCAATGATGCTTTTACTCCAGTTGCCAATTGGTGGGGGGATGTAGTGCTCCATAATTTTCCAGGGACATCAATTCCTACAATCATTTTACTGTTGGTTGGAGGAGCATTATTTTTCACAGCCTACTTTGGTTTTGTTAATATCCGAAGATTTCCTACGGCAGTAAAGATCGTAGCAGGAAAATTTGATAAGCTAGACCATCATGAGGCAGGAGATTTAGAATTGACCGTTGAAGATGATATTAAAGGAACAATTGTGGATGAAAGTAAAACGGGAGAAGTCAGTCATTTTCAGGCCCTAACTACTGCTGTTTCAGGAACTGTAGGTAATGGATTTGGATCTGGATACCCCTGGCGATTGCCGTGGGTGGACCCGGAGCAACTTTTTGGATGATTTTGTGTGGTCTTTTGGGAATGTCAACCAAATTTGTAGAATGCACCTTGGGTGTAAAATATCGAGATATTGGAGAAGACGGAACGGTTTATGGAGGTCCGATGTATTATTTGGCAAAGGGTTTTAAAGAAAGAGGATTTGAAAAAATAGGTAAGGTGCTCGCAGTCATTTTTGCAGTATTGTGTATTGGAGCTTCTTTTGGAGGAGGAAATGCTGCTCAATCCAATCAGGCTGCCATGCAATTGGTAAGTTTGTTTGATTTAACTGGTGGAAATGCAAGAACTATTATTGGACTTATTATGATGGTTTTTGTGTTGATTATTATTGGAGGGATTAAAAGAATTGCATCAGTTACTGAAAAAGTAGTTCCATTTATGGCCTTAATGTATATCCTGGCTTGCCTCTATATAATAATAGGAAACTTCAGCTTTGTAGACGATGCTTTTGGAATGATTTTTTCTCAAGCTTTTAGTCCTCAGGCTGGATTAGGAGGACTATTGGGAGTCTTGATTACGGGCTTTCGTAGGGCTGCTTTTTCTAACGAAGCAGGGAGCAGGATCTGCATCGATTGCACATTCAGCGGTTAAAACCAATTATGCAGCCTCCGAAGGATTGGTTGCGCTTTTAGAACCTTTTATAGATACGGTTGTAATTTGTACGATGACCGCATTGGTGATTATTATTTTTAATGGAGACAGTTCTGTTTTTGAGTATGGAGGTGTAGGTGGAAAAGTAATGATTGACGGATTAGAGGTCGAGGGTGCTGCGATTACTGCAGCTGCTTTTGCAAAATACATTTCCTTTTCAGGACCTTTCTTAACCCTTGCAGTTGTTTTATTTGCTGTTTCAACAATGATTTCATGGTCCTATTATGGTTTGCAATCTTGGATGTTTGTTTTTGGAAAAAGCAAAATTTCAGACTTGACGTATAAGGTTCTATTTTTGATTTTCATCGTGATTGGAGCAGCAGGGGATATGTCAGCAGTTTGGACTTTTTCTGATGCCATGATATTGGCTTTGGTTTTCCCGAACATGATTGGTCTGATTGTCCTTTTCCCAAAGGTTAAAGAGGAGTTGTCACGTTATTTAAAAGCCATAGGAACACTAGAAAAGGCATAGTATGTAATGAGATTCCGCAGCCCCATTTTTATCCTAACAAAACCTCGGAGCTATTCAATTTTGCTGTTGGCTGCTATTTTGTTTCTGTATTCTTTTTTAATAGAAACCTTTTCTTACGAAACTACTTCTCTTTTGGCGGTAAGTGAAATGGATAGACATCAGGAGTTCATAGACTCCTGATTGGCGCTCAAAAAAAGAGAAGCAACATTGTCTATCCTTTCAATCCAAACTACTTAAAGGACTATCGCGCCTTTTTTTAGGAGATAGATAAAAACGCCTCCATCAGTATCGTGACTCTGGAAAGTTCATCAATTCAGCAGCTGAATTTAAACGCTTCACTCAAATGGAAGATTCGTTGTTTGAGGTAATAAAGCCGTTTTTCAAATTCCTTAATTTAACTAAATATAAAAAAGCAAAAGTTTTTAGAATATTGAAAAAATACATAAACGAATTTGAAAAATATGATTTTTTAAAAGCTGAAGGTATAGACAAGGTTTAATATCTCGGATTGATTAAATGCCGAAAATTTAACAAAGGATTTTCAACGCTAGATAAACTTTATGGATTAGACTCCTTGGTGGCTGATAAAGTTAAAAATCATTTTGAAATTCAAAAACTTCCAGACCTAAAAAAAATAAAAATCTCAGATGCTTCACTCTATCATTCATCCCGAATACCCTATATAAACAAGGAGGAATCTACTGAAATCATTAAACTAAGAACGCGCCAAAAGAAAATAATAATAGAAGATTTATTTCATATTACGGGTTTTGATTCCTTGAAGATCAGCAGAATAAGTTTATATTTGTATTGATTCTTTTTACTATGCTAGATACTGACAATGCCGTTAACGTAAATTATGGAGAAACCGTAAAAATGGTTGCTGATGCAGCCAAAGAATTTTCAGAACAATTCATTCGACCTCATGTTATGGAATGGGATGAAGCTGAATTTTTTCCAGCTGACTTGCTCCGTAAAGCTGGAGAATTAGGTTTTATGGGTATTTTAATTCCAGAAATTTATGGTGGCTCAGAAATGGGGTATCATGAATACATTACCATCATTGAAGAAATTTCTAAAGTAGATCCTTCGATTGGACTTTCCATTGCTGCGCATAACTCATTGGCGACAACCCACACTTATCTTTTTGGAAACGAATCGCAAAGACTGCGAGTTTTTACCCAAGTTGGCTTCTGGTGAATGGATTGGCGCATGGGGTCTGACCGAACAAGAAACTGGTTCTGATGCACAGGGAATGAATGCTACTGCAAAAAAGGATGGAGGTTTTTGGGTGCTGAATGGAACTAAAAACTTCATTACACATGGTAAATCATGTGATATGGCCGTAGTCGTTTTTCGTAACGGTGAAAAAGGAGACAGTCGCGGAATGACAACTTTTGTCATTGAAAAAGGAACTCCTGGATTCTCTTCGGGTAAAAAAGAAAATAAATTAGGAATGCGTGCTTCGGAAACTGCTGAGTTGGTTTTTGATAATTGTCGAATTCCAGACAGTAACCGATTGGGTGAAGTAGGAGAGGGGTTTGTTCAATGTATGAAGATATTGGACGGTGGTCGAATTTCCATTGCCGCACTTTCATTGGGGATTGCGAAAGGAGCTTTTGATGCCGCGTTAAAGTATTCTAAAGAGCGCAAGCAATTTGGTAAGTCGATTAGTAGTTTTCAGGGCATTTCGTTCAAACTGGCAGAAATGGCTACTGATATTGAAGCTGCTACTTTGCTTACTCATAAAGCAGGTGAGGATAAAAATAATGGTAAAAACGTTACACAAATAGGTGCCATGGCAAAACTTTTTGCTTCTGAGACCTGTGTTCGTGTTGCCAACGAGGCGGTACAGATTCATGGCGGCTATGGTTTTATAAAAGAGTATCCAGTAGAAAAGTTTTACAGAGATTCAAAATTATGTACGATCGGTGAAGGGACAAGTGAAATTCAAAAACTTGTCATTGCCCGTAATCTTCTTAAATAATAAAATTCTCTATTTCCTAGGCTTACTTTAGGATTAAAGTTATTATATTTGCGCACATTTAACGAAAGGGGGTGCCTAAATTATGATAATTATACCTGTAAAAGACGGAGAAAACATCGATAGAGCTTTAAAGCGCTTTAAAAGAAAATTTGACAAAACTGGCGGAATGCGCCAATTAAGAAGTCGCAAACAATTCACAAAGCCTTCTGTGAAAAATCGTGTAAAGATTCAGCACGCACAGTATGTTCAAGGCCTTCGCGACCAAGAAAACCAATAAGCTTTATATTTAACAAGCGATTAACACGTTGTAAGACATAAGTTTTTAACTTTGTTTTACAACGTTTTTTTATGTCCATAGATCGTTTTCTTGCTTATATTTCCCTTGAAAAAAAGTATTCAGAGCACACTCGGATTGCTTACCAAAGTAACTCCAGCAAATGCTTTAAGACTAAATAAGCAAATAAAAAATATTGAAAAAATAGGCTACAACTTAATCCGATCTTGGATCGTTGCCTTGGTTGAGAAAGGCAACAGTCATCGGACCATAAACAGAAAAATGTCAGTTTTAAGGTCTTATTATAAGTTTCTTCTTAAGACGGAGTTGATAACCGTTTCTCCATTAAAACTTCATCGACCTTTAAAAGAATCTAAAAAAGTCAATGTTCCTTTTTCTACCAACGAAATTTCCCTTTTACTGGATGGTGATTTTTTCACTTCAGACTATACAGGTGTGTTGGAAAGAACCATTATTATACTGCTTTATTATACGGGTATGCGTCGAACGGAGTTGATCGATTTAAAAATCAATAACGTAGACCTATCTGAGGGCGCTGTAAAGGTGTTGGGCAAACGGAAAAAGGAAAGACTTATACCGTTATTACCAGAGCCAATTGAATGCATTAGAACGTATGTTTCAGAAAGAAACAAGCTTGATTTAATTATTGAAGAACAATTTCTTTTCTGTGGTATTAAAGGCAAAAAACTATCAGACGGATTTGTTTATAAAACTGTAAAGAACTATTTTAGTAAGGTATCCACTAAGGTCAAGAAAAGTCCTCACATGTTGCGACACAGTTTTGCGACTCACTTATTGAATAACGGCGCAGGCTTAAATGCAGTTAAAGATTTGTTAGGACATGAAAGCGTGGCTGCAACACAAATTTACACCCATACGAGTATGAAACAGATTCAACAGATTTATGCCAAAGCGCACCCTAGAGGGATGAAAAAGTAACCTAACCTAAACGCTATATATTATGAACATTAATTTTCAATCCATCAACTATGTTGCCGACTCTAAGCTTATTGAGTTTTCTGAAAAAAGAATTCATAAAATAACAAATTTCTATGACCACATCATTGATGTTTATGTCTACACTAAAGTTGAAAACAGTTCAGATCGAATCAATAAATTTGTAGAAATGAAAATTGGTATCCCTGGCGACAACGTAATTGTTAAGAAGGTGGCTAAAAGTTTCGAGGAAGCCATTAATAGCGCTTCTGACTCGGCCGAAAGAATTCTGAAAAGAAGAAAAGAAAAAGTTAGGGTTCGGTTGATTTTATTTTTAATAAAATGAACTTCGATTGTTTCAAAACCTACTGCCAGTGCCAGGCTAAAATATTTCAACGCTAAGTTTATTTTAGCAATTAATATAAATGAAGATTGAAGCTTAATTGTTGAACAAGATTGGTTTTTATATAAAGTTTTAAAAACTAAAAATGGTTTTTTAGGACATACAAGCCTTAGTTACCGCCCTCTGTTTTATTAAAATAAAAGGTTGTGATTAAATTAGGGACCTCAATATAAACTAAAGCATGATTTTAGCTCGAGTATTTAGGGACTAAAAACTCTGAAAACAATGAGTTTTTTCGGCTTCTTTTTACAGGAGATACTTGACTTCAACAACTCTTATAAGTTAAAGAGGCTACCTTGTAAAGAATCACAACTTAATTTATAGGAATTCTTCTTTTTTTTAAAATAAATCCTTTTATATTTGCGCTCGTGTTTACTTAGATATTTAAAATAGCCGTTTATTAGCAAAACGAGATTAGGAGAAATAAGAAGACACAAAAGCCGATGTAGCTCAGCTGGCTAGAGCAGCTGATTTGTAATCAGCAGGTCGTGGGTTCGAGTCCCTCCATCGGCTCTTTAAAAAAATGAAAATGCTTAGGGGAGATACTCAAGCGGCCAACGAGGGCAGACTGTAAATCTGCTGACTACGTCTTCGCAGGTTCGAATCCTGCTCTCCCCACTAGAGTAAAAATATTTGAAATATTGAAATAAATTACTGATCTTTGCATCAGTAAAAAATGCGGGAGTAGCTCAGTTGGTAGAGCTTCAGCCTTCCAAGCTGATTGTCGCCGGTTCGAGCCCGGTCTCCCGCTCTCTTTTTTTTGCCGATGTAGCTCAGGGGTAGAGCGTTTCCTTGGTAAGGAAGAGGTCGGCGGTTCAAATCCGCTCGTTGGCTCATCTGTTTATCAAGTAGTTAAGTATAAATCCTTTAAAAGACTAAAGCCTTCCACATCGGAGGGCTTTTTTTATGCGCACTTATTTTTAAATTTCTTTTCTTTTATTCCCTCTATTCTTCCTCGAGGTACACCCATATTTTCTCTTTTCTGGAAACTAAACCAAAAACTGACTCTTAGAAACCCAGACATAACCCAAAAAAAGGGTTTTCCAATTAATGCTATTTGTTAATAACATGTCAGAATTTCTTGACCCAATAAATTTTCTAAAATCATATAGTATATATAAAGAAAGTGTAAAAACAGGTACTCGCAATTCCCGAACGATAGTAGGGTTAATAATTATCATTGTGAGTATCTGAAAATCAGGATCTGGTTATCTGGAGGCCTATCGTTTACGCTACAATTTATTTAAGCAACAAAACTTCTAAGTAATGAAAAACACAAATAAAGTATCTAGAGATGGAGTTATAGATCAAAATAGACTTCGAGTTTCAAATGAATATGCAAATATGTTCAACTGGAATTACACCACATTCATAAGGAACTACTCACTTATAACTGATACATGGGCGGCTCTCTGGGGTCAAATGATTGCTAATCGCCGATCAGTCAAAGCAGTTTTTTTAACTATTGAAAAAGATGACTATAAGCAACCACCAACAAATCATGTGCATCTTGCAATAGCCACTTCCAAGCCAATAGAACCAGATCAGTTATCAGATAAAATTACAAAAGCGATCAACCTCAAGAAAAAACACATCGGGAATATAGAGCCCATACGTGGAAAAGAAGAAACCCTCAGATACATTAGCAAACACATTCGAAAAAACGATCGTTATATCAATACTTACTACAATCTTTTTATTAATAAATCTAAAAATTAAAAATTATGAATTTCCAAGACAAAATTTCAATTCCATTATCTCCAGAAGATAAAAAGTACATCAAAGAAAAAGCCAATCAAAATCGTCAAACTATGAGTGGGTTTGTTAGATCTCGTCTATTCGATAGAACGGAACTTAGATCAGAAGACAATCTGTTTTAATGGCTATTTAATATACCGATAATGCAGTATAAGAGATTAAAATTCAAGCCTGTCAGTCTTTCATTAAGGCTTACAGGACATTCGTTCCAAGGGCTAGTGACGGCTAACCAGTTAAACCAACTGTTTTTTGCAACTAACCAAGCAATCACTCGTAGTGAAAATAACACACTGATTCCAAATATAAAATACGTTAAAGATGCCGTTTCCACCAGGACACAAACTCTCGACAGGACGGCCCAAGGGTAGTCAGAAGAAATTCAAAGTGTCTGAAGATCTAAAAAAACACATTGCAGATTTACTTGCCTATAAGACTGAGCGAGATTTTTCAGATCTTGATACGATGTCTCCCTATGAACGGCAGAGGTTAAAAAATGAGCTACGGAAGTACGTACACCCTACGATGAAATCTATAGAAATTGATCCGAATCCAGTAAACGAAGACGAGCCTAAAATGAGTTTAGATGAGTTCTTTAAATGGAAAGACTAGGTGTTTTCTGAAATATCCGCAACTGTTGGTGACACTCTTAATTTAAATCACTCAACCGACACTTCTTCGACTGCACTTTTAATTTTAATACTCATTCTCTGGATTAGGTGGTGTGCTTTCCACCTTTTCTAGAATTAAGATTATCCCTGAACTCACTCAAGATGATGCCTGTATTAAGGACAAGTCCCCCACACCGGTCTGTTAACGTTTATTAAGGATGAACCTGGTGCAAAAGCAGTTGGTTCAGTTGTAATATTTGTGACACACCAACCTGTTAGGTTTTGATTGAAAGAAGTTGCCTGATTAAACATATACTCCATATCAGTCACTTTTGAGGTATCCCAATTCCCAATGTCTTGATTAAATAACGACGCTTGATTAAAGATATGTTTCATATCAGTA
>CAJJCA010000003.1 GCA_905182575.1 uncultured Flavobacteriaceae bacterium | reverse complement strand
TGTTGCATTTGGGTTTCTTAAAGTCAATTTTTTTTTTGTTTGAAATAGATCTATAAATATCTGGAATCAATCTATCCTGTGCCCAATCACCACCACCGATTACGTTACCTGCTCTAACAGTCGCTAAATTGACTTTTCCATTCTGGAAATAAGAATGTGAGTAGGAGTTTGAAACAAGTTCAGCACATGCTTTACTTGAACTATACGGATCTAATCCGCCTAATCTATCTTCTTCTTTAAAACTTTACCTGTCTCATTATTTTCATAGCATTTATCTGAAGTCACATTTATAATTACCCTCAAAGCATTAGAGCATTTTGCAGCTTCCAATAAATTTGCAGTTCCCATTATATTAGTTTCAAAAGTTTCCAATGGGTTTTCATAGGAATATTTTACTAGTGATTGTGCAGCCAGGTGGAATATAATTTCAGGTTGAAAATTTTCGATCGTTTCATAAAGTTTTTGATAATCACGAATGTCTCCAAGGATAGTTTCGTAGGCGGTGTTCTGATTTGTGATTGAAAATAAGTTAGGTTGTGTTGGGGGCGCTAATGAATACCCTTTTATTATAGCTCCTAAGTCATTAAGCCAAAGTGATAACCATGCTCCTTTGAATCCGGTATTCCCCGTTATTAAAATCCTTTTAGATTTATAAAAATTTTCTAATCCCAATTGATCCATGGTGCTTTATTTGAATACATTTTTCTAAAATCTCTTTATCCCTTAAGGTATCCATACATTGCCAGAAGCCATGATGAAGAAATGCATTTAACTGATTATTTGACGCCAAATTTTCTAGAGGCTCTTTTTCAAAAGAAGTTTCGTCTCCATCTATATAATCTAAAACTTTTGGGGATAAAACAAAATAGCCACCATTTATGAAGGAATCCTGTTTAGTGATTTTTTCTTTAAAAGAATTTACTCGATATGAATCAAAATCTATATCTAGAATTCCGAAACGTTCTTTTGGAATAGTTGCGCTTAAAGTTGCGAGATTGCGATGTTTAAAATGAAAATCTCTTAATGCATTAATATCTATATCGGAAACACCGTCTCCATATGTCATAAAAAAATCTTCTTTCTTTAATATATTTTTTAATTCTTTTTATGCGTCCTCCAGTCATTGTAGAGTAACCAGTATCAACTAGGGTTACATTCCAAGGTTCATTAAAATTATTATGAATAGTTTGATGGTTTTCTCTAAGGTTAATGGTTAAATCTTTCATGTGCAAGTGATAATTGGCAAAATACTCTTTGATTAGATACCCTTTATACCCTAAACAAATTATAAAGTCATTTACTCCATAACTCGAATAATAGTTTCATAATGTGCCATAAAATTGGTTTTTATTTATTTCTATTAAGGGTTTTGGAAAGATATAGCCCGCATCTGCAAATCTTTTCCCAGCTCCTGCCATAGGTATTAGCCACATAAAAAATTTCTTCATTTTCTAAGATTAAAATTTTGTTGCAATTTTTTGCAGTGGATATTCTATGAGTAACACAAGTTTTTATTTCTAAGTTTTTTAATTTTTCAATAGAAAAGTTTTTACCAACTTCTGTGTTGAGTATCTAAATTGCTGGTAGCCTCATCTAAAATTAATATTTCTGGATTATTGATAAAGAGCTCTTGCAATTCCTATTCTTTGAATTTGTCCTCCAGAAATTTGAATCCCCTTTTCGCCTACTTTAGTTTCAAGACCAGAGGGGAGATTACTTATTAAATGATCAAGTTGTGCAGCTTTAACTGCAGATGCTATATTCTGTTTGTTAATTTTTTCAGCTGGTATCCCGAGAGCAATATTATTTGTAATGGTGTCATCAATCAAAAAAATATTCTGAGGAACATAGCCTATTTTTTTAGTCCAGTTTTTGAGATTATCTCCTTTTATTTCAACATCATCAATCAATATTTCTCCTTGGTCTGGTTTGTGAAGCCCTAAAAGGATATCTATCAAGGTTGTTTTTCCGCTTCCTGACGCTCCAATAATACCAATCATTTCACCTTTATTAATAGTAAGATTAAGATTTTTCAAAACAAAGACTCCTCCATTGTAATATTTAAAATTCAGGCCATTTAATCTTATCGACCGATCAAATGTAATCGCAGAATTATCATCAAGTTCCTTGTTTTCAACTATTAATGTTTTAAATTCATTTACCAACAAGTCTAGAGATGAGTTTTGGTATCTCATATTTTGAAGACTTCCAATAATTTTATTAATTGAGGGAATTAACCTAAATGTAGCAGCCACAAAAACACTAAGTGACGCTAATAAATTAGCATAATTGTTGCTTTGTAAAATAATTACAAACACAAAACCTACAAGTCCAATAATAGAAATTACTTCTAAAAAAAATCGTGGAAATGAAGACACTATATTATGCTTTGCATGAATATTTTGAACTGAATACGTTTTTTGTGTAAAATATTCTGTGAAAAAATTTTCTCTATTTAATACTTTTAGTTCTTTGATTCCTCCTAAACCTTCAATTAATATCTTGGTTAAACTTCCATCTAAAATTTCTCGTTCTTTACCCCATCGATCAAGTTTACGCTTTGTAAGTTGGAAAAACAAAAAAGATAAAATAAAGAGAAACCCACCCACAGAAATGGCTGCGATGGGTTCAATAAAAAGCAAGGTTATTACCACTGCTAAAGTCAAGCCAATCTCAATAATGAGTGTCAGTAGCCCATGTCTCATTACTGTAGTAAAATGAAGACATTTCTTGCTTGTCAAGATTGAAGTTGTCTACTAGGAAATTATGAAGATCTTTAAAACTACATTTTTTAAAAATTCTGAATTTAAATAAGCATTTAAATTAGCTAATAATTGAAATTGTTTGGTGTTTATAGATTTTTTAAAAAAGAGTTTTGAAAATAAAATGGGAATGAAACCCCAATGAGAAAAAGTTTAAAAAATAAAAGATTTACTTAAAGATGAAAAAGAACTTGAAGATTATTCAATACATACTCAGCATTTGAAAACATAGTTACTAAGGGAAGAATTAAGGCTAATGAAAATATCTCCAAAGAAAATCCTACAGATAAAAACAACGCAAGCAAAATGAGATTTCTCTTATGTCTTTTGTTAATTAATAAATTTATTTTTTTTAATTTTTCAAACATTTATTTCCCAATAAAATAAAACGGTTTTTCTGTAATATTTCTTCCATCAAAAACCAACAACTCTGAATGCTTTTTCATAAATTTAATTTCATCTTAATCTGTTATTATCTGTTGTCTTTTTTAAGCAACCAACTTATTGACTGTATCTTATATACAAGCCCGACAATAATTGCTAAATACATCTGCTCGCAAACGAGCTTTTAAGGAATAGTATCGTTACTTTGACGATCTGCTTTTGCAAATACTAGGTCTGACTCAGATCCAAACTGTTTAGCAATCGTTTTATTAGTCCGCATTATGTCCTATCCTTATAAATAGAAAGTATAGCGTTATCAAAAGGTTTAATATTAGACACAATAATCATACGCTAATTCTCATCTTGAAGCTTTTTATTTTCTTCTTCTATTTCAAGGAATTTACTATTAAAAAAATCATTAATGATTTTTACTACTGCTGGTAGGTGAGATTTCTTTTTTGGTAAAATTAGTGCTCTTTTCATCCCTTTCCAATTGAATATCTGCTTGATGAAAGAACCCCTCTACCATCAAAAACTATAGTCTTTGAAAAGTCTAAACTTTTAAACGCCTCCCACTGGGTTAAAATGGCTACCGCGTCAATACTAAGGTCTAATTTGCTGACAGAGTCAATTACTGAAATCCGCGAATTTAAATCGCCTCTTTTAGATGACTCCCAATAAAAATCAATAGTCTCTAAATATAGATTCTTTGGATACCATCGGATCGTAAATCTCTAGAATCGCTCCAGCTTTAAATAGCTTTTCAGCAACATAAATCGCAGGACTTTCCCTAGAATCATTTGTGTTGGCCTTAAATGCCCATCCCAAAATAGTAATCTTTTTCCCGGTTAAATCACCTCCAAAATGATCAATGATTTTTTGAGCAAAACGATTTTTTTGATAATCATTTATTTTAATTACTTGATGCCAATATTCTGCGACTTCTTCTAGTCCATAATATTTACATAGGTAAACTAAATTCAAAATGTCTTTTTGAAAACAGCTCCCTCCAAAACCCACAGAAGCTTTTAAAAATTTGGCCCAATCCGATGATCCATTCCAATGGCTTTAGAAAGCTCTTCAATATTAGCTCCTGTTTTTTCACAAAGTGCAGAAAGACTGTTAATGGATGAGATCCGCTGCGCGAGCATCGCATTAGAAGCTAACTTTGATAGCTCTGAAGACCAAACATTGGTGGTCAGTATTTTTTCTTTAGGAATCCAGTTGGCATAAATATCAACTAAGGCCTGAACGGCTTCTTGACCGGTTTCTGTTTGATCTCCACCAATAAGTACCCGGTCTGATTTAAACAAATCCTGAATGGCAGTTCCCTCAGCTAAAAATTCAGGATTAGAAAGAATTTCAAAATGTACTCCACTGCCCTGTTTATCTAAAATCTCTTTAATTTTTTCTGCGGTACGGACCGGTAAGGTTGATTTTTCAATGACAATTTTATCTGTCTTAGCTACCCTAGCAATATTTTTAGCACACGCCTCTACATAACTTAAATCAGCTGCCATTCCTGCGCCCTCACCCTCTGTTTTGGTCGGGGTATTCACCGCCATAAAAATCATTTCAGCCTGTTCAATTGCCTTATCTACTTCTGTAGAAAAAAACAGATTTCTCCCCCTAGCCTTTTCAACCACCTCTGATAAACCCGGTTCATAAACTGGAAGATTTTCTAAAGGGCCGTTCCAAGCTGCAATACGATCTGCGTTTAGATCAACTACAGTAACTTTTATCTCGGGGCATTTCAAGGCAATAACGGCCATCGTAGGGCCCCCGACGTATCCTGCACCAATACAACAAATGTTTTTTATTTTCATTACTCTTGCTGATCGTTTTTTAATAACCAAGAGGAAGATTGAATTTTATCTCCCAATCCATCAATAAAACCAACCCCTAGTTTTTTACAGACAGGAATTTCTGGAATCGTAGTATTGTTTGATCTCCACCATTGCCGAAATATAATTCGTATTTATCAGATAAGTCCGCATGAATTTTACCAATCGTTTCACGAACAGTCCTGTCTTTATCTATAGATATATAAACCTGATCGACAACCTTTAATTCGCTTACAATCATAAGCCGCTCATCCTGGAGCATAAACTCTTTTGATTTCTTAAGAGCACGTTGTTGATCGTTGTTAACGATTACAATCAAAAAGTCTCCCTTTTGCTTGGCCAATTTAAAATACTCAATATGTCCCTTGTGAAGTGGGTTAAAATACCCCGAAACAATTATGGCTTTCTTCATCTTAATTTATTTAACAGGGTTTTTTTCACTAAACAAAATAATGCTCGGCTGATCACTTAAAAACTTAGAGGCAAGATAAAAACTGATTTTTCTCTTTATAAGCTTCTCTATTTTTTCTTCTAATTGAGCGATATAATCCATATTTAATTGTTCTCCAATTAAAAATATCTCGATCTTACCCGAGTCAATTCCCTTTGCATAATCGCCAACCAAAATGATCTCCTTTACAGATCCCATTCGCTCTAAAACCTTCTCTACAACATCTTCTAAGCCCAAATGTTTTAAAACAACTTTTCTAAGTACGTCGTAAAGCGGATGTTTTGCGTTCGCTTTGTATTCTACTTTATTATCAACTTTTACTTTCTCTAAATATCCTGCTCCTTGCAAGTGATTCAATTCTTTTCGGATGGAATTGGTAGATTCTCCCATTTCGGTAGCCAAACCATTTAGATAGCCACGGTTGGCCTGGGAGATAAAAAATTTTATCAATAGGCGCAAGCGGGTTTTAGAAGTAATCAGTTCTTCTAACATAGCATTGTGATCTTAATAAAAAGTGCTTTTAGTGTGATTTTTTTCATGGCTTCGCCGGGGTCTGTCACAAAGAACAAACCAGGTAATATCAAATTTAGTTAGAATTATGCAGTCGCTTTACTCAGCGTTACAAAGATTCCCAAACTCGGAAGCTCTAACCTTAATTTGTTTTTTAATATATCTAAAACCTTTCCTGTCTGACCTTTAAAAGGACCTGCAGCAATGGTATATTGTTTTCCTTTAACTAACTTAGAAATTGACACCTGATCATAGCTGCCTGTTAAGTTTGTCTTTAAAATTTCTATTTCCTTAGCGCGAACTTCAGCGGGTTTACCCAACCAAAAAACATAGCGCAATGCCCCCGGTATAGAAAAAACTTTTGTGCGGTCTGTATCAGTGAGCTGAACCAAAACATAAGATTTTAATAGTGGTTTGGTTACCTTTTTCTTTCTGTCCGAGTATTGTTTGATTTCTGTATATACAGGACAGTAGGCGTTTAGGCCAATTGAATTGATTCCCTCAGCGACTTTGATTTCAAAGTTGGGTTTGGTATAAATAACAAACCACTTCATCGGCTTGGTGATTTAAAATAACCCCAGTTGCTGCTAAAAATAGGACGGTTGAATAGCAACTGGGATATTTGGATTATTAAATTACCTAACATATTAATCTTTATCAAGTACCAAAAGTACCTAATAAGTAGTTTAAAAACAAATTTAATTTGAAAATTAAAAATTACTTCCTATAAATCAAAGCCTACCGTCCACATCCGCTCGGTTCAAAACAGATTTAATATCATAAATTACAGCACCATTTGGATTTTTATAATCCTTAACTCCATTTTCAATAAACAAATCGTGGGAAACTGCAAGAATGATTGCCTGGTACTTTGAAGGGGTTTTGGTTAATGTAATTTGATGTGTTTTAGTTACCTGCTCACCGTCGGCAATTGGGTCATAAAGATCAACCGCTAATCCGGATTCTTTTAATTCCCTGTAAATATCTGGAACCTTGGAATTTCTTATGTCATTACAATTTTCTTTGAAAGTAACCCCGAGAATCAATGCCTTTGAACCCTGAATCTTAATGCCCTTTTCTTTCATTAGGCGGATAACTTTTGAGGCTACAAATTTTCCCATTTGATCATTTACATTTCTTCCAGAAAGAATGACTTCGGGGGTGTATCCCAAGCTTTTTGCTTTGTGAACAAGGAAATAAGGATCAACGCTGATGCAATGACCCCCTACTAGGCCGGGTTTAAACTTTAAAAAATTCCATTTGGTTGCCGCCGCCTCAATGACCTCCGTGGTGTCGATACCAATTCTATCAAAAATTAACGCCAATTCATTAACAAAAGAAATGTTCAAATCGCGTTGTGCATTTTCTATTGCCTTTGAAGCCTCAGCAACCTTGATAGAGGAGGTTTTATGGGTTCCTGCTTCAATAATACTGTTGTAGAGTGCGTCGACCTCCTGGGCGGCCTCTGGAGTAGAGCCCGAGGTTACTTTTTTAATTTTAGTCAAGGTGTTGACTTTGTCTCCCGGATTAATCCGCTCTGGAGAGTAGCCGCAGTAAAAATCTTTATTAAAAACAAGGCCAGAAGACCTTTCTAAAACAGGCACACAATCATCTTCTGTGCATCCGGGGTAGACCGTGCTCTCATAAATCACCAGGTCCCCTTTTTTTAAACACAATCCTACAGTTTTTGAAGCGGATAACAAGAAGGATAAATCTGGAGTTTTTTCTTTGGTAACAGGTGTTGGTACCGTAACAATATAGATCTGACAATCACTTCAATTAAGTTTGGATCAGAAGTTAAAGTCAAATTTGTCCTTAACACCTGCTTCAATTCTTTCTGGGGGGCTTGATTGGTTTTATCCTCGAAAAGATTAAGCTGATCTACGCGTTCTTTATCAATATCAAATCCGATTACTTCGAATTTTTTAGAAAAAGCCATGGCAAGTGGAAGTCCCACATATCCAAGTCCTATGATACCGATTTTTTTTTGCATTTACACTTGGGTAAAATTAATTTGAGTAGGTATTGATCAATTGGGCGTAGTGGTCTAGTTACATCGCTCATTATAAAGTGGCTCGGCAGAGACATATCCATAATTCACAGCCGCTTTGAGTAATTCACAAGATTGTGTTTTATCTCCATAGTTAAGCAAGACCAAAGCTTTTAAATACTCTGCCTTTCCTGTTTGAGGTTGAAACTTACTCATTACTTTATCCGAATTCAAGAGCGATTGTCCGTAATCTCCTGCCATATAGTATGCGCTAGCTGCATTTTCATAATGTGCATATTCTAAAGAATCAATTTGTGAGGCTTTTTCGTATTCAATAGCTGCTTCTACATAACGCTGAGAATTGAAAAAATTAAGAGCTATTTGTGAAACTTTCTGTGCTTCAATTATTCTTGTTTGACCAATAACAACGCTACGCTTTAAAGAGATAAAATTCTTATCTGCCGGATACTTTTTAATCATTTGGTCTAAATATTTTACAAATTCTTTATCACCACTGGGTTTTAATTGGGAATATATAATTAGAAAGTTGAGCCAAACTTCTTTTTTGAAGAAAGTGACAATACTTTTAAAGCTTCTTTAACTTCATTAATATCTTTTTTTAAACTTAATGCTTGCACAAAAACACCTGCATGAAGCATATTATTTGGAAGTCCAATAAAAGCTTTTTTGGCGTTGACTAGTGCACTATCAATTTTTCCTTGTTTAAGAAATATTTGAGCTTTTAAGTTTTCACTATAAAAAACATAAGGATTCGCAGAAGTCCCTTCATTTAGTAAACTTAATGCTTTATCGTATTTTTTATTTTCAAAATAATACCTCGCCTTAATGGATTTCATGGGCAAAGCAGTTACGGTGATATTAGGAATATCCGGCGTAATATGGTCGACTTTATCCATCGGTATGGTAAACTTACTAGAATTAAAATCTCTTAATAAAAATAGTTGTCCCTTATGGGATTCAAAGGTTGAATGGGTAATAGAAATGGATGGAACCATACAAATGATAGCCATCAATGGAAATAACGAAAAGGCCTTTGATAGTTTTGCAGGAGCTTTCTGTTGAAGAATAATAGGAGCATATAATCGCCATGAGTTAATGCCCAAGGAGCAAGAACTTGAGGCCGGGCTATGGGAAAATTTAGATTGGCATCTACTAGGTAAACCCCAAGTGAAGTAAGAAGTAAGAAAACGAAAAGCTTGGTGTCTTGATTAAGTTCAGAGCGAAAAAGTATAATAAAAACAAAGTAAATGGCACTTATAAATATCCCCAGATAAAGTAAAAACCCAATTATTCCCAATTCTGCACCTAACTGAATGAAATCACTATGTGCATGGTAGGGCACAACATACCCCACAATGTCTTTCTTATCATAATCGATAGATACAAGCTTCCAATTTACCCAAACCAGTTCCTAGAATTGGATTTGAAGCAATATGAGTAGCCACATCAGCGTAGTACCTTAAACGCTGATTTACCGAACCATCATCTGTTGAAAGGGAAATAGTTGAAGCGCGTGATAAAGCATCCGCTCCCTTTTCTGAAAGAAATATTTGGTTAAAAACTAAAGCCAATACTAGGGGTAGTAAATAGAAGATGTTGGGAATCAATTCTTTAATTTTTCTTTTCTTTTTATATTGCAATAGTGTCCAAGAGATCAGACCTAACCCGATTAAGGCCGCAGCAACAAAAGAAGCCCTGCTTTGAATCATTGAAAGAGAAAACAGACTTAGAAAAATTAAGCCTGTATTGAAAAGCTTAAAAATTAATTTTTTATTATTTAATACTAAATAAAGTACATAAGGGATCTTGATTGCAATAGAAAAAGCCGTTATGTTTCGATTGGCCGTAACCCCTTTCAAAGCACCAGACTGAATTCCACCCGCTTTATACATTGCTAAAGCCTCATTCAATACTGCATAAACCTCAATAGTCAGAATAAGGGTGATTGCAACTGCAATCAAATTATTTTTATCTTTAATATTGTATAACAAAATGCCCAGGTGAAGAAACATAAACAAAGTGTTGAAGTGTCTAACCATATTGACCAATACTTCTGTAGGATTAACAGCATAGAAATAAGAAATTGCACCCCATATGACAAATCCAATATAAAAAAGCGACATGAAGTTTGTCAAAACTTCTTGGAAACGTTCGGTGTAAGAACTTCTTTTGTAGAACAAATAGGCCCCGCACAATAGGTTAACAAAAGACAAGTAAAGCCACTGAGGTGCAATCTTATCAACCGCCTGAAGGTTCGGAATAAACCCAACCAATAAAAATGCTAAAATAAAAATTGAAGGCACAAAGTTTGAAACATCAATTGAATTAGACTTAGGGAGTTGTTTTGGCCATCTTAAATTTTTCTTTATTACTTTGCAAGATATAAATTTATTTCAAGGTAAATCTCGCATAACTTATGAACGTTTCTTTAATAATTCTCGTACTTGTAACATCTACAGTCCTTTTTTATGTTACTCAAAAAGTCTTTATTAATCGAAATAAATTTGACGAAATCAATCCTCGCTCTTCTCATCATACACAGGCAACAAAAAACGGTGGTATTGTAGTTTTTATAACACTTTTTATTTTTTCTGTTTTTTATTATTTAAATGGAGATGAAATTATAAGAATACAGATCTTATTCCTTTGAGTATCATTTTTGTCATGGGGATTTATGACGATTTTTATAATGCCGATTTTAAACTAAAATTCTTTTTGCAAATTATCGTTGCAAAACTATTAATTGATCAAGGGTTTGTAATTGATGATTTTCATGGCATTTTGGGTTTGCATGAAATACCCCGCTTGGTGAGCCAATTTTCACTGTTTTTGTATTCTTGGTGATCGTAAATGCTGTAAATTTTATTGATGGGATCGATGGTCTGGCAATTACAGAGGCATTAAAAGTTATCTAGTTTTAGAATACATCAGTTTGGAGGCTACCCCTTTATACAATATGGGTCTGGTTATAGGCCTTAGCCTGATTCCAATGTATTACTTCAACTTTAAAAAACAAAATAAAATATTCTTGGGAGATGCAGGTTCTTTGTTTTTAGGTACTGTCATTGCAATCTATCTTTTTCATGTATCTAGGGTCTAATTATAATTTAAACCCTGAATTTAAGATGAATAAGCGCTATTGGCGATAACAGTTATAATTTATCCATTATTAGATTTACTAAGAGTTTTTATTATTCGCATCGCTCAAAAAAAATCTCCTTTTCACCCCGACCAAAATCACTTACACCACCTTTTACTTAAAAAGGGAATCCCTCACCTGTGGATAGTGATAATCATCCAGTTAATATCCGTGGGCGTTTTATCCTTAGGCCTTATTTAAATAAAAAAAGCCTTTCCAAACAGGAAAGGCTTTTTAAAATTAGATAAATAAATTTTATCTTAATTTATTTTGATAATCTAAAACTTAGCAAGCTGAATAGTCGCACTAATCGTTCCTAATTGACCAGCAGGTCTATTAGTTCTAGCTGAAAAGCTACATCATCGTATTTACCATCAGTAGACATCTCCATCAAGCTACTCTGTCTATATCCAAATGAATACGTAACAGAACTTGTAGTAGAATAACCATCAATAAATGCTTTCAAAGCAGTTATTACAGCAGAAGTAGCAACCCAAGGAACTTCATCGGTAGTTTCCGTTTGCAGCAACTGTACCACTATAAGTACCTGTTACATCATTACCAGTTACAGTTAACTAACACCAATACCAGCTGTAACTTACAGATGTAGAAGGAGCAGCAATGGTAGTAAGAGATGCATTTCCAGTAAGAGAAACGGTTTTAACCTTACCAAGAGATGACATGTCTAAAGCAACTAATTTGTCATTATTATCAATATCAACTGTAGTTCCAAGCTGTCCATCTAAATGTGTGTGACCAAAAGATAAAGTAGCAAGTTTTGCGTTATTTGAAACAACTGTGTTAAGTATCACCCCTGCAGTTGATAGTGCAGTCATATTTGTTGCACTAACTGTCAAAGTCGTAAGTTTACTAGTTGATCCAAGGGTAAGGGTCGTAAGTGAAACCATAGTCGTA
Organism: uncultured Flavobacteriaceae bacterium; assembly: GCA_905182575.1. Classification (GTDB taxonomy): domain Bacteria; phylum Bacteroidota; class Bacteroidia; order Flavobacteriales; family Flavobacteriaceae; genus UBA8316. The sequence goes on along the minus strand of CAJJCA010000003.1, from coordinate 83,091 downwards.
CTTGCAGTAAGAGTCCCTCCAATTGCTGAGCTAGTATAGTTTAACGTCACTAATTTAACCATATTATCAAAAACCAAATCAGCTCCTTGTGCAGTAAGAGTTAAGCCTGCTATAGTATGACTGTCTGTCATAGAGTCTAAATGACCAATAGATTTAACAGAAACTGTAGCGCCATCCTTAACGTCAATTGAATTAGAAGCTGATCCTACAGCTAACTTAGGTGCAGTGAAAGCTGTTACAGCAGCACCTGTAAATGATCCAGTCAGAGTCTCAAGAGCTGGAAGAGCAGCAGTAGCTATTGATGTAAGCGTAAGAAGCTGATACTGTTTTCAGTGCAGCAGCTTCAAGAGTAGTCGCAGAAATAGTAGTTGCGCCTGAGATTGTTGTCAACGCGTCTGCTACTACTGAAGCTCCATTTATTGATGCTGTGGCAGCAGTTGTTTTAGCCCCTAATGTAATTGCAGCTGCGTCAGCTGTAATTCTTAAGGCACCTGCACATATCGCTGTGATAATATTGTTAATGCAGTAGCTTTAGGTGCGTCTACAGTAGTTCCAGCTGTTAAATCAGCTGTTCCGTGAGCTTCAACCGTTAGTTGCTTCAGCTAGAGTAACAGATACCGGAAGAGATCCTACTTTAACTGAAGTAGCTTTGGTAAGTGTTAAAGAACCAGTACCTGTAGTAACAACACCAGCAGTAAGTCCAGATAAATCAACCGTTGTGATAGATGCTACAGCACCCGAAAGAGTTACGCCTCCAGTTGCAGTGCCTAAAAGAGGGTATGAAAGATCTCCATAAAGGTTAAGTTCAACCGCTCCATCAACTGTATTAAGCTTAGGTAAGCCCATTGATGATGAACCTTCTACTGTCTAAACCACCAGTAACATAAAGAAGCTCATCTGCAGTCATTGCAGTATCAGTTCCAACAAGAGAAACATTTCCTGAAACAACTGGGAAGCTTGTTAAGATATTCTGCAGACTTATGATTTTAGCCGCATCTTTGGTGCCAGTTTATCAGCATCAATATTAACATTACCAGTAATGGTCATTTTTGGACCATCAGCTGAAGCATCAACGATATCTTCTGCAGCAGTAAGCTGAACAGCATTTGTGATGTTAAGATTTCCAGCGTAAGTACCACCAGAAGCGGCCTGTATCTTAGTTAACTGTTCAAGAATAGTTGCGATCTCAGAATTCAAATCTGCAACTTCCGTAGAAATTCCAGAAACATCTGCGGGTGCAGGTATAGCAGCAACAGCAGTTTTAACAGCAGCTACTTGTGTAAGAATGCCTGTAATGTCTGCATCTGTAACCATCTTTCCTTCTAAAGCCTTAATCTCAGTAGAAATTGCTGTTATAGAAGCGCGATAGGCCTTTAATTGTTGTTAAGTCAGTTTTAAGCGCCAAAATTTCTTTGTTTAGCGAATCAAACTGATCGTCATAATCTTGGCAGCCAACAACCGTTAGCGCAACTACCAAAAGACTTAATAAACCTTTTTTCATTTGATAAAAATTAAATTAATAATAGTTTAAATGTTTATTGCTGGATATTAACCACTAATCAACATTACGTTTTCCACATTATACAAATATGATGCCAAACTCTTTTTTTCATAAAAAACCCTCTTGCTTATAGAGGCAAGAGGGCTATTTTTAAAGGTTTTTTGTGCTAACGGTATTATTTATAAAAGTATTAAAAGTCCTCTGCGTTTAAACCTTGCTGTTCTTATACTTATAAACAAACATTGTTAGAAACTACTATAAACACTTATATTACTGGGTTTCAAGATTAATATTTTTTTCTAAAAAATCTAATCAAAGAGGCAATCCCTTCTCGAACGGCTTCGCTTGAAGAGTTGTGATTGTTGACTAAAATAGAAAAAACATAAATGCGATTATTTTTTCCAATGAAAAAACCAGAAAGGCTAATATTATTTTTTAAAGTTCCAGTTTTTGCAAAAACATAGGGGCCAGAGGCCTCCTTATAATGATTTAAAATCGTGCCAGAGATTCCTCCAGCAGGAAAAAGGGATGTTATTTTTTCCCAACCCAAAATCGAATAGGTTTTCTGAAGCGCCTCAACAATAACAGTCGGGGTCAGAAGGTTGTAACGAGAAACTCCCGATCCATCTGCCCAAATAAGAGGGTCAGAAAAGTCATTTTGCCATCTGGACTGTAAATAATCAATTGTTTTTTTGGTGTTTAAAGTGTCGTTTTTAGCTTTTCCAATCATCAGTAGCAGCGATTCGGCGATAAGATTATCACTGTCTTGGAGTAAGGCTTTGTAGAGCTTCTCCTCCTGGTGGGTGTAAAGGACACGCTGGATTTGATTTTTAGGAAAAGGAAGTGAATCGATTTCAACCTTGCTTTGAGTTGCTTCGGAAAGTAAATCCACAAAGATTTTTGAGCTGGTTTGAAACGGTTTTAAAAGGGTATCATTAAGTATCCATTTTTCAGGATTAAAATAAAATTTATGGGGAAATTCCTTGAAAGGTAAATCTTCTTTTTTTTGATACAAAAAGTGGGTTTGAAAACGGCTTGGTTTTGCCACAAATTTTTTGGATAAAGTATCCCTATAAAATTTAACCACATTTCCATAAATAGGAAAGGCGCTTTTTTGAGCAGAAAAATAATACTGCTGATCGTCCCACGACCAGCCAGCTCCCAGTCTGGTTGGGGACTCTTGGGGGGGATGGTAGACCAGAGCTCTTGTGCTGCTTGAGAAAACTAAAAAGCTCCTGATCAGGATATTTTGGGTGTAATAAAAGAGGATAACCCGTCGCTGTGAAATGTAACGTCCCCGAGGGGGTCTTAAAATAGACGAAGGGCCGGAAGGGAGTCAAAAGTCTGCAAAGCCCCAAGAAACGTAAGTATTTTTACATTGGAAGCCGGAGTGAAATAATGGTGGGCATTAAATTCAGCCATTGATTTAGAGGCAGACAGAGTAGCTATCTTTATTCCTATGTGCGCTCCCTGAAAAGCCTCAATTTTATCGATCTGACGAGCAATTTTCCTTTCAGAAGTTTTTTGACCTAATAGGATGGTTGAAAGGCAGAAAAAATATAAAAAAAGACCTTGTTTTTTCAATTTTGATTTTTTCAAAGTTACTAAAAAGTTCAACTAGAGTTAATAACAGAGAAAACTATCGTGATGTATTCATGAAATGGAGGATGATGGTTGATTCGATCAAATAGAAAGATTCATTCCAATGTAAAAATTGCGCAAGGGTGCTGGCTCATAAAACCTTTTACCAAAGGCGTTGATGCGAATGTTATCGAAATAGGCTTTGCCTAACAAATTATTAACACCAGAGAAAAAGTCAAGCTTTCCAAATTTTTTCCAAAGGCGCAGGTTAGACAAAAAATAGTCGTCAACTTTAGTGGTGTTTGCGTCGTTGGCATAAAGTGATCCAGTATACCTGGCTTGATACTGGATGCCAATTCCAGATGGGAGTTGATACTGAAGTGTTCCAAAAAACTGATGCTGGGGAACTCCAGGCAAATGGTTGCCTTTCAAACTGCCCCTTTGATCAAAAAGTAAAGTGGCAAAAGTATAGGAGGTATTCCATTGCCAAGCCCCGTGGGTATGCTCCCAGAATATTTCAATTCCTTTCCGCTGAGTTTTACCCGCATTTCGGTAAAAATCTCTATCTGGAAAAGCTTCAAGTTCATAAGACAAAATCTCGTTTTGGGTGTTAATTAAAAACAAAGAAGCTTCCAGTCGATTTGAACCAGAAAAATAACGCCATCCCAATTCGAAATTGGTGGCTTTTGAAGAACTTAAATCTTGATTAAAGCCTGCCTGACCAGTTGGGTTGGCAGAAAGCTCACTGAGTGTTGGAGTTTCAAAACTGGTTGAAAAAGAGGTGTAGAGCACATGATTCCCAATATCGGTAAACGTAAAACCGATACTGGGATTCACCACGTTAAGATTTATTTTGGAATCGGTACCCAAGCGCTGAAAGTCATATCGAAGCCCAGTGCGTAAAAGTCCAAAACTCCATTTGAATTCGTCTAAAACACTCAGCGCAGAATTAAAAAATAATTCCTCTTGTGAAAGGGTTGAGTCTCCTCTTACCCCTTTAATGTTCTTATAGCGGTTGCGTTGATCTTTTTGATCTGCAAGCGATGCCCTGAATTGCATTCGATGATTTGGCCTGATTTGATATTCCAATGCGGTTCCTAATCCATAATAGTTTCTTTTTAAATCAACAATTCCACCAAATTCAAAAGGAAGTTTGCCGTCAAAATCTCGGTGGGCATAAAAAGCATAACTATTTAAGGTCAGGTTATCCCCCAAAGATTTTTCCCATTGCAAACCTGTTTTTAAATGCTTAACTGATTCAAAGGTGTTGTACTGAACATTTTGAGCACGGGCCTGTTTTCTGTCTGTATTGACCGACTCCATGTTTACTCCTCCAGCATCATAAGCATAGGGGCTGTCCGTATAATTAAACTGCCAGCTTAACTCAGAAGTGGTTGAAAATTGATGCCAAACCCTTGCATTAAATACGTTTTGTTTGTATCTGGAATGATCGCGATATCCATCAGATTGTGATCGGTTTTGATAAATTACTGCTTTGGTTTTTTGTCCTTTCCATCCTGCAGTCGCTTGAAAAGAAGTCGCCCCATAACTTCCGCCTTGGGCTCTTAATCTAACAAAATCTTTCTCAAAATCAGTGAGGGTTTTGATTTGAATCACCCCTCCCGAGGCATTACCATAAAAAGTAGAGGCGGGTCCCTCTCAGAACGGTTATTTCTTGAATTAAACCCAAAGCTAAATTGTCCAATTGTCCTTGACCATCAGGGGTTGTTTCAGGAATTCCATCCACCATCAATTTAATCCCACGAATGCCAAAACCAGATTGTGCGCCAAATCCTCGAATAGAAAGGCGTAAATCTTGTGCGAAGTTTTGAGTGTTTTGAGCAAATAATCCCGGAACATTATTCAAATAATCTTGAAGTGAAGCCCCTTGATAGGCCTCTTGTACTTGTGGGAATTTTTTATGGCTAACGGCGAAAGGCAATGTTTTATTTGGACTTTTGATTCTTGAAGCGTCCAGGGTGACTTCTTTTAGTTGAATTTTTTGACTTAAGCTGTCGGTTTGAGCAGTAAGATTAAATAGAATTAAAAAGCAAAAAAGTGAGTTGAATTTTTTCATGAGCTCGAAAATAAATAATTTGAGTGATAAATAGGAAGAAGTACTTAATAAATCGCATGAATTGTTATTTTTAACTCAAATTTCAAGCCATGCTAAACTTAGACTCAACTGAAGAAATTATTGCCATCCTTGCTGCAGTTGCTATTATAATGGGTTTTGCTATAACTACTTATAAAGAAATTAAAACAACAATCGCTGAAGAGAAAAGCAAGGCGGCAGAGATTCAGCAAGCCGAAGAAAAAGTGAAAGAACTTATTGAATACCTTGACGCAAAAAGTGAATTAATTAATACGGTTGCTGAGGCAAATAAAAAAATTGAAGATAAGAAGAAATAAATTATATTTGTATGTACAACTATTGTAATGACGTTAATTATGAAAAAAGCTTTTCACGCGGCTGAAACAAGAGGAAACGCGAACTCATGGCTGGCTCAATGCCAACCATTCCTTTAGTTTTGCCAATTACCATAATCCGGAGCGAATGAATTTCGGAGCCCTAAGGGTGTTGAATGACGACACAATTGCTGCAGGCATGGGTTTTGGAACCCATCCCCATGAAAATATGGAAATCATAACGATTCCTCTGGAAGGCGATCTAGAGCACAAAGACAGCATGGGGAACATTGGAGTGATAAATGAAGGAGAAATTCAGGTAATGAGCGCTGGCACTGGTGTTCACCATAGCGAATACAACAAAAATGCTGACCAAGCGGTAAAGGTTTTACAGTTGTGGGTTTTTCCTAAAAAACAAAATGTGACGCCTCGATATGATCAGATGTCCGTCAGGGATTTAAAAAAGCCAAATGACTTTTATCAAGTTTTGTCCCCCAACTCGGAAGATGAAGGAATGTGGGTTCATCAAGACACTTGGTTTCATTTAGGGGAATTTGATGTTGAGAAATCTCTGGTCTACACAATAAAAAAACCTGGAAACGGTGTTTATGTTTTTGTTATTGAAGGCTCGTTGAATGTGGAGGGAGAAAGCCTTAAAAAGCGTGATGCTATTGGGATCTGGGATACGGAAACTATCCGTTTTACTGTGCAACCTCAGTCTAAAGTGTTACTCGTAGAAGTTCCTATGAAATTTTAATCAATCAAAATAATGCAAAACAATTCACTTTCCGCTCAGCAACTACTTGAGTTATTTAATAAAAAAATTGAAACAGGAGATTATAAAGACGCTGTTCATAAAATAAAAATGATGACCGCCAGAGATATGATCAATGAGATTTTGACAAATTGAGTTAGATTATTATATTTAATCAAAAAATGAATCGTAGAGTCTTTATTAAAAATACTGGAAGGCTTACTTTAGGATCAGCAATAGTCCCTCCCATAAATCTACTTAATAATTCAAAATTTAATATAACAGTTAAACAAATTACTAGAGGGAAAAACCATCACTTTTTTGGATATATTGGGCAATCATTAACCATCCCCTGGAGTAAAAACGGAGACCGAATCTTATGTATGTCGTCGCCATTTCACGATCATCTTCCTGGTAAAAATGAAGCTGCAACTTTGTCGATTATAGACCCAAATATAAAAACTGGTGAGTTCAATAAAATTGAAAAATTAGACGAAAGCTTAGGTTGGAACCATCAGCAGGGAACAATGTTATATTGGAATCCTGATGCCCCACAGGATGAATTCTTTTTTAACGATCGCGATCCAAAAACGGGAGTTGTATTTACGGTATGTTATGATGTCAACAAAAAAAAGCGCATTAGAGAATATCGATACGGACATCGCTCTTTCGGAAATAGCGGCGTTTGCCCCTTGGGAAAATCTTTTCTAGGGATTAATTATGCTCGAATGGCACGCCTAAGACCAGTAACTGGATATAAAGATGCAACAGATTGGACTACAGGATTTAATGCGCCCAAAGATGATGGGATTATTCATGTTGACATCAAGTCTGGGAAAAAGAAGTTACTGGTTTCTTTCAAACGAATGGCAGAGGAGCTTGAAAAAAAGGGTTTTCAAGCGAAAGGCAGAAATCTTTTTATCAATCACACCCTCTGGAACAGAACCGGTGAGTGGATTTATTTCTTTGTTCGCGCTGGTTGGAAATCTGACAAGGATGGAAAAGAAGGGCTCAATGCAGCTTGTAGCATTAGATTTGACGGCACCAATTTCACGGCAGGTCATTCACACATTGGGGGACATCCTGAATGGGGAAATGGAACAGAAATCATTGGGAGTCAAAACGGAAGGCAAGTGGTTTATGACATCCTTTCTAAAGAAATTATAAGAAACATCGGAGATGAAGTTTCATTTCCAGATCCTTCAGGTGATGTGAGCCTCTCTCCCAACTCGAAACTTTTCGTCAATGGTTACAGCTTAAATGGGAAAAATAATTACACGATTTTCGATCTCAAATCCGGCGAATGGGCAAATACACCAGAGTTTAACACAGGTGTTTATAAAAAAGACCTCAGGATAGATCCCGCCCCTCGATGGAATCGAGAAAGCAATCAAATCTTAGTTTCTGGATTGGATAAAAACGGGATTCGACAGTTATTTATTATTTCATTATAAAGTAATAAAAAACTACAGGACGTTTACCTTGATTTTTTTCCAAATCTTGATTAAGAAAAAGCCAGAAATCACCGCTCCTGTGGTCGCGATCATGGCATTCTGTTGCTCACCATAAATCCAGTAGCCAGTTGCAAACATCGCGCTATAGATCATTCCACAACCCAAGAGCATTGCAAGTATTCCCGAAGGGACACTCCATTCTACATCTTTGTCTTTTATAACTATGTTCTCAGCTTCAGCATCTTTCAATACCTTATCCCACCCTGGACCTCCTGGCTGGATTTTCTTATAAAAAGATTGGAGGACTTCGTTACTTTCGGGCTGTGTAAGATAGGTGACGCCAACCCAAATAACAGAAGTGACCAAAACGATCATTGGAAACTCAGACCAGCTTGGCATTAAGCCACGTTCAGCACCAAAGAAGAAGGTGCCTAAAGGGGTTAGTTTTAATAAAATAGATACAATCCCAGAGGAAAACATTGCGGAGATTTCACTCCACGCATTGATTCGCCACCAAAACCATCGAAGTATAAAAATCAAACCGGTTCCTGCTCCAAAGGTTAACAGTATGTCAAATATCTGTAATGCACTTTGAAGCAACAATGCTAGCATTGCACTAAGAATCATCAAAACTACTGTTGATATTCTTCCTACAGCAACCAATCTTTTTTCGGATGCATTGGGATTAATTTGATTTTTGTAAAAATCAAATACCATGTAGGACGAACCCCAGTTCAATTGCGTTGAGATTGTGCTCATGTAAGCCGCAATTAAAGAAGCCAACACAAGTCCTAATAATCCCGTTGGAAGTTTAACCAACATTGCTGAGTAAGCAAGATCATGCCCCAGTTTGTCATCGGCGATATTCGGGAATGCATCTTTGATACTTGCCAAATCAGGGAAGACAACTAAAGAAGCCAAGGCAACCAAAATCCAAGGCCAAGGGCGTAATGCATAGTGCATAATATTAAAGAACAAGGTTGCTCCAATAGCGTGATTTTCATTTTTAGAAGCCAACATTCTTTGGGCGATATAACCTCCTCCACCTGGCTCAGCTCCTGGATACCAAGAACTCCACCATTGCACCGCAAGGGGAATAATCAATAGAGTTATCATCGCATCAGCATCAGAAAAATCAGGTAGTATTGAAAGTTTATCCGCTACATTTTCGTTGGCCAACAAGGCTTGTATTCCTCCTACTTCGGGAATATTCACCAAATAATAGGCTGCTCCTATCGAGCCCGCCATTGCGACAAAGAACAAAAGAAAGTCAGTATAAACTACTCCCCTAAAGCCTCCCAATGCACTAAAAGTTACGGTGACTAAACCTGCGCTGATTACTGTTTGCCATGGCTCTAGTCCTAGCATAATTCCACCAATTTTAATAGCTGCTAGGGTTACGGAAGACATCGTGATCACATTGAATATTACCCCTAAATAAACGGCTCTAAATTTTCTTAAAAAACTTGCGGGTTTACCACCATAACGAAATTCATAAAATTCAATATCTGTATTAACGTTTGATTTACGCCACAATTTCGCATAAACAAAAACCGTCAATAATCCTGTAATTAAAAAAGCCCACCAGACCCAGTTTCCGGAGACACCGTTATTTCTCACAATGTCTGTAACAAGGTTTGGAGTATCTGTTGAAAAAGTCGTTGCAACCATTGATATCCCCAACAACCACCAGGGCATGTTCCTTCCCGAAAGAAAAAATTCATTTGAAGAGGTTCCTGCTTTTTTGGAGACGTAGACTCCGATAAACAAAGTGATAGAAAAAAAAGTAGCTATAATTGTCCAGTCGAGACCTGATAATTGCATGTTAAGATGTTTTTGTAGGTCCGAATTTACATTTTTTGATTGAAATGCCTACAAAATCTTGTTAAAGAAACTCGATGTTTCGCAATTTCAAACTAGGTTTGTAGTGTCTAAATATATTTTAAACATGACTAAAAAAACAATTAATCCATCTGAAATCAAGCCCACAGCATTAATGATGTCTAGGTTTAATCTTTGTGTGGTGATGTGTTTTTCTTTTTTTGTATTTAGGGTTTCTGCTCAATTTGACGAAAATAATAGTACCGTAAAATTTCCTTCCTACCCAGACGAAAAATCACTTTTCGAGGTTCCAGAAGAAAGCCCCTTTCTAAAAGGTGACTTTTTAAACAAACCACTGGACATTTCCTCACCGAAAAACAACAACCCAAAGATAAACATGGAGAATCAAGAAAAGTTTCTTGATCCTGGAGATTATTATCTGACAAAATTAAAGGGCAAAAAAGGAGAGGATGATAAGAATCCCAATAATTATAAATCCAATCAGTATCTCGGTGATTATCGGGTTGAGGGTGACGATGTGAGAATAATTTTTAGAGATCATGAATATCCTGACGGTGATCGGGTGAGAATTCTTCACAATGATGACGTGATTCGAGCCAATGTTTTATTAGTGGAACGATTCGTCGGTCTGGTTGTCGAATTAGTTCCTGGGTTTAATAAAATCGACTTTATCGCCCTAAATCAGGGGACCTCAGGCCCTAACACCGCAGAAGTGAGGGTGTACGATGAGGCAGGAAATTTGACGGCTGCAAACCAATGGAATCTTGCGACTGGCGTAAAGGCTACTTTTATTATTGTTAAAGAATAATTGGCTTTAAAATTTACTTTTTCTTTCTAAAAAGCAATAGTCCAAAAAGAAACAATACAATCCCCCCAAAAAGATAAGGGGTGTCAATGAAAGAAAGTTTCGAGTGCATTAAATAAACCACATAAAAACAGACCCCCGCCAAGAGAAGAATAATAATTCTAAATATTTTTTTAAAATTCACGATTAAGGTTTAAATACTATTTATCAATTTCTTTAGACTTATTCGAAATAATCAAAAGTGACAAAATCCCAAAAACACCAAAGAGAAAACCAATAAAAAATCCAAAACGATGTGATCTTCCCTTTTTAACTGACAAATGAGCGCCCAATGCGCCAAAGGCCACTGCAAATGCAGTTGATAATAATAGTAAGGAGGTGGTCAATTCGATTTTGATTTTAGTTTATTATTTAAACCCAAAATGATAGTGTAAAACAAAATTCCTACAGGACCCAAAATAAAAGTAAACCCCAAAGGGAGAATCACATATCCATGTTTAAGTTTTCTTTGCTGACTGTCTTTAAGCATCCAACAGCCTACCCAAAAATCGAAGGCTAAGTAGTGAAGCCATCCTGCTGCAACTCCTTCGGGTGTGGCATTTTGAAACATCACAGTTAGCCCTTCTAGTGAAGTGAAATCTCCAGACATTGCGCCTTCAGCATTTAATAAAAAATAAACATATCCCAAAGCGACTGCCAGAGGTACCCATGGATAATTTGTTATCTTTCGGGTGATTTGTTGTTTTGGGAAGAAAAAATAATATCATCCAAAAAATTATTATTCCGGTGTTAAAAATGTTAAATACAATTTCAAGCATCTTTATATTTTAGGTTAAAAATAAAGCCATTTTTTTTAATGTGCTTTGCTAACACAGGTTTTTATTTATGAAAATTTTTAAAGATATCAAAGAAAATAGAATTGATCCCATTGCGCACACCCTGAAAATTCTGAAAGACTATCCGAACGTTCAAATGCACATAGGAACGGATTCTCAAAATGTGGGTAAAAAAACTAAATATGCAACAGTGATCGCCTACCGATTTGGAAGTAGAGGCGTTCATTATATTTTAAATAAAAAAATTGAATCCGTAAATAAAGACATTTGGACGCGTCTTTGGAAAGAAGCAGAAATGAGCATTGATGTAGCAGAGTGGCTGACCCATCAAGTCAATGTCCGTGTAGAGATTGATATGGATTATAACAGTGACGAGAGTTTTAAATCTCATAAGTTAATTGCAGCAACCAAGGGTTGGGCAAACTCGTTGGGATATAAAGTTAATGTTAAGCCAGACAATCAGATTGCCACCCGAGCAGCAGACCATCATTGTAAGTGATTTAAAGTAGTCCTTGCATTATTTTTTCAACCCCAAACCGAATGACATCAGTAACGGGGAGTCCAGTTTCCTTCTCAACTTTTCGAATACTTTCTCTGGCCTCATCTAAAGAAAGCTTGGCGGTGTTTAATGCAATTCCGATTACTTTGGGATGTCCATAAGTTCCGCAAGCGGATGCCATGGCTTCATTCAATTGGATGAATTCTTTTAGGTTAGGGATTTGAATTGATTCAGGATTCCTCAAGGTGGTTTTGTCAGCACGATGACATAAAATCATATGGGTTGGGCAACTCCCTCGCATTAATGGCAATGTTGCAGTGCTCCCAGGATGAAGAAGAGATCCTTGCCCTTCTATAATTAATAAATCATTATCTTTTTGATCGAGTACCAATTGTTCAATTGCGCCACAGGCATGGTCAACTTTTAGCGCATCAAGCGGAACGCCTTTCCCCATGATTGTGATGCCAATTTGACCTGTAGCAATAAATCCAGTATTAATTTTTCTTTGTTTTGCCCAATGATAAATTTCTAAGCCGGCAGTCATCTTTCCAACTGCCATATCGGTGCCAATCATCAAAACTCTTTTGTTGGGTAAATCGCTAGCTTTAGCCGTTGCAATGTCAGGAACAAACTGGGGTATTCTTAAATCCCATATCCATTGATTTGCACTATTTTGTAGATTCTCATTAAACTGATCATTCAAGCTCTCATGAAGACCATTGACAATGCTCAGACCTTTCAGAATCGCTGCTTCAATCACAGGCATCCAATTTTGTGGTATTTGCCCACCTGAGGGAGCAATGCCCAATATCAAAACCTCCGCGCCTTTTTCAATTACTTCATTTAGGGTGGCACAGATGGGAACATCCCTATCCAAATCGTATTCTAAATTAATATTACTCCCAGCATGGTCCGAGTCTATAACACCAACAATCGGGTTAGTGAGATAACGCAAAACTCCCAATCCCATTTTTCCAAAATCGCTATGCAAGTAACCTTGCATAAAAACCGCAACTTTTTGATCTGGTTTAAGCATAATACTTTTCTTTTAAAACACCCCCATGACCGGAAACCTGATCTTGTATTGAAATTCCATCGCTCATTCTAACTCCAGTGGCTGGATCTGGAGCTAAGTTATAATGCGAATCAAGATCAATGTGATCAATTGCACCTGAAATAGAAGCTGCTGCTGCAATCGACACCGAAGATTCGCTCATACAACCAATCATCGTTTTGAGTGAAAAAGATTTAGCCGTTTCAATTATTTTCAAAGCCTCTGTGATGCCTCCACACTTCATAAGCTTTATGTTCACACCGTCTACATGTTTGGCCCATTTGTGAATGTCATCGGCATAACGACAGGATTCGTCCAAGAAAATAGGGAGGGGTCGATTGGGAAATAAATATTTTAATTCGGCCTCCTTTCCTTCTTCAAGGGGTTGTTCTATGTAGTCCACTCCTCTATCCGCGAGCCATTTCATCATGTGAATTGCATCAGACGTATTCCATCCGCCATTGGCATCGACCCTCAGTTTAACATCATATTTTTTTGCGCTCTCCAAAACCTGGGCAAACATATCCTTGTCCGCGTCAAGTCCCTCTGGAGAGCCTAGTTTCACCTTTAGTGCCTTTATTGAAGTTCCGTCTAACAACAAAGGGATTCTCTGTTTAACGACCTCTGGGGTGTTGATTCCTATCGTAACTGAAGTAGGAACTGTAGGGAGCGGAAAGTTTAACAAACGGTGAAGCGGCAAACTGGCTTTTTTGGCTTTCCAATCCCAAATAGCAATGTCTAATCCTGCAAGGGCACAAGGCGCAATTTTCATCTCTCGTGCTTTTAGCGTAATTTCTTGAGGGCTTAAGTTTTCAATTCCACTTTTAATCAGCTGAATTAATTGCTCTTTAACTTCTGCTATAGTACCCGCATTTTCATTTTTCCCGGGAGCTGCTTCTCCCCAGCCCGTGTTTCCTTCTCGGTGATAAGCCACAAAAAGGTTGGAAGAATCTCCTCTCACACCGCGACTGATTGCCAAAGGGAACCTTTTTTTTAATAAAACTTCATGAAATTTAATTTCCATTTAATCTTTTTTTTGCGATAAATCCAATGATGAGAATTCCTAAAGTATTAAAAATTAAATCCCAAATATCTTCTGCAATGGTCTTCCGTTGCATAATGCTGAAGAATTTCGACGACTGCGCCAAAACAACCAAGCAAATATAATTGCACTAACTATGGGTGAATTTTTGATTAATTCAACACTAAAAGTCTTGATTAAAATGCTTGTGAATATTGCATAAAAAATAAAGTGACCGACCTTATCTTGGTTTTCAAACATCGGTAAACCCCCGGGATCAACAGCCGTGAAAAAGCTGAGATAGAGTATTATGCACATCCATAAAAAGGCACTTAATTTCCAAAAATGTTTTTTCATTGTTAGGGTTAATTATTGTTGTGTTTAAAAACGGACTGATGCCCCCAAATATAGGAAACGTTTTTAAAGTCGACTTCATAAAATTGTATTCATGGGTTAAGTTAAATAAACTGTCAAGACAATTTAATATTGATGTTTTTTTAAATTAAAACACTTTTGAAGTAGGGTATTGGTATTCTAGAGCGGTAATTATTTATATCTTTGTTTGTTTTTAAAATTAAACCAATAAAAAAATATTTGCTTATAATAGAATGATTCTCGTTCTCCTTTTGCAGTAATGGAGAAGCCGATAATGTCCCTGATGATCTGGATCTAGTCTCAATACAAAAGTGACTTAAATTGGTATCTACCATTATCACATCACTGACAATGACCCTTATATTAATGGAAATGGTTATATTGAATCTCCAGGTGCTTTTCCAAAATAGTTTCCTGCTGGCATTTTTTTTGGTCTGCAATCGTTAACTATGACATCACCAAAATCAAATATTAGAGTGTTAATCATTTAATATTATTTTTAAAGAATCAGAATCAATGAGTGTCTCTTTTACTGGTATGCTTTTCAGGCTTGATGGAAATGATTTGGACACGCTTCTTGTTGAAGACTACCTATAGGAGGAAAAGCAAGGCGTCTTTAAGCGGTTTTATGAAAACAATTTATTGCTAGAAGAAAGGACTTGCCACGAAGGAAAAAAAGAAGGGCTCCATTTGCGTTATTGGCTCCATAATCAGAGGTAGATATTCCTTTTTGTCAAAAAAAGCAGCATTATGTTGTGAAATAGTAATGAAAGCAATAAGTTTTAACATAATGGTGATTCCTGTATTTGTAACTTTAACACAATTCCAATTATGAAAAAAATATTCTTTATTGTAGCTTTGATATTCTCTATTTAGTGTTCATTCTCAATTTAAACCCGATCAGGTTGCATTGCACTTTTTGAATGATTTGAAACCAATGCAAATGGATCAAGTTCAATTCAAATTGACGGATTCAACAAAAACAAGGTGGCATTATTTACCACATTCTTCGTTCCAAAGAAGTGGGCTAAGCATGGATTCCCTGAGCGTTGTTCAAAATAAAAATCTGATGGATTTGCTTGATGCTTTTTTAAGTAACTCGGGCTATGATAAAATGGAACAAATAATCGATTTGGAAAACTACTTGGCCATCAAGGAACAGAATCCCTTTAAAAGAAATCCTAAAAAATATTATGTTGCGTTTTATGGAACTCCCAACAATGAATCCCCGTGGGCATGGTCTTTTGAAGGGCATCATCTTTCATTTAATTTCACAGTCCATAAGGATCAAGTCGCTATAGCCCCAGCCTTTCTTGGTTCAAATCCAGGAGTGGTGTTGGAGGGCCCTCAGAAGGGGAAAAGAGTTTTACATAGAGAACAAGATCTTGGTCTCCAATTGATCAATTCGATGAGCGCTCAGCAAAGTCAAAAAGCAATAATTAGTGAGGTTACGTTTGGAGACGTACTCAGTAAAAACAAAAGTTTCATCTCTCGACTTGAATAATCAGGAATAAGATATACAGCACTCACTGCTGCTCAAAAAGGCATTGTAAACGCTATAATCCAAGAACATATTAGCAACATGGAGCGAGCAGTCGCGCATAGAGCAAAAATCTTATTGGAAAACGAGAATTATGACGACATCACATTTTCTTCCGAAGGAAAAAAAGAAATTTTAACTGCTCATTACTACAGAATTCAAGGAGAAAAATTTCTAATAGAATTTGATAATAGTCAAAACAAAGGAAATCATATTCATACCGTTTGGAGAGAATTTGATGGGGATTTTGGAAAGGATTTAATTGAAGAGCATTACTTAAATTCCGATCACCATTAAACAGAATTTCATTCCTAAATTTAATAAATACATTTAGAGTTATCAGGTTTTAAATAATAGGCTTTATAGTTTTTTGCTTTTCGATCCATACAGCCACAAAGATTTAATAGCTGAATGTTTTTAAAGTCAATTGGGTGACTTTCAGCCTGTAGTGCAATAAATCCTTCTTTTAAAACTTCTCCTTCTTTGGCTTCCCAATATTCTTTATTGTCCACGCCCATCGAAGACCAATCCTGTTCTCCCCGACTTTTACTAATAAAACCTCCGCCAATTTGGGGGTTTTCATATTTTAAAACCAATTCATTTTCAATGTAATGAGAAATACTTTCTCCTCCCAAAACAAGCACTTCTCCATGAACCCATTGATCCCCGTGATAAGTCTTGGCGCTAGAATCAATACAATGGGAATAGTCGACAGCACCCTGTTTCTACTACTGTTCCTGGTGTACAAACATTCCCAGTGGGTCGGTCCTCAGTTCCTAGGCCCCCTAAAAACTGGATCTCTATAGAGACTGGGAAAAACTGACCATGGCTATTACTTTCAGCTGATTGCGAATGAAGCATAATTCCGCTATTTCTGATGTTCCAAGATTCTGCTCCTTTGACTTGATCTCCATAAAAACGATAATCAAATTTTAATTTATAATAGGAAAAGGCTTGGTCATAATATATGTGAGCATAGGCATTGTCGAAAGTCTCATATTCATCATATGCGATTCTCAGCATACTGTCTTGAATCCTTACTGTATTCTTATAATTGACATTCAAGTCTTGATTGGCAAACTTAATGTCCCATCCCGATAAATCTTTTCCATTAAAAAGAGAAATCCACTCCTTTCTCCTTTATCATTTTTAGAAACAGTATTTGTATAGCCTATAAAAAAGAAAAAACTTAAATAGAAAACTTGTTTTATCCGAATCATATTGTTTACTTTTTATTAATGCAGATCATTTAATATATTCTACAATTCAAATTAATACTATCCATAAGTATATCAAAATAAAAAAGTGTTTATATATTTGAACATGGGTTTAACAAATAATGATATTTTCAAAAAGCTCCGTGTAGCACATAAAGCTTCGCGACGTCGACATCGTCGAAATCTGTAAGTTGGTTGATTTCAAAGTTTCTAAAGCTGAGCTGGGTGCTTTTTTTAGAAATGAAAAACATGAAAAATATATGGAATGCGGCGATCAAATCTTACGTAACTTTCTGAATGGTTTAGTCATTCACCTAAGAGGTCCTAAAAACGATGGGTAAAAAAATAATCAAATGCAGTCAATGTCAGGAAGAATTCGAAACTGGATTTGACTACCGAATGCACTGGGAAATCCACCTAGACGAGTATTTTGAAAAACTTAAAAAAGAAAGAGCCAGATGCTAGCACATTATCTCCTGCCAAAACTTTCAGACCAATGCCTGAAGCTGTCGCTCTTTATTTATTCTTTCTTTAATTGTCAATTCATTTAACAAAGGATTTGTTTCCCCTTTTGAGGTAAGGTGATATTCCGAACATTGATTGCAAACATAATAGTTAACCGCAGCTTTTACAAACCTGATGTTTGAACGAATCAAGGCTTCTTGTGCCTCTGATTCTAGATAATAAGATTTTTTATTGTTAGAACAACCCATTGAATATTGATTAATTCGAAGATAGTATATTTTAAATTTATTATATTGTAATAATAAAATTTTCATCAAAAACTAAAACATGAAAATATAGCGTCAGTCTTAAGGCACACTTGCTCTTCAGCTTGGTATGCATAATATTCTCAAATAAAAATAACAGGGGCTAAGGATGAAATCTGCATTAATACATACTGGACGAGGTTTGCTGGCTTTATATTTTCTGTTGCCAGGCGTGATGAAATTCATCCAATGGGATATGCACGTAGCACTCATGGAGACTCACGGTATGGCGATTGCCACTAAAAATGGATGTGTTTCTGAAAAAATTAAAGTCAAAAAAGGCACAACCTATGTAGAGGTTGTTTTCGAATGCGAAGCAGAAGCAATTAAAGAAATCATAAAAGAACAAACTTCGGACGTCGACAGCGATGGTGTACTTGATCGAGATGACAAATGCCCTGATGAGTCAGGAGTATCAGAAAACGACGGTTGTCCTTGGCCTGACAATGACAGTGATGGCGTTGCAAATAAGGACGATACCTGTCCAGAGGAAAGTGGCGCTGCTGAAAATCAAGGTTGTCCATGGCCTGATGGAGATGGAGATGATGTTGCTGACAAAGATGACGCTTGTCCTGATGAAGCAGGTGTCGCTGCCAACAATGGATGTCCTGCAGAACCAAAAGAAATTAAAACAATGATTTCTGAGGGGAGCGCTGTGATTCTGTTTAATGCAGAAAGTAAAACAATTAGAGACTCTGACAATATGATACTTGGTAACTTGGCAGCATTGTTGTCAAAGTATCCTCATGTTTCAATTACACTTGAAGGACATGCTTCTAGCGATGGCAGCAAGGCATACAACCAAAAACTTTCTGAAGATAGAGCGAATTCGACTAAAGCGGCTTTGGAAGCCCTAGGAGTTTCAGCTTCTCGAATCAATGTAATTGGTCATGGAGAAGACAAGCCTGTTATGGATAATAATACCGCAAAAAATAGGGCCCAAAACAGAAGAGTTAATTTTACTCTTTAACAATTAATAAATATTTTTAATTAAAAAAACCCTTCATTACTGAAGGGTTTTTTTATTCTACAATCAATTCTTTTAAAACCGGTGTTTCAAGTAAACCCGAGGGCAAGGAACTGCCAATCTGAAGTGTCGAACGGTTTATAGTTTAAGCTCACAATATTAATATTGTTAAATATTTTCCACGCTTCTCCTCTGGCCTCTTTGGCCTTAATGCGATTGGCACCCAAGTTTGTAACTTGAATCCGTAAGGTGTTTTTTCCTTTTTTAAGACGCTTGATTTCAATTTTAAAAGGGTTCGACCAAACCGTTCCGACAAATTCCTCATTGATCCAAACTTTAGCGCTCTCTCTTACCGCTCCCAAATCGAGCAGCCATGCCCCAGTATGATTTGAAGGTTTTTCAAATGCTATGCTGTAAGCAGCTGTTCCTGAAAAATCTCTAGCATCGTTGCCAAGTCGAGTCCACGAAACCAGCTTTTCAATTTCTCTATGTGTTGGAATTTTTGGACCTCCTTTTAAAAAACGAAGGTTCCACAGGCCCAAAATTGGATAGCTATTTTGGCTCGCCTTATGGTATTGCCACATCGGCGCATCCGATTCCTTATAGGTCTTGACAAAAACTGTTTGGCCAGAAGCCAATGCTAGCTTAACTAAAGTTTGATCCCCATCAGCATTAGTAATAGCTTTCCCTACTTTTCCAGAAAGAGGATCTAACAATAAGACACCATTTGCCTTGTGCTGAATTGGAACAAAACCTGATATGGACTGGTCGGTATGATTTGCAATAAAATAGACTTTCTCTTCAGCTACTTTTCTGCGAATAAATTTGAGACCTGTCTCAACTAGTTTCTCGGCACGGACTCCAGAAGCAATCAATGGCAGATGAATTTGATCTAAATCGTGTGTTTCGATTTTGGAACGACGCAACCTTTGGCTCATCTCTTTCTCGTCTACCTGTGTAATTTGAAAAACCCAGGAACAGTTTCGGGCAGCCCTAAGAATATAATTGAAGCTCCTTTTTCTTTTAAAGCAATCAGTTTTTTTAATGTTTCTAGCGGCATGCTATTTGGTGTCGGGCACTACTAAAGTTTTATAAAGACCCCCGGGTAGGAGCAAAGCGCCGGATTCGAATTGAGCCTTTTCAATAAAACGATCAGAAATATAATCAAAAGAATATCCCCTTTTTAGCAAAGTGTTCGCTGCCTCGTAGAAAGGCCCCTTGAGCAACCATTCGTCAGTTTTATGAATTGAAAATTGAGCGAATTTCTTACCCTTATAAAAGTTACCCCATGCATCGTGTATTGGCCAATAGAGTAATATCTCACTGTCGGGTTGTCCTAATTGAAGAAGAGATTGAGCCCTGTTGATATAATTAAATAGTGCGGGAACATCCTCCCAAATAGTGCTATTGGGGTTAAAGTTTACTGAAGCATAAAACTTCCATCCTGGCCATACCGCCTCCTGGGGAGAATAAGTAGAACCGTGAAGAAAAACATGATTTATCCCGTTAAGAAATAAGTCTTCCACCTCTGGCTTGCACTGAGACAAGGCTGTTCTAAAATGCTCTCTCAACCAAGTAAATGTCTCAGACGAAACCAATGGTTTGTTTGCAATGTGCGCTGCTGATGAAGAAAACCTAATCATCACTGGATCGGCATCCCCAGCTCTAAAGTTCTTATGAGGAAATTCTTTGTCCGTTCCTCCACCTTCAATTCTTCTAAATCCATTAATTTCATAAGGCATCGAACCAAAGGTTTCACACTCTGGAATATCTGCAGAGGCATACAGATCAATCAAATTTCCTGGTGAGCCGTGAGCTTGGTACTTGGTCTTTACCTTTTCTTTATCAGCCCAAATATTCCAAGAACCATTAAAATCCTCAATCAATAAATCGGATAAAGTTTCCTTATAATCACTCATGATTCGATTTGCATCAGGGTCAGAAATATCACTAAATAGTTTAGGAAGATGAGGCAATAAATCATAGCCCCGGTGTTTGATAAAAGCGTTGAAAAAGTCTTGGGTATAGTCGGCTTTGTAAACCTCATAACTGTCGTTAAAAACAGCACGTACTTTTCCATTAACTTTTGTTAAAGCTTCTGAATAAGGAATTAAGTATTTTTCTAATGCACTTGATGAAAAATGATCTAGGACCCAGCCATTACCACCGGGTGCTGATCGTTTTACCTGCTGTCTTGTTTTTCCTTCATAAACAAAATATAAAGTATGATCAGATTCAATAGCTTTGAAATTTAAACTATCACTTGAAACTAAATTAGTTAAATCATTGTATTTATTATGTCTTAGAAAATGAAATTATCTTTTGTAAAATAATTTTTCTATTTAAGAAGTTATTAGGTTTAGAAAGTAAATTATCCTTCAAGAGGATTTACCAAATCATGCATTAGCATGCTGGGAACGAGGACACTTTGATCAAATTGTTCCCCCTTTTTTAGATCCACCTTAAAAACCAAAAGTGTAGTAGCGGCATGCACCAAATCTACTTGTGATCCGCCCCAAGGCCAGCCTGTTCCAAGGGTTAAGTCTACGCCCATGCCCAGACTGTCTGCAACCGAGAGTGTATGATTCAACATCGAAATCCATTTTGGGGAGAGATAATCAATGTAGTTTTCTTCTTGGCCTTTTACGCCATAGATGGGGGCTATTTCTACGCCTCCCATGCCAGCTTTATGAAAATCAATTAGCGAGACCCTAATATTTTTTTCATTAACTGCACTTCCCATCCACCACCATCGAGTCCAAGGTTTTGAAGTGGCTTTTTGCGCTGGCCAATAGGATTGGTCTTGTGCGCTAACTGAAGAAAAAAGAAATGAAATGAAGAATAAAGTTAAAAAAGCTTTTTTCATTTTAAAAGGATGAGCTTGTTTTAAAAATAATAAAATTTTACATTAGCGTTTCAGTTACTGATTAATTTTTCTATCCTCATCTTTTATTTTTTTAGTGCTTGCTAAAAGTTACAGGAGAATTCAATGCTTCTCACTTTTAACAAAACTTAAGATAGAAGCAGAGACTACCTCGCGAAAGGAGTGTCAATGAGAATTTAAACCTTCAAACTGACTATAAACGCTCAAAGATATCCTGCTTAAACAGGTATTTATTTGTAATTTTAATTAAATAATGAAAAAACCCTCCCAAGCCTTTTTATTCTTTTTTATAATCTTGCTGGCTGGAAATCCAAAACCTTGCAAGTCAAGAAATAAGTGCTGTAATTAAAGACAGCCTAACTCCGAGAACCCATCCCTTTTGCTTCAATTTACTCCTCAAAAGGAACAGGAATAATGGCAAATGAAGAGGGGCTTTTTCGACTTCATTTAGAAGCAAAAGCCAATGACACGCTTTATTTCTCATGTATGGGTTATGAAACTTTAAGTCGTGTCGCTTCACAATTTAGTGACAGCGTTGTATTACTTACTCCAAAATCGATTATGCTTAATTCTATTATTGTAACTAATAAAGATCTCACTGCTAAAGAAATAATTAAAGAAATCAAAAGAGATATTCCTGATAAATATGAACTGGGTCTGACGAATAAAAAACTGTTTTTTAGATCGTCTGGATTTCAGAAATTTAAGACACTAAAAGTTAAAGTTAAAAAATCCTCGATCGAAGAGTTTAATCAGGAATTTTGGGATAGTACGCTTCAAAAAATGCCTAGGAAATCTGACTGGCATATCGAAATATTAGGTAATTTATATGGTGATCATACCGAGGAAAATCAAAAACTAGAATTACAAAAAGCATTAAAACTCGAAGATAAAGAAACCTCTGCGCTATTTGAAAATATTAGAAGTGCATTCGATACCATATTAAAGCAAAACGTTAAATCTGATTCCTATTTTAAACTGCGAACAGGAATCATCAGCGCTGATTTAGATTCGGATAACCTTAATTCTTCAGAAAAGGATACACTCACCGCCGAAGAAAAAAAGATAAAAGAAAAAGAATCATTTTTAAAATGGAGAAAAGAAGTTTTATAGGATCTCTCTGTTTCAATTTTCGAAAAAGAATCGCTTAACCTAAATGTTATCAAAAAGGCATATAAATACGATTTTAAACGCATTAATTTTACTTACATCGGAAAAACACCCATTTATATTTTAAGCTTTACCCCCAAGGGCAATGCGGATTATTCGGGGAAAATCTATGTCGATGCAAATGAAATGGCGCTCATTAGGATCGAGTATAAAAACATTCAAGACATTCGTGATATTAGCTTGCTAGGAATGTCTTTTAAACAATACATGAAAGAAGTGGTTTTACAATTCAAAAAAATGAACTCTGGAAAATATACATTGCAATTTTTTGAGCTTTCTGATGGTTACGAGACGGGAGTTGACCGAGCTTTCACAATTGTAGAAAAAAACAAAGTCGTTAAAGGTCGTAACAAGCAAAATGAACTTAAAATGGACTTAAATGTTCAAACCGTTCAAACACAAAAATATCAAGGGGTCATTTTTGAAACGGAAAAAATATCTCAAGAGGAGTTTGATGGTTTTAAAGAGAACCCTTCGATATTACCGGTAAATCTTACAGAGTATGATCCAACTTTTTGGCAAGGACACACCATCATAGAACCGAATCAGGCAATAAAAAATTTTAAAGTAGATCAATGATCTTAAAAGTAGCCTTCCCAAATGTATAGTGATTTTAAGTCGTTTTATTGAGTCCTAAGTTTCGGTCTATTAAAGTGCTATTTGGGATAAGCATTAAAAAATGGGGAGTTTAGTTTTAAGGAAATTTAGCAGATTAATCTTTTATTCGTAAATTAAATTTTTTTAAAAACAAATGAAAAGTTACCAAAAAATACTACAAATTCATCCAAACGACAACATTCTTGTCGCACTCACAGACTTAAAAAAGGGAGATCAAATTTCATTTGAAGACCGATTGTTTGTCCTACAAAATGACATTGCAGCAAAACATAAGTTTGCCAAGATTGATTTTGTTAAAGGAGCCTCTATTTTTATGTATGGTGTATTGGTGGGTAAAGCGACAAAAGAAATTTTTAAAGGAGGGCTCATAAGCACCTCAAACATTGTTCACGACACAGAGGCGTACAGCGTTCAGGAAGTTGCAGCAAAAACACCTTGGGTCGCACCAGATCTTTCAAATTTCAAAACAAGACTTTTTTGGGATATACCACAGGGCACAACGGCGTCCGTGGGAACCGAAAACAATTGGCTTGTAATTCCGCTGGTTTTCTGTCAAAACAGAAATGTTGAGGTACTTAAGAAGAGACCCTAGTAGAAAAACTGGGCTTCGGGAAAAAGAGACATTTAGAATTTAATGTCGACAAACTGATCGATGCTTATAAAGCTGGAGATTCTTCAGCATCAATTTTAGAAAAAAATATTATTGAGGAACCCGATGAATTAACCAAAAACCCATTGTTTCCAAATGTGGATGGTGTTCGTTTTTTAACCCATGATGGTGGTTGTGGCGGAGCAGCTTCAGATGCAATTGCATTGTGTAATTTATTGGCGGGCTATATCAACAATCCTAATGTAGCAGGCGCTACGGTTTTGAGCTTGGGATGTCAACACGCGCAAGCTAGTATTTTAGAAAAAGCGTTAGCAAAAAAATCTAAAAATCAAAAGCCTGTTTATATATTAGAACAGCAACAAAGTAATTCAGAAAAGGAATTGATTGCTGAGGCCGTCAAAAAAACTTTTGTGGGCTTAATAGAAGCCAATAAAATCGAACGACAACCTGCGCCTTTAAGTAAGCTGGTCATTGGTCTAGAATGTGGAGGATCTGACGGGTTTTCGGGAATCTCAGCAAACCCTGCTTTGGGCTATGCTTTCGGACCTTGTCGTAGGGATGGGAGGGCGCAACGGTGTTGTCAGAATTTCCTGAACTTCATGGAGTTGAGCAAGAATTAATCAATCGATGTGAAGACCGGAATAATGCGAAGAAATTCGCCCATATTATGTCTACTTATAATGAGAAAGCCGAGGCTTTGGGCGCAGCATTTTCAATGAATCCATCTCCTGGAAACATCAAAGACGGGCTGATTACGGATGCCATTAAATCTTCAGGAGCCGCAAAAAAGGGAGGAACCTCTCCTATAAAAGATGTTTTAGATTACACAGAACAAGTGGTGCAACCCGGTTTAAATTTGCTTTGCACACCCGGAAATGATGTCGAATCGACAACTGGTTTGGCAGGCTCTGGGGCCAATGTTATTTTGTTTACTACAGGTTTGGGTACTCCAACCGGAAATCCAATTTGCCCTGTTGTAAAAGTCGCAACCAACACAAAGTTATTTGATAAGATGAATGATATTATTGATTTTAATACGGGGACGATAATCGAAGGAAAAACGACAATTGAAGAAACAGGAGAAGCGCTCTTGGATTTTGTAATTCGAGTTGCCAGTGGTGAAATACAAACAAAGGCCAGAAAATTAATGCAAGATGACTTTATCCCTTGGAAAAGAGGAATGTCATTATAAAATAGCTTTTAAAATGTCGAAATTTAGTTTAAAAAATAAAATCGTATTAATTACTGGTGGAGGAAGCGGAATAGGAAAAGCCATTGCGGTTACCTTTGCCGCTCAGGGGGCAAAAATTCATATTTTAGACTTTAACGAAACTGCTGCAAAAGAAACTGAAGATGAAATTAATAATACAGGAGCGTTGGCAAAAGCACATGCATGTGATGTATCCAATCAGAAAAACGTAAATGCTATAATCGCTCAAATCACAAAAAGTGATAGGATTGATGTTTTAATAAATAACGCTGGAATTTCTCATGTTGGAAATATTGAATCTGTAGAAGAAGCAGACCTTGACCGCTTGTACAGCGTTAACATAAAAGGGGTTTACAATTGCATTAAAGCATGTATACCCGTGATGAAAAATCAAAAAAGTGGCGTAATTCTTAATCTGGCCTCTATTGCCTCACATGTAGGACTCAACGATCGATTTGCCTATGCCATGACCAAAGGCGCCGTTTTGACCATGACTTATGCCATCGCAAAAGATTATTTAAATTCGAATATTCGTTGTAACAGCATCTCTCCTGGGAGAGTTCACACCCCGTTTGTGGATGGTTTTATCAATAAAAACTATCCTGGAAAAGAAGCTGAAATGTTTGAGAAACTCTCAAAAACACAACCCATAGGACGAATGGGGAAACCTCAAGAGATTGCAGATTTAGCCCTCTTTTTATGTTCAGATGAAGCAGGATTTATCACAGGATCTGACTATGCAATTGATGGTGGATTTATAAAATTAAACGGAAATTAATAAGTAATAAAAATGAAGTTAATTAGATTTGGAGCAATCGGCCATGAAAAACCAGGAGTTCAATTGCCAGACGGAACAAAAATAGACGTCTCGAGTTTTGGTTCGGATTATAACGAAGAATTTTTTGGTGATGGAGGCATCACTAAGCTCTCTAACTGGCTTGTTAATAACCAAAATCGGTGTCCCAAAATTGGATCAGAAGTTCGATTGGGAGTTCCATTGGTTCGGCCGTCAAAAATCGTTTGTGTGGGTTTAAATTACGCTAAACACGCCGACGAAAGTGGCATGGAGATTCCTCAAGAACCCGTACTGTTCTTTAAAGCAACTTCAGCTTTGGTAGGGCCAAATGATGACATTGTTATTCCCAAAGGAAGTGAGAAAACAGACTGGGAAGTAGAATTGGCGATTGTCATCGGAGCGAAAGCCTCTTATGTTGAAGAAACGGATGCTTTGGATCATGTTGCGGGCTATGTGTTGCATAATGATGTAAGCGAAAGAGCTTTTCAGCTGGAAAGATCTGGACAGTGGGTGAAGGGGAAAAGTTGTGATTCTTTTGCGCCAGTTGGTCCTTTTATTGCCACAAAAGATGAAATTGCTGATCCCAATAATTTAGACCTTTGGTTAAAGTTAAATGGCGAAATGATGCAAGACAGCAATACTTCAGATTTTATTTTTAACATCCAGCAGGTGGTAAGTCATATCAGTCAATTCATGACGCTCTTGCCTGGAGATATCATTTCAACCGGAACTCCCTTTGGTGTTGGCTTAGGACTGACGCCCCCCAAATATCTTAAAGCAGGAGACATCGTTGAACTTGGAATTGAAGGTTTAGGGACTTCCAAACAATTGTGTAAAAACTATCAATAAATGATCATTGATGCCCACCAGCATTTGTGGAAATATGATCCTGTCAGAGACAATTGGATCGAGGATTCCATGGAGGTTCTTCGGGAAGATTTTCTGCCAAAAGACTTAAAACCTATTTTGGATGCCAATGGTGTTGCAGGTTGTATTGCTGTTCAGGCGGATCAATCAGAGGAGGAAACCGAGTTTCTTTTAAAGTGTGCTCAAGAAAATCCCTTTCTAAAAGGCGTCGTGGGTTGGGTGGATTTAAGGGCTGGAAATGTTGAAGAACGTCTTGCCAATTATTCATATAATAAATATTTCAAAGGAGTGCGACACATCGTCCAAGCAGAAAAAGATGATTTTTTATTAAATAAAGATTTCCAAAATGGTGTTGGAAAATTATCTCAATATGGACTTTCTTATGACCTGTTAATTTACCCACGACAATTTCCTGCAACCCTTGAAATGGTTGAAAAATTCCCGAATCAAATTTTTGTTTTAGACCATATTGCCAAACCTAATATATCTGAAAAATTAGATGCAGAATGGGTGAAAAACATCCATTTGTTGTCAAAACATGAAAATGTATTTTGCAAAATATCTGGAATGGTCACTGAAACCAAAAATTTTGAATGGGTGAAAAGTGATTTTACCCCATATCTGGCAAGTGTTGTCAGTGCTTTTGGGACGGATCGTTTACTTTATGGTTCTGACTGGCCTGTTTGTTTACTAGCGGCAGATTATAAAGAAGTGCTGGGCATTGTCGCTGATTATTTCCAAAACTTTTCAGCTTTAGAAAAATCTAAAATTTTTGCGTTAAATGCAATCAAAGCTTATAATTAGATTGAATTTAACGCAAAAAGTTTCTTTTATTAGAAAGACTTTATTGTGAATCTGGCTGATATCCAGATTCCCCTTGATCGTTATCCTGGAACATTGACCGCAATGTTGTTTTGCTTGGCTTGGAAATAACCGGAGCAAAATATTTATTATAAAGTGCATAACCCAATGGGTTATTTGACAGTAATCCCTCCTGTGTTCTCGAGTTGTCATTCCACTCTGGAGCAAGAGTTCCTCCGTCCCAAAATTCGCTAAATTCCCACATGGCATAGGTTAATAAATATGTATATTCTTTTAATAACATTGGCCAGATATCTTTATTGCTGATTTCTCCATAATCACTTATATTATAGACTCCTCGGTCAATTGCTTCCTTCAAGGCAAGAAAAATTTCTGTTCCACTAATGTCTCCCTCATCTATTTCTGAATCTAGAGCTGCTGTCGAACCTTCAACTGCTCCTCTAACTCCAAATCTGTGAATCGTATGTAGCACGTGTTCTAACATTTCGTTAATATCATCATCTCCTGTGAATTTACTATCAACATTCTTATACCAAACCATATCGTCTAACGCCAAGGCGTCAGTATAATCCTCTAAACCCTGGTAGGCAAGTTTTCCTTGATCAGAAAGGAAGCTAGGAGAATATTCTCCTCCACCTCCTACGGCGATCCGCTGACCTGTTTGGCGACCCATGTGCCATCCTTCTTCTCCCAACAAGGTTTTGATCATTCGCTCTTGAGCTGTTTTATTAATTCCTTCAGCGTCCTTATCCATTATCATTTTAAAGACTTGAGCTGTTTTGTAGATCCAAGTATTTGGGACTGCTACTGTTTGACCTCCTCCTGCTCCGGTAGCAATTAATTTAATCCCATAAACTTCAAGTGACCTGTCAAATAATACTGCTGGGATAATTTGAATAATGTCTCCACTTGTATAGTAATTCTTCGGCAAAGCTATTAATTGAAAAATAGGAGTAAGCGTTAAGTCAGAATCTAAAACAATTGTTATGCTGTTTGTCGTTTCAGAACTTCCTTCCCATCCGGTAAGCTCATATCCCTGTGTTGGTGAAGCGGTAATAGTAACACTAGTGCCTTCGTCATAGGTACCCCCCCGACAACTGAACCTGTAGAGTCGGCGCTTACCGTCACGGTGTATTGTTGTTTTTTTATTTGATTTAAAACTAGCAGTTAGGTTTGTATCTTGACTCAGAGTTATTTTAATTGGGTTCTCCGTTGAACTATTGGACCAACTTGAAAACTCGAAACCCTCATTTGGAGTTGCTGTAATTGAAAATTCTTTGCCTTTTTCAAAAGTGCCTCCCGAAGAGGATACCTACCCCCCTTGATTGGCTGTAACTGAGAGTTTAAAGGTAGTTTTAGTGCTTTCAATTGGTGGGGTAGTAGTGTTCTCTTCTCCATCTGAAGAACAGCTAATTCCCAATAATAAATATAAGTTCAACAATAGTAGTGTTCATTTTGTATTCATTTATTATTACTTAAAATGTTAACAACCAAATAAATGGAGTATTAACTTTGAAATTTATATCATAACAATAAAATAAAAAAGGAAGAAAAGCATCCCGTAGTGTGCTGTATTTGGTTCTAGCTAATTATTAGTAAAAATACCCTTCTAATTTGATTTTTCCATTATTTCTTCTGAAATGATCATATTAAAGCCGAGTGGTGTTGATTTTGAAATATTCACCATCGCTTTAGCAACAAGAGCTGCACTTATTGGTCGATACTTAGAGGGCATCAATGGAGAAAATATTGGCATAACCAATTGTGCAATTCTTTCTCCAAAACGTTTCTCTTTTCTTTTGCCCATTAAAAGAGAGGGGCGAAAAACTTGATATGGTAAATTTAAACCTAAGACAGCTGCTTCAATTTTCCCTTTTAATTTTAGATAAAACCCATCTGAATTTTCATTCGCACCTGAAGAGGATACAAATGAAAAGTTTTTAACTTTGTTGGCTTTACAGGCCCTCAATAGTCATGTCAGCATCGTCATAATCAATTTTATGATAGATAGCAATATCACCCTTGACTTTAGATTGCGTAGTTCCAATGGCAGCAAAAACTATTTGGCTATTTTTTACAATTTTAGAGATCGCCTGTGGATTTGAAAAGTCAATGATGTGTTTATCTATTTTTTTATGAATAAAAGAAAAATTAGATCTTGTCACCACATTTACTTTATCAAAACCAGCGTCATTTATTAGAATCTCTAATAGTGAACTTCCTATCAAACCTGTGGCACCAAAAATGGTTACTTCTTTTAATTTCATCGATTAAAATAATTATTTATTGGAGTTTAAAATGAGTAAAATTTACAAATATTTAAAGATTTTAACTAAATATAAATGGCAATAAAAATAATTATAGAACTTAAGTGGTTATTGTAAGTTTAAATATATTAAACCTTTGGGAAAATTTATTTGTTTATTATAATTTTCACTAAAATATTTTTTGTTGCACATGGTTCTTTTATTCTAAAAATAGTTACTCTCCTAAAATTGAAAGTGACACCAACTTGATTAATGAATTGGTTGTTAAATTATGTATTTTTAACCCTCCCAGGAGTATAAAAATATAAGTAAACTGAGTAACCAATTACTCATAGTTAAATTTTTAAAAAGACACTTATCAATAAAATATGTTTTTAATTAACTTTTATTAGCGATTACATACTTAAATTTAAATTTTTAAGCAAAGTAAATCTGAAATACTATTTAATCTTTATCCTGCATATTAACAAATAAATAGGACTAAGACTGTTTATTTCATACTTTTAAAATATTAGTAAATAAGTTGCTAATAAAACCATCTTAAATGATTTTTAAAAATTGTGATACTCATGAAAAGCTTCTGTTTTAAAGTACTTGTGTTTTTTTTATTTATAACATCAAATAAGATCGGTCAAAGTCAAACTTCTCCGGAAGAATTAAAATTCGTAAGGCAAGGAGTTCGGAGGCTAATCTTTGACCCAGATCAATCTATCCCATTGGTAACATTAGAGCCTAGAAAATTATTGATTTCTCCGCAATGCATCCAATTAATAATTATACTAAAAAATCCTCTAATGCTTTTATTGATAAAAATACTTTAGTGGTGCAATCTGATGGAAAAACAGAAACAGGAATATAATTTGGTGGTTTAAATACTTTTTAGACTTATTCTATAGGAATCAAATTTCTCAACGGTAATGGTTCGGTTGGTTTTGAGTTTTCTGAAGTAATGATTTCTACATTTTCTCCACTCTATTGATTAACAATAACTTAGTAACCGATGTTATATTAAAGCTTAAAAAAAATAAAAAGCTGATATTTTGATCCATAAAAATTGGAGGATTTATATCAAAATATTCCAAGCAAAATTATTTTACAAATGTTGGGAAGCGGTCTTGTGGTTTATTCTAAAAATCTTGGGATACCTGAAGTTATTGGTCAAGGTGATTTTAATAAATATATTGATCTTCGCAAAAAAAAAATTATCCAATCCTTTCAATCCAATCTTTTTGTTCAGCTCGATGGAGGAAAGGTCGAGATAAATAAGGTTGATATGTTTCTGAGTACTGGGATCGGTTTGGCTGATATCAGGGCAATTACTTATGAAAATGGCGATCCAATGCTTGACCAAGGACGCTTGTGGTATACAATGTCCATTCGCGGTCGTGCTTTACCTCATCACATTCAAGGGGTATTTAGCATGAATCCAAGCGTCTTCGATTTAAATCTGGAAGGCATTATATTATTTGACCGTAATGATGGCTTACTTCGAAATGAAATTGCATCTCATCTTTTTTATGACAGAAAAAACAAAATCTGGAGAGGTTTAACGACTGGATTCAGTGCTTTTGCCAATCCTGAAAAAGAAAAAAAACAAATACTTGCCATTGAAAGTATTAAAGACCCAAGATTTGGATTTTCTGTTATGAAATCAACCCCTTTTGGCATGGAAGGAGACATCGAAGATCCCCATTTATTGTTTGATGATGAAGCAAGAAAATGGCGGATGTTGACCTGTGAAAATAAAGACGGATACAAAGCCATAATTTTGGAGTCTGATGATTGGAATAAAGATTTTAAAAAAATCGCAGGGCCAATTAGACGTAATTCGACGGGTACGTCCATGCAAAAAATAAATGGGAAAATTTATTGTTTTTTAGGAAGCTCAGAACGAAACATCTTTATATATTCTTACCCTGATCTAAAAGAAGTTGGGACTCTAAAAATGGATTTACCTCCCTGGAATAAAACCTCACGCTCAAGGGTATGGCCAAATGTAGTAGAATTACCCGAAAACTATCTCCATCAATATGTTGCATTAATGATGGATCGGTTTAATTATCCTGGAATGAAAGGCCCCAATTGGACTTACGGCGCGCTTTATCTTTACTATGGTTATTATGAATGATTATGAATGAGGGTATATCAGTATATTTGAATTTTTTATTCAATAGTTGTCTATGAATTCGACTGGCGATTTCGAAATTTCAGACACAATATTACTAGGGCAGTAGTGATCCAAAAACAACTCAATAAAATCACTGTGATCTAATAAATATTATTTTACTAAAAGGGATTTAACCCCTAGCTATTTTGCTTAAACCCTATTTTTAATTTTCCGATGGTAATAAAATTTATCTAGGGTTTTAAAAAAAATAAATTTTAAACTTAATAACCCATTTATGCTAATTAATTTATTCAAATATTGTTCTTTATTATTTCTAGCCTTTAATTCTTGTTCTAAGTCGCAAAGAGACAATAAGGAAGTGAATTTGCCGAAATTACCAAAAAACTATGTGGCGAATTATATAAATCAAGAAATCACTGTTGATGGAAAAGATGATGAGAAAGTATGGAAAGACAATGTTTGGACCGGACCCTTTATTGATATTGAGGGATTGAAAATCCCAAGGTTTGAGACCCGAATGAAAATGCTATGGGATAATACGAATCTTTATTTTTTTGCTAAAATGAGAGACCCGCACATTTGGGGAGATCTTATACAACGAGATACCGTTATTTTTTATAATAATGATTTTGAAATTTTTATTGATCCTAATGGAGACACCCACAATTATATGGAAATTGAAGTCAATGCCTTGAATACTGTTTGGGATTTATTTTTAACCAAGCCCTATCGTAACCATCCTGTGGTTTTAAATCAGTGGGATGTCAAAGGTTTTCAATCGAATGTTAATGTCTCAGGGACAATAAACGACGCCTCGGATATCGATCAGTTTTGGACTGTAGAGATTGCGATTCCTTGGGAATCATTGCTCGAAGCCACGAATGAAAAGCAACCTCCAGAAGGTGAAACTTGGCGTTTAAATTTTTCTAGAGTTGAATGGGATTACGAATTAAAAAACAATAAATATTATCGCAAAAAAGGTCCCCAAGGTAAAATTTTACCAGAATACAATTGGGTATGGAGTCCACAAGAAGTAATCAATATGCATGTTTTCACAATCGGTTTGTTTATTTTAATAAAAAATCTGAGACTAAAAATATCCCTCAGTTTAACTATCCCGAAGATGCTCAGCTTGTTTTATGGATGTATGAGTATTATAGAAAAGTTTTGCGTTCCTCTGGAGATAAAATAAAACAAAGCTAAAGTTTCCTATTAAAGTATCCTATGAAGGAAATGATTTAATTATGGAACAAATCAAAAATCCAAAAGGCTTTCTTTTAAAAACTAAAAGCCCCAAAACTGAGATCACTTATTTAATTAATCAAGAGGGAAAACTAATTGTTGTGAGAATAAAAAAGAGAGTCCTTAATAAATAATTTTATCACTGGGAATGGCATCTACTTTATAATTTCCAAACTCGAAAACGCCTTTTAAGTTTGCAAGCACATACCAAAAGGAAAGTAGATTTAATTTGAAGGGGTGGGGTGTTAAATTGAAAGTTTTAGGTTGGATTTTTTGGCATTTTACCTCTGTATTAGTCAGATTAATCTGTTTTAAGTGAATTAGTCCCGACAATTTTCCGATTCCTTTTCCAGTAATCTCGGTATTGTCTAACTTAAGCACAGTTAAATATTGAAACTGCTCTAGTGAGCTAAAAACACTATCTGTTATTTTTGTTTTACCTAAATCTAGATAAACAATGTGATCCTTTATTAGAAGTAATGAATCCAAAAGTTGATCTTCAAAAAGAGACATGTTGACGCAAGAAACTTCTAAAAAAGCAGCAGTTTTAAATATTGGAGCAATATTAATTCCTAAATCTTTTAAGTTTTCTACCACCTCCAAATTGGCTGAAGGAATTTCTATTTTAGGATAAATTCCCATCGTGTTTTTAGGGAAAAAGCTGCTGAAAACACTTCTTTCTAAGCCTAAGTCTCTGATTACTTCGTTTTCATTTGCACCCAACTCAATCCATCGGCTAATTACTTTAATTTCTGCTTTGGTTAGCTGTGTTTTTGCTTTCGGAGGCATATGCATTTCGTCCTTTAACGGAAGATGAATGTATTTCCAAATGAGACTTTTTCTTGGGGTTTCAAAATTGATTACCTCTCCGCTTTCTCCTCCTGAAACAATACCTTTATAATCGTTTAAAAGCAACTCTCCTTTTGATTTTTTTTTGTTGTGACAACTCAAGCACTTTAGATCTAAAATAGGCTGAATAACACCGCCATATAAGGGTAATCCACGAAAATCATCAGGATTTAATTCGAATATAACCGAAGGGGGTTCCATTCCCAAAGCGTCTTTTAAACCTTGTGGAAGGGGTTCGGTTAAATGATCTGATCCATGGGTGAGATTTCCCCCTAAATGTCCAGTAAGGATTAAAACAAACAGCAGGCTAAAAGCTAATAGTTTTTCTGGAATCCTTTTAAAGAATGTAAAATCAATAAAATGAAAATAATACGCAAAAGAAAGGACTGTGGTGACAACTCCTAGAGTCAAATGCCATTGAATGTCACTCCATTGATAGCCTTCTTGATCATATTGGACCAAGCCCGTTATTAAGGCGAGTAGGGTGCTTATAGCACCCCATAAGAACGCAAACTTAAGCATTCCCAGATGCTTTTTTTCTTTACGGTCATAAAAAACCATCATCAAGCCAAGTAATAAAAAACCAATTGGAAGGTGAACGATTAAAGGATGAAATCTACCGAGAAGTGTTACCAATGAATCTATCAAATGCTAAATTGTTTTTTAATTTTTATTATCGGCTTAAAAAAATTTGATGAACTTAATTATCATTTTAAAAAGAACTATGCTAAAATTTCTTGGATCACATTCCCCGCAACATCAGTAAGTCGAAAAGGTCGTCCCTGATAATCATAGGTGAATTGTTCGTGATCAAACCCAAGTAAATGAAGAATCGTTGCTTGAATATCATGAACTGAAACGCGTCCTTCAACTCCAGAAAACCCAATTTCGTCCGTTGCCCCATGAAGGGCTCCTTTTTTAATTCCCCCGCCTGCCATCCACATGGTGAAAGCATCGCCATGATGGTCGCGTCCTTTAAATTTATTTGTTTTTCCCTCTCTGGTTTCTTGCATTGGCGTCCTTCCAAATTCACCTCCCCAGACAATCAGCGTTTCGTCTAAAAGCCCTCTTTGTTTTAAGTCCAAAAGAAGTGCCGTAATTGGACGATCAATTTCACGGCATTTATTGCGTAAGCCCAAATCCACAGAAGTGTTGTGATTCGTCCCATGGGTGTCCCAGCCCCAGTCATAAAGCTGAACAAAACGAACGCCTTCCTCAACCATTTTTCTTGCCAAAAGACAATTGTTTGCGAAGGATTCTTCCCCTGGTTTGACACCATACATTTCTTTGATAGATTCTGGCTCGCTGTTAATGTCCATCACTTCGGGTACCGCAATTTGCATCCGGTAAGCCATTTCATATTGATTGATTCTGGACAAAACCTCAGGATCTTCATGTTTTATAAACTCTTGATGATTGATCGAATTTATAGGGAGACAATATCCTTTTTTAAATCAGGTACTCCCTTGGGATCTTTAAGGTAGAGCACTGGATCTCCCTTCGAACGGCATTGAACTCCTTGATATACAGAAGGTAAAAAACCATTTCCCCAGACACTTTTACCCGCATCAGGTGTCCCTCCCGAGCTGAGCACTACAAAACCGGGTAAATTTTGGTTTTCAGTTCCCAATCCGTAGGTCGCCCAAGATCCTAAACTTGGTCGTCCAAAACGAGCACTTCCAGTATGCATCAGGAGCTGTGCTGGACCATGATTGAATTGGTCGGTATGGACTGCCTTTAAAAAAGCGACATCATCGATTACTTTTTTAAAATGGGGTAAATATTCAGAAATCCAATTTCCAGATTCCCCCGCTTGAGAAAAGGAAGCTTGTGGTCCTAGCATGGTGGGTTCGCCGCGTATAAAAGCAAACTTTTTCCCTTCCAAAAGAGATTTTGGACACTTTTGATTGTGTAATTTTTGTAGTTCTGGTTTGTAATCAAACATCTCTAATTGAGAAGGCGCACCAACCATATGCAAGTAAATCACACTCTTCACTTTTGGAGCAAAAGGAGGAGCAAGGGGAGCCAAAGGGTTGAGTGTCCTGTCTGCGGTACTGTAGTTGTTTTTGGGAATAGAATTGGGACTGCAAGATTGTAAAAAGCTTCCCAATGCCAATCCGCCAATCCCCAAAGTACAGTCTTTCAGAAAATGTCTTCTGCTGTTGACTTGTGCATTTCTCAACAGTTGCTCTTGTATTAATTTTTTATAGTTATCCATAATCAAGCGTGGGTCAAAAATTCATCTAAATTCATAATCGCATTCGCGACTAAAGTGAGTGCTGCCAATCTTTTCTCAGTAATTTCTTTAAGGTCTAAAAATCCATCAAGTGCGGCGGGGTCTTCTTCATATTCGGTAATTGCAGCATCATAAAGATCTTTTAAGACCTCGAGTTTTTGAGCATTAATTTTTTTAAAAGTCGCTTTGTTATACATCATTTTTATGGCGTCTTCTATTGAATTTTGCTCCAAATGAGTTTTTGCAAAATTCATCGCAGCTTCCAAATAGACCGGATCGTTTAAGGTAACCAAGGCCTGGAGCGGAGTATTGGTAGGGAGTCTTCTCACCGAGCAAACCTCTCTGCTTCCTGCATCAAAAGTCATGAAAGAAGGATAGGGACTTGTTCTTTTAAAATAAGTGTAAACCGCTCTTCTGTAACGATCTTCTCCTTTACTTACTTTCCAAAGGTCTCCCATATAGGCATGTCCCCAAATACCTTCTGGTTGAGGTGGCATTACACCAGGACCATGCATTTTTTTTGACAATAGGCCTGAAACAGCCAAAGTTTGATCTCTAATTTCTTCAGCACTCATTCTAAGCTTAGGCCCGCGTGCATAATATTCGTTTTTGGGATCAATTTGTTGTTTTTCTTTATTGATTTTTGAACTCTGTCTGTAGGTTCCAGAAAGCACTATGGATCCTCATGAGACTTTTCAACTTCCAGTCTTGAGATTCAATAAAATTTACCGCCATCCAATCCAATAAAGCGGGGTGTGATGGGGGTTCTGATTGGGTTCCCATGTCCTCGATTGTACTCACGATACCACGGCCAAAAAGTTGATACCAAACCCTGTTAATTAGCGTTCTGGCAGTTAAGGGGTTTTCCTCACTGACAATCCATTTGGCCAACCCCAATCTGTTTTTCTCCCATTCATTGTCCCAATTGTTTAAGAATTCTGGAGTGCCTGCTGTGACCTCTTCCCCTTTGGAAGTCCAATCTCCTCTGTCGAAAACATGCGTGCTTCGTTGCATGTGCTTGGGGTTTTCGATCATAATAGGTGTTAAACTTTCAGGGTTGTTAATTAGTTCGAACAAGTTCTTTTTCAATTTTATTATGGCTATTTAATATTTACCGGGAAGTTCAGGGACAAAGGCAAACCATAGAATTTTACTCCCCGTACTTAGAGGGGTAATCCCATCGTTTTTAGATTCTATATACAAATCTATGGTTCCGTTTACTGGCTTGAATGGAACTTTCGCAATGGTCCATTTGCTTTTCTTGGCAGGAAATTTAGCTAAGACTTCTCCCTTAGCACTTCCATTGCGAATGGTGATTTCCGTTCCCCTTGGTCTGGCAGTATAATAAAAGTATAAACTCGTATTTCCCTGGGTATTGACATTTCTGAGATAGGCGGAGCCATTGTTTCGAAGTGCGAGATATTTTGAATCGGAAAGCTCTCCATTAACAAAGTCTTTACAATTGTGCAATTGGTATTTGGGTTCTAAATACTGAAAGAATTTATCTAAATCCTCGATGGTTTTTTTATCCCCATATTGAGCACTCCATTCTAAAATGGACGCGATCCTTTTTGTATTTTCATCAGAATAAATTCTAAAATTTGGCGCTTCGTCGGGGGTGTCTTCATCTCTGGA
The DNA here is from genome assembly GCA_905182575.1 of uncultured Flavobacteriaceae bacterium. Taxonomy (GTDB): domain Bacteria; phylum Bacteroidota; class Bacteroidia; order Flavobacteriales; family Flavobacteriaceae; genus UBA8316. The sequence goes on along the minus strand of CAJJCA010000003.1, from coordinate 45,132 downwards.
ATTATTAAAAAATGCCATTAATTGATAATATTCATTTTGCTTAATGGGATCATAGGGGTGACTGTGACATTGGACGCAACTTATGGTCGTGCTTTGCCATACATCAAAAGTGGTATTAACACGATCGATCACTGAGGCGACTCTAAACTCCTCATCTTCTGTTCCTCCTTCGTCGTTGCTCATGGTATTGCGATGAAAGGCGGTAGCAATCAATTGATCCGCACTAGGGTTGGGCAGCAAATCTCCTGCCAATTGTTCAATAGAAAACGCGTCGTAAGGCATGTCATCATTGAGGGCGCGAATAACCCAATCGCGGTATTGCCATATGGAACGACCGGCATCTTTTTCATAACCTTTGGTGTCGGCATAACGGGCCAAATCGAGCCACCAGCTTGCCCATTTCTCGCCATAACCATTAGAATGTAAAAGGCTGTCAACGAGATTTTCATAACTTATTTTACTAGAAATAAAAGCATCAAAAAGAGGCCGCACTGGGGGAAGTCCTGTCAAATCAAATGCTACGCGTCTTGCCAAAATTTCTTTATTAGCGATCTGATTGGGGGATAGTTTTAGTTCTTCCATTCGGGCTGCAACAAAGTAGTCGATGGGTTGTTTTAAAAAACCAAACTCCTTAAATTCGTCTCCAACCTCAGGCAATTTCTCTTTTTTGGGTATAGTATATGCCCAATGCGCTCCCCATTCTGCTCCTTGATCTATCCAGCGCGTAAGTATTTCAATTTCTTCTTCTGATAGTGGTTCTTTTTGGTAAGGCATTCGCTGTTCGGGATCCGTCTCATGTAGTTTTTGGATCAGAAGACTTTTTTTTGCATTGCCAGGGAGAATAACAGGCATTCCAGATTCGGTGACTGACATCGCTTCTTCTTGAAATAGAAAGCTCAATCCTGCGTTTTTTTTAACGCCCCCGTGGCAGGAGATACAACGCTTGTTGAGGATTGGTTTTACCTGCGTACTGAAATCTACTTTTTCTTCAGGTTTTAAACCAAAAAAAATGAAAATCAGTAAAATCAGTAAGGTCCCACTAATAATCTTTGAGAAAGTATATCTTTTATAAATGAAAATAATTATTTAAAACTAATGATTATTGAAATTACAATATATTTTTTAAGATAGGATTGAATTAAATCAAATAAGATCAGATGCTATTGTTAAAAATTGATTAGCGATTCTTTAAGGTTGGCTTAGGCCCAGTAGATCAACACAAATTGTATGGGTAATCTGAGCCAAAGAATCACATGGAGAAATTCCGAGTTGATTTCCCGGCAATAGCATGTTGATGTGAACAATTAAAAAAACCAATAGCATCAAGATGATTCCCCACAAAGCCCAAGTTCTGGTTTGAGGAAAAATAATTCCAAGTCCCAATAAGGTTTCTGCAACACCGCTCAAATAAATTAATAAATCATGGGCAGGAAGGAACTTGGGCATTAGGGGTCTATAAAATCCAGTATGCGTAATGATGAATAATTCCTAAAATGAAATATATTCCACCCATTATATATAGTTGTAACATAAGGATTGTATTAATTTTGAAATGCAAGTTAGGTAATTTATTGAGGAGGAAAACCGCTTAATTCAGTTAGGGTTGAGTTAAAAGTGGTGTTTTGGGTGTAATCCCTAAGTGGAGCCTGATTATTTTGATTAAAAAACGCATTTTTTAATTAAGAGAACAGTCCTGGATTTAAGAGACTCTTGTTTGCTGCATTTGTGCGAAAATCAAATCAGCCTGTTTTGTGCCAAAAAACTACTGTTGAAGTCATACATGTATGCCGCTTGGTCGTTGGCGAGAAATGATGGAGACTAAATAGAAGCTAGATAGGATTTAAGATTGTATTAAGATATAGTTTTGATTTAATTTTTAACAACAAAAAAATAGTGATGTGATACGGAATCTAATACAAAAACATAATATTATATAATAAACAAAATCAAGACTAAAAATGGCAACAGCAGTAGGGAAACAATTTCCGGATTTAAATGTAGACGCAATGAATGAAATGGGCGATACTTTTAAAGTAAACGTTCTTGAAGAAGCAAAAACAACAAGAAAAAAGTACTTTTATTCTGGTACCCAAAAGATTTTACTTTTGTATGTCCAACAGAATTACATGCTTTTCAAGCTGCACTTAGGAGAATTTGAAAAAAGAAATACCATGTTATTGGTGCATCTTGTGATACTGCCAGAAGTTCATTTTGCTTGGTTAAGTACTGCAAAAGACAATGGCGGAATTGAAGGAGTAACCTACCATTATTAGCAGATAGCAACAGAAACTTATCTAGTATTTTAGGAATTTTAGATATCTCAGAACGAACGTTATGACGAAGAAACTAGGCGTGTACTTTTAGTAGAGGAGACAATGTAACTTACAGAGCTACTTACTTAATTGATGAAGAAGGAATGGTATTCCATGAAGGTGTAAACCACATGCCACTTGGAAGAAATGTAGAACGAGTTTATCCGTTTGATCGATGCCTTTACACACGTTCAAGAAAAAGGAGAAGTTTGTCCTGCAAACTGGGAAGAAGGAAAAGATGCCATGCAGCCAAATGCAAAAGGGAGTGCTAGATTATTTAGCGTCACACTAAAATAATTTATCATGCAAGAACTCACTGAAGACAATTTACAGTCAAGAATTAATGAACAACGATTAGTTGTAGTAGTGCAATATTCAGCTACATGGTGTGGGAATTGTAGAATAATGAAACCTAAATTTAAAAAATTAGCTTCTGAAATGTCTGACGCTAGCTTTGTAATTGTAGATGCAGAAAAATTTCCTGAAAGTAGAAAATTAGCGACCGTAGACAATCTACCTACATTTGCGATTTTTAAATCAGGTCAATTTGTTAACCAGACACAAACAAATAAGTTTGACGTATTAAAGGATTTGGTTAGTGAGGTTATTTAATACACATTTATAATTAGAATTTTTAAAAAAACTCCTTCCCTTTGGGAAGCTTAACATGAGCCTGTGAAACTACCTATTATAAAACACCTTACCACTTTTATTGAAAAAAACGACCGAGACTATGTCTTGGAAACCATAGAGACCTTAGAGGCCTTAACCGAAGTTTCTTCTTTAAAAGACGAAGAGTTGGATGTTATTGGTGAACTCACTTTAATTATTTCTCGTTTCTGCCCTACATTATTTAAAAAACTACCGTCAGAATTTAATTCGCTAAAGGGAAATGAATCCATACTGGTTTTCACATTAAGATTAAAGGTAATATTCTCATTAACTGTAATTCCTGACTCTGACATTGCTAATTCTGTAGTTGAATCCAAGTTGTAATCAAGTTCCCACCCTTTGTTTTGTTGAACTCTTAGTCTAATTTTTGATCCAATAAAATAGTTTCCTTGTTCATTTATTTTACCCTCTAATAACTCTACATCATAGGATAAAGGTTTATAAGGTGCATTTTGTCTAATATAAGTTCCATTTCCATCAAAACTTACCATCGCATAATCAGGATCTAAAAAAGCAAAGCTTGCACTTAATGTTGTATTTGAATTTAGAGTAAATGTTAAAGAGCTTTGGGTTGATTCATTTTCCTTCCATCCAATAAAAGTATACCCTTCATTAGGCAATGCTGTAATCGTTGGTTCTGTTGCGTTATTATAAGGTCCTCCTTGTGAAGAAACTGTTCCTCCGTCTCCATCTATAACAGCAAGAGTATACTGAGTTGGAGTTAGTTCTTACTCGGTTGTTTGGTTTACCGCTGGTTTATGCCGCCATCATTTTCTGGAGAACAACTATAAAAAATAGTTAGTAATGATCTAAAGAGAATTTTAATTTCATCTAGAAGTAGAGGCTAGTGTTCACTTAAATCATAAGTAACTTGTTTCACTCTTGGCAAAGTGTATTGAAACCAGAACTTACTAAAGAAGATATGCCCCAGTTTTAGTTTTATACTTTTCTTCCAACGGCATAAAATCAATATCAAGATATGCTCCATTGGCGTTGTCATCTGAAACTATTTGAGGTTTTCCTTTAATAATTTCAATAGAATTTCGATGTATATGTCCAGCAAAAATTCCCATTACATTGGAGGAATCAAAAACTTTTTTATAAAATTCAAATGTTGTTTTAGTATGACCATTTTCTGGCCATTTAGGACGTCTTTCTAATTCAAAATTACGATCTGTTGTTGCTCCCCAAAATGGATTTCCGCAACCAAAAGAAATTTTCTTTCCGGGGGCGTACATTGGAATGTGAACCAATAAAACAAGAGGTAATCCAGATGCAACTTGCTCGGAAAAAAAAATCAATTGCTCATCATTTATTTCATATGTTGAATTATCAATGGCTAAAAATCTAATTCCTTTTATATCATATGCTGCCATCAAAGGATTGTTTCCTTGATATAAGGGCTTTAATCTTTTTTCTATCCATTTATCACGAAGTGACGTTAATTTACCTTTCATTCCCTCATAATGCCAATCGTGATTTCCTGCAATATAAATGTAGGGAATGCCAATAGCTTCTAGTTTGGATAGTACCCATTCAACTGCAAGTTCAGAGGGAAAACTGAAAATATCACCAACTAATGTAATAACATCTGCATTTAATTCTTTGGCAAATGCGAGTGCTTCCTCAAAGGATTTTTTAGGATTTGTTTTTTCTCTTGTTTTGAAATGTGTGGTTTGGTTGTAAGCCTTCGCCATCCGATTGCTATAATTTAGAAAAGGTATCCCCCTCTCATCGTCCATATACAAATGTGTATCTGCAATATGGATTATTTTTATTTTTTCTTTGATAACATCACTATAAAAAGACACTTTTTCTTGATCCATAGTAACGTATACCTCAAAAGCTGAATAACTTTTTTTATTTGTGTTTGATTACAGGAAACAGCCGAAAGCCCAAGGCCTGTAAATACGGTTGTTGTTTCCTTTATAAATGTTCTACGTTTCATTAAATTTTAATTAATATGTTAATATAATAATTATCTATAACTTATTAATCTACTTCCCTTTAATAACTCATATAACCTATTGTCAACTAACAATTTAAATACTGGAATATCATGAAAAAAAGCAGTAACCTTAAAACAAGGTTAACGAGATAACAACTCTAAATCACCTTTAATTCCATACACCGTCACTCTGGCACAATAGAAGTCTTTAAGAGTGGCAGTATAACTTCGCTTCAGAAGGCTATTGGACACTCGTCAATAAATGTTAGTTTGACTCATTGAAGAGGACTAGAAATACCCGAGCTTACTGAAGATGATATGCCTGTAGTTTAATCTCTACTATAAAAGAGGGCATTAGTTTAATTTTTAGTGTGTGATCCATCACAATACCCATTTGGGTCTTGCGTATTACCACACCCACACATTGGTCGGTCTTGTTTCTTATAAGTCATAATTTCTATATTTTTTGTAAGGTTATATTAAGAGTAATTTCATCTAATATTAGATTGTCTCCCAAGTTTTCAAAAAAGCTTCCTGAACCAAATTGAATATCATATTTTGACCGATCAAAAGTTAACTCACTTTCAACTCTATCTTCATAAATAATCAAACTAAAATCAACAGTATGGGTAATGCCTTTAATCGTTAAATCTCCTGTTAACTTATAAGAGTTATTACTATGAGAATTTACTTTTTTGACAACCAAGGTTGCTTCTGGGTGTTTATCAACTGAAAAAAAGTCGTCAGACTTTAAGTGCCCTTCGAGCTTTTGTTTCCATTCTCCAGTTAAATCATCATTGGTTAATGAGGTCATATCCACTGTAAAAACACCATTTGGATTGTCTGGATTGTCTAATGATAATGTCGCAGAGCTAAACTTTAAAGAACCTGAATGTGCTTGACTTGTGATTTTCTTTCCAGTCCATTTGACATTTCCTTTTTCTAGATCAAATTTAGTTTGCGAAAAGGCAGTCATAGAAATTGCAATCATTAAGATTGATAATGTGTTTTTTGTTTTCATTAAGTTTATTTTTTTTGTTACTGCAATATTAATACTTTTGGTAATGTAAAGTAACTGGTTACCTTTTGGTAACTATAAATTTGTGGTTACTAATTTGTAACTAAAATTAAAGAATATGGATATAAAAAGTATTGAAAAAAGCTGTCCTGTTTCAGAATTTACTGAGATGCTTGGAGGTAAATGGAAGCTAATCATAATAAGTAGATTAAGAAGTAGGGGTAAAATGCGATTCGGTCAAATAGCAGCCTCTATTCCCTTAATATCAAGAAAAGTTTTAACCGACCAATTAAAAGACTTGGAAAAAAACAATTTCTTAAAAAGAAAACATTTTAAGGAAATCCCTCCTAAAGTAGAATATTCACTTACAAAAAAATCAGAAAACCTTTGTTCTGTTTTTAAGTCGATTGAAGATTGGTCAAATAAAAATTACTCGTTATGAAAGAATATTCAAATGGTGATATTATAGTTAAATGTTAGCCAAACTTATGTCATCATTCTGGGGTTTGTATTAAACCTTTACCAGAAGTATATAACCTAAAAGGATGCCTTGGTTTGATTTAAAGGGTGCAGAGATTGTAAAATTAAAAGCTCAAGGTAAAAAATGTCCATCGGGAATATTGGGTTACAATTCATTAAATCCATAAATAGGGTTAGAAGTCTCTGAACTTACAGAGAATCATATCCCTGAGAGCTTAAATATCATGCTGATCCAAAAAAATCCTAAAGTACATTAGAGGGTTTTTCGTTTTTACATTTAAAAAAATCAAATAGGTAATACCTCAAAAGAATTCATTTCCTCATTTATTTTTATCATAAATCCTGAGCTCATCAGTTTTTGCATTCCCTCCATGTCAACATCATAGAGCATTACAATACAGCTTTGATCATTAACTTGCCCAACTACTGTTTTGGCGTCGTCACAAATTTCAGCCCTTTACTTATGTGAATAAAGGTACTTTTCCATTCAACATAATTATTCATTGAAATTTTTAAAATTAAATTCATAATTCAATATTTTTTAGTGATAAAATTTCAAATAAAACAAAAACAATTCTTTTTTTTCAATAAAATCATTATTTTATTTAAGATTAATGAAGGATTTTTAAGTTCTTCGTATTTGATTAATAAAATCTTTATGGATTAGGTTTAATTATTGTCAATATTTGAAGAAATCAAATCAAATAATTCAATGCTAGTAATTTTATTTATTCCCTAGAAGAAATTATTATTCTCAAAAAATAGAGTAAGTCGATATCGCTACGATCTAAAGAAAAAGTTAAGAGGTGTTTAATTATTGAATTAAAGGATTAATGGCAAAAAAAGAATGTGAAAAATGTGCTAAAGCCTATAGGCTGATGTATCGTGTGCAATACAAACCAATCAAAGAATGGGTTTTTCTTTGTAACGACTGCGTTATTGAAGTAAGAAAGGACAACGAAGATTATCGTTACGGAGGAACTTGGAAAGGGTGATGGACTGTCAATAGGGGTTAGAGTTTATTTGTCTAAAGACAAGTACCCCAAACTGGCATATAACTTTCAGATAATGGTGAATTAAACAAGAACTGACTTGGCTCAGTTATAATATTTGTAACGCACCATCCCGTGAGGTCTTGATTAAAAGTAGTTGAACCTCTAAACGTCCTTCTCATTTTAATCACTTTGGAGGTATTCCAATTTCCAATGTCTTGATTGAAAGCAGTTCCCCCTTTAAACATATCGTGTGTATAGATGACATTAGACATATCTCAGCCACCAATGTCTTTATTGAAAGCTGTTTGAGTTTTTAAAAATAGCATACATAAAGGTTACATTAGAAGTGTCCCAAAAACTAATATCAGAACTGATTTCCGTCTTTACAGTTGAATTATCGACCACCACATAAGTGATTCCTTCGATTACTTCAATATCTCCTACTTTTGCTTGAGGGCATATACAGATGTTATTTTCAAAGTAAATTTTAATTTCTGGTGAATCATGAGTAAAACAACCATTCAATATTAACAACACAAAAAGGTCTGGGGGAGGATAAAAATAGATTTAAATATCAGGCAGTTTTGTAAGTCGCAAAAGAGAATCGTAAGGTGCTTAAGAAATTAACATTAAGCTTAAAAGTTGTCTTTTTCAAACGCTTCTAAGCTCCAAACCATTTCAGGATTCTCGATAGAATCAGGTGCTGTTCCCATTGCTTTGGCATGGATGTCATCGTCTATATTATTAAACCTGACAACCCAATGATCAACTCCCTCAATTTTAGAAATACCCTCAAGCAATTCGGCATCTATGTTGTGCTTCTTTTTTAAATGATGTGCAAAAAAATAACAGCTTTTCCAACTTTGATCTGGTTTTGGTTTGAAATCCAAAAGAAACTCATCTATTAATTCTTGTCGCTCCATTGTTGTAAATTGTTATTCTTTACAAAGAAAAGAAAAGTTTTGAAAACACAGAAGAGATAAGCCTGTTGTTTGGGCCGAAGGATAAGTTTATTCTTTGCGTTTATGTTGCCTTTTCGACATTAAGAGGTGTTCACAAAATGGGTGCTCCTTTTAATTTTTAAAAAATTTAAAAAAACAGGTCGTTTATTTTTTCTTTCTTCTATTTGCGTGTTTATCCCCTTTGGTTTTGGGCTTACTGTATTTTTTGGCGATCTTAAACTTATAAGATCCACCTAAGTTGGTTTTTTTGTTTTTATCTTTTTTTTCTTCCATTTTACAAGGGATAAAAACGCCTCCTTAACATACTTAGAGGTGCTTGATTTTATTTTTTAGCTTTACAAAGTTTGCACTTAATTTCTATTCCGTCTATCTGTACTTTATTCTTAGCATAGTCCTTGACACTCTTAAACAACTTGCAACCAGGACATTTTACCTCAGTTAGCAGTCCTTCACTATCAAATTTTCTTCTGCTTAAATACAAAGGAGTTTGCTTGCTATAGGCTTTAATTTTGTTTTTGTCTTCTTCGTTCATGGTATGGTATTTTCTAGAACATAAACTTACGAAAGAACTACTTGAATAGAATTACTTTATTGTTCAATAAAAAAAATCTTTCTGAAGATTATAAATTAGATTTTAAAAAATCAAATTAAAAGACTTAGAACGAAAGATTCGAAGTCAAATGTTTTCCCTTAATTTTACAACTTAAATCAAGCTATGAGTAAAAATAAAGTTTCCTTTCGTTGGGCGTTTAAAGAATTTATTTGGCCCAGAAGAAAAATCGTTTCTTTTGGACTTTTCCTAATACTTGTGAGGAGTTTGTCGGGCTTGGTGCTTCCCTATGCCAGCAAAACACTAATTGACGAAGTCATCCCCTCTAAAGACACCGATTCCTTGACCTTGTTGTTGATCGTGGTTTGTACGGCCTTATTATTTCAGTCCATCAGTTCCTTTTCATTAACTCGAATTTTAAGTGTCGAAGCACAACATTTGATTTCTATTCTTAGAGCGACTGTGCAACAAAAATTACTCAAACTTCCCGTTAGTTTTTTTGACAATAATAAATCTGGGGCTTTGGTCTCTCGAGTAATGACGGATGTGGAAGGGGTTCGGAATTTGGTTGGTACCGGCTTGGTTCAATTGATCGGAGGAAGTATTACTGCCATCATTTCACTCGTAATTTTGATTCGAATCAATGCACAAATGACCTTGTTTGTTCTGGTTCCTGTTCTCATATTTGCCTTAATTGCTCTAAAAGCATTTGGATACATACGACCAATTTTTAGAGCTCGAGGGAAAATCAATGCAGAAGTAACCGGAAGGCTAACCGAAACCCTAAATGGGATTCGGGTCATCAAAGGATTTAATGCAGAAACACAAGAACAACACGTTTTTGAAAAAGGTGTAGATGAACTGTTTCAAAACGTAAAAAAGAGTTTAACTGCCACCGCATTCATGACCAGTTCGTCAACCTTTTTACTGGGATTGGCATCCGCTGGAATCATGGGAATGGGAGGTTATTTCATTATGAAAAATACCATGACCTATGGAGAGTTTGTTTCTTTTACACTCTTCCTAGGCTTTATGATTGCTCCCATCGTTCAGATGAGTAATATTGGGAGTCAGCTCACCGAAGCTTTTGCTGGACTGGACCGAACTCAAGATTTAATGGCGGTCCCCGAAGAAAACGATCTCGAAACTCGAACTTTATCCCTAGCGAAAATCGAAGGAAATGTTTCTTTTAAAAATATTTCGTTTAGTTATGACGACAAAACCGAAGTGCTCCACGACATTTCATTTGAAGCACCCAAGGGAAGTGTTACTGCCTTGGTTGGATCTTCTGGTTCTGGTAAATCTACCATTGCTGGTTTGGCTACTGCTTTTTTAAACCCAACTTCCGGGCAGGTTTTAATTGATGGCGTTGATTTGTCAAAAGTAGATCTAAGAAGTTTTAGAAGCCAATTGGGCGTAGTGTTACAAGACGATTTTTTATATGAAGGAACCATTCGAGAAAACATTCTTTTTCCACGGCCAGATGCCACTGAAAAAGAACTTTCAGAGGCTGTTGATGGCGCCTATGTCAACGAGTTTACCGACCGATTTGATGATGGTTTAGACACTCTTATTGGAGAGCGTGGAGTTAAATTATCTGGAGGACAACGCCAGCGTATTTCTATCGCTCGTGCTTTATTGGCGAGACCTAAAATTGTAATTTTAGACGAAGCGACTTCCGATTTAGACACCCAGAGTGAAGCATTTATTCAAAAGAGTTTGTCTGTTTTGATGCAGGATAGAACCACTTTTGTGATTGCCCACCGACTAAGCACCATTCAGAAAGCAGATCAAATCGTAGTTGTTGAAGAAGGCGATATCGTAGAACGTGGCAAGCATAAAGAACTGATTGCTGCAAAAGGAAGGTACTATGAGCTATATACCTATCAAACGCGAATGTAAGCCGATCTAATCAGCGATCATTCCACTTCAGTTTTAATAGCACAAGCTTTTCATTGAACAATCTTAATGTGGTTGAGCCATTGTTTTAAGCGGTCGGGCCATTGTTGTAAATGTCCGCGACCTATTCCGAGACCAAAACCGTGACCTCCTTCAGGATAGATATGCATTTCCACAGGGACTCCATTTCTCTCAAGGGCTTGATAAAATAAAAGGCTGTTCGCTACGGGGACTGCTTTGTCATCTGTTGCATGCAACAAGAAAGTTTTTGGCGTTTGAGAGCTTACTTGTAAATCATTCGAATAATGATCGATCAATTCTTGAGATGCATTTTTTCCAATTAAGTTGTTTTTAGACCCACCGTGATAATACTTTTTGTCAAAGGTGATAACAGGATAAATTAAAACCATAAAATCAGGACGAGCACTCAAGGAATCAATTGGATCCTTTGAATCTCCTAATACATTTTCATCGTAATGCGTCCCGAGTGTGGAGGCTAAATGACCCCCTGCCGAAAAGCCCATAACTCCAATTTGAGAAGAGTCAACATTCCATTTTTTAGCGTGATGTCGAACCAAGCGAATCGCCCTTTGTGCATCCTGCAAAGGAGCAATTTCTGGTTTGATGAGTGTGATTGACTTTGGAAGACGGTATTTTAAGACAACGGCTGCAATTCCTTGTGCGTTATACCATTTCGCAATATCGATACCCTCCCAATCATAAGCAAGAATCGAATAGCCACCCCCCAGGACAAATAACCACCGCCTGACCTGTTGCGGTTTTTTTGGCAGGGTAGGAATACTTCAAGTGTCGGGTTTTGAACATTTGAAATCCTTAGAATGTCTCGATACATTTTATTTTCGACTTCCTCAGATGGGTTTTGATTGGGAACTCCATCAGGCCAAAGCGGCAAAATTGCCTGTCCAAAGCCGACACTAGGACTTAAAAAAATGGTGGCCAATGCGATCAGATATAGATTTTTCATTTTAATTAAATATTTTTATTTTTTAAATTAAGATAAAGCTGTTCAACTTTATCTCTAGCCCACTGTGTTTTTCTTAAAAATTTAAGACTAGATTTTATTGAAGGATCTTTTTTAAAACAATTGACATTAACTTTTAGCGCTAATTTTTCCCATCCATGACGTTCCACCAATACTTCTAAAATGGTTATCAATTTCACACCGTGCAGTGGGTTGTTGGGTTGTTCTTTGTGAAGAACATTTTCTTTTTCCATTAATAAACTGATTAATCCTATTTAAATTAAGAACAACGTTTGGGTTTTGATTAAAGGGGATGCTGTATTTCCCAAAGATACCCAAATTGAAAAACTGTCAAAACTTGTTTTAATGGTTTTCTTTAGGCAAAGTTCGTTAAGTGACTCCAAATTCTTTATGATTGCTTTTTAGGTCTCTAGCTATTTCACTTAATTCTTTTTCTTTTTTAAATTCTATTATTTTGTCCATCTACTAAGATTTTTGGATTTATAGAAAGTTTAAAAATTTCATGGTAAACCTCTCGTTTTGTAACGTCATCAAAGTCTTTGTTTTTTCTGAGTCTCTTTCTGTACGTAATCCAATTTGATATCAGAATGAAAGGGTAGAAGAGTAGAAGTAAAAACAAAGATGTTGTCCTCACCCGTGTTGGCTGAATGTGTTTTATTTTAAATCCACTTAATTTTGCAAAGCAACGAAGTTTTAAAATGCCAATCAAAAAAATGTGACCATAATATATTTCATCCGTGATGTCTTCTTTAGACATCCAAATACTATCTAATTCGTTGGGAGCAATAATTGAATTAAATCGCTCACTTTCTGAAAGAAGGTAGCTCATTTTAGCTCTTAGATTGGAGTAATTAGGAGTTGTAACAATAAGCCCTCCTCCTTTTTTTATAACACGATTAAATTCTTTAAAAGAAGCCAATTGATCTGAGAAATGTTCTATACCTTCTTGACAGATTAAATAATCTGAACAGGCATCTTCAACAGGAAGACCTTCAGCAATATTTGCTCTTTTACAATCTAATTCTTCAATATTAAAATATTCAGGAAATAGATCTAACGGTAACGGATTAGCTCCAATTTCTTTTAATATCTTTGTAGTAACGCCATTTCCAGCAGGAAAATCTATGACAGATTTATTGAGAAACCTCCCCTTGTTTTTGTGCAGATATTTCTTAACATGATACTTAATACTTTTAGGGTTCTCCTCGTAATTCATTAATTTTCAATTTTTCCCAACGTGTTTAATTTCCTAATTTAGTAAATAAATACCTAATAAAATGCCCAAGGATTTTCATAAATAAGCATAATACAAACACTTATCGCAATTTTCAATCTCTGGTGTTTATTTTTTGATGGAAGCTGTTGCTTTATTCCAATTAGAATAGCCCCAAAAATCCTTTCCACCATTAAATGTATTTTCAAGAAAAGTTAATAACTGATATTTAAACTTTTCATGTTTCATTTTATCCCTATTGAGCTTAGCCTTTTTAGAATAATTCAATTGATCAATCCAACTTATCTTAGCCCGAAAATCCTTCATTACTTTTGGATGACTCGCATTGAAAACAGGGATTTTATCCATAGCACCGTAATTGAAAGTATCTGGCCTAGACTTGTATTCCTCATTAATTTTGTCCCTCCCATGGTGTATCGAATCTTGTTCTTTCTTTTTTGATTGCATCAGGTGGGGAGGACGAACCCATCCGTAATGATATACTGTTGCATTAACTTCAAGTACGTTTAGTTTCTCATCCGCTTTTTTTCTAAACGATTGAGCATCTTTGTATGAGTAAATTTCTGCATTATTCCTGATGATCCTGATTTCATCTTTATACCAGCCATGAACCGGTAAATAATGCTCATAATCACCAAAAAAGTGATGGTAATTAAACAGGAAGCCATCAATATTTTTATTTATTAAATTGTCAGCACAAGCCGCTAAAATCATCGGGTGTTCTTTTTCGTGAATTACCTCATCAGCTTGTAAATAGAAGCGCCAATCCCCTTTACATTGGCTCATGGCGAATGTTGTTTCGTTGGCGAAAACTTTCCCATCAATGAAATCGCGTTCGGACCAAACTCGGTCAATTATTTTGATTTTATCGGAATTGATTGATTCAATTTCTTCTCTTGTTTTATCGTCTGAATCACAATCTCCCAACGCCACAATAAACTCATCAACTATGGGTAGTTGGTTTGATTCCTTTATTGGAAAATAATACTTCGTAGCATTTCGTACCATTGTAAATCCGCTAATACTCACTTTTGATAGTTTTTATTGGTTAGTGTGTGAAATGATGCCTGAAAAAAGACGTTATTTTTTCGGAACAAACACCCTCCAAATTTTCATTTTCATCTTAAATTCCGTCAAAGCTAAATTATAAAAATTTGGTGGCCTTGGAAAATAAGCAGAAACCTTTCTATTTAGTGATTAACAGCAGTGTTTTATGCTCTGTCTTTAAGGGCGCTTTTTACATTTTTTCTAATACCCAACTTGTAGTAATTTTCATAACCCAATCGATTAATCACCATCTTTTGGTTATGTAAACTTTTTTTTCTGTTTTAAAATTGCCGAATAGATTTGGTTTGATGCTTTTTTTACGGGGGCTACCCAAAAAAGTCCCTCTCCTTCAGCCATCGGTGTGTCAGCAAGACCGGGTTGAACATCAGTGATTTTTATGACTAATCTTTCGTTTTTAGCAATACCCCTTAAAGCTTCAAAATAATTCGCTTGAAATGCTTTCGACTCAATATAAGAAGAACAATGTCGATTACCTCTTAAAGATAATATAGATTAAATTTCAACGAGATGACCGCGGCTTAACAAATGAACAGATGTTAGATTTTCTTTATCCAGTGGGAACAAATCCAATCATTGGTGAAATTCAAAAAAGAAGATGATTTTATCTAAAAGTTCTATATATTCATATTAGAAATTAAATCATTAAAAATAATTGGGCTATATGCCCATTTTACAAGCACATCCCTCAAAGGAAAATAGATTTATTTTGAAGGGGTGGGGTGATCAATTGAGAGTTTTAGAGTGTATTTTTTTCAGTTTCTATAGATTTAATATCCTCGTAACGTAAATATATCGTGCAAAAAAAGTGGACTATTATTCAATGATGATCAATGAAATTTCATCTGATTCAGAAAGTAAAAAATAGCCCAAAGGGTATTGTGCTGGATTTGTTTTATTTACAATATTCCCTCTTGAACTCGATGGAATAGACTGAAAAGGACCTCCTCTATCTTCGGAGAGTTCTAAAATGTTTTCAAAATAAGTAAAATATTCTTTTTTCTCCCGTGTGACTTTATTGTAATAGTATCTCCAACGGATACCTCGTCTGAATTATAAAAATAAGAGAAACCATATTCTTTACCCTGAAAAAAACGATCTTCAAATGACCTGTAAAGATCTAACCCGAAATCAAAAAGATAGTAATCGTCCCTAGATGCATTATCTTTAAATGAAATAGATTCCTCATCTTTATTACGGAAGGTTTTTGTTCCTTGTATAGCACTTTGAATGGGGGCTACAGGGATGAATGAAGTCTTACTTTCAAATATTTCACCTTTATAAAAGATCCTAAGCAGATAATCCGAATTAAAATCTGTTAAAATCAAAGGGTTTTCTGGAATATAAAAAGTGGTGTCTGGCTGATATATTAATGGATAAGTGATGCCTAATTCTAAATGAGTAATAGTAACAGTCGCATCCGTTATCAGAGGAACAGACAAATCAAAATAATCTGATGACTTGGTTAGGCGCACCCCTCCATCTAAACGTACAGGTGTTTCTTGTGTGAAAAGATTAAAGTGACCATCTATACTTATTCTAGGGGTTGTATTTACAACATCTACCTGAATCACTTCTTCACAACTGGATAGGAAATAATAAACGAAAATAAAATACTTCTTCTTCTCATTTGCTTAAAATTTAAAATTATAAGTCACAGAAGGAACTATTCCAAAAATAGAAGTACGCAATGCTTCATTATTACCTGTGTCAGTATTTTCTCTAAAGTTCAAGGACTGAGTGTTTTTCCTATTGTAAAGGTTATAGATTCCAAAAGTCCATTCTGATTGCTTTTTCCTATTTGCGTTTTTACTAGGAATGAAAGTTGCAGCAACATCTAATCTGTGGTAAGCAGGTAATCGCTCTTGATTTCTTAGACCATAAATAGGAATCGTAAGGCCCCGCTGTTCATATTGACCCACTGGATAATTGGCGGGCTGACCGGTTTGGAATAAAAAGTTTGCATTAAAGCTCCATTTAGAGTCTAACTTATAACTTCCATTTAATGAAATATCGTGGGTCTTATCAAAAGGAGTGAAGTACCAATTCCCTCCATTAATTCCAGACTCTTCTTGTGTACGTCCAGGGGTTCTTTGCTCAGACCTAGACCAAGTATATGCAATCCAGCCTGTGAAATTCCCATTGTTTTTTCTAAGTAAGAATTCTAATCCATAGGCTCTTGCTTCTCCGTTTAAGATTATTTGTTCAACAGCATCATTAGCAATTAGATTAGCCCCATTTATGTAATCTATTCTATTTTGAATATCCTTAAAAAAAATTTCTGTTTCTATGGAATAGTTTTCATAATTTTTAAAGTACCCTATTGCATATTGATCCTGTAATTGAGGTTTCACAAAAGGACCGCTCGGGGTCCAAACATCTAAAGGCGTTGGGGAGTTCGTATTAGAGAGTAAATGTAAATATTGAGCCATATGGGTGTAACTGGCTTTTAAACTACTGCTCTCGTTTAATAAATATGAGAATCCAAGTCTAGGTTCTAAATTATTAAATGAAATCAATGACATCACTTCTATTATAACTTACAAAACCCACTGGGACGGCCTCTTCATATAATTGAAAACCTGTATTAAAGGTAATTGCATTATTCCCTTCATATCGGTTAAGTTGGTCCTGCCCCAAACGAGTAAAATTGCTCCAACGTATTCCGTATTGTAAAGAAACTCTATCAGTTAAATTTTGTTCTATATCTATATAAGCACTAAACTCATTAGCGAACTTATTTATGAGTTTACCCCTCTCAATTCCAGAATTTTTTCTGCTGGGATTAATCTCACCTGGATTAAACTTATAATAAATATTATTTAGCCCATAATTGAGCTTTAGTTGGCTTGAAAGGTAGTGTTTAAAGTCATACTTGATATTAAAGTTACTTATGCCAGAGTCCCATTTAAAGCCGACTAAGTCAAATTCCAACCCATAATAATAATCTGAGTAAATAATAGATAGATTAGAAAATAACTGATCTGTGAAAAGGTGATTCCATCTAAAATTGGCGACTGAATTTCCATAATCAGCAATAAAGTTAGTTGAAATAGCAAATAGGTCTTTTCCTAAATAACCTGACAAATAAACACTATTGTTATCATTGATCGTATAATTTAATTTGATGTTTAAATCATAGAAATAAGCTTTATTTTCATTACCAGTTAGTGCTAAAAATAGATGGGCATAAGAAGCCCTACCCCCAAACAAAAAAGCACCCTTGTCTTTTTCGAGAGGACCTTCTAAAAGCACCCTGGTAGACACTAGACCAATACCCCCTTTTAATTTAAACTTCTTGCTATTCCCCTCCTTTTGGTAAATATCTAACACAGAAGAAATTCTACCCCCATATTTAGCAGGAATACCTCCTTTGTACAACTTAACATCTTTAATTACATCTGGATTAAAAACAGAAAAGAAACCAAATAAGTGTGATGAATTAAAAACAATAGCTTCATCTAACAAAATTAAATTTTGATCTGCAGCACCACCTCTTACATTAAATCCTGAGGCCCCTTCTCCAGCACTGGTAACTCCAGGAAGTAATAAAAGAGATTTAAGCACATCTGCTTCTCCAAGAATCACAGGAATTTTTTTAATACTCGAAGCGGTAAAGCCATTAACACTCATCTGTGGCTTCCTAATGCTATTGCGCTCTATACTTTCTTTGAGGATCACTTCATTTAATTGAGCTACATCTACCTCTAATTGAAATTTTATTTTTTTATTTTCATCAAATACTATAGTCCTTATAATGGTTTGATACCCGACATAACTCACTTGCACATCATAAGTTCCATAAGGAAGAGAGATTGAATAAAATCCATATTCATTTGTGATTACGCCGGCAAACAGCTCAGGTATAGCGATCGTTACTCCTATAAGCGTTTCGTTGCTGCTAGCTTCTAAAACTACCCCACTAAGAGTCACGTTTTGACCACAAATAGTAGTATAAAAAAATAAAAAAATAATAGAAAGGGATCGGCGCATAAAGGTTAAAAAAACAAACTTATAATAATTCCATAAATATTCATCTCTCTTCTGTTAGTATCTGATAAGGATTTAAAAGAAAGTGAATTAATGGTTTCTAAGACAGTTGTTGTGCTTAAGTTTTCGGAAAAGCTACTTTCTGATCCTTTATCGCAAGCAATAAAAGAAGTGGCAAATAATACTAAAGTAGAAAGTTTTATTAATTTCATGATGTGTAATTTTAAATGTTATATCTATAACTCGGATTGAGATTTTCAACACCCTACTTTTAGGTTAAAAAATTATTTAAATATTTTATAGAAGGAAATAGCAAATCTCCAAAAGGAAAATAAATTTATTTTGAATCGGTGGGGTTTTAAATTGAGAGTTTTAGGCTGGATTTTTTACCTTTTTTATAATAGTTAGGGGCAAATTTATATGCAAAAAAGAAAAGCGCTAGCAGATAATATCATGTTAAGACTTAGAGTATAAATCTTTTATAATATAGGTTTTAATCTCCAGAAATATCTTGATCTATAAGTGAAAAGTTAATAGAAAATGGAGTTCCTTTTTTTCCATTATTGTAAGGTGTAACTTTTAAATTATGGATACCCAAACCAGGAGTCTTTGCTTTAAAATCTCCATTTGATTCGCCCCATACTGAAAATGGATAAATCTCATCAGTTTCTATTATTATATCATCATTAAATTTAATTTCGAGCGAATCAGACAGATAAGGACTTGGATCAATTCGAATATTAATATTCTTAGAAGGTAAACTTTGATAGTTGATTACGGATCCGTTCTCTATAGGTTCAAAACCTGAAATTGGAGAATCAGTGTCAGCATTGATAAGGGTAAATCCTGAAATACTAAAAGCTCTTCTAACAGGAGTTTTTAACCATTTGGTCTGAGTCCATCCGCCATTTCTAGCAACATCCCAAACTTCAATTCGAGCCCACGTAGCGTCAGATAAATTTATAGGAAAAGTGAATTGATTTCTGCCATGCTCTTTAGTTTTAGTAAGGGGGATTCTATGTTTTTTTACTACATCCCCTTCATTATAAATAATTTCAGCAAAATCTAATGGAAACGTCCATTCAATATCCACATTAACTTGATTTTCAGTTATGGTATGTGAATGCAGTAAGACTTCACCTGTGCTTAACCATAAATCCCCATTTTTAATAACATCAACTACTTCCGGATAGTTACTTGGATCAGGAATCAAATCTAATTTTAAATAATTTATATTCATTTGACTATAAATAGAGGAGGTGGAATCTATATAAAATATATCCGCTGCACCAATCATTTTTTTATCAACGCCCCATTGATTCATCTCGTCTTGGAGTTGAAATACACGCTGACCTAAACGGGGTTGTGAAAGATCTGAGGGTACTGCTTTCCATTCAACTCCAGCAAATACATTGTCATCTATAAAAAAATTATTTTGTGCATACTTATCCGGGAAATCTTTTGAACCTTTAATTCTGGGATGAGCTGTAAAGGCAAGCCCTCCCTCGGCTTTTAACATACTATATGCATCCTCACTACTTCCTAGGTTATATACTGTTCCGAAGCCCTTTAATGTTTCTTTAAATGGCTTTCCTGTCGCTCTGCTTTTAATGAAATATATTGGTCTAGGAAAAAGATATGTCCAATGTCCACCGAAGTGTACATTTGCTTCCTCGCCTGGTAACAATGCGAATTCTTTATCAGAATATTTTAGAGTAAGATCAAACATCCCTTTAAGCTGCTTAAGCCTTTCCTCTCCAACATCTTCTCCCTTCCAGTCTCCACAGCAGTGAAATTCAGCTAAATGAACAATTTGTACATTTAAATTTTTCATCACCTTCTTAAACTCAGAAGGATAGTGATACTCGCCATCCATTTCATAACGGGTTATTTTAGGGTGATAGTGAGTGGTGTAAGTTTTATAGCCCTCAATAATTTTAAATTTATCTCCATGGGTATATAGTTTAACTTTTTTGAGAGTTGTCTTTGCGTCAGTTGGACTAAACAATTGAAAAACTCCCATACGCTGATATTTACCTACAGGTGCGTCTACCCAAGCATTATATGCAACATCTAGCTTACGGGCTTGACGTGTACCTATAGTTTTTTTACTTGCTCTCAAAAAACCTATATTTGGTGAGGGTTTGTTTGCCGCCCAAAAATGGGCATGTGGAGGAGGAAAAATAGCCATAGTCCCATTAGTGTAGTCAACCATCATAGTCCTGTAATTAACTTTGTAGTTTGACAATGTATCTTCAGGATTGATTCTCTCTAATTTTGAGGTTTTAAAATCTTCATAAACTATTTTTGGAATTTCTGTGTGAAAATAGGAATCATATAGGTACGCAACTTTTGGTTTGTCATTAACCATTACAGCTTCCCAATAAACTAATGGACTTCCAGGGTAAATGTTACAAATCAATTTTCCTTCAAAAGAACCACTAGAAATATTCGAGAAAATAATCCTGACTCTACCATCAAATGATTTCACTTTAACATATTTCAAATCAATGACCGAGGGGAACGTTTTAAATGGTTTGCTAAAAGGATTATCGAAAAATATCCAAGGCCAGTTTACGTTATATTTTGAGTCTCTACTTCCAATAGTTACATGAAAGTCAGGTTGTATTTTTTCGGCTAATTTAATAAATGAAGATTCTCCCTTTTTTTTAACGGAAACCTTATCAATTAAGTAGTCGTCATTAGATAAATTAAAATTTATTCTAAACTCGTTCTCATCTAATGATGTCCAGTTCACTAATAAAGAGTTTTTCTCCGTTCTGATTTTTATTGGACCAGAAGAGTCATATTCGGCTAAGTCTACTTTTATGTTAAAAATATTATTAACAAATAATAAAAGATTAAAAAGTAAAATAAATACAAGATTATTCATAGTCTTTTTTAAGAATGATTTATTGAACAAATTTATACAATTTGAATTAACAACAAAACCATCACCTAAAAAAGAAAGGCTATGGAATGCAACTAATATTCTAAGCCAAAGCCCTATAATGTTTGTGTTATTATTTTGTTAAAAAACACCTCTGTTTGGAGTCAGAGGGTTGATAGAGAACCAACACCTAGTTAAGCCTTCAGGGTTGATGGAGGGAATAGTTTACTAAAAAATTGGGCTATAACTTTACTCGATAAAGCTTTTCAGACTTTAAATCTCCTTGTACTTGAAACTCGACAGTATCCTTATTAAGGATTTTAAATAAGTATAAATTCCCAAGAATGCTTTCAATACGTTGAGTGTAGATAATGTTATTCTCATAATCTATTTTTGTTATATGAAAAGGTTTTTTTTTATGTGAATTAAACTTGCCATCAATGGAATTTGAAACTATAACGCTATCTTTTAAAAAAATAATACAAAATTCATTATAATCAATACACCACTTATCACCTGTTAAAAAATTTTCAGGATTGATTCTCGAATCCTCTTTACAGCCAAAAAAAATAACTGAAAGTAATATAGCCAGAAAAGTCTTTTTCACAGTGTTGATTATTACATGTTTAAATATAGAGAAATCTAATTAGAATAAGTTTGTCATATTAGATATAAAGAGATGCGCTCTAGCTCAGGTTAAAGATATTATGTTGGAAACGCTTGATGCATAGAAATTAAATTATTGTAAAAAAAATCAATTTTATTTCAAAGAATTAATCCAGAGGAATGAATAGAGAATAGGAATTTTTGTTTTCCTCGAATACTGCCACCGTCATGACTTTGGCAACACCATCCTCAACATAAATAAAGGGTCGCTCCAATCGATTGGCCATTATTTGTGTACCATCAGCTTTTGTTAGGGCCTTATCCAATACTTTGTAATGTTTTGCGTTTTCCCAATTAAGTCCATCGACAGAAGTAATCATACCCATATATCCAAATGCATGATAAACACCATAATATCGCCCCCTTTTATTATCATACCAAATGGCAGGGTCTTCAGAATTTAAATTTCCCACGGCGGGTTTGGGTTGAATTTCCCAGGGGCCCACGGGAGAATCCGATAGGGCGATGGCCTGACTTCTTATTAGTTCATTTGGACCAGGCCATTTTCCATTGGCATATTTTACATTGGGTTTATCCCCCCTAACAATCATAATATATCCTCCATCAGGTCTTTTTGCCACCGCTGGATTACAGGTAATTTTAGAAATTGGGCCCGAAGGTTCTAAAATAGGCTTATCAAATCTTTCCCATGGACCATTAATGTTTTCTGAAACCGCAACCCCTATGCGTTGATTCATTCTTACAATCGATCGAAATTGATTGGGAATGCCTTGACTTCTGGCTTGCTCAAACTCCTCTTCAGAAAATTTCCAGTCCCCTGAATTGGTGGACATATAATACAAGTAGTATTTGCCATCAAAGAACTTGATCCTTGGATTATGCGCTGTATAGGCATCCCAATAATCAGGCCCACGGCCTTCTAGAACGATCTCTTTATGAAGGTATGGCCCAGCGACAGAATCAGAAGTTGCATGTGAAACAACCCCATCGGTCAGCCATGATTTGAATCCGATTTTTTTTGACATTTGAGCATAGAACAGATGATATTTTCCATCTTCGCCCTTTATAATGGAGGAGCCCCAATTGTGATAGTCGGGATTTTGAAGTATGTTTTGCTCCCTAACTTCTGAAATCTTATCCGCCAAATTAAGGTCATCCTTATGGCTTTGCCCGCATATCATCATTGGTAAAAAAAAGAGAAAGCTGCAAATAATTTTTTCATTTTAAATATTTTCAGTTCGATTAACTTTAATTATAGTCAGACTAATCTATAAAGATAAACAATCAGAGGTTGAAGTTCAGAAAATAAATTAAGCATAAAAAACCCATAGATGAATTAGGAGATTAGGCTATATACCCATTTCACCAGCAGATCCCCAAAAGGAAAATAGACTTATTTTGAAGGGGTGGGGTGTTGAATTGAGAGTTTTAGGTTGGATTTTTTGGGGTTTACACCCAAATAAAAGTAGGTAATTAGAACCCAGCTATCCCCAGTAAAATATGGGGTTTAGAGATATATGACTCATAGAATCCTTGGAGTGTGGTTTTGCTTAAATCAGATGATCTGACTCGATATTAAAACTTAAACTTCAGAAAGATTTCTGTTCCGCTTGTGGTGATTGCCGCAGATCCACTGGGCGTTCCAAAGTCATAGGCATAAGCTGCTGTGAGTCCAACCTTGGAATATAACATTAGAAATATATATTTAATAAAGTAATATGCCCACTTGCAATTCCTGGGATCATTTTAAAATCTACCTCAGGAGTAATATAGGTCTAGGCTTTAACATTATTTTATCGTCTTTTATTGATGATTTATGCTTGTGAGTAGATTACTGTTTTAGGATCTTTTCGACAACTAGAGTGTTTAGAATTCAAGCTTTTATTTGAATAATTTATTAAATTCCCGTTTTTAACATTTAATTGATTAATTATAAATCATTCTTTTTATGAGTTAATAGATTTGGAGTATTAGAGTCTGGATTTATAAACTTATTAATTCGCTCTTTTGTTATTTTTGGATTAGCTCCTTCACTTTTGGCTACCAATGCTCCGACAGCACATGCAAAATCAATAGCCTCTTGCGGATCTTTATTTTTAAGTAATTTATTAATTAGTGAAGCTAAAAAAGAATCACCAGAACCAACGGTGTCTATTACTTTAATGAGATATCCACTGTTATAATAAAACTTTCCGTCATACATTAAGACTGCTCCATGACGTCCTTTGGTCACACAAATATTGTTAGTATTGGTTTTCTTTGATATGTACCTAATATTTTGTTCTAACGAAAGGTGTTTTGATCCCTCATTTTTACAAACTTCATATAGCTCATCATCATTGAATTTTATAAAATCTGCCTTGTTCATTAAATAACTTAAGACTTCCCTGGTATAATAAGGAGACCTTAGGTTTAAATCAAAAATTTTAAACTTGGCATGTTCAATCAACCCATATAGCGTTTTTCTGGAAAAATCGTCCCTAGCTGCAAGACTTCCAAATACAAAGCCATCAGATTGTTTTACTAGATTAATTGACTCTTGCGTGATTTTTATGTTATCCCATGCTCTTGGATACTCAATATCATAAAAAGCGGAGCCCTTATCATTCAGAATTACTTTTACTTTTCCTGTTTTAAACTTGTCACTTACTTCTATACAGGTAACATCTAAGCCATTTTGGATTATATAATCCAATAGAGCTCTTCCTCTTTCATCATTGCCTACACTACTAAGTATAGCGACTTCATTATCTAGTGATTGCAACCTGAGTGCAACGTTTAGTGGGGCACCACCTATTTTTTTATAAGTTGGAAAAACATCCCACAGTACTTCTCCAAAACATGTAAATTTCTTCATAATTATTCTATTCGTTCTATATAGATCATAAAGCTACAGCAACTTTAAAAGCCCAAATAAACTTTTCAACTGAAGAACCAATTTTATTTGACTTTTATCATTATAATTTGAAAGCAAACTTTTAAATTAATTATGCTCTAAACTTAAGCACTATTCTTTCCAAGTCCTTGATATTTCGTGGAATTCCATGGAGATCAGTTGAATGTCGCCGTCAGTGAATAACGAAACACTCGTCCTACTGTCTGGTGAAAAAGCAAATTGCTCGGAATAAGAAAATATGCCATTATTTGCAAATACTTCTAGTTGCCCCCAATCAACAAGAACTCTTACTTTTATACGATTCGATGCATCAGGTTTAAGACTTTCATTTAACAAAAACTGGCTTTTTACATGATAAGCTATTGTTTTATTGACAATCTTAAAACCAAACTTAGAGGCGGAAGTATTGGTTAAATCAAATTCAGCAACTATTTCAAACTTTTTAGATTTTATACCTTTAAAAAGTTTGTTATCTGGTTTAACGATTTGAGAATCCCATATTTTTTCACTTTCATAGAGTTTAGATATTTCTTTAATGGGGCTTCGGGTCAAGCGCATTTGTCCATCATAGGTTTCCAACCCAAGCGAAACTGGAAAAGTGGCATTTCTTTCCCAAATAGTTTCTCCAAGACCTCCATTCCAATGATCCATCCAGGCGATCTGTATTATCCGTTCATCATCATCGGGAAGATTTCCTGCAGGAAAAGTTTGCGCAGCATAAAAATCATTTCCAAGCGTCATAATATGATTTTTCTGACCTTCATCAGGAATGAATTTTGTGCCATTAAACTGACCCACTAAATAAGCGCCATCGGCATCACAAAGAACCCATTTCATATTTTGTTTGTTTCCATCCAATGGTAATTGAAATAAGTCAGGACACTCGAAACCAAAATCAATATTACTTAGAAAACCCCAGTTAATCAGGTCGTCAGAGCCATAAAAAGTAGTACCGTTCTCGTAAAGGGCCATAATCCATCTTTTAGTTGGTTGATGGTAAAGAACTACAGGATCTCGTGGATATGCCTCTTTTAGCGGGATTTGCTACTGGATTATTCTTGTAATCATGCCAAGTTTTGCCAGAATCAATACTCCATGCAAGACAGGTTCCAACTTCCGTTCCTGTGTAAATCGCAATAATTGCTTCCCTTTCTGAACCTGTAATTCGTTTTGACATTTCCCCAGATACCACAACGGCACTTCCTGAATAAACTTGTTTCCCAGATACGTTCCTAAGAGCTTCTTTAGGTAAGTTGGATCCTTGCGGTATTAGAGCCACACCTTCATCCTTCCAATGCAACAAATCGGAGCTAGTTGCATAGCCACCGTGTCTAACGTCTTTCCCCCATTGATAAATCATATGATATTTCCCCCCCTGATACACCAACCCGTTAATGTCGTTCATCCATCCTGTTTTAGGACTGAAATGATATTGACCTCGGAAGTTTTCAGTATAAGTAACAGTATCAATGTTTTGTTGTGCAAAAACAATTACACCTATGGTTAAGAAAAGAATCGTGAATATAGTTTTTTGTGTATTTTTCATTAAAAATTAGTTTGATTTTTACGTTTAATAAGTTTTTTACTTAACTGTTCAAGTGGAACACCTTTTGTCTCCGGCATCATATAAAACACAAATAATAATTGTAAAAACATCATAATAGCGAAAATTAAAAAGACAACACCAGCGCCTACTGTTGAGAACAAAACAGGAACTAATGAAGGAATTACTGCTGCTAAAACCCAATGCACAGAGCTACCAAATGCTTGTCCTGAGCTTCTTAAATGATTTGGGAATATTTCTGAAATAAATACCCAGATAACTGTGCCCTGACCAATTGCGTGAGCAGCTATAAACATAAATAAGAAACTAGGCATAACACTGCCTTCCCAATTTAGAAAAAAAGCCGCAGAAACTAAAGAAAGTGAAATAATATATCCAACAGAGCAGATATACATTAGCTGTTTACGCCCTAACCTATCTATTAAAAAGATTCCCAATAGTGTAAAAAACATATTAGTAACTCCAACTCCTATACTCCCTAATAAAGCAGCACTTTCCCCTAACCCTGCTTCTTCTAAAATTCTCGGTGCATAATATAAAAAAGCATTAATACCTGATAATTGATTGAAAAATGCAATTAAGAAAGCTAATACAAGTGGAAATCTATATTTTTTAAGAAAAATATTTTCATTAGGAACTGTATTATCCATTTCATCTTTTATTTCCAAAATAAGTTTTTCTGAATCTTGATCCTGATCTTCACTTAGTAAGTCTATAACTTCTTTAGCTTCGTCACTTCTTGATTTTGTTATTAACCATCTTGGGCTTTTAGGAACCATTAAAACGAGTAAAGTATAAATAATTGATGGCAGTGCTTCTATACCAACCATCCATCTCCATGCATTCTCACCGATATCATTCAGTAAATAATTAGAAAAAAATGCTGTTAAAATCCCAAAAACAATATTAAATTGATAAAGCCCCACCAACTTACCTCTATCTTTTGCTGGAGCAATTTCTGAAATATATGCAGGTGCCGCTATTGTAGACACTCCAACACCAATGCCCCCTATAAATCTAAAAACTGCAAAAGTCCATGGACCATTAGCTAAACCAGAACCTATTGCGGATATAGTAAATAAAACACCAATCCATATTAAAGTTTGTTTTCTACCTAGCTTATTGGTCGGTATACTTCCAAAAACAGCACCTATTACTGTACCCCAAAGAGCCATACCTATAATAACAGATCCATGAAAAAGATCAGTGGTACCCCATAATAGTTGTAATTTCTTTTCTGCCCCAGAAATTACTACTGTATCAAATCCAAAGAGAAACCCTGCAAATGCAGCAGTTATCGACCATAATAATATTTTCTTATTCATATTCATCAACTTTAATTAGTTTTTTGCTAATAAAATCTGAAAACCATACTGTTTAATCTTGCAAATTTCGTTTAACACTTAATCTTTTTTTATTCAACTGGTGTTAAATCATTTAATGATAACCTTTTTTTGTACAATATATTCCCATCTTCTTTGATTAATCGAAAATCAACATGTTTTTCATCTGTTGTGTTTTTAAAGGTAAATTCTCCAAATGCAAAAGTTCCATCTATTCCATATAATTGATTTGTCCATTCTGGTTTAGTTTTTGGTGGACCAATCCTTGCTCCAAGACTCGCCACCTCAAATTCATAAAATTCGAAGCCAGATTCTCTTTGAATAGTAAACCCCCTCGCTCCGTGCCTATCTCCAGAAATTAACAAAACACCAGAAATATTGCGGTCCTCAATCAATTTAAAAATATCCTCACGTCCTTTAGAATCACTTACACCCCATGAATCTTTACCATTTGAGACAAAATCACTCCACATACTGCCACAGGATAAAATCAAAAATGGACTCTTACAATCTGCTATCTGCATCTTTAACCATTCCATCTGTTTTTTTCCTAAAAAGGAACTCTTTTCTTCAGAGCCAAAATACCTGTTATCAGTCATTACAACTTCACATAAACCAATTTTTGATTTAAAATAAATGCCTTCGTCATTTAACCCATATGATGGATTATTCCATGAGTTTTTAAAAATTTGCCTCACATTATCTCTATCTTGGTCTATGTAACCATTTGGGACACCCGATTCATCATTATTAAAGTAATCATGATCATCCCAACTTGCGTAAATAGGCACATTACAGGCGAAATCACTCCAAGCTGTCTGAAAGTCACGAAGCAAATAATCTGCACGATGCATTCCTAAATGGTTATCTCTATCTTGTACTGCAATGTCACCTAATAATAACATTGCAGATGGTTTTCTTTTTTTTATGGCACTAAATAATTGGGAGTTGCCTAGCCCCCATCTATGCAGACAAGATCCAAAAACAATTCTAGTAGTTTTTATCTCATCTTTATTTGGTAATGTTTTGAAGAAATAATTATCGTCGGATACTTCAATACTATCATTAATAATTACTTTATAAGAATAGGTGGTATCATCTGTCAAACCGTCAATTTTTAATAAACCCGACAAGTCATTCTCAATTTTCGTGTAACTAGTCTCTGACATGAATATTTTATTTTCAGAAGACAAGGATACTTGTATTTTAGACGGGATACTTGTTCTGAGCCAGATAGAAATTCCATGTTCTTTTATTTCGCCTAAAATTGGGCCTCCCAATAAATGTAGTTCAAGTTTACTGCAGAGTTCTAAATACTTTTCATTTAACAATAAATCACTGTATGAAGCTTCTTTAGATGCCGAAAGAATATTGAGTGCTGATTGATAAATCTCTGCTTTCTTAGGGGAGTTCGTTTTCCAGTATTTTAAAACATCCATATTGGAGGTGTTTTTGTTCATAGAGTGTTTACTTTCACCAAAATGCTGAGCGGTTAATAGGAAAGGAATTGCTATAAAAAACACTAATGAAAACTTTATTCTCATAATTACTTTAGTTTTATGAACTGTGTGATACTGAATAATATTAATTCTGATCTAATCTGTTTTTTATTTTAATTTTTAACTCTTTGACAAAATCTGGATGTTCATTCGCTATATTTCTTGTATCCTTCACTAAGGTCTTATGATCATAAAGATTTTGAAAGATGTTTAATTCAAAGAACCTTCATGATAAATTTTCAATATAACTTGAATTTATGGCTAAATTAAAAAAATGTCCCTGTTATAATTAAATAAACAAGGACACTTAATTTCAAAACTAAAACATTTTTGAAGGTGTTTTCAATAAATTCAGAGTTATAAAAGTTTAACCTAATTATGCATTTAATATCCTGGATTCTGTATTAATTCAGCTTCTAAATTAGCGTCAATGGCATCCTGAGGAATAGGCCATAGATTATGAAAGTCTTGAATACTGGGAGCAGATACTGGATTGTAAAGCCTTACCCGTTCTGCAAGTTTATTCATTCTTGCCAAAGTAAGTCTTCTCGGTTCTTCCGAAACTAATTCTCTTGCCCTTTCATCTAAAATATAATCTAACGTAATCAAGCTAGAAGCGATCGGAGTGGCCTGTGCTCTATTCCTAATTATGTTTATATCAGCGGTAGAATTTGTATTATCTCCATTTAAAAAATATGCTTCAGCCCTCAATAAGTAGGTTTCTGCAAGACGGATAGCATACATATCCGTATACATTCTTCCATCAGTATCGTATCCCTGAGGATACCCTTCTCGCGCAGCTGTTTTTTTTACAAAGACATTATGATTTCTGCTTAAATCTGATGCTCTCGGAACCATCATCTGACCAAACTCTGGAGATGCAGGATTATTATTCGTAAAACGTCTCTGCATATTGTATTTAGAATTTCTAATATCATTATTAAAATCCGATTCCCATATTGTATATTCTAAATATTCGGTAGGATGCACAAAACCAACCCCTCTACCTAAAGTGTCAATCGAGGCAGGAGGGACTACATAGGCTCTATTTCCTTCAGAATCCTTCACCCTTTCTAAACGTGGTCCCCAGCATCTGGTTAATCGATTCTTAGGCTCTCCGTTAAGCGTAGTGAAATCAAGCTGCCACACCCATATAGATTCAGTATTTCCAGAGCTTCCATTTTGATTATTTATACGAAATAAATCCCAAAACACGTCACCATCTATACTTGTAGAACTACCAAAACGACTTTGCATTAAAGCATATTGTGAATTATCTATAACCAATGATGCGGCTTGAATGGCACCCGTATAATCCTTCAAAGAAATTAACGTTTCTGCTAGAATATGATCAGCTGCAGCTTTAGAAAGTTGTCCATCACCGGGGTTCTCGCTCGGCAAATTAGCACTAGCGAATTCTAAATCTTCCTTCATAAAAGCAAGTATGTCATTTACTGGAGCTCTAGTAAAGTCGAATTTTGGGGTTTTAATTTCTGCAGTTAAAAGAGGAACATCTCCATATAAATAGACTAAAAACCGATATGCAAATGCTCTGAAAAATCTTGCGTTACCCTCTATTCTTAATTTATCTTCCTCCTTCAATTCAGAAACAGTTATATTAGCAACAATAGTATTGGCATTGGCAATCATCTTATAAAGTATTTTCCAATACGCACTCACTAGAGGATTAGTAGAATTAATCTTTGCATAATCTGTGAATTGATTTTGATTAGTTACAGCAAACGAAGCTATATCTGTACCGTTTGCATAAATTGTAGTAACAGCTTTATCTTCCTCAAAATTTTCAATTGCATAGTCATTTACAACTTCACTCGTGCGTAACCCTCTGCTTAATCTGTGCAGTTCTGCAATCGCTGCGTTATACCCGTCTGCATTAACAAAAGCGTTTGAGGGCGTTAAAAAACTTTCTGGTTTCTCAACTAATAGATCATCACTGCATGAAACTAATAGCAATGTGATTGATAATATGTTTATGAATAAGTAATTATATGTAAAATATTTTTTCATGTTTTCTATTTTTAAAATCCAAAATTAAGTCCAAAAGTATAACTAGATAAATTAGGGGAGCCTTTTACAGTAGTCGATGTTTCTGGATTGTACCCTGTCCAATCAGTAAAAGTATGTGCGTTTTTTATTGATGTAAAAATTTGTAAGCTCGTGAATCCAATTTTATTCAAAACTTTTTCATTAAAGTTGTAGGATAAACTTATATCTTGAATACGCACAAAGCTCCTGTCTTCTATAATGGGATGATCAAATGGAGCAACATAGTCTAGCCTTGGATATAAATTGGAAGGATTACTAGCTGTCCAATATGGAACGTTATGAACATTAAAACGTTCTGTGAACGTAGTAAAAGCTCTTGGATTCACACTACGGGTATCGTAATTATCACCTATATAAGCATTGTTTTCACCTCCTCCTTGTGTGGAACTTATCAACATATAAAACGAAAACCCTTTGTAACGAAGAGTATTACCTAAGCTAATAATGTAGTTTGGGGATGTTCTTCCTAAAATCTCTCTATCGGCTGGGGTAATAGCTCCATCGTCATCTTTGTCAACAATACGAAAATCTCCAGGTCCGAAACCGCTAAGAATATCGGTGTCATTTAATTGATAGATTCCATTAGTTTTAAAACCAAAAACAGCATCTATTGGTTGCCCAATGAACCATCCATTTGCAACATCATCATCTTCAATTCCATCTGCATTTGCATCAACTCCGCCTAAAGAAATTATTTTATTTTTACTTGAAGAAAAGACAATATTGGTATCCCAACCAAAATTTGGATTATCATAATTACGGCTATTTATACTAAATTCAAATCCTTTGTTCTCAACTTCACCGATATTAGTCAGTACCTGATCGAATCCCGTAATTGAGGGAATACTTCTTAATTGTAATAAATCTTTTGTATTAGATAAGTAAGCATCAAAAGAACCTGAAATTTTATTGTCTAATACTTGAAAATCTAAACCAATGTTTTTTGACGCAGTGCTCTCCCAACTCAATTCACTATTCGCCAACGTTTCAATATTAAATGTTGAAACAGAACTTCCCCCATCGCCAAAAAGATATTGACTTGTATTGATTTTTGATAATGAACTAAATCTATTTATACCTTGGTTTCCGTTCTCTCCTCTTGATCTCTTAATTTTAAATAATTTAACCATTTAGAATCCTCTAAAAAAGCTTCATTACTTGCGGTCCAAGCAAAAGCACCTGCTTGAAAAATAGCGTACTTATTGTTTTCTGCAAAAGCAGAAAAACCGTCTCTTCTTGCTGTATAAGTAAATGCATATTTTCTATCAAAAACATAATTTAATCTTCCCATTTGTGAAAGACTATTTTGTGCGTCTCGTTGAGAAAGACTTTCCTGAACTGCCCCTAGTGCTAGAGCATTAAAACCTAGCGCTTGTGAAACAAAATCGTTTGCTCTCGCTTGTGTTAAATCTCCTTCTCTAGATTCTCTACTATACAACAAAGTAACATCAATTTTATGCTTTTCTCCGATAGTGTTTGTGTAATTTAAAATATTATCGAGGGTCCAGTCATAATTTCTTTCGTGTTCCTTTTGGGCAACACCATTTTGGGCCATTGAACTCGCTGTTAGCTGGTTGTTAATAAAGCTATTAGTCCTGTCATTTCTAATATTTCCACCATAGTTCATCGTCCACTTTAACCCTTTAACAAAAGGAATATCAATTTTGCTACTTACAACTCCCCTTAAACTGGTTCTCTTATTTTCTTCGTCAACTAAAGTATTTATAAAAGGATTAAGACCCAATTGATCACCAATCGGAAGACGTGCGAAGCCACTGGGACCATTCTCATCAAAAACATTACCATAAGGACTCTGGCTATAAGCATTATACATGCTAGCTGGTCTTCCAGATAGATTACGGTTTATAAAAGATGAATTAAAAGCTAATGACCACCAATCAGTTAATTTGGTATTCAGGTTAAGATTCAAGTTAAGACGTTTAAAATTATCATTTTTCACAATCCCTTCCTCATCAAAAATAGAACCTGAAATATAATAGGTTGTTCTATCTGTTCCGCCAGAAACATTAAGTTCATAATTAGAAATAATACCACTTCTAGTTATTAAATCTAACCAATTTGTTTGAGTACCGCTGGCTTTATTAGCCTCTTCTATAGCTGTAAGAGTAACGTTGGCTGTTGGATTGGCTGCATTAAAATCTACAATTTTCTGCTCATAACCAGCGCCATCCATAAGATCGATTAGTTTAGCTGCGCTTTGATAACCTATATAGCTGTTAAATTTAAATTTAGGCTTGCCAGAACGTCCTTTTTTTGTGGTAATCAATAATACCCCATTGGCAGCTCGTGCTCCATAGACTGCAGTAGAACTAGCATCTTTTAAAATATTAAATGACTCTATATCATTCGCATTAAAATCTGAAACACTTCCATTATAAATAACATCATCAACAACTACAAGTGGACTATTACTTGCTGATAGAGAGTTTGCTCCACGTATTAAAACATCAGGACTTGATCCAGCAGAATTGCCGGAAGTTATATTAAGACCTGCCACTCTACCTTGAATTGCTTGGAGAACATTGGAGTTTGGTAAATTTCTTGTTTTCTCAGGAGTTATACGAACTACTGACCCTGTAATATCTGCTTTTCGTTGAGAACCATAACCTACAATTATTATTTCATCTAAACCAACAGTATCCTCTTCTAGAGTTATCGATAAATCGGTCTGGTTATTCACATTAATTTCTTTAGACATAAAACCTAAATAAGAAATTACTAATATTGAATCATTACCACTAACTGCTATGGAAAAATTTCCATCAAAGTCAGTAAGCGTTCCATTTTTGGTGTTACTCTCCAAAACAGTTGCCCCTGGAAGTGGCACACCGTCACTATCAACGATTGTACCTGATATAATTCTCTGTATATCATTTTCTTCATCTTCTTTTGGAACTTGAACTCTAGCTGCAGATTTATTACTCAAATTTTTCTTTACAATAACAGTATTATTTTGAGTAAGCTCATAGGTTAGTTTCAGTGGGCCTAAATAAGATTTAAGTAATTGGTCAGCTCTTATTTTCCCTTGATTTACCGAAAGTTTAGGTGCATCTTTTAGAAGATTTGACCTATAGATAAATTTATAATCAGTTTGTTTATTGATGAGTTTGAAAATTTGTTTTCCACTCATCATTTTATTTGACTTAATTTGAATTATAGCATCTTGTGAAAACCCATTTTCAGGATTAAAAGAAAATGCTAAAGTGCAAAAAAGAAAAATAAATGCTCTCATAGTTAGTTGTAAAAGCTTATTTAAAAATAAAATATGCTTTGAATTGAAATTTAAAATCATAAATTTGATTGGTTTAGTTATACATCTGTTTTAATTATTCCATTTTGAAAAAGGCTATAACTTTCGAAGGTGTTGGCCTTTTTCTTTTTATTTATTATTCAACAATTATTACTTTATCAATTATTTCAAAATTAATTTCATTTAAGCTACTCGTTTTTTCAATTATAAAAAGAATGTCTTCAATGGATTTTGTTCTTTCCAATACACCAGAAAACAGGAGTTTTTTTTGATTTGCTGATTTAAAAATAAACTTTAAATCATACCACCTTGAAAGGGTCTGCATTATACTCTCAAGAGATGTGTCATTAAAAGAAAATAGACCATTAATCCATGATATTTGCTGAAGGACATCTACATTTGACACATCAATATTAGTTGACTTAGAATCAACTTTGGATTGTTGATTTGGACTAAGAAGTATTTGATTTTCCCCATTGTGAACTCTAACTTTTCCTTCAACCAAAGTAGTTGTGATGATTTCATCTTCATTGTAAGCTTTTATATTAAACTTTGTGCCTATGACATTAATTTTTTGCGTTTTGGTTGAAACAATAAATTCTGAACCATTATTATTTTGACTTGACGATACATCAAAAAAAGCTTCTCCATATAAAAGTTCGACTTGACGTGTATTCTTTATTGAATTTAATAGGATATTTAATTTTTGAATCTGAGTTAAGTAAAACCTTAGTTCCATCCTCTAAATTCAATGAGAATTGTCCCCCCCTTGGAACTGTCAAAAAATTATAGACAATTTTTTGGTTTGAAGGGTTATTAGCTGTTTTATTTTTAATTGAATAAGAAAGTTCTTTACCGTTACTAAAGCTTTTGTTTTGAAATTTTTTACCTTTTTCTAATATAACTTGATCACCATTTTCAAGAGTTAAAACTGCCTTATCAGATCCAATTATAATGGGTTCTTTAGTTTCATTAAAATTAAATTGATTAATAAGTGAAATACCAATTAAAAAAATTACACTGGCTGCAAAGGCATATTTTTTATTTCGCTCGAGCTTATTTCTTTTTTCAATAAGCCTAATCCTCTCGTGAATTTTATTTTTAGCATTTTCTAAATTATATCTGGTCATAACTATTGAGATAAAATAATCTGTTTGCACATAACTGTTAAATACGGAAATATTTCCCTTAATAATTAACCAATTATCTAATTGTTCGATTTCATCGATATCAGCTTCTTTGGAAAGGTATTTAATAATTAATGTTTGGATCTTAGCTTGCATACTCTTTAAACGTGAATTTTTTATTACCCCCTATGCTTTTTAATATTTTTTTACGTTTAAAATAAAATTAGACTAATATTACACTGTATTAAACAAAATTTTAAGTGGAAAAAGACTTTGTATTTGTTGAAAAGTTAAAAAATGGGGACAATAATGCATATACCTTATTAATGAATGATTATTATAAAAATCTTTGTGGGTATGCAAATTTATTTACTAAAGACCCATCAAAATCTGAGGATATTGTTCAAAATATTTTTGTAAAAATATGGATTTACAGAAAAAAAATTGATCCTAATATTTCTATTAAAAAATATTTATATAAATCTGTTTACAA
The DNA here is from genome assembly GCA_905182575.1 of uncultured Flavobacteriaceae bacterium. Classification (GTDB taxonomy): domain Bacteria; phylum Bacteroidota; class Bacteroidia; order Flavobacteriales; family Flavobacteriaceae; genus UBA8316. The sequence continues at coordinate 9,227 of CAJJCA010000003.1, read as the reverse complement.
TGAATTTATAGACCAATATCGAAAAAACAAGTCTGTTATCTCACTGGAAGAAAAATACCTGAAGGTAATTGATACTATAATTGATGATAATTCTTTGGATATTGAAAAATTAATGATGAATGTAAATAGAGAAATTGATAAGCTACCCGAGAAATGTAAGCGAGTTTTTATTTTAAATAAAAAGGAAGGTTTAACTCACAATGAAATAGCGGAATATTTACAAATCTCAACAAAAACAGTTGAAAGCCATATTACTAGGGCTTTTAAAATTCTGAATCAAAAACTTGGCAATAAAATTAAAAGCATACTAATTATTATATTTGATTTTAAACTCTCTAATTAGTAATAACAAAAAATCAAGTGTTTTTTTTGTAAGGGTTCTTATATATTTAAACGTTGTATATAAAATTCTTAGGACATGAAAAACTTATATATCCTATTAAGGATAATGATTTCATCAAAGTTATTTTTCAAGAGATGAATTTAATCATCAAAAAAAATTATGAGAATTATCAAATAAAAAATAAGCTTTCTTCACTTAAAAAATCTTCTTCAGAAAACCGTGAGAATAACTTCAATCATTTCTTTCTTGATTAGTTAGCCCATAATAGGTCAATTGATGCGGATTGAATGGCACCCGCATAATCCTTCAAACAAATTAACGTTTCTGCTAGAATATAATCAGTTGCAGCTCTAGAAAGTTGTCCATCACCGGGGTTCTCGCTTGGAAAATTAGCACTAACGAATTCTAAATCTTCCTTCATAAAAGCAAGGATTAGATTATATACCCATTTCACCAGCGTATCCCGAAAAGGAAAGTGGATTTATTTTGAAGGGGTGGGGTGTTGAATTGAGAGTTTTAGGCTAGATTTTTGGGGTTATATAAACCAATCAGGGACAGTTTTCGGGACAAATTAAAAAAGGTTCACAAAACAAATGTCTGTGAACCCCTATTAATAATGGTGGAGAAGATGGGACTCGAACCCACGACCTCTTGACTGCCAGTTAAGTGCTATTTTAAAAAATAGTCTATAATGTTTAATATAAGGTATTAATCAACATTTATTACATCAAATAAGAGGCTATAATAGTCATTTATTAACATATAGTATTACCCTTTTTATTACCCTTTTTTGTAATTTTAGCTTATGGGTATACAATTGTATTTAAAAAGTACAGTTAGTAGTAAGGGAACGTCTGCAGTTTTCATATAGCTCAACAAAGGGGAAAGTGTTTAAGAAAAACATTGGAGTTAATGTATCTCCTATTGAATGGAATAAAAAAACATATCAAGTCAAAAACATCTCCATATCATCAATAGCAATCAATAAGAAACTTCAAGAGACTACAAACTAATAAGAGAGGTTTGGGGAGTTATTTGAAAGCGATATTTATACTTGGGATGAACTTATGCACTAAACTTAAAAGGAGGCAAACCAGAAGAAGGAGTCGAGGGCTTCATTGAGGACGTTTTAAAGCCGAGAATGAAACTTACTACGTATCAATCGTATAAGTATAGCTACAAGGCTCTATTAAAGGTTTTAGACGTCAGTACTATGTCGTTTAAAGAACTTAATTATGACGCTATTGATAAAGCGGTAATGATATGGAAAAACCAAGAAAAATCTCCAAGTTCTATTGAAACCTATTTAAAACATTTAGGTGTTATAATTAACGAAGCCAATGATAGAGGAATAGTTAACTATCGTTTTGAAAAGAAGAAAAAATGGAGAGTTAAAAAGCATACTAAAGTTGTTGAGAGTGCAACTACAGAACAATTATTAGATTCAATTAAAAACGTAAATAATATTTATGATTTTCAAGCCTTCGCTTTTTGGTTATTAATGTTTTGTATGCGTGGATTGTATCCTCGTGATATTGTGAAAATGCACCTCCACGAATTAGTCAATGAGTCTGAACAGTACAAAAAAAGATATGTAAAACACAAGAGGAGTAAAACAGGAGAGCCAATGAACATATTATATTCTTGCGAACCAACAGAACAAATAATCAATTCTCTACAATGTTCTATTACCTATACACACCTTAATAGAAGTAGTAGTTATCCTGATGTATATCCTAAAGGATGGCATACTTTAATGATGTTTGAATATAAAGAAGAAGAACACAAAAATGTATGGGATGTCTATACCAAAAGATGTAGAAAAATCACAGGCGTTCCTTTTAAAGTTGCTCGAAAGACTTTTGAATCTTACGCTCTTTTATTAGATGTATCAGCAGAGGTTAGATATCGTTTACTGGGTCATCAAGATAGAAGCATAAAGAGTAGTTATCAAAATTGGGAATGGGACAGAATTAGCGCCAAAGTAGATGAAGCACACTTAAAAGTCTTAAAAGAATTTAGGGTTGAAGAAGTTTGGTATAAATTAAGAAAAAGAGGTAAAGAGATTGGACTACCTGAAAGTGTGGTTACAAGAACATTAATGCTTAGCAATCCAAGAGATAAATATTAAGTAGTAGCTGATAAGGCTAGTTTAAATTATTCCCTATATTTAAACATCTAAGAACTTCAGAAATATGATTGAATGGCATAGGAAACTTATGAAACAAATTATGAAGCAACTTAACCTTGATTCATATCAAGTTGCGTGGATTTCATTTTTAGAGGGAGTGGTTCTTACTATTGTTTTTTATGAGTTCTTTATAAGATAAATAACAGCCACATCCTCTTAAATGAGTCACCTGGAGAATCATCCCTCGTAAAGAAAGCAGTGCAGGGAGTTTTTATGGTAAATATGACACACCAATTAACTAATTAATAATCGGCATATCATCTCTAATAAGTTCTGGTATTTCTAGTCCTCTGGTGAAGCAAAAACCTAATCTAATCTAAAAAAAGTGGCAAGTCTTCACTTACTTCATTAGTAGCTTGTTTCATTCTTGGTAAAGTGTATTGTAAGGCTATTTGAAGCATCTTAATACGTTGATTAGCGTCTAACTCATTTACGTTTAAAGAAGCTATTAAATCGTCTATAAGTAGTTGTAGTTTTTCTTTTACTTCTGATGTTATTTTGTTCTGGCTACCTTTAGGTCTGGGCATATTTATTAATTTAGTTTTATGAAAAACACTTACATACTTGCATTAATTTTTTCACTTGCATTAGGGTATTTTCTGTATGTATATTTTGGAATAATTTTCATTGTCTTTATACCACCTGTATTTGTTTATTTATTTAATAAGTATAATAAAAAGTAGTATTCTATTTCAATCTTAAACAACTCTGGCGAAGCGGGTGAGCGAGCCTATTAAATAGATTAATTTATTATATAGTAAACCCCTTACGACCTAAACGCATCTTACTTGTTTTCTACTTACACTTCAACTGACCAGTTCGTTTAAATACCCATATCAGCATTATAGTAAGTCCATTTTCGTAACTATCGGAGAAACCTTAACCGCTATGTTTAGATGTTATCTCAATCTTGCAGTTTACTATCCAACTTCTAACCCACTAACTAACAATTGTCCCTCGTGGGTGGTACGTTTTCTTTTCATTTAACTACTTCTCCTGACAAAGTAGAACGTGTTACATATATACAATAAGATTACTGATGTAGCTGTTGTCCTTTTTAAAAGAACAAAAGGGGAGAAATACTGCGTAAAGTGTTGCTAATACTAGATTAAAAAAGATTTAAACATTTAACTAACTCGTAAAGAAAGCAGTGTAATATATCTTAGATGATTATTTACAGGGAGAGTAGCTACATAGGAGTTATGTGTACCTGTATTATATATGTGGCATAGTTTTTAAATCTAATTTGGTACTTTAGTTTTATGGAAAAGTTACTACACGGTTTAATCATTCTCCTGGTCTTTACTAATTGTAATTCAGAAGTAAAGAAGCAGAGCTTTACCATTGACTACCTTAAGTTAAACAAATGGTGCGCAACGAAAAATGGCAATCAAATGTGTTGTGAGTTTAGTGATAATGAAATGAAGTCCACCAAGAATGGTAAAACAGAAGCCTTTATTAATTTTGTATTCGAACAAAAAAGTGATAGTCTAATAGCCATTAAGTATTCTGAAACAAAAGATTTTGCTTACTTTAAAATGAAGTCACTAGACATCTTGAGCTTTTATCACAACGAGTCTGGAGGCGTTGAAAGCGATGAAGTTTATGAGCTTGTTAGAGTACAACAGAATCCACCAAAGAAGAATTAAAAACATCTATTTCTCGATGTTCTTTCGCTGTATTTATTGGCACTTGGAGAGACGCATTTTAAGGGCTATTTAAGATGCTTTCGTGCTTAACCCTACGTCGCTTTGCCATCTTGCTTGATTTGGTCATCTAAAGCCTTTTGACGCTCTTTAGCGAAGGCTCATCCATTTAGCTGATGTTGTCTGCATATTATCCCACCATTCTGTTGCTTTAGGCTAGTTTAAAATATTCCCTATATTTAAGTGTTTAATAATCAGATATTGTGAAAAAGCTACTTCTTGTTTTAAGTCTTTTTTTATTGATTTGTGCTTGTGGAAAGGATTCAGATGCAGGACCACCGCCATCATCAGATTCGTCTAATAATAGCACATCAACCACAGTAGAAAAATTTGATTTAGCTGTATCAGCTCAAGGACCCTCTCAGGATTCAATTAATAAGTATGAGCCTCTTCGCCTAAAAGAGGAACTAGGGTTGAATAAACGTTATAGAGTATTAAAAACTACATTTAAAAGTTTAGATGGGTTTCAAAAATATTATCCTGGAACTAAAATAACCTTAGAGAGAATACTACGTTATCACTTTTACACGGCAATTCATATTAATCAAAAAGAGAATAAATTAATTTCGATGGATTTAACTGAATTCCCATTGAAAAATAGTACTTCAGAGGAAAAAATAACAAAAGAAACAGTTAAGTTAATTGGAGATATGTTTTTCGGTTCAAATGAACTTAAAGTAATACCTATTCAATATTAACCAAAAACAAAATCATACTCTTTGTGATTCAATTCAGAGTGGAAATCATATATACTTTCAAACATAATTTAACTAATTAGCTTTAGAATGCGTTTTCTTTTAAACCACAGGCATATCCTCTTGAGTAAGTTCTAGAATAGACTTTACCAAGAGTAAAACAAGCTACTAATGAAGTAGGTGAAGACTTGCCTTTGTTTGTTTAGTAAGTTTAGGAATTTGTTATATTTGCGGCTTATTAGCCATAAAATCAATTTGATTTGAATAAGTTATTCTTTTTAAACATTCCTTTTTTTATCATTATGTAGTTGTTCACCAGATGAGGAAGCGCAAACAACAATTCCAACAGATAAGGAAACACAAGCATCTACAATAATTTCAACAGATGAGGAGACACCAACTCCAAATGCAGCAAAGGTATTTCTAGCTCCTAATGGAATTACAATTAAATGTCCTAATGCAGAGGTTGGTTATACAGAAGAGGTTAATGGATATGGTTTATGAGGTAGTTGACAATGCTAGCCTGAAGGCTAAATTAAAATATGATGTAAATAATAATATGTATGTAAGTGAAGATGTCACCTGTGTGTGTACTTCTAATGTGACGAATATGGATAAGATGTTTTATCAAGCATCAGTATTTAATCAAGACATAGGAAGTTGGGATACTTCTAATGTGACAAAGATGAATAATATGTTTAATGAAGCAACAGCATTCAATAAAGATATTGGAAGGTGGGACACTTCTAATGTGAATAGTATGAAAGAGATGTTTACTGAAGCACTAGCTTTCAATCAAGATATAGGAAATTGGAATACTTCTAATGTAACTTCAATGAATGGAATATTTTCTGGAGGGGTTCTTAGGAAACCAACAGCATTTAATCAGAATATAGGTAGTTGGGATACTTCTAGTGTTACGTTTATGGGTAATATGTTTTGGAGAGCAACTAATTTTAATAATGGAGGTAGCGCTAGTATTAACAATTGGAATACTTCTAATGTGACGAATATGGGTAATATGTTTAGGTGCCACATCTTTTAATCAAAATATTGGGAATTGGAATACTTCTAATGTGACGAATATGTATGAAATGTTTGAATCTGCATCAGCTTTTAATCAAGATATAACAGGTTGGTGCGTCACAAATATTACAACAGAACCAGAGGGCTGCGGTTTTGCACCAGGTTCAGCACTTACAGAAGCGCTAACAGACCGGTGTGGGGGACTTGCCCTTAATACAGGCATATCCATCTTGAGTGAGTTCTGGTCAATTAATGCCGTCAAAACTGTCTCAATCTTCAAAAAACGTCAGATAATGACAATCATCGTTGTCGACATAAAAAAACCCTCCGAATCACCAGAGGGTTACCTTTAACTAAAATACATTAAAAACAGAAGGATATGAAACCAAACCGTAATAAGTATTTTTAAAACAAATTTCAAACATAAAATCTGTTCTATATATAATACAATCGAGAAACACAAAACCCCTATGAGGTTTGTGTTATTGTTTTGTTAAAAAAACCCCCTGTTGGAGTCAGGGGGCTTAATTCTAGAAAAGGTGGAAAGCACACCACCTAATCCAGAGAATGAGTATTAAAATTAAAAGTGCAGTCGATAAATCGGTTGTGTGATTTAAATTAAGATAGTATTGGTATATTGTGATGTAAATAGATTCTATGAAAACCACATCTTATTATGCTTAATAAGAGTTTGGCTTTAATGCTGATACTCCCTTTGTTTTTATTTTCTCAAACCAAAAAAAATAATGGTTTTCAAAGCGTTACTCCAGCAAAACTACTTGAAAGAGGAGATTCGGATGATGGTTTTAAAGGAATCTCTTTAGGCATTCTATTTCAGGGACAATCTAAATATCCTAACCCATATTATGGTCCTAAAGTTGATGGATTATTTAATGATGGCGCTTATCATTTTACAATTGATTTTTATTATAAAAAATTCATTGTGGGTTTCCAATTATCAGATGAATTCCTGTATTTAGAAAAGTTTGATAATAATGGAGCTGTTTGGAAGCCTAGGGGGTTTAATGGAAGTTATTCCTCTCTAACAAGATCTTATTGGCTCACCCTGGGATATAACATTATAAGCAACCTAAATGTAAAGTTAGGAGTGGGCTTTAGAAGCGGACCAAAAGAATCACTTACAAACAAAAACTTTACAGTATCTCAACTTGCTGAAGGCTATGACTTTTCAGATCCTTTGAATGTTATAAATACTTTAAAGCAATTAGATGAGTTTAGTGAGATAGATTATTCACTATCGATTACCTACCCTATAAAAGTATATGGCAAATTTGGTCTTGTCCCTGAACTTGGATACACAATTAAACACGCAGGAGTGTTAACAGGAATTAGCATTATTTACCAATGATCGGAATCAATAGATTGTTAGCCCTTTTTGTATTGTTGTTATTCAATGGTTGTTTTAATCACGATCCAATAGAAGATAATACTATTAAATACACTCTAGAGTTTTCTGCTGAAACAGGTGGATCGGTAAGCTCGCCAGGAGGGCTTTACTCTTTAGGAGAAACAGTAACTATTACTGCTACGCCTGATTCAGATTATTTTTTTTCAGGATGGTCTGATGGTACGTCTACTAGTTCTCTAACGATACTGGTTAGTTCAGACCAAACCATTACGGCTTCATTTAGTTTGATAGACGTAATATTACCGGCTATTACATTAACAGGATCATCTACAATAGAGCTAACCATAGGAAACACTTTTACAGACCCTGGAGCAACTGCCACGGATAATATAGATGGTGATCTTACGTCTTCAATAATAACCTCAGGAACAGTTGACACTTCATCTACAGGCTCTTATACGATAAGCTATAGTATTTCAGATGCTACCGGAAATAGCGCCTCTGTAACTAGAACGGTTGTTGTAAATAAAGACACCACAGCTCCTATGATTACATTAACAGGATCATCTACAGTCTATCTTGGATCAGGAATTACCTTTACAGACCCTGGAGCAACCGCAACAGATAATATAGATGGTGACCTTACCTCTTCAATAATAACCTCAGGAACAGTTGATAATTCTAAGACTGGAACATATTCAATAACCTATTCTGTTTCTGATATTGTTGGAAATAGCGCCTCTGTAACAAGAACGGTTGTTGTAGGTGTAGCTTTGTCAATTTATTTTGATAACGAGATATGTAAATGTCCTACTGCAACAGTAGGAGACACAGAAGTGATTAATGGAGTAACCTATACGGTGGTGGATGATACATCTATAAAAACTCAAGTTGCAGCAGCTAATTATAATTTATGTACAACACCTGTAACTAATATGAGTGAGCTCTTTAGAAGACAACACCTCATTTAACTCTGATATAAGTTTTTGGGATACTGCAGCAGTTACTGATATGGAGTATATGTTTAGTGGTGCAACAGCATTTAATCAAGATATAGGCTCTTGGAATACTGCAGCAGTTACTAATATGAAGGTATGTTTATTAGCAACAGCATTCAATCAAGATATAGGCTCTTGGAATACTGCAGCAGTTACTAATATGGGAGGTATGTTTTATGATGCAACTTCATTTAATCAAAATATAGGCTCTTGGAATACTGCAGCAGTTACTAATATGACAATGTTTGATATGGCAACTTTTAACAAGATATAGTCAATTGGGATACTTCGAGTGTACTAATATGAATGGTATGTTTGCTTATGCAAAAGCCTTTAATCAAGATATAGGATCTGGAATACTGCAGAGTTACTGAATATGGGAGGTATGTTTAGGTGCAACTGCATTTAATCAAGATATAGGCAATTGGAATACTGCAGCAGTTACTAGATATGAGTATATGTTTTATATGCAACAGCATTCAATCAAAATATAGGGAGCTGGGATACTTCAGAGTGACTAATATGCGAAGTATGTTTTATGAGTGCAACAGCATTTAATCAAAATATAGGCTCTTGGGATACTGCAGCAGTTACTAGTATGAGTAGTATGTTTTATAATGCCAAAGCATTCAATCAAGATATAGGAAACTGGAATACTGCAGCAGTTACTAATATGGTTGGATGTTTTATAAGTCGAATCATTTAATCAAGATATAGGGAATTGGGATACTGCAGCAGTAACTAATATGGAAGATATGTTTTATGGTGCAACAGCATTTAATCAAGACATAGGGAATTGGAATACTGCAGCAGTTACTAATATGGAAGGTATGTTTAATCAGGCAACAGCATTCAATCAAGATATAGGCTCTTGGAATACTGCAGCAGTTACTGATATG
>CAJJCA010000002.1 GCA_905182575.1 uncultured Flavobacteriaceae bacterium | reverse complement strand
ATGCTTTTAATCAAGATATTGGGAGTTGGGATGTGAGTAAGGTGACTACTATGAGCCATATGTTTAGAATAGCTATTGTATTTAACCAAGATTTAACTAAATGGTGTGTTACTAATATTACTCTCGAACCTTCTCTTTTTAGCAATGAGTCAGCTTTAGCTGAAGCCAACAAACCTATTTGTAGGTGTAGCGTTGTCAATTTATTTTGATAATGAGATCTGTAAATGTCCTACTGCAACAGTAGGAGACACAGAAGTGATTAATGGAGTAACCTATACGGTGGTGGATGATACATCTATAAAAACTCAAGTTGCAGCAGCTAATTATAATTTATGTACTACGCAGGTGACTAATATGAGTAATTTATTTCTAAATAATACCTCTTTTAACTCTGATATTGGTTTTTGGGATACTTCTAGATGTGACTAATATGCGAGTATGTTTAGGTGCAGCAGTATTCAATCAAGATATTGGAAGTTGGAATACTTCAAGTGTGACTAATATGATGCTATGCTTTTACAAGCGTATGCATTCAATCAAGACATAGGAATTGGAATACTTCTAGTGTGACTAATATGTATGCTATGTTTTATCTAGCAACAGCATTCAATCAAGATATTGGAAGTTGGAATACCTCTAAGTGTGACTAATATGAATGGATGTTTAACGATGCAACAGCATTCAATCAAGACATAGGAAGTTGGGATACTTCTAGTGTGACTGATATGAAGGCTATGTTTAATTCAGCAACTGCATTTGATCAAAATATAGGGTCTGGAATACTGCAGCAGTTACTAATATGCAGCTATGTTTTATATAGCTACAGCATTTAATCAAGACATAGGAAGTTGGAATACCGCAGCAGTTACTAATATGGGTGACCTGTTTTATAGTGCAACTGTATTTAATCAAAATATAAGCTCTTGGAATACTGCAGCAGTTACTAATATGGGAGGTATGTTTCAATTTGCTATTGCGTTCAATCAAGATATAGGAAATTGGAATATTGCAGCAGTTACTAATATGGATAGTATGTTTAGAGGTGCCGGAGCATTTAATCAAAATATAAGCTCTTGGAATACTGCAGCAGTTACTAATATGGCATCATTATGTTTTCATGCAATGCATTCAATCAAGAATATAAGCTCTTGGAATACTGCAGCAGTCTACTAATATGGAGGCTGTGTTTCTTGGTGCAACTCAGCATTCAATCAAGATATAGGCTCTTGGAATACCTGCAGCGGTGACTGATATGGAGTAATATGTTTAGTCGGTGCAACAGCATTTCGATCAAGACCTAACAGGTTGGTGTGTCACAAATATTACAACTGAACCAACTGCTTTTGCACCAGGTTCATCCTTAATAAACGTTAACAGACCGGTGTGGGGGACTTGTCCTTAATACAGGCATCATCTTGAGTGAGTTCAGGGATGAATCTTCCTCAAAACCGTCTAAATCTTCAAAAAACGTCAGATAATGAAAATAATCTTTTTCACATAAAAAAACCCTCCGAACTCACCAGAGGGTTCCTCTAGGTAGGTACTTTTAGATTAAGTTTAGGACATAAAAAAAGGAATGAGTTGTTGGCCCATTCCTTAAAGTTGTGTGTAATGTTTTAGTGTTTCTTTAAATAAGGCTCTAAGTACAGGTATCTATTTTATAATTTCTTTACCTTTAAAAAAACTACATCATGAAAGAACATTTATCCATACTTGCCCATAATCGCGCAATATATTCTCGTTTCTTAAAGAATTTTTCTTTGGAACAGCTCAATACCGTACCCGAGGGTTTTAATAATAATATCATTTGGAATGTTGCACATGCTCTTGCTACTCAACAATCGATAATGTACACGTTGTCTGACTTAAAGCCTGTAGTTCCTCAGTCTTGGATCGATGGCTACCGAAAAGGCACTAAACCTGAAGGGGATGTTAGTCAAGAGTTTGTTGATGCCATTGATGCCGCATTAATGGCGACGATGGAACAGTTGAAAAAAGATATCGAAGCAGGTATTTTTGAAAACTATCAGCCTTACACTACTTCTACTAAAATGGAATTGAACTCGTTTGCTACCGCTTTCCCTTTTGTCTTATTCCATGACGGAGTGCACATAGGGTCTGTTTTGGCTTTGGCAAAGTTAGTTTAGGATTTCGAAATCGCTGTTACAATTTGTTCCGCATGAATTCTTGAATTCTCAATAAACCACTTATTCGTTTTTAAACCTCCGCAAACTACTCCAGCGAGGCGTTTAATTCAGTTTATCCTTCATCAATTCTGAAAAGTGCTGACGCATATTTTAAAGCTCAGATGGGTCTATATAAAGAAGGTGTAATAGCTGAAAAAGAAGCTCATTTAATAGCACTTGGGACTTCTGCAGCTACCAAATGTCAATACTGTATTCCTTATCATATTTCTGAATTAAAGAGGCTAGGAGCGTCTGAAGATGAAATAAAAACTGCGGTTCTTATTGCTGCTGATATAATGAAAATGAGCACTTTATTTTATGGTAATGAATTTGATTTAGAAGCATTTAAAAAAATGCTAAAAGGAGAATAGAAAACAAGCTTTAAAAGCAGTTTTGTATATTGTATGAATAAATTAGATTAGATGAAAAAGCTACTTCTCCAGTGTCGGTTGAGTGATTTAAATTAAGAGTGTCACCAACAGTTGCGGATATTTCAGAAAACACCTAGTCTTTCCATTTAAAGAACTCATCTAAACTCATTTTAGGCTCGTCTTCGTTTACTGGATTCGGATCAATTTCTATAGATTTCATCGTAGGGTGTACGTACTTCCGTAGCTCATTTTTTAACCTCTGCCGTTCATAGGGAGACATCGTATCAAGATCTGAAAAATCTCGCTCAGTCTTATAGGCAAGTAAATCTGCAATGTGTTTTTTTAGATCTTCAGACACTTTGTTTCCTGATCCCTTTGGCCTTCCTTTCGAGAGTTTGTGTCCAGATTTAAACGGCATCTTTAATTTTCTTATAATGCATTCTATTGAGCATATTATTTTATATTATTTTAATATGATTAGAGGTCCTCAGAGAGTTTGAGCCTTATATATGAAGAGACCTTCATTTGTTGTTCAGCTGCCTTTAATTTGATCTTTTCTTTTTCAGAAGGCTTGACCCTCATGCTAATTATTTCATCTAAATATTCCATTGGTTATCTTTTAAATTATAACCATTAAGATACGACACAACCCCACCTCAAGTCAAGTCAATATTGTATATGAATGCATAGTGTAACACATTGTAAACATATTTTTTCTATAGTTGTGGTTCTTCATAAAGTTTATATATTAGTGTAATGGAATGGTACATAAAAAACCGTTGGTGGATATGGGGAGTAACAGGAGTTTATCTCGCCTACAGGATTTATCTTTCAATAGCTTATTAAGCTCAAAACTAATTTAAAATGAAGGATGGTTTAATTCATTCGGTTAGAGAATATAATAGTGATATTTTAGTAGCAACACAATTATACGATTACAAGCTAATCTACAACCGTGGCTAATTCCTACTCAACCCCATAGGCCCAACTAAATGTTGGTTTTCTTTTAGCCAATTGTTCCACTCTGGATCATACCTTATGTCCACATTATCAAAATGGTAGTCTGCACAATCTCCTTTTGGTGGAACATCTAAATTATCTAACTCCCATAACATCGAGGTGTCTTGTACTTCAATGTTTTGACCTTTCTTGGGTTTAATCTTTTTTACTAGGTCACACCATTTTTGATGAGCATCAACATCTGGATAAAAAATGAGCTCCCTGTTTCCATAAACATTCAATGCCTCTAGATCTAGGTATGAAACACCGCCTGTCGCTAAATGAACTTTGGATCGATCATAAATACTCATGACGCTCGCTGTCTTTTCTGATTCGTGAATACAGATAGACTTTTTATATTTTCTTGCAAGCCATTCGCCATACAAAGGTTTTTTTCGATTCCTGTCTGGTATGCCATAATAGTCAGTAGTGACAAGGCCGTTTTTATGACCATTTCGGTCGTATTGCATGGTTTTACTTAGGCAAAGGTTATTGTTATAATCCGCGTACCAATATATCGCTGATCCATTATTTCCAGTTCCAATAAGGTATTGACCAAGAATTAAAAGCGCTGCATTTTTACCAAATTTTTTCTTGTAATAGAGTGCTAAATTATTCTTATTGTAAAGCTCTTTATTAAGCGTTTTTCTAAAATATGTTATATCCTCTACATATTTATATTCGTTTCTGTGAGCAACCTTTAAAGGGCCTCTATCGTCAAATCTAGGTAGGCTTATCAAGCCCATTTGATCAGTTGAATTATTGTAATATGGTTTTGGATCAAGATTTAACTCTTTTGCAAGTAAAACAGCATCTCCTTTTTTGTTGCAAGCGAAACAAGTCCATCCTCCAGAGTAGTTAAAATTGAAGCTCGGATTTTTGTCTAAATGACCCGGTAAAGGACAATTTGATTTGTACCATTTAACTCCATTTTTTAGAGCTCCAGATTTCGTGATTTTTCCTGTCAAAATAGAGTCAAAAAGTTGTCGAATATTTGCCTCTTTTTGGTCGTTATTTTCTGAGTGATTTAAATTATGCATAGGGGGTGTTTTTTATGCAAGCACTGCATACTTTGTAACTTGCTGTATTTCAATTATATGCAAGTGCATATGCAGGTGCATATGCAATATGCATTCCCCTAGGAGTCTGCATACTGCATATTTTGCCTTTTTTAGCTATTTTTCACTGTATTTTTCTTGATGTTTAGCGCGCTTTAAAATCCTGGAAACTTGGTACTGTTTTAAGTCCAATTTTTCGGCTATTTCATCTTGGTTCTTTCCCTTGTTTTTCATCTCCAAAACATTGTTTTGAAGTATGTCCTTTTCATCTTTAGAAACGAGTAACATATCGAACTGTTTATTTCCAGTTTTTATAAAATTCCCATGATCAAATTTGATTTCAATACTGTCTTGTTTTTTTTCTTCAGACAGAAAATTTGCCTTAACAATACAGATATGTCTTTTGTCCAAATCCTCAGGATCTTTTCTAAACTCAATAGCAGTTCTTCCTTTAGCAGTTAAACCGACACCGGAGCAATTACTTTTGTGTGGTAATTTATCTTCAGAGTCTTTCTTTGAGTGATGCACGAACATCAAATGAAACTTATGCTTAGTGGTTAACTCGTAGAAATCCTGAAGCCAAACCCTTGTGTGATTGAGCATCTTCATGTCATGTGGGAAAATATCACCGAAACAGTCAATGACCACCAAATCAACTTTTCTTGTTTTAATATAATCCTCAAGACTTTTTGTAATGTCCTTGGCGGTGTACCTGGTATCAATTCTAGATAAATTCTCTGCTAAATAATCTGAATTATCTACCATATTATTAAGCCTTACCGCGACATCTTCTTCTTGATCCTCGGTAGTTATAAGCAGTGCTCGCTTATGTTTAGCGTTAATCTTAAGTCCTAGAAAGTCTTTGCCAGAAACCACGCTTAAAAGCAGAAATAATGCTAATTGTGATTTCCCAGTGTCCTCTACACCATAGACTGTACTTATACCAGATTTTAAAAACAAGTCATCTATTAAATAATCATAGTCCTTTGTTTTTCTTTTGTAAAGTTCATATGCGCTAACCCAACCCTCTGGAGTTTCATATACTTCTTTTTCAGCGATGGTCTGTTTATCCTCCAGAAACTGATTTACAGCCTCTGGAGTTTTGTTTTTATCGCTCATGCCGCAGTTGTTTGATTGAGCGCGCAAATGACTTCGCCTGGTTGGTAATACCCTAAATTGTGTCTAGGTTCGGTAATGTATATGATTTTAAAAAGTGTCTCTTTTTTAATGTCTTCTAGTTGATCTGAAGTGTCAAATTGTAGTCTAAATAATGTCTTTTCCATGATTAAAAGGTTTTAGAGTTAGCATACATTTCTGCTTTTTCCTTAATCTCAGCGGTTGAAACAATTCTTCCCTTTTTAATCCAAGCAACGATCTCACTGAAAAAGAAATAAAAATCTCCGTGGATGGTATTCCGGTGCGCGGGAAGGCGACCGGCTTTAGCTTCTCGTCTTGTCCAATTTTGAGAGTTCCCCAGGAACTGAGAAACCTCCGGCACTTTAACCGGCTTCTCGGCAACATTGTTTTGATTGTGAAGTGTCTCGATCCTCTGATCGATGACTTTTGCTAGTTTTGAAACTAACTCCTCAGGAGTGGTTTCGATTGTTGTAATTACTTTACTCATTTTGTAAAAAAAATTAAATTAATGAATTGCTTTGGCAACCTTCAAAAAACTTTTTTTACCTTTGAGTATCTAGACCGTCAAAATTTAGATACTAAGGGTGTTGGTTTCCTTACGGGTTGCTTCCACCTTTTTTTATGCTGTGATTTTAAAAGTCACATTTCATGCTGCTAATCTCATTATTTTATTTGTTTTGCAAAAGGATTCGCTTCAAAGTTTATCCATATCAATTAAAAAAAATCATGTTAATAAACTTTATTTTTTGTTTATAACTCGTCTACTAGTAGTATTCACTACTCACGGGTTGCTTCCACTTTTTTGTTTTTTAATCTTTTCATCATCTTCTGGTTCAAGAATGTTTCCGAGCTTTCTTTGAATTCCAAATTTCTCCTCTCGAGCTGAAAAATACCCTTCGCTAACCTTTGGAGAGTTTACCATCATTGCGGATAGTTGCCCTTTAGTTGCGTAGCCTTTACTCAATAAATAGTGGTTCATTGAGTATCTAGCAGAATAGGTTGAAATTCGCCTTTCTAATCCGCATCTATCGCTTAGTTTTTTTAGGTTTCTATTGATTGTACTTGTTTTAGACTTTATTTTTCTGCTAATCGTTTCTTCGTTCATGTCCTGTGAAAGAATATCAAAAACATATTTATCGTCTCCAGGCCATCTATCCATTATATGTTGCAGCTGTGGTGTTATCTCAACCCTTGCATCTTTATTGTATTGATCCGTTTTCTTAGGATTAAAATTTAAATATGTAATACCATCGCGTACCTCAATTTCACTTCGCTCCAAGCGCATTACATCCCCGATCCGGATCCCGTCAAACAAGAACATAAATAATTGAAGATCCTTAGCTCTTTCTTCTTCTTTAGATAAAGCTTCAACTGTAAGAAACAGCTTAAACTCAAACTCACTTAAAGTAAGTTTTTCAGCTCTCCTCTTAGCTTCTGGAATTACTATTTTATCAGTATAAAAAATGTTTTGACTCCTTTTAATGTACTTCGGCTTATTATTGGTTTTGGGTCTCATAGCCCAGTTTAAAGCGCCCCTTAATCCTCTTAAATATGAATAGGCAGCATCCCTTGAATTATTTTTATCCTGGTCTTGATACCAATATTTAAAAGAATCTATATAGCGTTTATTAAGATCCGCTACCAAAAACTTGGAGGGGTCTTTACCTTTTATGTGAACCATTGTAAACTCATAAAACTTTTTCCGCGCACTTTCATACCAGACTCGAGTGGAGGGATTGTTTTTTGTTTGTGTAAAAGCGTCAAAGATTTGAAACAAATATGCCGGGCCTAAGCTGTTGGAAAGAACGGGGCCGGTCAGTAACTGCATGAACTGACTCAAGCTTTGAATGTCAGGGCTGTTGAAAGATCTAACCCTAGAAATTGTAGCATCAAGGTTGGCTTTACGCTGAATCTGTTTTTTAGTTGCATCATTTGGAGGGGCAGAAGTATTTATCTGGCTTATGCTATCCCATTCCCCACGTGTAAAAAACTCATTTGCATGAATATGTTTTCGCGCGCCAGTCTTTCTGTGATAGAGTGTAATTTTAAGAGGAGCTGTACAAAATGCAGAATCTGGCCTCAAATCTAATCTTCCGATCATCTAAATACCACTTAATTGATAATGCATCTTTTTGAATTGCCATATCCAAAGTTATACATTCTCACATAATTCTCACAAAAAAGGTATGTAAAATGTCTCACAAACTTAAATTAAGGTGGCACGACCTTTGATTTAAAGTCTGTAGTGTAGCGGTGATTACTTGAGTGGAGAAGATGGGATTCGAACCCACGACCTCTTGACTGCCAGTCAAGCGCTCTAGCCAACTGAGCTACATCCCCGTAATAAGATGTATAACTTATTGTGCTTATTAATTTCGACAAATTTAGTTAAAATCTAATCACTTATGTGTTAGTTAATCACAAAAATAAGATTCTTTGGCGCTAAAAAATAGTTGGGTCAGGATCAGTTTTTTTCTTTTTCTTCAAAAGTTTTGTCGTGGTTGTTTGTTTTTAAGTCATCAAAAACTATTACCACTGCTTACTATGCCAAATTGTTGTATCTTAGGTATGATATTTATTTTTAAATCATGGATAAAATTACAATCGCAGCCCAATTAGTTGTATCACTATCAGTACTTTACGTTTGGGTTTTTAGGTTTGACAACATCATAAAGGAATTCAAACAATATGGCCTTTCTGATTTGGTCAGAAATATGGTTGGAGCTTCTAAAATTTCTCTTTCTGCTTTATTAATTGCAGGGGTTTTCTACCCTGGTTTGGTTCTTTTTTCTTCATTAGGCATGGCTTTTTTTATGTTTTGTGCACAATTGGCGCACGTAAAAGTGAAAAACCCTTTGACTAAATACATTCCTTCTTTAGTTTTTTTAATTTTATCGTTGTTTATTGCCGCTGTCAATTGAGAAGCTAATTTAGCCAATGACCATAAACATTATACTAAGTTTTTTTTCAGGGATTTCATTTATTTTTTACGGTATCGCTTCTTTTAAGTCCAAAAAAATGATCGCCGAATATGATCGTTGGGGCTATCTAAAACATCGGTATTCCATTGGGAGTCTTCAGTTTCTTGGCGGATTGGGCTTGATTGTGGGGCTGTTTCTACCCAGCATAATGCTGGTCGCTTCGTTTGCATTAACGGCAATGATGATGGTGGCTGTTCTTGTTAGGATTAAAATTCAGGACGATTTATTTAAAATGTTACCCGCAATTTTTTATGCTTTGGTCAATGCATTTCTTTTTTACAATAACTTTCTGTTTTCTTATAGAAACTAGAAGCCGAAAACATGAGATGCAGCGTTCGCGTTGATTATTGAATCAGCATTTGCCATAAAGGTTAAATCAATAGGAAGTTTAATTTATCTTAATTAGCTTTATAAAAAATAAAACAATGAGCAGCAAGTTTTTTGGAAACAGCAAAGTTAAGAATACCGAAACTCCTAAAATAAAGGGGAAACAATCTTCAAAAGGATTTGGAAAATCAACACAAGTGAAAAAAGTAGGAAGAGGTAAATAACGTTTTAAACCTTATTTGCTCGTGCGCACTCGCTCTGGAAAGTCCGTGATAATTCCCTCCACGCCAAAAGCAATCATTGCATGGATCGCTTCTTTTTCATTCACCGTCCAAGGATATACCTTGTACCCTTCTTTTTGAATTTTAGAAACATTTTCTGCTGTCAAGGTTTTGTAATTTGGATTGATTGCAGCAGCAGCTACTTGCTGCGCAATTTGAAGCGCATCCAAAGGATCATCGTCTGTTAATATGGCAATCGGAACTTGCTTGTTCACCTCATAAAAGATTTCGAGCTCCTTCCAATTAAAACTGGAAATGATGATTTTATCTGAATTCCAAATTCCTTTTTCAAATTTTGTTTTTAAAAGGCTATCCGTTAAAATGGCCGTATTAATTCCCTTCAATTCTATGTTTAAAAAGACTTGACCCGCGATCAAATCCAAGACCTCATCAAGCGTAGGAATTGAGTACCCCTCCAATACGTCGATCTTTCTTATGTCGTCTAATGTCAAGTTTTCGATAGGGCCTTTTTTGTCCGTCAGCCGATCTAGTGTCCTGTCGTGAAAAACAACCAATTCTCCCGAAGCACAGCGAAAAACATCAATCTCTATGCCATCAACCCCGAGCTCCATCGCCTTTTTAATCGAAGGTAAAGTGTTTTCGGCAACATGTCCTCGAGCGCCTCGATGACCAATTACCAGTGGGTGGATGGGTGGGGCACATTGTTGGGTCATAAAAGATAACAACTTGATAGCCTAGTTTATTTAATAATTTAATTGTTTTTATGCCAATAGGCGCATCATTGTAGTTGGTAAATTCATCATTAAATAGGAATAATTTACCATTTTTAAAGTTTCCTGATGAAAAAAATCGCAGTTATTTTCTGTAGTCTGTTTGCTGGAGTAATACTGGCACAAGGAGATGCAAACTTATTGCTTCAATACAACAAAGGTCCAGACCCTGATGCATTTTACAGAACCTGGAATTTTGACCTACATGCATTTGCCGTTCGGATCAATTTAAACGAAGATTATTCAAAACCGGGAATTACTTATGCTGTGGGGAGCAATGTTCAATATAAGTTCTCCAAGACCCTTGGATTTACAAGCGGAATCGGATTCTTTAATATTCATTATCAATATGAACTCTCAACCAACACCTCGACAGACAAACTCAGCTACCTCACCCTCCCTTTAACAGTTAGGGTTTCTCCTTCTCGAAATTTGATCCTAGAAACTGGAGCGATCTATCATTTCTTATTAAAAGCTAAAAACTCTGAAATTGTAAACCTAAGCAATAAGTCAAATGTTTATGAAGATGGAGTTTTTAAAAACACCTTAGGCTGGCTTTTTTCTGTACAATACAACGTCTGGAAAAGACTCAACATTTCAGTTCAATATCGGTTTATCAAGAAATCTTCGGATGCATTTTCAATTCAAAAAAACAACTTTAATGGTTTACTGCTTGGGGTACATTACTTTATATTTAATCCTAGGAAAAAACCAATTTAATCAGCGATAAATAGCTCCACAGTTCTCTTTTGAGCTTCATCACCACACTTGGTGAGCGCTTTCTGTGCTTCATTATAAATAATTTCTAAACTATCGTTAGAAATAACTTTACCATTGAGAATCACAACAGGACAATTCCAATTAGATTTAAAAATGGAACGATTGCTATTGGAAATATCATTTGCGCCGATCGAATCAATAGGCTTAAAGACAATGGAGTCCTGAAGAAAATAAGAATCAACAGGGGAATAGTCTTTACCATAAAACAACAATTCGGATTTTTTGCCAGAAGGCAACTCAATCACTTTTCCTGAACGAATCATTTCTTTTCTTAACTGCCTGGGTTTAATGCCAGAGATTTCCTCTACATCATTTTCATAAACTTTAATTACAAAACAAGAGGTGAAAAGAAAAAAAATCAATAGGATTGGAGCTTTAGTTTTCATTTTAAGAAAATTTATTTTCACTTATTTACAAAATTAGAAATAACGTGTTATCGCAAAACTTAAATATTGATGACTCTTGATGTACTGTTTTTCAACATCTCTGGAAATCATATTAAATACAGAAGTTACTTTCCATTGCTCAGTATGAAAAACGTAACCCAATTCAAAACTATTTTTGTAATGAATGCTATTCATTACAAAAGCGAGCATTGTCATTAAATAAACTTCCTGAAACCATATAATCATGAAAACGATATTCCTGTCTTGTTCCAAGATAAAAAGCATAAGCTTTGCCTCTTGCCTCCAAAGGGTTTCCGATAAATGAAATAACCTTAGAAGTCCCTATCAAAGCTCCAAGCCTTACCCCTAAACCCGTTCGTTGAGTCCCTAAATTCGAAAATCCACTTGTTAATAATGAGATTTGATTCGTAATATAAAATCGTTTACGGTAATGAAAATTTATATTAAGGTGAGTGCTCTGGGGAACTGCTTTTTCCCAACTTAAATCTTTAAGGCCTAAGACTTTACTATGATATAAGTTTTGAATATAAGGCGCTAAAGATGCTTTTCCTGTAACTCCAAATTTTACCGACCATTCGAATGTTGAAACTGAATCTATATAAGTCTGAAGTTTTCTTTCTAAAAACAACCACCCACCAAATGGGTAATCAAATGTTGATTCATCCTTACTGTAACGCATTTTAGGGTTATAGATTTCTTGCCCCAGGGTCCAATGAATAAATTGTTTTTTTGAAGCTTTATCCCCTTCAGAACTCTTAACCCTTTGTTTTCCGGTGCCAATAAAGATTCCACTAGAATAATACCAGTCCGTATTAAAATAGAGGTCGTTGTCAACATGCAATTCGATGTATTCTTGAGCAGTTCCCATTACTGAAATCATCAATAAGCATAAAATAAAGCCCCCCCTCACGCTGTAAAAGATTAAATGTAGTTTTCTAATTTAACTCCCTTTTTTGTGAAAAACAAGGGTTTATACTTCTTAATATTAAACCAATTAAAGTTAAACCATAAAAATAATGACAAAACAAAATAGAATGGCTATTTTTGATCCAAGTATGAAAGGATCCATTCATTTAGAAAAAAAAGAAGGAATCGCCAAAATATGTTTTGGACACCCTCAAGGAAACAGTGTGCCGCCTGAACTATTAGATCAGCTAGCGAAATTAATGGTTCAAGCTGAAAATGACACCGCCGTTCGTGTTGTAATTATCACAAGTGAAGGTGAAGGCGCATTTTGTGCTGGCGCATCTCTCCATG
This sequence comes from uncultured Flavobacteriaceae bacterium, assembly GCA_905182575.1. Lineage (GTDB taxonomy): Bacteria > Bacteroidota > Bacteroidia > Flavobacteriales > Flavobacteriaceae > UBA8316. Next base: position 86,608 of record CAJJCA010000002.1, on the reverse strand, counting down.
CTTTAAAAGAAGTGAAAACACTTGAACAAGGGACTGCTTTTTTTATGGGTTTTGCCCGATTGATAAACACCATTCGAAAGATGACGAAAATTTGTCATTGCACGTGTTCATGGAAAAGTTGTCGGTGGAGGTGTTGGCCTTGTCGCTGCTTGTGATTACGCTTTTGCAAATGAAAAGGCAGCCATAAAACTTTCGGAATTATCGATTGGAATTGGGCCTTACGTAATTGAGCCTGCTGTGAGTAGAAAAATAGGCGTCACAGCTTTTACTCAATTATCTCTTGACAGTAAAACTTGGAAAACTGCATCATGGGCCACTGAAAAGGGTCTTTACTCCCACTTAAGCAACGATACTGAAGCCCTTGACGCTGCTTTAAATGAAAAAGCAATGCTTTATGCGTCTTATGCTCCAGAAGCCTGCAAAGCGCTTCGAAAATTACACTGGAAAAACACAGATCAATGGGAGGAATTACTTCCTAAAAATGCTGAAATTACCGCTAAACTTGCGCTTTCAGATTTTACTCAAAATTTTATTAAATCACTTTGAATTTATGAATAAGAAAGTTCGAGTAACCAAACAATTTACTTTTGAAACAGGACATGCCCTATATGGCTACGACGGTCTGTGCAAAAACGTACATGGACACAGCTATAAACTAGATGTAACGGTCATCGGAAGCCCGATTGAGGACAACACTCATGTAAAAAATGGGATGGTAATTGATTTTAGTGACTTAAAAAAAATCGTTAAACAAGAAGTTGTCAACCCCTTTGATCATGCGACGGTGTTGAATGTAAGTTCGCCTCACAAATCGATTGCGGATGAAATGGAAAGCAGAGGACACAAAATTGTAAAAGTAAATTACCAGCCTACAAGTGAAATGATGATCGTAAATTTTGCTGAAAAAATTAATGCACAACTGCCCAAACAAATTAAATTACATTCGTTAAAATTAAGGGAAACAGAAACTGCTTTCGCTCAATGGTTTGCTGAAGACAACTAATTTAAAAACCTAACTCCTTCAAATTAGCCTTGGGTTTCTCCCAAAGCTCATCCAAATCAGACTTGCTTTTTGAATTGTCACAATCCAAGTTAATTGAAACAGTTTCTGGTGCAATGAAATCTTCAATAGAAATTTCTAGTTCGGGGTATTTCATAAGCCCCTTTCATGTACATTCCCCATATGGGCAATGCCATCGTAGCTCCCTGACCAAAACCAATGTCTTTAAAATGAACTGAACGGTCTTCTCCTCCAACCCAAACTCCTGTAACTAAATTGGGTACCATTCCCATAAACCAACCATCACTTTGATTCTGAGTGGTTCCTGTTTTTCCAGCAATAGCATTTTCAAAAACATAAGGATAACCAGAAACTACATTCTTATAAATATAATTTGTTTTTTCTAGCCCTGCGTGTCTTAATCTTGCTCCCGAGCCGTGTTCTGTTACCCCCTGCATAAGGTTGACCGTTACATAAGCCGCTTCTTCGCTGATAACATCTTTTGTTTCAGGCACAACTTCAAACAAAACCATTCCATTCTTGTCTTCAATACGGGTAATCATAATTGGCTTGATATAGATCCCCTGGTTGGCAAAAGTTCCATAGGCACCCACCAATTCAAAGAGACTAATTTCAGGGGTCCCAAGTGCAATAGCTGGAAGTGCTGGAATCGGCGAGGTAACCCCCATTTTTCTAATTAATTCAATGACAGGTTTTGGCCCTACCATGTCCATGATTCTGGCGCTTACGGTGTTGACAGAGATTAGCTAAGGCGTTTTTTAAGGTTCGGGTTCTGCCATACTTATCGCCTGAGTTTTTTGGACACCAAGCGTCAACGTTTCCGTGTTTCATTGGCTCTATACAGAAAAGCGCATCTGGAAGCGAATCACAAGGCGAAAGCTTAAGCTGATCAATTGCCGTAGCATATAAAAAAGGCTTAAATGTAGACCCAATTTGTCGCCTTCCTTGCTTGACCTGATCATATTGAAAGTGCTTGTAGTTAAGTCCTCCAACCCAGGCTTTCACGTGACCTGTTTGAGGCTCCATTGACATCATAGCGCTTCTTAAAAAATGCTTGTAATAACGAATAGAATCCATTGGAGTCATCACCGTATCTATTTCCCCTTTCCAGCTAAAGACTTGCATTGAAGTTTTTTTATGAAAACTGGCGAGAATGGTCTCTTTTTCAACGCCTGCATTTCTCATTTTTCTCCAGCGCTCGGTTCTGTAGGCTGTTCGTTCTAAAAGGGTATCAATTTCTCCATCCCGAAGATCTAAAAAAGGAGCCGTCGGGTTTCTTCTTTTTGTATTTTGACTGAAAAACTCATTCTGTAAGTTCTTCATATGGGTTGAAACAGCCGTTTCTGCAATCCCTTGTAACCTAGAATCGATGGTGGTATAAATGTTCAACCCATCGCGATAAATATTATAATTTGTACCGTCTTGTCTTGGGTTTTCTCGAGTCCATTTCTTCATGAACTCTTGCAAATAAGCACGAAAATAGGTCGCCATTCCTTCTCTGTGAGACTCAGGAGAATAAGTTATTTTTAATGGAATTGAACTCAACGAATCCTTTTCTTCTTTGTTAATCAATCCGTTACGTAACATTTGCTGAAAAACGACATTTCTTCTTTGTTCTACTATTATTGGGCCTTCTAATGGGATTGTAATAAGAAGAGTTTTTAAGCATTCCAACTAAGGTGGCCGACTGTTCGATGCTAAGTGCTTGCGGTGTGGTGTCAAAGTAAATTTTAGCTGCAGACCTTATCCCATCAGCATTGTATCCAAAATCATAAATATTAAGGTACATGCGCTATGATTTCTTTTTTGGTATAGCTTCGTTCTAATTGACCTTGCAACCCATTCTTTAATTTTTTGTATGATTGATTTCCGAAAAATCCATCTGACAACTGGCGCGCCAATTGCTGAGTAATGGTGCTAGCGCCTCCCTTTTTTCCCAAATAAAACACGGCCCTGAGAAATCCCCTCCAGTCGATTCCAGAATGGTCAAAATACCTTTCATCTTCTGTCGCTATTAATGCATCAACAATATTTTTAGGTAATTCTTCAAATGAAATAGGAGTTCTGTTGTCATTGAAATAAAACTTTCCTAAAACCATTCCGTCAGAAGAAATAATTTGAGTCGCTAAATTCGTTTTTGGGTTTTCAAGCTGCTCTAAAGGAGGCATTGGGCCTAACAACCCAAGCGCAGAAAGTCCAAAAATACCGATAAGAGTAATTAACCCAAATAAAAAAACTCCCCAGAAGACTTTTACAAAAGTCACATAGGGCTTTTTGACGTTTTCTTTTTTTGTGCTCTTTTTATTCATCCCTTGTTTTTTCGATGGAAAGTCCAACCCCAACAATTCCTTCCAAATCTTTAATCCCTTCTTCAGAACCGGAATGACGAACCGCATGTTCGAACGTTGCGATAATATTTTCTCCTTGAGGAAAATCAAAATCTTCTTTCCACCAAAGTTTACTTTCTTTTAACTCTAAAAAACCCGCTCCCAACCACTCCCCTTTCGGGTCTGTCATTGCATATTCTAGAGTGTCACAGGATAGGGTTTTGTCACCATCTTTTATAGTTGCAATCAGAAAAATATTTGAAAAAATATACGGATTGTCGTTTCTCAAATAGATCATGAGATTAACGGGTTCGGTTGGTTCGAGGTTCAACTCAAAAACAACTTTTTCATTTACTTCCCATTGATCTTTAAAGTCATGATAATTCAAATACAAATCTGAATTTTGACAGGATTGTAAACCTAAAAAACAGATCCCCAAAACAATCAGGTTTTTAAGCATTATTTCTAGGCTTTTTTTTATTTCTGTTTCTCCTCTTTTTGTTTTTATTAGTCTTATTCTTTTGTTGGTCAAATCGATTCAAGCTGTCTTGACCGACTACATTTTCAAAAATAAGATCTTTGGTAGCGGTAGCGGTTGCTTTTAATTCTAAACTGAATTCCTCTAGGCTTGCCACCTTTTCGTTTTTCTTATTTTTAGCAATTATTTCATTCACAGAACTAAGGCTCAACTGATGCCAATTCATCCAATCTCCTTTGTAAGTATACCAAATTTGTTCCTTAAAAATATCCATTTTTTGAAAAACAGCTATTCCTTTTTCTGTTTGCAACTGGGTGTCAGTTTTTGGGAAATTTTTAAGGGCAGAACGATAAGCGTCCAGCTCATAATTGAGACAACATTTTAATTTACCACACTGACCCGCTAATTTTTGGGGATTCAAGGAGAGTAACTGATACCTTGCGGCAGAAGTTGACACCGATCTATAATCCGTTAACCAAGTAGAACAGCACAACTCGCGACCACAAGATCCGATTCCTCCCAAACGAGAAGCTTCTTGCCTAAGTCCGATTTGCCGCATTTCTATCCGAATATTAAACGCTTGTGCCATGTCTTTTATTAACTGCCTAAAGTCAACGCGCTGCTCAGCTGTATAATAAAAAGTAGCCTTTCGTCCATCACCTTGAAACTCAACATCGGATAGTTTCATTTCAAGTTTTAAGGCAATCGCAAGTTGCCTCGCTCTTTTTTGAATTTCGGGTTCTCGATCCCTAAAAGACTGCCATTTATCAATTTCTTTTTGGTTGGCCTTTCTCAGGATGTTCTTAACCTCTTCGCTATCGAGATGTGACTTTTTTCTTTTTCATCTGAAAACGAACCAACTCTCCAGTTAAAGTAACCTTTCCTAGGTCATAGCCATTTTCAAGCTGAGTGATCACCAAATCCCCAACGGCAACTTCCAGTTGGTCGGGTAAGGTGAAAAATTCTTTTCTGCTGTTTTTAAAACGAACCTCAACAATGTTGAATCGCTTTTCGCCTTGCGGCAACTGCATGTTTCCTAACCAGTCAAAAACTGTTAGCTTATTACAACTATCTGTGCCACAAGTACCGTTGCTTTTGCAACCTCTTGGTTCACCAGACCCACTATTTGAACAACTTGCACAACTCATTTGTTAATTTTAAAATTTAAAGATAATGCTATTTCCAAAAGAACTCAGAATAGAAAATCTTAATTATTGTTTAAATTTTAGCACTTCGGATCTTCCCTTCTTAAATATTTTATTGCTGTTGTATTTGCCTTTTCTCAAGGCTTTTTGTTCTTCTTCAGGCAAATTGATGATGTCTTGACAATCTGAAGAGCAGCACGTTTGCATTTTCTCTTGACAAGATTCGCACTGGATAAACAGCAAATGACAAGCCTGGTTGTCGCAGTTTACATGAACGTCAGATTGAGCACCACATTGATGACATTTTGAAATAATTTCTTCCGAAATTCGTTCTCCTTTACGTTCGTCAAAAACGAAATTCTTGCCTAAAAATTTGTTTTCCAAATCCTCCGCTTTAACCTGTCTGGCATATTCAATAATGCCTCCTTCAAGCTGAAAAACTTTTTTAAATCCTTTGTGCTTAAAATATGCACTTGCTTTTTCACAACGAATCCCTCCTGTGCAATTGATCAATATATTTTTGTCTTCCGCCGGCTTTAAGTCATTTCCGATAAGCGGTAAGGAATCTCGAAAAGTATCCACGTCGGGTGTTACAGCGTTTTGGAAATGACCAATTTCACTTTCATAATGATTTCGCATGTCAACACAAATCGTGTTTTCGTTTTCGAGAAGTTTGTTGAATTCGTCTGCATTAACATGTTTTCCTTTCTGGGTGACATCGAAAGTTTCATCGTCAAGTCCATCGGCAACAATCTTATCTCTCACTTTTACGGTGAGCTTTAGAAACGATTTATTGTCTTGTTCTACAGCGATATTAAGTCGGATGTCCTTAAGGAAATCAATCTGGTCAAGATGCTCCTTAAAGGTTTCGAAATTTTCTGCAGGCAGAGACAACTGTCCATTAATCCCTTCTTTGGCGACATAAATTCTCCCCAAAACTTCCATCGGATTCCAATGTAAAAATAAATAATCCCTAAATAGGTTTGGATTACCAATTTGGGTATATTGGTAAAAGGAGAGCGTCAGCCGTTCTTTTCCGGCGGTTTCGATGAGGTGCGCACGCTCCTTCGCGCTTAACTTGTTGTACAGTTGCATGCTATACTTGTTTTTAAGGTGAAAGATGTTTCAAAATTACAAAAAGAAATTTGTTAATAATCCTTTTTAAGCACTATTGTGCTCCACCTATATAAATGGTAAATTCGCTTAAAACACAGAATTATGTCCGATCCTAAAAATCCCAAAAACAAAGCATTACAGCTTACATTGGATAAGCTAGATAAAACTTACGGCAAAGGAGCTGTAATGAGACTAGGCGATCAAGCCATTGTTGAAGTAGAATCCATTTCCTCAGGTTCTTTGGGCCTAGACATCGCGTTGGGTGTTGGCGGATATCCTAGAGGACGTGTTGTTGAAATCTACGGTCCTGAATCCTCAGGAAAAACAACCTTAACCCTTCATGCTATTGCTGAATGTCAAAAAGCAGGAGGTATCGCTGCGTTTATTGATGCTGAGCATGCCTTTGACCGTTTTTATGCAGAAAATCTAGGCGTTGATGTAAATGAATTAATCATTTCGCAACCCGATCATGGAGAACAGGCATTAGAAATTGCAGATAATTTAATTCGCTCTGGAGCAATCGACATCGTCGTGATCGATTCCGTAGCTGCCCTTACTCCAAAAAGTGAAATTGAAGGAGAAATGGGTGATTCAAAAATGGGGCTTCATGCTCGTTTGATGTCTCAAGCACTTAGAAAGCTTACTGGTTCTATTAGCAAAACAAACTGTACTGTATTTTTCATCAATCAGCTCCGTGAAAAAATTGGTGTAATGTTTGGAAATCCAGAAACAACAACGGGTGGAAATGCACTTAAATTTTATGCTTCTGTGCGTCTAGATATTCGTAGATCAACACAAATTAAAAACGCTGATGCTGAGGTTTTAGGAAACAAAACCCGTGTGAAAGTTGTTAAAAACAAAGTTGCTCCACCGTTTAGAACTACAGAATTCGACATCATGTATGGAGAAGGGATTTCAAAAGTGGGAGAGATCATAGATCTTGGAGTTAACTACGAAATCATTAAAAAAAGTGGCTCATGGTTCAGCTATGGTGAAACCAAATTAGGACAAGGAAGAGATGGAGTAAAAACTCTTTTTCTCGATAATCCTGATTTGATGGACGAATTAGAAGCTAAGATTCGAGAGACCATAAAAGCGATTGAGTAATAAGCGTTTATTAAAAACCGTGCCTAAATCATTTAACGATTCATTTCCATTGGAATTATCAGCTTTTAAAAAAAAGATGTCGGATTTTGCTGTTAAGCAAACTCCCTTTTTTTTTCTTGTTGATTTTGAACTTCAAAAACCAGTTCTCTGTACTTTGGATCAGGCCAGTGCGTTGGGATATTTTTTCGAAATAAAAGGTTTTAGGAATTTTGATCAAAAAAAATTAGGCGATTTATTTGTTCACTATTGAAATCGACCCTGTGAGTCGAAAGAAGTACTCAAAAGCCTATGATCGTGTGATCGATGAAATTCATAAAGGGAATACCTTCCTTTTAAATTTGACTTTCCCATCCGAGATAAAAACAGATACTTCTTTAAAAGATATTTTTCATCTAGCAAAAGCGCCCTATAAGCTCTACAGCGAAGATAAGTTTGTTGTTTATTCACCCGAATGCTTTGTTAAAATAAAAGATGGATATGTTTATTCCTATCCAATGAAGGGAACTATTGATGCTAATGTGCCGGATGCTGAAAATCTGCTTGAGAAAAATCAAAAAGAAATCAATGAGCACAATACCATCGTTGACCTGATCAGAAATGACCTCTCCAAAAAAGCGAAAGAAGTTACCGTAACTCGTTTTAGGTACCTTGATAAAATTAAAACACAAAAAAACGAGATTTTTCATACCAGTTCTGAAATTCGTGGAAAACTTCCTGAAAATTGGAAAGAAAATATTGGTGATATTTTAATGGATATGTTGCCTGCGGGTTCGATTTGTGGCGCACCAAAGGAAAAGACCGTCGATATTATTCAACAAGTAGAAGGTCAAGAAAGAGGTTATTACACAGGGGTCTTTGGTTACTTTGACGGTGAAAATCTCGAAAGCGCTATTAGCATTCGATACCTTGAAAAGAAAGAAGACAAACTGTGGTACAGAAGCGGAGGAGGAATTACTTTTTTAAGCGCTGAGGAAGAAGAGTACAAAGAACTTATTGAAAAGATTTATGTCCCTGTTGTTTGAATCTATTTGTGTACTAAATGGTCGTGTTCTAAATTCTAAATGGCACAAATTAAGGCATCATTTTGCTTACTCGGAACTATTCGGCGAATCTCCGAAGAAAAGTATCTTAGCTGGCTTGCAAATTCCGATAGAATTCGAATCTGGGAAAGTAAAACTCAAAATAATTTACGGCCAAAACCAAAAAGAGTTTTCTTTTCAACACTACAAAACTCAAAAAATCGAAACGTTGAAAATAGTTCATCACAATGAACTCGATTATTCACTCAAGTATAGTGAACGTCAAACGTTGAACGAATTGTTTTCTCTCAAAGAAAATTGTGATGATGTTTTGATCGTAAAGAATGATGAAATCACAGACACCTCATTTGAAGAAAATATTTTTTTTGATGGTAAGAATTGGATTACACCGAAAAATCCACTGCTAAAAGGAACCTGTAGGGCAAGACTAATTTCAGATGGAAAGGCGAGAGAACAAGTAATAAAAGTCGAGCATTTGAAAAGTTTTAAAGGTGTAAAAGTGATAAACGCAATGCGAGATTTAGAGCAAAAAATGATTCCTATTGAAAACATTCTTTTATGAACACTTCAATTTAAATTGTACCGCTTCCAAACTTTAATGGCATTTACTGCAGCTTGTTTCTTATCATTCAACAATTCAGTGTGAATCGTATCGTAGGTCTTTTGTAAAAGCACTAAAGCATCCTCGCTTTTTAACCCAGCTGTTGCTATAGGGGGCAAGACTGAAACCCTCAGCAAACCTGGATGGCCATGGGAAGTGCCCCAGGGGTATTTTCTTTTACAATCTAGAAATACCATTGGGCATATGGGCAACTGATGTGCTATGGCGATTTTAAAAGCACCTGTTTTAAAAGAGTTAAGTAAAACAGTCTCATCCGAATATTCCTTTTCTGGAAAAATACAAACACTATAACCTTTATCCAGGACTTCTTGGGCACGTTTATAAACCTCGTAACGACTTTTAGAGCTCGTGCGATCGACCATAATAGCCGTACGCTTATATAAAGATCCAAAAATCGGAATCTTTACCAACTCTTTTTTGCCTACAAATACGAAGGGATGTTTTGAAGCCCAAATCATTAGCATAATATCGATAAAGCTCGAATGATTGGCAACAAACATATAACTTTCTCCCTAATTGGGTTTTAAATTCTGTTTTTACCCAAAAACCCATTCCTAATAAAGTAAGCCTCGCCCATATGTTTTTCCCTAACCAAAAAACATAACGATATCCATTTGGAAATAATAAAGAAGCTGCCATTAATGGGGAGACAACGAGGAAAGTAATTCCTGCGAGCAAATAAAACCAAATCCGCCAAATTTTCAATAATAGTTTTCTCACAGGCGTAAAAATACATTATTTTTTGCCTTCCAAAAGCAAGCGGTGCACTCAAAATTTGCCCAAACGAGGAAATAAAATATCTTTGCAGGGAATCAATTTCCCAACCATGGCAAGAATATTAACCGGTATTCAATCAAGTTATGGAAATTCTCTTGGGAAACCTCTTGGGTGCTGTGCTTCCGGCAATAGCAATGACTAAAAACAATAAAGAAGAATCTTTTTTATTTATTGCAGATCTGCATTCGATTACTCAAATTAAAGATGGCAAGATACTGCGAGACAATACGTTCGCTACTGCTTCTGTGTGGTTGGCTTGCGGACTAAACCCCGAGAATACTGTTTTTTACAGACAAAGCGATGTAAGTCAGGTGACCGAACTTTCTTGGTTTTTAAGTTGTTTTTTTCCTTATCAAAGACTCACTTTGGCTCATTCTTTTAAAGATAAAGCCGAACAACTTGAGGACGTAAACGCTGGATTGTTTTCCTACCCGATGTTGATGGCTGCTGATATTTTAATCTATGATGCGGAACTTGTTCCCGTTGGTAAAGATCAACTGCAACACCTTGAAATGACCCGAGACGTTGCCGCTCGCTTTAACCACCTGATGGGAGAAACTTTTGTTTTACCCAAGGCTAAAATTCAAGAAGAGACGCAGTACGTTACAGGAACTGATGGTCAAAAAATGAGTAAGTCAAAAAAAAATACGATCAATATTTTTCTTCCAGAAAAAAAGTTGAGAAAACAAATCATGGGAATTAAAACGGACAGTACTCCTCTTGAGGATCCGAAAGATCCAGATGCCTGCTCGGTTTTTAGACTTTATAAATTGATGGCAAGTCCTGATCAGGTGAATGCCCTGAGACAAAAATACCTAGAGGGAGGCATGGGATATGGTCATGCAAAACAAGAGCTTTTCGAATTGATTTTAAAGAAATTTCAAACCGAAAGAAAAAAATTCGATTACTATTATGCACATCCCGAAGAGGTAGAAGTTGCTTTGGAAAAAGGAGCCGCAAGAGCAAGCGAAGTAGCCGATAGTGTGCTACATCGAGTCAGACGCAAACTCGGGTATTAAATCCATTCAAAATGCTTTCCTGGCAAAGTTGGAATACAGCCTCTCATTTCCAATTGTATCAAAAGAGTTGTCGCCTTGCTGATTGAAAACTTAGTGCTTAAAGAGGTGTTATCCAAATTGTCTTATGAGATGTTTTGTAGGTGATTAAAAATTATTATTATTTACTTATTCAATTCAACAAAAAGTTGTTTTTGAACTCCCTTTTTCACATCGTCTGACTCCCAGCCCATCGCATACATAAGATCGTTTGCGCTGGTAATGATCTGCGCCTTTTGATTTCTTATCAATTGATGACACCCACCACTCAATTTATTAGTAACCAAGCCCGGAAGCGCAAATAAATCTCGTGAACTGGTGAGCATAATCTCCATGTTCATGCTCCCGCCTTTAAAATTAGATTGGATCACCACTGTATCATTCGTCAGACCAGCAATGATTAGGTTTCTTCTTAATAAGTTATTCCGATCAAAAACTTCACTTGAGGTGAAATCAGTAACAAAACCCCTTTTTTTTCGAAGTCTCTAATATATTTCTTTTTATCTTTCCTATAGGTTTTATCAAATACGTACGCCAAACAACCCACCTTATCAAGGCCTAATTTTAATGCTTGCTTGTGTGCAATAACATCAATTCCGTAAGCAAATCCAGGAACAATAATGGGATCAATCACGGCCAAATCTTTGATTAACTCCTGACAAAAATCCTGACCATAAAAGTCATTTTACGTGTTCCGACAATATTGGTAATTCTTTTTTCGAAACTAAAGTCCCCTTTGGCAAACAAAACCAGGGGAGCGTCAGGGCAATATTCTAGTGTTTTAGGATAATTTAGATCCCCCAGAAAAATGGTTTGGATTTGATGTTTTTCTATAAACGCAATTTCCTTTTCAACCTCTTTTAGATGTGTTTCCCATTTTTTAAAATGCAATAAATGAAAAGCGCCAATTCCGTATATGCTTAAAAAATCTTTAGGATTGGCATCAAATACCGCTTCTGGAGTTTTACAAAATTCAAGAAGTTTTCGTCCCCGAATGTTACCAAAACTTGGCAATAGTCTTAAAGCAGGACAAGCTTTTAAGCGATTCATATTAAAGAATAATAAAATAATTGATGAAATTAAATATACTAACTTTTAAATTGTAGTAAATTAAAGAGAAGAAAATTGTTACTTTTGTGAGTATGTTGATTCAACAATACATACAAGAGCTGCTTTTTCAGCACGAGTGCGTTACCATTCCAAATTTTGGAGCATTCCTTTCTCATTCAGTAAGTGCAACAATTCTTCCTATCGAGGGACGATTTGTTCCGCCCAAAAAAGAAATTGGCTTTAACAGCCTTCTAAAAAGTAATGATGGTGTTTTGGCGCATTATATTGCGCAAAAAGAAAACTCCTCTTACGAACAGGCATTAAGGGGGATTGAAAAAGAAGTTGTTGTTTGGAAACAAAGGCTCAACACCCAACACCTTACATTTGCAGGGATTGGTGAAATGCGTTTTAATTCATTCAAAAAGATCGAGTTTCTACCTTTTGGAAAAATAAATTTTGATTTAGAATCCTTTGGATTAATCCCATTCCAAAAACACTCCCTTGTATCAAATGAATTAAATTCAGAACCACAAATCTTTACAACTATGGAAAATGAAAACAAAGAAGACTTGATGTTTACTCCCGAGAAAAAAAATAAAGACCGCTCACCTATCTTGCGTTTTGCAGCCATAGGGGTCATTGCCATTGCATTGGCGAGTACTTTATTTTATTTTGGTAATGAGTATGCAACTAACGAAAAAGCAAAGTCAATGGAATTGGCTCAGAAAAAAATTAAAAGTAATGTTCAAAAAGCAACTTTTAATTTGGGATCATTATCAAAAATATCCTTGAATCTTGAATCAAATGAAGCTGAAGTAACTATCGCTGAAAGTGAAGCGAATGCGTTAAGCGTTCCTTACTATAGTGTAATTGCTGGCTCTTTCAGATCAATGGAAAATGCCACCCAATAGAAATAGCAGCCCTTAAAGAAGCTGAATACGAAGCCGAATTGACTGAAAGAAACCCTTCTGGTTTGTTCCGAGTTGCTTATGGTCGATTTACTTCTAAAAGAGAGGCGCTAAGCTTACATGACTACATCATTTATGCTCTTGAGCAAGAGGCTTGGTATTTGGAAGAAAAATAAGCTTTACATTCTATAAATCCAGCTTTTAGGATCCTGAGGTGTAAATTCATTAAAAACACTGAACTGAAGTATTGTTTTACCCGTTTGAGGATGTGTAAATATTTCTCCTATTGCTTGTTTCGCCTTAACCTTATCTCCCTTTTTCACATACAGTTTCCCTATGTTCTTATAGGTGGTGATATAATTCCCATGTTTAATCAAGACTGTAGGATTGCTTCCTTTGAAGCTTAAAATAGTCATGACTTCTCCTTCAAAAACGGCTCTGGCAATTGCGTTGGGACTCGTAGCAATGGTGACTCCATTGCTTTTAATCATGGTCGTTCTAACTACAGGATGAGGTTGGGTTCCAAATCGCTGGGTGACCACTCCCTTCTCAACGGGCCAAGGCAAAGCGACCCTTGTTGGCAGTAAAGTTCTTAGCCAAAAGTTTAGCCTCTGGGGTTAAGGCAAATGCCTTGCTTGACTTTTTCCCTGCTGCCTTATTTGAAGCTGCAATTGCTTCGCGAATTAATCTTTCAATTTCTCGGTCAATCGCTGCCGCTTTCTTTTGTTTTTGCTTAATCGAAGTCGCTAAAGAAGATGCTCTCTTCTTTAAAGAACGAATCAACACCTCTTGTGATTTTCTTTCTCCTTCAAGTGTTTGTTGGACTTTTCGGTTTTCAGAAACTAATACCTCTTTTTTTCGTTTCTGATTAATTAAGGTGGTGGTTAGCGTCTGAAGCGTGGTGGTTTTAGCAGCGATTTCATCTCCTTGTTTTTTTCTAAAGCTTGCGTATTGCTTCATGTATTGAATCCTTTTGTAGGCTTGCAGCAAGCTTTCCGAAGAAAACAAAAACATCAATCGGTTTTGAGAGGATTTGCTTTTATAGGATTTTCGAATCATTTCAGCATAATCCTTTTTAAGGGCTGTGAGTTCTTTTCTGAGGTTCCCAATATCTCTTTCATTGACGCTGATTTGCCTTGTCAATAAATTGGCTTGTTGATTGTTTACATTGACCAGTTGAGAACGAACAGATATTTTTAAATTCAAATCCTCCACCTCAGAAAGCACATCCTTTTTCTTCTTGGTGTTTTTAAATAGAAGTTTATTGATTTGCTTAATCTCTTGTTGCAAGCGCTTACGCTGGTTTTCAAGGTTTTGTTGCCGATACTTTTTTGTGCCAAAGCACTGAAGCTGCTCAATAAAAATAAAATACTCAAGAGCCTAGCAGCACTTCGCATTATAATTCAATTGGTTTATATCCTTCGGGAATATCGAAAGGTAGACTCATTCGGCTTGGAAATTCTATGCGGTTGTATACCAAGGTAACTGTTTTTAAATCCTTCCCGTCGAACAAAGAAATTTGAACTTCTCCCGGGATCAACTCTCCGTCAAGACGTTGGTGGTTTAGATATTTAACCGTCAAAGATTGTTGTGACCCAGGAACTAAAAAACGTTGCTCCTTTAGGAGAAAAGTGTTGGGGTCAAAAAAGTAAGTCGGCCGGAAGGCCATGTCCTTGGATTTAGGAACGAGTAAATAATATTTAGGATGAGAAATTCTTTCCCAATCTCCTTTTTTAAGATCTGACAAAGGCAAGCCCATCAAAAGGTTCTGTAAATCCTTAAACTCAAAATCTGTGTTAAATTGTTTGTTTAAAAAGGAAACATCCCCTTCAAAGAAAGTTCTTTGAAACTTTTCGTAAAAAGACACCTTGTCTGGTGTGATCAATACTTTCGCAATAGGAACTAACATGGTCGCACTCATCCAAATGGATTTGGTGTTTTCAATCCTCATGTTAACCATGATTTGCTGTTTTCTTTTTCCGTCATTGTAAGTCGCTTTTACTCGGGAACGAAACTTTTTATAATCGCAGCTGGTTTTTGGCAATTGCTTTGGTCAGATCACTCAGATCAATATTTTGCGCTGGTTTTTTACTTGGTAAAATCACTGTGGATTTACATCCACACAACAAAGCCAAAACGGTAAGAATTAAGAACGCTTTTAAAGTGATAATTTTACTTATAAATCTCATTTTTTATTCTAATACGGAATAATCTCCAATACTCAAGTGCTTATACTCTCCATCATATTTTACGTGATTTCCGATCATTGATCCATCTAAGTTAGCATTTTTAATTTTCGTATGTTTTTGAACCAAGCTATTAACGATTGTTGAATTCTCAATCGTCGTGTTCTCTCCAATCGATGCGAAAGGGCCCACAATGGCGTTTTTAATAACCACGTTAGATCCAATATAGCAAGGAGGAATAATCTTCGCATTATCGAGTATAACATCAGTAGCGACAAGTTTATTGCCCTCTTCTGTGAGAATCTCAAGCATTTTCTTATTGGTTTCCAAAGTAATCTTTGGATTGCCACAGTCCATCCATTCATTAACGGTTCCAGGAACAAAGCGTGCTCCTTTTGCCATCATTGCCAGAATCCCCTCATTTAGCAAATATTCTTCACCAGCGGCAAGAGTTTGACTCAAAGTCTTTTCTAATTCAGATTTAATAACCTCACCTTGTTTGAAATAATAAATTCCAATCACTGCTAGATCTGAAACGAAAGTTTTTGGCTTTTCGACCAAAGCAGTAATTTCATTGTTGATCATTCAGGCTGACCACCCCATAGGCTTCTGGCTGTGCAACTTTTTTAACCCAAATCATTCCATCCACTTTAGGGTCAAGTGTCAAATCGGTTCGAATCAAGGTGTCGGCATAAGCGACGATAATCGGTCCAGAAAGAGAATCAGCAGCACACATGACGGCATGTCCTGTTCCCAATGGCTCCAGTTGCCGATATATAGTTGCTTTGGCACCAAGATTCTTGGCCACTTCAATAAGTTCTCTTTCAATTTCTTTTCCAAAATATGCAGGTTCCCCTAAAATAAAGGCAACCTCCTCAATGGGCTGCGCCACGACTCTTGCGATTTCATTGACTAATTGAGCTACGATCGGTGCTCCAGCAACTGGTAACATCGGTTTTGGAACCGTAAGGCTGTGCGGGCGAAGACGTGAGCCTCTTCCTGCCATGGGTACAATGATTTTCAATAAATTATATATTTAAAATTAATCTTATTATTTAAGTTTATTTTTTACCAGTACTCCCAAATCCTCCGCTTCCTCTTTCAGATTCCTCTAGGGTTTGCGTTGGCTCCCAAACAATTTGTGTGTATTCAGCAATAACCAACTGAGCAATCCTGTCTTCAGGTGCAACTGTAAACACTTCGTTAGAGAGGTTAATCAAAATCACACCGATCTCACCGCGATAGTCTGCATCAATCGTGCCTGGGGAATTGAGAACGGTTATGCCATGTTTAACAGCAAGACCACTTCTGGGCCTAACTTGTGCTTCATGTCCTTCTGGGAGCGCAATAGACATGCCCGTTGGAATAATTTTTCGCTCCATGGGTGCGAGTGAAATTGATTCTTCGATCGCTGCCCTTAAGTCCATTCCAGCAGATGCTGCTGTCGCATAAGTTGGCAATTCACCTTTTCCGGAATAAATAACAGGAATTTTTATCATGTGTTTTATGATTTAATCAAAAATACAAAAACGATGCTGAATCTTAACTTTATTATTCCCTTGTTACTCCCTTTTTATGGACAAGGCAAGTTTTTCCCTTTTCAAATTAAAAAAAACAAATAGTAAGCTTTTAAAATGGGTTATTTGTTTTCGGCTAACCACAAGAGAGGGAACTTTAAAGGAACGTTTCTTTTTACTTCTTCTACTTCTAAAAAGTGTTTTCGTTGTTTCCAAAGGTCATAATAGTCTGTTCGTTTAAATCTAAAAGCACCTAAAATATAGGCGGGTTGCGCTACCGGGAAGTCTTCCCAATACATAACATCCGGTTTTAAAAACCATTTGGATTTGTCCGCAACAAATGGCGCCATGTATTCTAATGCTTTCGCGACACTCTTGCCGTCTGCCGTTGTAAAGCTCCAGAGATCGTGATCTTCATCCGACATTATTTGTGCTCCAATTACAATCCCATCAAGGTTAAATAACGAATAACTGTAGGGCTTAGTCCGCGCTAACTCCAAAGGGAAACTTCCCGTTGTAGAAAGCTGACTGGGTAGGATTTTGTTTTTAAAATTGTCTCTGCAAAAATCGAGGATGCTATCGTTATTTGTGAATTTTGCATAAAGGGCAACTTGGGTATTCCACCAATTCCCATGATTGTTTGGGTGTACTTTTTCATCTAATCCATATTTATGAGTCGTCAACCATTTTAAAAAAGAAGCAAACCATTTTTTGATTTCTGTTAATTCTTGACTAGAAATTTTATCGTGTTTTTCAAGTTGTCTTACCGACTGAACAACGTCGATAAAGTGAATGGCATCGATTATTCCAATACCTCTTCCCGTATGCCTCCCCTTTATGGCCTGGGCGTATAGGAGATGAGGGGCCATCTTTGTTTGATCATTCACAAACCAAGCATTTAGATGCTTCTTCGCTGCATTTGAGTATGGGTGTCTTTTGTAATTAAAAACGCAGAAGTTAAACTTCCACATATTTCACTAAGGCGCATCAATGCTTTTCTGTGAGCGGTAAAGTTATCTGGATTGGTCATGCCATCCTTTCTGACATAGGGTCCTGAAGGGTTTTGAGGGTCTGGCCACCAATAATCGCCTTCCGGAAAAAATTCATTTGGCGCCCCTATGCTTCTAGCCGAAGTAGCAGCCGTGAGGGTAATCGGAGGCTCTGAAGGATTTTTCTGTGCTTTAAGCAGTAGGGAGTCTTTAAGAATACTGACCGTGTCATTATAAAGATTTTTTTTAGGCTGCACGCAGCTAAAAGTTAAGAACAAAAAAGATAGCGAGTAAAGTAATTTAAGGTTTTTCATTTATAATTTGTTTAACGCCAAAGCAATTAAACATATAAAAAATAAACCTGTTTTTTAAAAAGACCATCCCAAATTAAAATACCAAAGGGGACTCTTTGTTTCGGGAGAAAAAGAATAAGTAAGTTCTATTGGGCCTAAGAAAGAGTTGATCCCATAGCCAACTCCATAACCACTGTATCTTTTTTCTGACCATTCATGGGCATCAAATGGTTTGTCGCTAACAGTTGCAATGTTTCCTTTGAGTCTTAAATAATGATTTTTCGATAACGAAAAGTCCATTCCAACAGAGGTTTTTAAAAAGCTAAACGCGAAAACATCTAGTGCGCTGTAGCCAATGAAAGTTGTGAAATTATTAATGTTCTGATTTCTATATCCGCCAAGGAAAAAGGAAAAAGAATAACGATTGGGGTCATTTATAAGCACTCCTAGACTTGCTTCAACACTAATCGAAAGGAGTTTGTTCAAAGAAAATGTATATCCAAGATCAGACTTTACAGTATAGAAAAATTTGTGTTTTTCTGAAAAACGCTTAGTGCTGTCGTCTAAGTAAAGTGTTAAGTTCCCATTAAAAAAAAATCCTTTTGTAGGGAAATAAACGTGATCACGACTGTCGAATTTTAAAAAAGAATAAGCGTTAAAATAGTTTGCATCATCAAAATATTCAAAGCCACCAGACTCAAGAATGGTTGCTCTTGACCTTATGATTAATTTTTTATGCTCAAGTCCGATCCCAAATGCGAATTCTTCGCGGAATAGCGTTTCGATATAGAAACAGTTGGTAAAATCAAAATATTTGACAATTGACGAGTCGTAAAAATATTTTGCGTCATCTGGACTTTCCGACCCTTCTGAGTTTAAAGGAGACTCAAATTGGTTGAAAAGAGACTCAAACCCTATGCTCCAGTGAAATCCTTTGTCTATATAATAGTTGAATTTATATCTAAAATTGTCTCCAAGAATAAAATCAAAGGAAGCAACATCATTATCAAAAAGTAGTTGCTTTTGTGTAACATTTATTAAGGCTGCAGTTTTGTATAGGTTGTCATAATGAATTCCGATACCGACACTGGTATTGTAGGGTCTATCTTCTAAAGTCATTTTTAGACGATAGGCATCTTCCTCTTTGTCAAGTGTGTATCTAAAACGACTAAAATTATTTGTTGAGGCCAAGTTATTAACCCCTTCTTGAATTTTCTCAAAAGAGACTGAACCTGGGGGCTTAAGGCGCATTTTACCTTTAAGATAACTAAGTCCATATTTAGTGTTTCCATAAAAACTTAACCCGGAAAGGGTTATTTCTTCTATAGGTTTCACCTTCTTTTTAATCGTGTTGATTGGGGCTTGAAGCGCCGCTATCTTTTCAAAGTTAGAACGATACTTTTGACCTGTAATTAGCCCTTTTTGTATAATTTTTTCTGAATCCTTAAAGGAGACTATCGAAAATTCTTCAATATCTGGTTTTAAATAAAGATCAGTGAGCGCGCTCTTTCTTGTAATGTCTTTCGTGATTGAAAATTGATTGATTTGCATTAGAATGTCCGAGGCGCTGAGTAATGATGATCGTTTACCTAATTGACTCTGAACATCAACTCCAATAATAAAATCAACTCCTTTTTCTTTAAGCTCATCGAATGGATAATTGTTCGCAACCCCACCATCAACATAAAGTGATCCATCAATTTGAACAGGATCAAAAAGCGTTGGTAGTGCGCTGCTTGCATTAATCGCAAGGGGTAAAAACCCTGATTCGAGCAACAATGGTTTACCAGTTTCAAGGTCGGTAGTCATACAAAAAAAACTTTCGGCAAGTTTTTTAAAATCATCAATATGATGTACATGCGCAGTAAGTTGGACCAATTGATCATAAAAATTATACCCCTTTGATATTGAAGAGGGAAATTGGAACTTATAATTGTAGAACGGAAGTGTCAAGACATAACGCTCAGAATCTTCTTTTTCATGAAAAGACTTACTTCTTCTGGGGTAGTCATCTGTAATTAAATTTTGTAAATCCGCTGCTAGAATTAATTCTTCGATTTCATTGGCAGAATAACCTGAAGCATATAAGCCACCAATAACTGCTCCGATACTAGTCCCAGCAACATAATCAATCCTAACGCCAGCAGCCTCAATTTCTTTAAGAACACCAATGTGAGCCAACCCTTTTGCACCACCCCCGCTAAGTAATAAGCCTACCTTTAGATCATTATTTTCGTTTTCTTGTCCTTTTAAACAATAGAAGTTCGTGATATAAAGGAAAAGAAGAAGACAGGTTTTAGGAGACATGTAGGATTAATTCGAGTCATCCAAAATTAATCAAAATTGGTGAGGAAAACATATAGTAAAAAAACCTCCTTAAATAAGGAGGTTTAGTGATTTAAAATCTATCCTTTTAAGGCTTCCGCCCCGCCAACAATTTCGAGTATTTCATTGGTAATGGCTGCTTGACGTGCTTTGTTATAAGTCAATTTAAGTTGATCTCTCAGCTCTGTTGCATTATCTGTTGCTTTATGCATTGCAGTCATTCTTGCACCATGCTCGCTGGCCAAAGAATCACGAATTGCTTTAAACAATTGGATTTTTAATGATTTGGGTAATAACTCATTAATGATTTCTGCCTGTGATGGCTCGAAGATATAATCCCCATTGCTCGTTTCTTCCTCAGATGATTCGGAAACTATAGGAAGAAATGGCTCGACAGTAATTAGCTGAGTTGCCGCATTTTTAAAACGATTGTATATCAATACAACCTTATCATATTCTGCACTGGCAAATGCCTCCATAATGCTTTCCGCAACCTTTGCCGTGTTATCAAAGGTTAAGTCATCAAACACATCATCATGACTGCTTTTAAACGGCAATGATTTTGAAAGAATATCGCTTCCTTTTTTTCCGATAGTGACCAATTCGACCGTTTTACCCTCAAATTCCTCTTTTGACAAACGCAATGTCTCTTTAATAACATTGGTGTTAAAGGCGCCACAAAGTCCACGATTGGAAGTAATGGCGACCAATAGAATTTTCTCTTCCTGACGGACTACAGTGTAAGGGTTGGGCTGATCAGTATCGATAGATCCGCTTAAGTTCTGGATCAACTCCGTGAGTTTGTCCGAATAAGGTCGCATCGCCGTAATTGCATCCTGAGCTTTTTTTAGCTTTGCAGCGGATACCATTTTCATGGCACTAGTTATCTGCATGGTCGATGAGACCGAAGCAATACGATTTCGTATTTCTTTCAGGTTTGCCATGGGCTATTCAAATAATTTTGAGGTTTCGGCTGCTGTTGAATTCAAAGCGTCCAAAACGTCATCTGTTAATTTCCCTGCCTTTAAAGAGGTCAATGTTTTAGGGTGATTCTTTTTGAGCGCTTCCAAAAAATCTCTTTCAAATTCTTTTACCTTATTAACAGGAACTTTTCTCAATAAGTTTTTCAATCCTGCATAGATGATCGCTACTTGATCTTCTACAGTAAAAGGATCATTTTGAGCTTGTTTTAGAATCTCAACATTTCGTCTTCCTTTTTCAATCACATTCAAGGTTGCAGCATCTAAGTCAGATCCAAATTTAGCAAATGCTTCCAATTCACGGAACTGTGCTTGGTCTAACTTCAATGTTCCAGCGACTTTTTTCATGGATTTAATTTGTGCTGATCCTCCTACTCTTGATACAGATATCCCAACATTAATTGCGGGACGAACTCCAGAGTTAAAAAGGTCAGACTCAAGGAAAATCTGTCCATCCGTAATCGAAATTACGTTAGTAGGTATATAGGCAGATACATCTCCTGCTTGTGTTTCTATAATAGGAAGTGCTGTTAGCGATCCTCCACCTTTAACGATGGGTTTTAATGAATCGGGAAGGTCATTCATCCCTTTGGCGATTTCATCATTCGCAATTACTTTTGCAGCACGCTCTAGTAATCTAGAGTGTAAATAAAATACATCTCCAGGGTAAGCTTCCCTTCCTGGAGGTCTTCTTAATAAAAGTGATACCTCACGATAAGCTACAGCTTGTTTGGAAAGGTCATCATATATAATCAAGGCTGGACGGCCTGTGTCTCTAAAATATTCCCCAATGGCTGCTCCTGCGAAAGGTGCGTATACCTGCATTGGCGCTGGATCGGATGCGTTGGCAGCGACAATTGTCGTGTAAGCCAAAGCTCCTTTGTCTTCGAGTGTTTTTGCAATTCCTGCTACAGTAGAAGCTTTTTGCCCTATTGCAACATAAATACAATATACTGGTTCGCCAGCATCATAAAATTCTTTTTGATTTAAAATTGTATCAATACAAACAGTAGTTTTACCAGTCTGACGATCACCAATAACCAATTCCCTTTGTCCCCTTCCAACAGGAATCATTGCATCGATTGATTTTATGCCTGTCTGTAATGGTTCATTTACGGGTTGTCTAAAAATTACCCCTGGCGCTTTACGCTCCAATGGCATTTGATAGGTTTCTCCTTCGATAGGACCTTTTCCGTCAATTGGAATACCTAAAGTGTTTACCACACGACCAACAATACCTTCTCCTACGTTAATAGAAGCAATTTGTTTGGTTCGTTTGACAGTATCTCCTTCTTTAATTTCTTTTGAAGGGCCTAATAATACAACCCCCACATTGTCCTCTTCCAAGTTGAGTACCATTCCATCAACTCCATTTTCGAAGGTTACCAATTCTCCATATTCAGCATGAGTAAGTCCATAAACACGGGCAATCCCATCTCCTACTTGAAGTACCGTCCCTACCTCATCCAAAGATGCTGTAGCTTCGAATCCTGCTAATTGATTTTTTAATATTGCTGATACTTCAGCGGGCTTAACTTCTGCCATCTTATTGTATTTTAAAAATTTATTAGGATGTAATCAATTCTCTTTTTAGTCTTTCCAAACGATCTAAAACGCTTGCATTGTATTGTAAATCTCCAACCCTAAGAATAAAACCACCTTTAATCGTAGGATCGATAATATTCTTAAGTTGCACTTTCAACGAAGTTAAAAGAGAGGCTTTTTCCAAAACTTTCTTTTCCACCTCTTGGGTCAATGCAACTGCCGTAATCACGGTTGCCTCGACAATTCCCTGGTGCCTATCGTATAGCGCCAAATACTGAGCGGCTACTGATCCAAGAATCCCTTCTCTTTTGTTTGTTGACAATAACAAAAAAAGACTTTGTGTTGTTTTTGAGTTACTCTTGAAAACCTCAGCCATTATTGTGCTCTTTTTAGATCCTGATAATATAGGATTGTCAAGCGCAGCTTCTAGTTCAGTACTATCATTGATTATTGAAAGCACTGTTTGCATTTCTTTTGCAACTACTTCCTCTTGTTTGTTTTCCAAAGCAAAGTTTAAAAGTGCTTTGGCGTATCTCAATGCTGCGCGACTAGATTTCATAAGCTATTTATAAAGAAGCGTCCTTTAATAATTTTTCAACCAAGCTGGTCTGTTTGTCTTTGTCTTCTAACTCCCCTTCAATCACTTTTTCAGCTATTTCTAATGAAATCTGAGCTACTTGATTTTTAAGTTCATTAATCGCAGCACGCTTTTCGTTTTGAATGGCGTCTTGGGCTTGTGACAAGATCTTATCAGCTTCTAATTTGGCATCTTCTTTGGCCTTGGCCAATAAATCCGCACCGGATGTTCGGGCTTCTTTTAACAAAGCTTCTCTTTCTGCTCTGGCCTCTTGTAAAATCAAATTATTTTCTTCTTGTAAAAAAGCCATTTCTTTCCTGGCTTCGTCTGCTGAAGAAAGTGCATCTTTAATAGACGTCTCTCTTTCATTAACCGCATCCAAGATTGGCTTCCAAGCAAACTTTTTTAATAAGAGTATTAACCCTATAAAAATAAAGAATTGCCAAAAAAATAACCCAAAAGAAAATTCACTGATTAATTTTTCCATTTGAAAAGTTTTTAATCAATATACTGCCCTTGAAAACCATTCCAAGGTCAGGCTATCGTTGGTTATTAAACTGCAAATAAAGCTGCGAACCCAATACCTTCGATAAGGGCGGCAACGATCAACATTGCTGTTTGGATTTTTGCAGATGCGTCTGGCTGACGACCGATCGCTTCCATTGCTCCTTTACCAATAGATCCGATACCAATACCTACTCCGATTACTACTAAACCTGCTCCTACAATTGCTGGAATTTCCATAATTAATTATTTATTAAATTATACATTCATTACTTAATGATCATCGTGATCATGTTCTTCTACTGCGAAACCAAAATACAATGCTGACAAGACTGTGAAAATATAAGCCTGTAAAGCTGCGACTAGGATTTCTATGATTGAGATGGAAAAGGCCAACATAAATGAAAGACTTGATCCAAACCAGTTTTTAAATACAAATATTAATGATATTAAGCTCATTAATACAATGTGACCTGCAGATATGTTTGCATACAAACGAATCATTAAGGAAAAAGGCTTAATAAGGACACCTAGCAATTCGATAGGAGCCAAAACTATTTTCATCGGCCACGGCACTCCTGGCATCCAAAAGATGTGTTTCCAATATTCTTTTTTACCGGATACATTGGTAATGACAAATGTGATAAGTGCCAAACAGAATGTAACGGCGATATTTCCTGTCGCATTGATTCCGAGTGGTGTTAATCCCAAAAGGTTTAAAAACCAAACAAAGAAAAATAAGGTTAAAAGATATCCCATAAACCTTCTGTGGTGTTTTTCTCCGATATTAGGAATTGCAATTTCATCGCGGATGTAAATTACAATTGGTTCGAAAAAGCGACCGATTCCCTTTGCCACCATTCCATTTTTTTTGTAAGAATCGGCTAATCCTTTAAAAAGAAAAAACATAATTAGTGCTGTAAATAATAAACTAACCACTCCTTTGGTAATTGATAAATCTAAAGGTGCAATGTTCGTGGCGTGATGCGAGTCATCATAATTTATTGTTCCAGCTGCATCGGTCTTGTAAATTTTACCGTGATCTAATTTATAATAGTTTTCTCCAACATGCGCTACACTTTTACCGTGATTAAGTTTTGAAGAAGAAAATATTTTTAACCCTTCGTCCCAAAGGATCACTGGGAGCGGAGCCCCAATATGAACCTTTTCTCCTAGC
Organism: uncultured Flavobacteriaceae bacterium; assembly: GCA_905182575.1. Classification (GTDB taxonomy): domain Bacteria; phylum Bacteroidota; class Bacteroidia; order Flavobacteriales; family Flavobacteriaceae; genus UBA8316. Next base: position 61,869 of record CAJJCA010000002.1, on the reverse strand, counting down.
TTGTTTGTATAGGACAGCAAATTAAAGTCGTGATTATCTTGAAGATGGTGGAGAATATATTCTTTGATTTCAGCTTTGAGGTTGTCCACGCTTGCTGATTCTTTTACAGTTTCTTTTGCGCTAATAGAAGTTAGACCTAAAAGGAAAAAAATGAAAAATTTCGAATATAGTTTTTTTGGCATACCGATTATTAAACCATTAAAAGCGTTTAAATTTGGTGCAAATGTAAGTTATTCAAAAAATAAAATAAAGGACTTTCGGAACATATTTTGACAAATTCGTTTCAATCGTTCAACTGCTTGAATTTAAAAACTTTATTAGCTGACTGATTTCAATAAAAAGACAAGAGACATACGGGACAAAAAACGTGATAAATTCTTGACGTTCCAAAACGCCATCGGTTTTAAATAGTGGGTAAATCAACGCAAAAAAAAGTAAAAATGCAGCCCACTAAACAGTAAAAAAAACCAACCCATTTGCGTTTCATCTTTTCTGGAGACATAGGCCAGCGACAAATAAAAAAATAGTGCGGTGAGTACGTTAAATAAGTAAGATGGTATAATGTAGTGTCCCCAAATTGGATATTCAATAAAAAAAAGAAAACCCAAATGAATCCCAAACACAAAGAAGCTTGACAAAGTCAGGATTAAAGAAAACTTAAAATCTATATTATCATAAAGGGTCACAAGTTTTTATTTTGCCTTTGAATTAAAACCAAAATGATAATCATCCCCAGAAGAGCGCATATTAGTGTTGGCACATTGTTGGTTAATGTCATCTTAACTTCGATCCACTTTCCCAGTTGGATCATGAGGTACATTATGATTGCAATTTGAAATGCAAGTCCAGAAAAAATCAGCCAATTTTTAGGCCTTTTTTTCATGTCGCTTGATTTACCTGAAGTACTTTAACCTCCTCTCGGTTTTTATCAGATTTCATCGAACAAGACGCATTAAATTTCGCTCCAGATTCGACGATAAGTTTACCAATAACAACCTCTCCGTTGATGTCACTGGTCGATCTAAGGTTTAGAACTTCAGAAACATAAATTTTTCCTTGAATTTTTCCTTCTACATCTGCACATAAACAATTAACAGATCCGTTGACAAAACCTTCTTTGCCAATAACAACTTTGCCTTTGGTTTTTATGGAACCTTCCAAGACGCCGTCAATACGGAAATCTCCCTCAGAGATAATATCTCCTTTAACAGACGTTGTGTTTTCTAGTCTACTGTATTGTCCACTTATATCACTATTTTTCATAGGGTGTCAAATTTTTGTCTTTTAAAAGTTTCTGATATTGGGTAGACAAAATTACAAAATTATTTGTAGTTATGATTTCCTTGTTTTCCGGAATAAAATTTTCTTTCCACACATTCAGGTCTCTTCGATCTCTTATTCCATGTAAAACTAAAAAAACATGGTCTTCATCAAATCGGTCTTGAGAAAAAAACCAGTTCGCTTTTGGATTGCGCTCTAATTCGGCTTGAAGGTTTGTTTTGGTTAAATTTAAACTTAAAGAATCTTTAGTGTTGTATTTAAAAATCCATTTGTAATTTTTATAAATCTTATTTTTTTTATTAATAAAGTCTGGTCTTGAGATCTGAGCTATCATTTCCGCCGCCTTAATGGCTTCGGGAGTTTCAGGGTATTTGCTTTGAATTTTATTTAGCGCCGCCTCCCATTCCGGAATTCCCTTCAACCTTCCCTCCATGTTGGCCATTAAAAGTTCGAGTTTTGGAGCAAAGTTGGTGCTTCCCAAAAGAATTGAGGATGCCTCAATCTTTTCTTTAAAGCTGGAAAAGTCGCCAGACAGGTAGTCCTCTAAGATGCTTTCATAGATTCCCTCTGGAGAATCAATTTCTGATAATTTAAATCCTTCTGGATTGCTTAGCATCTTTCCATAAGCTGTTTCGGGATAATCCTTTACAATCCGGTCAAAATAGATGTTTGCCAATACTGGAAAGGTATCCTCATAAGTTTTATAAAGGTGGTAAAGAGCGGGAGCCATTATCTCTGGAGGTGGGTTTTGGTCAATCAGATGTTCTAAACGATTTCTAGCTAGAACCAGATTTTGAAAGTTTTCTTTGTAAATCATCCCCAATTGAAGATAGGAATTGTCGTTTAGGCTCTTGATACTGTCTTTTTCCTTTTCAGTACTCGGAAGGGAAGCAACATAGCTTTCGGGAGTTTGCACAAAAATCTCTTCTTCTGAAGAAGCTGTTACAGTTTGATCTTGGGTATTTCTGAGATTACTTAAACCGGCTGCTATTCGCCAATTGTCAACATTCGGGCGGTTTCCCCAACTGGATTGAAACTTTTGTTGCCCCAGAATAACAAGTGTCGGGTTGTTAAAATAAAACTGATTGGATGCTTTTGATCTCGACAGAAATGAAAATGCACCTTTTTCTTCTTCTTTAACAGCAGCAAGTGCCTTTAATTCTTTTTGTTTAATAAAATCTTCAAAATATTTTATTTGAGCGGAATCACTTAATGAAGTTAAATAAAGTAAACTGTCAGTGGTCGCAACGATTCTTTCGTATTTAATAACCCCGTTTAGATTATCCCGCTCCCGTTGGGTTCTTTTTCTGTCGCTGGTTCCTTCTGGGTACAAGGCAATCAAACTGTCCAAATAGGCGCCTGCAGATGGATATTCTCCATTGTTAAAATGATAATCTACCAAGTCTCTATAGTTGGCTTTCCCTGTTGGAAAGTCGATGTATTCCGAGCGATTTGATTGAACTAAATAGTATCTCCCCAAACTGTCTTGGCTTTGTTTAAGATAATATTGACCCATTGCTCTTTTAATCCAGTGCTCAAATGGTTTGTTTTCGTAATTATTGTCAAGTTTTAGAAACTCAGGAATTGGAGAAATACTGTCGCGTTGGTATCGAATCTGCAGCCTTTTTATTTCAGCATTTATCCAATATTTCCTTGGGCTTTTCCTTTTAAGGTTGACGACTTCGCTATAGGCCCATGCAGCGGAATCGGTTTTTTGAAGTGATTCGAAAAGCTGTCCAGTAATAAAAAGAAAGCGGCCTTTTTTTGCCTTCGATTTTGCGGTTACAGCTGCGCGTTTGATGTAATATAACGCAGAATCTAATTGTTTTGTGTTTATAAAAGCCTGGGCAATGGTTGAATTTGAGGGACTGTGGAATTTACCGTTAGGATTTAGGTTTAAAGCCAAACTCCTCAAATTCTTTATCGCCAATTCTTCGTTTTTTAAACGAAGGTTGGTTTTTTCTCTCCAGATTCTTCCTTCAACGTATGTTTTGGGATCTGCATAATTTTCAAGTAGATAATTGAACGCTTCCAGCGCCGGGAAAAACCTACGGTCATAATATCGCGCCTTCCCCAAAAGCAGATAGGCTTCATCAATTTTACCATTGCGTTGAACGCCTTTGATGTTCATGGAGTGTTTTTGAATGGCTTTTACCGCCTTCTCCTCAGCCTTTGCAAAACCTGGAATTATGGTTGTATTATCAATGTTTTCGCCATTAATGGCAATAGGGCTCAACCGGGAGGATTTCAAAAAAATTGTCGTCGTATACCTGATCTAAAATAGAGGTGCCGATGGCAAAGGCTTCTTTACCATTAAACAAAACATTGTATTTGGTCGTAATGAAATGATACTGCCGATTAACAAATCTATTCTTCTCAGTAGCGCAAGCAGATAGCAACACCGAGATCAAAATAAATAAAATGAAAAGTCTACAGCTGTTTTTCAAGTAGGAAAGTTTAATTGTAATAACTGATAAACAAGGGTTTTAGTATGTGATTGATGAATAAAATATTATTCTCAATCCTTTAATGGTTTTTACAAGGCATTCCTCACTGTAGTAAATAACACCCATAAATTTAAATGTTTGAACAAAATTTGTGCTAAATCTCCAAAATTTTATTGTTGTCATCCAGTGTTTTTAAAATATCTTTGTAATAAATAAGCTTAAAATTTAAACTAAAAACACATGTCAGACTTCTTTTCATTGGTCATTTCAAATATTGAACAAAATACCTCAAATTCAGTTATCTTATCATTTGAGGTTCCTTCTGATAAAAAAGAAAAATTTAGTTTCAAATCAGGCCAATACCTTACCCTTGAAGCGGTGGTTAACGACCAAAAAGTTAGGCGGTCTTATTCAATCTGTAGCATGCCGAACGAAGCGCTTCAAGTCGGGATCAAACAAATTCCAGAAGGGGTCTTTTCTTCTTTTGCCAATAACGTGCTTCAGATTAAAGATAGCGTCTTAGTCGGTTCTCCGCAAGGCCGGTTTTTATATGATCCTAATGGCGCTTCAGAAAAAATAGTTGCTTTTGCTGCCGGAAGTGGTATTACGCCAATCATGTCAATGATTAAAACAGTGCTTTCAAGTCATCCTGAGAATGAATTTTCTTTGGTCTATGGAAACAAAACTCCTGAAGACACCATGTTTCTTAACGAACTTAAGGAGCTAGAAAAAACGTGCGAATCACGATTCAAAGTCACTTGGGTTTTCAGTCAATCAAACGAAGAAAACAGCTTTTTTGGACGAATCGAAGCCCCGGTGGTGAAAAACTTTTTAAACAACTATGATAAGCCCGTCGATCATTTTTACCTCTGCGGTCCTAAACAAATGATCAATACTGTTTCTGATACGCTCGTCGAAAAAGCTGTTTTAAAAGAAAAAATTCATTTTGAATTATTTACTGCTTCTGAAAAAAAAGAGGTTGCAGCTGTCGAAAGCAATTCAGGAAAAGCGTCATTAGAAATTATTTACGATGAAGAATCCTATACGTTTGAAAACGCGAAGGGGAAAAGTGTTTTAGACGTTGCCCTTCAGAACAAAATTGACGTCCCCTATTCTTGTCAAGGAGGTGTTTGTAGCAGTTGTATTGCTAGAATTAAGGAAGGAACTGTCACAATGGATAACAATCAGGTTTTAACTGACGAAGAAATAGAAGAAGGATTGATTCTGACTTGTCAAGCTCACATTAGCAGTTCACACCTTAAAGTAGATTACGACGACGTCTAGTTTTTAAAACTAATTAATAATTTCTAAAGTTTTTTCAATTACGGTCAAAGGAGTTAATGACCTAAAAGCCTCTTCATATCCTTTTGGGATTTTATTCCCGAAAACAGAAGTTGGGATTTTGGGGTATTTTTTTCTGTCCAAAAGCAAGGCATTTGTTGCGGGTTGATTGAACGGAGAAAAACCACAAAAAGGATGTGTAAGCCCCCACAAAGTTAGCACTGGAGTTCCATAATTTGCCGCCAAGTGACCATTGGCAGAATCCATAGAAATCATTAAATCCAAATGTGGCATAAGGTCGAGCTGGTCTTCAAAAGAAATACGTCCAGCAGTAGAATAAACGTTTTCATAAGACCTCTCCCAAACCTCTAATCGCTCTTTTTCGATCGCTCCAGCACCAAATAAAAAAATTTGAAATTCCTTTTCAAGGGAAGCAATCACTTGCTGCATTTGATCCAAAGGGTACATTTTACCTTGAAAGGAAGTAAAAGGAGCGATCCCGATCCATTTTTTATTTTTGGCTTCAAAATGTGTTAGAATGCTTTTGGGGAATTCTCTTTTAAATGAAAACTCATGAGAATCTAATTCAACTGGAAAACCAAGCTTCCTTAAAGACGTCTGTATAACGATAGATTGTTGGCGTCAGGGGTTGAAATTTCTTGTTTGAACTTCTAGTCAATAAGCGTTTCTCCCGACGGCCTTTATCAATTTTTTTTACTTTAAAAAAAGTTAATTTAAAAAACAAAGACAATAAATGAGTTCTCAAAACCGAATGTAAATCTGCTATTCCAGAAAACGGAATGGTTTTAAGTTCCTTAAAAAGGAGCCACAACCCTTTGATTCCCTTGTGCTTTTCACCAAAATCTACTGGGTGAAAATTGAAGTTTTCAAACTCTCTAAATAATGATTTTGTAAAAGGCCTCCCGAGGAAAGTGATTATTAAACCGGGATACGTTTGATAGAGGCAACGGATCACAGGAACCAGCATCGCCACATCGCCTAGCGCCGAAAAACGAATTAGCAACAAGTGATGCGGATTCTTCATTTGGTTCTATGATTTGTCTTTATACAAGACCGGATTCAAAGAATCATCATTATACATTTTCATTTGTTTGTAAACTTTCATGTATTTTTGCCCCAGCAATGTCTTCCAAAAGCTGATCAATTGCACCGCACAAGTCTATGCGTTGGTCCAGCAGAATACTTAATTTAATATTGCAGCTCTCTTTGTGAGCTGCAGAGGCGCTTTCGCGATTGACCTCCTCTTCCATGTGATAGATTTTCAACTCTAAAATTGACAAGCGATCAATGGCCCAGGCTGGACTTTCTGAATTTATCGTAGCATTTTCAAGTGCATTGACTTTTTTGTGTTTATCTAAGAAAAAACTGTCTATGTATTCAACCATATCCGTTCTGTCTTGGTTGGAAGCATCAATCTTTCTTTTGAGTTGCATTCCAGAAACTGGTTCAATTTCAGGGTCTCTAATCAAATCTTCAAAATGCCACTGAACAGTATCAATCCAGTTTTTTCTGTATAGTAGATGTGCTACGGTGCCCGACGGGTAGGGGTTGCTAAAAGGCTGATCAACAGTGTCAAGCAAGTGATACTTGTCAATACTTTCCTTAAAAATCCGTATTAAAGTTTTACTTATTTTATTATCATTCATTCGTATGAATATGTTTTTTGGCTATTTTCTCATTGTTTTTTCAAAGATACGATTTGGAGATCAATTAAAAAGTGGGAATTTTAAAAGTAAAATTCCGAAGATGATGAGCGTTGGTAGAATATTTCTTGAAAAATCACTCTTCATCCTATGAGTAACTCTACCGACAAAAATGGAGATTGGAAATAGAAGATAGAATAACAGCGTTGAGTTATTTGTCCCGTAAATCATAAAAAGAACAATTAAAAAAAACAGAATTATCCATGAGTGATTTTGCTTTTGATACCCAAAAAGATCTTTCCCCTTCAGATAAATCAACGATTAACATCAACAGGCCAAATCCAATGGTTACGTACCAAAAAAATTGTGTTCCCAGAGGTAGATCAAATGGTTTTAATTCCCAAGTCCATTTTCTTAAATCCTCTTGAATCCTGTCGATTTCTAAAATGCTGAAAATAGGATAAGCAATAAAAGCAATAACCAATGGTGGTAGAAATAGCAAAAACAATCTTTTAAGTTGATTTCCATTGCTGGTTAAGCATTAACAGAAAAGGGATGATGAAGAATAGCGCATTAAAAGGATAAAGTAATGTGGTAAAAGCAATAAAAAGACCTGTGTCAAAAAAAGGTTTAAAATTGGTTTTTGAGGCAAAAGATAGGTTCATGTTATAGATCGAAAAAAATAATAGAAAAGGGGCTAAAAGAATATAAAGGTTGATTTTAATACCTTGGAATTGCGATAAAGAGTAGTGCATAAAACATTTTATAATCACTACTTTTTTTAAAAAAATTCTGTTGCTTAAGATAAATATCCATGAAAATCATGACTGAAAAAGCAATTAGAAAAATAATTATTGAGGCGTACGTTTGAGAAAGACTTCCTTCCGCACTAACCGCTTCAAATTGATTCAAAAAAGATCCTAATAAAATCAGAAGTCCTGAGATAAAATAATTTAGATAGTTAGATTTTTTAAAAAGATTGGCAATCATGTTCCTTTTTGTTATTTTTGCAATATAAATAAACCCTTGTTGATGAAAAATTTTTTTGAAGCCATAGCCAGACTATTCGAAGAATTACTGTTAGTTCCTTATAATATTCTTACCGATATCGAGCTACAGAGCTGGTGGGCCGCAAATTTTATGAGTTGGTTTTTCATGGCAATTGGCCTTGCTGCTGGAGTTTACTGGATCCTTCAACTTAGATCTTTCGATAAGAACGAAGAAGAAGACAAAGACACTTCTGCACATTCTTTTCTATAGGTCAAAACCTATGTCTTTTCTGTAATAAATTCCCTCACTACTGAATTTTTTCTAGTTGACTAAACGATTGATCGATCGCTTCTTGGTGGTTTTTACCAAAAGAAGTTACGGCCAAAACACGTCCACCATTGGTCTTTATTTCATGAGCGTCATTAATTGTGCCCGCATGAAAAACTTGACTTTCTTCAACTCGATCCAGCCCTAAAATGACCTTACCCTTTTGGTAATCCTCAGGATATCCTCCAGAGACGGCCACTACTGTTGTCACTGCACGAGTGTCAATTTCCAACTTAATTTCAGACAGCCTTTGCGCTCCAACGGCCATAAGTATTTCTCCAAAATCGTTTTTTATTCTAGGTAAAACAACTTCTGTTTCTGGATCTCCCATTCTAACATTGTATTCAATGACAAAAGGGTCTTCTCCGATTTTGATTAAACCTATAAAAACAAATCCAACATAAGGAATGTTATCCTTTGCTAATCCATTAATTGTTGGAACAACAACTTGTTGATGGATTTTTTCTGTAAAAGCTTCGTCGGCAAACGGAACGGGTGAAACCGCTCCCATACCGCCTGTGTTGAGTCCCGTATCTCCCTCTCCTATTCGTTTGTAATCTTTGGCCATCGGAAAGGTGACAAATGATTTTCCGTCTGTTAAAACAAAGCAAGAAAGCTCTATTCCTGTCAAAAACTCTTCGATCACAACCTTGGCAGATGCTGCTCCAAATTTTTTGTCCAACAACATATTAGACAATTCCTTTTTTGCTTCCAAAAGATCTTCAATAATGAGAACGCCTTTTCCTGCGGCCAAACCGTCAGCCTTTAAAACATAAGGAGGGGAAAGTTGATCTAAAAACTGATAGCCTTCTTCAATGTTTTCGGGAGAAAAACTTCCGTATTTTGCCGTCGGGATGTTATGGCGCATCATGAACTCTTTAGCAAATTCTTTACTTCCTTCGAGGGTTGCAGCGAGTTTTTGAGGACCTATAACGGGTATGTGTTTTAGTTTGATATCGTCTAAAAAGAAATCATGAATTCCATTCACAAGCGGATCTTCAGGGCCGACAACAACCAAATCGATGTTGTGTAACAGTGCCGCTTTTTTGACTGCGGCAAAATCATTGACCCCAAAGTCTAGGTTGTTTGCTATTAATGCAGTTCCCGCGTTCCCCGGAGCAGCATAAAGCCCTTCTACAATTTTACTTTGTGCAAGTTTCCAACAAAAAGTGTGTTCTCGACCTCCACTTCCTAATACTAATACATTCATTCTTTTGCCTTTGGTGTAAAGATAATCAAGTGATTTCTTAATTAAGTTTAATCTTTTTTAAAATACCATTCCATCTCAAATCTCTTATAAATTTTCCTTGTTTTGGATCAACTAAATAGGTTTGTTCTTCTTTTTTGGCCTTAAAATATCCTTTGATAAAGTCTAAAAAAAGTAATGGTTTTCTTTTCTTAATTGCCATTTTAAAACCAATGATAAGGGTCAATACCAAGCCCAATCGCATGCGGTAAGTCGCGACTCCCTGCAAAAGTTGAGCGCCTGCGCTATAATTTTGCCCCGTTGGTTTGAGGTGCTTTACCTTTAATGTTTCATCGGTTAAAATATCCCATTGATAGTATTGTGCCAACAATTCATCAATGGTGTCCCAGCCGATGGATGATCTTAATTTACCTATTTGCAAAAAACATTCTTTTTTATAAGCTTTTAAGGCCCCTCTTATGTGATCTTTTTGGGTGAGGTTTTCTAAAACCCAAGCGTTATTTTTTTTAATATAACAGAAGCCTGCCGCCATTCCGAGCTTAGGGTTTGTTTTAAAATGTTTTGCTAATTTTTCTAAATAATTAGACTCAAAAACCATGTCGGCATCAAACTTACAGATTACATCAAAGTGCTCGTCTAATTCCTCATAGCCTGTCTTGAAAGCATCTATTATTTTTGCTCCTGGGAGGTGTTTGTCTGTTGATTGTTTATTAATAAGTCTGATCCAAGAATGTTTTTGGACAAAGGTTTCAACGATCATTTTCGTGTTGTCTGAAGAGTTGTCGTTAACAACAATCAGTTGATCCGGAATTACGGTTTGACCCGCAAGCGAATCTAAAGTCAAACCGATGTTTTCTTCTTCGTTATGCGCCGGTATGATGACGTAAAATTTCAAAATAATCTAATCTCTTTTTTCCGCGTAAACAATGTAGTACCTGGGCACAAAAAACCTAAACAGCGTTCTGAATCCAATTTTTTTTGTTGGGTTGGTCCATTTGTCAGAGGCAATAATTGTCCAGCCTGTTTTTTCTAAAAGCCAATCCAATTGCCAAGATTCAAACTCATGGTAGTGTCTGTCTCTCAAATCCGTTGAGCTTCTGTAAGCGGGAGAAAACCACAATTTTAAAGGAACGCTTATCAATAATTTTTTAGCTTTAATTTCTTTTAAAAGCACGTAGGGCGATAACAAGTGCTCTAAGATTTCGAAAGCCGTAATTACTGCTGCGTCAGTAGTCTAGAACCGCCGAAAGGTCTTCGTCCAAATCCTCTCCATTGGTGTTTTCAATCTTAAACCCTTCGCTTTTAAGGAAATCAGAGAACGGGTTTTCAACGCCCAAATCTAAGATTTTAGATTCTTTAGAAATATGTGTTTTTAAAAATGAAAACGTTCTTTGGTACCTTTTTTTATGAGAAGTTTTTTTATACATAAGCTCCTATTTTAAAGGCAATTGATTGCAAATCTTTCTGTCGTCAGACAATCTTGGAATCTTGTTTTGCCCTCCCAGTTTGCCGATGCTTTTCATGTAGGTTTGAAAACCTCCACTTGCTACCTGAGTTACTACCAGTTGTTTTAATACTTTTCCTTTAATCAAATCTTCATAATAGACGTTTTGGATCTGCATTTCGGTGTCTAAGTCTTCTGCAAATTTATTGAAGTCTTTGGGTGGGTTCACAAAATCAACAAACCATTCGTGATAGGGCAAACCATTCTCGGGTTTTATCTGAGGAGCAACGGTGAATTCTTTGACTTGAATTGATGTGCCAAGGCAAACTTTTTCCATTGCCGTTTCAACTTCTTTACCGATAACGTGTTCTCCAAATGCAGAAATAAAATGCTTAATTCTTCCTGTTACCACAATTCTATAGGGAGTTAGGGAGACAAATTTAACTGTGTCGCCAATGTTGTATGCCCAAAGTCCTGCAGTGGTGGTAATGATCAAAACATAATTAACATCTAGCTTCACCTCTTCCAAAGAAATTCTTTTAGGGTTTTCTTCAGAGAAGTGTGCTGCTTCGAATGAATTCATAAAAAATTCCATGGTTGACGAGAAGCAAAAGGCCCTTGTTGTTTTGCTGATCTTGATAGGCGAAAAAGCCTTCTGAAGCTGGGAATAACTCAATGCTGTCTACCTTTTTTCCGATAAGTTCTTCAAATAGTGGCCGATAGGGTTCATAGTTAACACCGCCATAAACAAATAAAGAAAAGTTTTTGAATAATTCTCCTACAGGCTTTTATTGATTTTTCAATCAATTTCTCAAAATACATTTGTACCCAAGAAGGAATCCCTGCGATGAGGGTCATGTTTTCAGCTATTGTTTCCTCAACAACTGCATCTACTTTTGTTTCCCAATCCTCAATGCAGTTAGTGTCCCAAGAGGGCATTCTGCTTTTCTGTAAATATTTGGGTACATAATGTGCAACGATTCCTGACAATCTTCCAAATGTGCTGTCTCCTTTTTTGTCTAAGATTGGACTTCCTTGAAGAAAAATTTGTTTGCCTTTAACAAAATCCGTGTTCCCGGTTTGATGAATATAATTTAACAAGGCATCTCTCGCCGCTTGAATATGAGCAGGCATGGATTCCTTGCTGATGGGAATGTGTTTTACCCCAGAGGTGGTTCCGCTGGTTTTGGCATAATAGAGTGGTTTTCCAGGCCACAAGACATCCGAATTTCCTTCTAGCATTTTATCAACATAAGGCCTCAGTCCTTCATAGATTAATATTTCTTCTTTAAAGTCTTCATAATTAGAAATATTTTCGAAAAAATGATCTTTTCCAAAAGACGTGTTTTTGGCTTTTTGATGAGATTACTAAATGTTTTTTTTTGATATTTCAAGGGGTCCGAAATCCATGCTTTGTTCTTAAGATGGATGGCCGCAGCGAAAATTTTTGCTCCTGTAGATTTCATTTTTATTCTTCTGAAAAATCAATAAAATTTGTTGGATCCATAGGATATCCGTTCGCCCACAATTCAAAATGCAAATGCCAGCCTGTAGAAAGTTCTCCGGTATTCCCGGCGGCGGCAATTACTTCGCCAGCACTTACGATGTCGCCCTGTTCTTTGTTTAAAGAAGAATTGTGCTTGTAGACTGTTAAAAGATCGTGAGCGTGCTCCACGATGATGACATAACCGGTTTCAGCTGACCATTCGGAAAAAATAACGGTTCCTTCTGCAACAGATTTTATCGGCGTGTTTTTTTCTAACACTACATCTATCGCAAAATGTTTTAATTCAGGATTATATCCCTGAGAAATTGGACCCTTGGCGGGAGGGTATAAAAGAAATTTTACGTTTCCGTTGGGGTTTTCAACAACATTATATTTGTCCTCTTGCAAAACTTCGGCCCTGAGAATGGAGTCTACTGCTACTGTTTCTGGCAAATTTATCGGCTGATTGGTTGGGGTTGGATTATATTTTATTTTTGAGACACTATCCCACTCAGTGTCTCCCATCAATGCTCTTTTAATTGACTTTATATAGTTGTCTTGTTTCTGAAAAAGACGCGAGATCGAGTCCAATGCAAAACTGTTTTCTACGGCGTCTTTTCTGAGCTTTGTTGAGGTATAGCCTGGAATAAATTCTTTAAGGGGGGAATAAGCGATGGACAAAATGGCAGCGGTGGTTATTAGGGAAATAAATAGAAAAACAACAATAATAATGTTGAGTCTAGAAAGTCTAAAATAAAAGCGTTCTTCAAAAGTTTTTTCGTTGATGACTACCAAACGGTAGCGGTTCAACAACTTTTGAATCCAAGGTCTTGTTTTTCTATACTTCTTCACCATTTAAACAAAGATAGGCATTAAGGATAAAAATAATTTGTTGCTCAAAGAAACAAATTTAAATTGACCATAATATTTCATACATTTGTTTAAAATTTAGAACAATGTTATCAATAAATATTTTATTAGGTATGATTGGCGCTCCTCAAGTAGTGCTTATCGTTGTTGCGGTTCTTTTGTTGTTTGGTGGTAGAAAAATTCCTGAATTAATGAAAGGTTTGGGAAGTGGTATCAAAGAATTTAAAAAAGCAACCAAAGAGGAGGAAGAAACTTCAGATTCTAAAGAAGAAATTAAGTAAAAGTTTTACTCAAATCTTATTGAGCTTAGGATTGTGTTTAATTCAAACATATAGTCCCGCTTGCTTATTGAGGGTGCAAAGCTAAATCCTTCGAGAACCATCCATCTTTTGTTGACTGTGTCTTTTATCATATAATTTACGAAGGGTCCCGCCATAAAATCATTTTCAACTTCCCAGGTTCCCTTAGTCAAATAGCAAAATTTGTTGTCCGATTTAGTCTTGTAAAAATACGGGCGATAAGCCTTTTCCGTTATCATGAAACTTCCGTTGAGTCTGCCAGGAACATATACTTTCCCAATAGAATCTCTTATTTCAATTATCCTCTTCTTTGTGTTTCCAATAAGTTCGTTTTCAGGGAGTGAATAAGCTATAATGTTTAAATGACCTTTCTGTACCAGTTTTTGAATCCAAATAAAGTTTGTCGTGTCCTTTACCGTTTTATATGCTGTAGGATAAACCAATCGCACTTTAAACCGATCACATAGCTCCTTGTCTCTGCTTGGCGATTTTTTAATCCTTCTTAATTTTTCTTTTTGCTCGTTTTCTGATAGTGTGGCCCTAAGAAGCTTGATGTTTTCTTCCAAAAAGACAGCTTGTACTTCTCGGTCTTCACCTTTTACAATCGCTACGATTTGAGGACGCGCATAATAGTTTTCTATAAGTTGAAACCTGGCAATAGTATCTTTTTGAAACCAAAGGACGTTACGACTATTTCGCGCAAAACCTGAAAAAACCTTAGGGGAAAGGTGTTTTAAAGAAAACTGTGGTTCAATAAGTGGAAGTCCTTCATATGGTGCTTCCAATAGCTTTCTCGTTGTTTTTCCTAACTCGCCGATCCAGTCACTTTTTTCCATGACCACTGTTAGGTGATTCATGTTTCCGTTCGAATCCGTAAGGTATCTGCTTTTAGGTCCTTCCTTACAAGAAATTATTGGAGTTAGAACAAGCAATAGGGTTACGAAAACTGATTTAGACATGATTTTAAGGCTATTCCATTAAAGCAGCAATTCCAGGGAGGGTTTTTCCTTCAAGACTCTCCAGCATCGCACCACCGCCAGTAGAAATATAACTCATTTTAGACTCGAAGCCAAACTGCTTAACTGCAGCGACAGAATCTCCTCCGCCCACGAGTGAAAAAGCGCCATTGGCAGTGCTTTTCGAAATGTGTTCTCCAAGGGTTATTGTTCCTGTTGCAAATGAACTGAACTCAAAAACACCTAATGGTCCATTCCATAATATTGTTTTGCTTTCTAAAACGACCGATTCAAATTGTTTTAGGGTTTCGGGTCCTGCATCTAATCCCTGCCAATCTTCTGGTATCTTGTAAACGTCACAAGGTCTTTTATTCGCATCATTTGAAAAATCATCGGCAATAATAACATCCGTAGGCAAATGAATTTGAACTCCTTTGGCTTTTGCTTTTTCAATTAATTCCAAAGCATAATCACAAAATTCATCTTCACAAATGGATTGTCCAACAGAACCGCCCATTGCCTTTACAAAAGTATAAACCATCCCTCCACCAATAATTAAATGATCGATTTTGTCTAACATGTTTTCAATGATGGTGATTTTAGAGGAAACTTTCGCACCTCCCAAAATGGCCAAAACAGGTTTTTCTCCTGTCTCCATAACTTTCTTTATTGCTGTAACTTCTTTTTCAAGAAGTTTTCCAAAATATTTTTCGTCTTTAAAAAACTTTGCAATTATCGTCGTTGAAGCGTGCGCTCGGTGCGCCGTTCCAAAAGCATCATTAATATAACAATCCCCTAATTTGGAAAGTTGCGCTGCAAAACCTATATCTCCTGCAGTCTCCTCTGAATAATAGCGTAGGTTTTCCATCAAAATTACTGACCCCGGCTTAAGATCTCCAGTTACTTTTTCTGCTTCAGGTCCAACACAGTCGTCACAAAACTCAACGGGAACGTTCAATACTTGTTTAACTTCCTCAAGAATATGTGAAAGTGAAAATTGAGCATCTTTTCCTTTGGGTCTTCCAAGATGAGAAATAAGAACACAGCTTCCGCCACCTTTCAAAACAAGTTCTATCGTTTCCTTGGCAGCAATTATTCTGGTGTTGTCTGTAACCTTAAAGTTTTCATCCAAAGGGACGTTAAAATCAACGCGAATCACTGCACGTTTGTTGGTAAAGTCTTTTTGTGAGAGGGTTTTCATGGAATAAATTTTTTCAAAAATAACAATTTTTAAAATGGTATGCGCACATTAAAACTCCATAATCTAAATTTAACTTATCAAAACTAAAGTCGATTAAGATTGTTTACTTTTAATACAAATAATTCATTTATTCGCTAATGTTTTTCGATGAAATAATCGGTCAAGATAGACTAAAAAATCATTTTAGGGTGATGGTTTCAGAGAGACAAGTCCCTCATTCTCAGCTTTTTATAGATAGAGACGGTCGTGGAGGACTTCCTTTGGCATTAGGGTGTTCGTTGGGCCTTATTTATGGATTTGATCAACTAAAGATCAAAGAGAATAATGGTGTTGATTCTAAAAGGTTATTGGATCATCCTGACATTCATTTTGTTTATCCGATTGTAAATACTTCTACTCAAGAGCTCAAAGTCGACTTCTGATGATTTTAGGGTGGTATGGAGAGGAGTTTTTGACAGAGCAACCTTATGGTAACGTTTTCGATTGGGTGAAAAGACTTGACGCGGGAAACAAGCAAGGAATAATCGGAGTAGAAGAAGTCCAAAAAATTCATCATAAGATGAACCTTAAATCACATAGTGGTGGTAATAAAGTAATGGTGATTTTTGGTGCGGATAAGTTAAATACGGATGCAACAAACAAACTTCTAAAACTGTTTGAGGAGCCTCCAAAAAATTCTTTTTTTATTCTTATTGCTGAACAAACTGAAAAACTTTTACCAACATTAATTTCACGCTGTCAAGAAATCTCAGTTCCTCCAATTAAGATTGATAAAATCGAAATTGGTTTAAAAAATTTAATCCCAGAGGGGGAAATATCAGGAGCAGTAAATGGGTCAAATGGTAGTTGGAGAAAAGCAATGGAAATATCATCCAATCACGAAAACACCCTGTTGTTTGAAAACCTTTGGATTGGTTGTTTAAGGTCTGCGTTCAAGGCAAAGTCTAATAAGTCTGTAGTGATTGAGCTAATGACCTGGGCAGATAAAGTTGCAGGACTTCAAAGAGAGGAACAAAAAGCTTTTCTTCAGTATGCTCTTGAATTTGTAAGACAAACCTTAATGATTTCCTATGGCGCAAACCCATTGAGTGATCTTAAACTATACACGGGTTTTGATCTTAAAAAGCTTGCACCTTATATACATGGCGGGAACATAATGCAGATTGTTAGGTTGATTGAAAAATCGCTCTATCATTTAGAAAGAAATGCAAATCCGAAAATACTTTTTAGTAGTTTTTCTTTGGAAATGACGCGCTTATTGAACGTTAAAGAACTTGCTTCTTAAACACAAAAACAAGAGAAGAATAACGTCTTGATCTCAAGGCGCGAAGATTAAAATACACTCCTTTAACCATACCTCTTAAAAAAGAAAAGCGCCTTCCTTTGTGCTTCTCTGAAAGAAAACTAATGTACAGAGCATCTAACAAAAGAGGTTTTGTTCTAATCAATTCAAAGTTATATTTACTTGCAAAGTTGATTAAGAAAGGGGTTGAAAAGTGCCATAAATGTCGTGGGACGTCGAATCCTGCCCAATTTTCACAATAATAATCTTTATCAAGACTGTAAATATTTGGAACTGCAACAATTAAGTGACCTGAATTACTTAATAAGTTGAATGTGTTCTTAAAGGTTTCCTCGGGATCTGGTAGGTGTTCCAATACATGCCACAGTGTAATCAAATCAAAAGAATTATCGGATAATTTGCTTATGTTTTCATGAATCTTTATGTCATTTTTTTGGCTGATGAGGCTTGCTTTAGGATTGTTTTCAACTCCAGTTACTTCATATCCTTTTGAATTCATAAAAGACAAGAAGTCTCCAGTACCTGATCCTACATCTAGAATACTTGCGCCTTTAAATAAAAATGGTGAAATTATATTATGCTTATAATGAAACATTAAACCTCTGGCAAAAGAATAAATTTTTTGAATAAAAGTCTTCGGCTGCTCTTGATGAGAATAATATTCTTCTGACTGATAATACGCTGACAAGTCGGAAGTGTTTTTAAAGTCTGTCCATCCAAATTGCTCCTTTTCATCCCAATAAACATCAAAAGATTCTTGAGAAACCAAGTGGTCTCTCACCTTATAAAGTAATTTGGATTTGTTTTTTTTCATCATAAGTTCCACGTGGAACATTTATCTTCCCAGCTTTACTAATAAAACACTTATGTCGCTCGGTTTAATTCCGCTGATTCTTGAAGCCTGTGAAAGATTACTGGGCTTGATCTTATTCAGTTTCTCTTTGGCCTCGTGAGAAAGTGATGACAAGGACATCATAGTCAAAGCTTGATGGAATCTTGATGTTATCAAGCTTATTGAGTTTCTCAGCGTTAATCATTTCCTTTTCAATATAACCCGAATACTTTATTTGAATCTCAGCTTGTTCGAAAATTGTATCATCAATTTGCTCAGCTACTAAGAAATCATAGACTGTTTTAATTTGAACAATATCATTTCGATCAACATTTGGGCGCGAGAATATTTTACTAATTTTATCAGATTGCTTAACCGGCGCAGAATCTTTATTTGTTAAAATTGGATTAACCTCAGCCGCCGTATAGCTTTGATTCTTAAGAAAAGAGATTAGCTTTTCGGTTTTAGCAACCTTATAATCTACAGCTTTTAATCGATTAACATCTGCAAGTCCAAGTTCGTAGGACAATGAGGTTAGCCGAATGTCTGCATTGTCTTGCCGCAATAAGGTTCTGTATTCCGCACGAGATGTAAACATCCTGTAAGGCTCATCGGTTCCTTTGGTAATTAAGTCATCAATGAGAACACCAATATAGGCTTCATTCCTTTTTAAAACAAAGGCAGGTTCTTCCTTCGTTTTTAAATGGGCATTGATTCCAGCCATCAACCCTTGGGAGGCAGCTTCTTCGTAACCCGTTGTTCCATTAATCTGTCCTGCAAAAAACAAACCTTTTATTAGCTTAGTCTCTAAGGAATTTGATAATTGGGTGGGAGGGAAATAGTCATATTCAATGGCATATCCAGGGCGAAAAAACTTGACCTTTTCAAAACCCTTAACTGCTCGCAGGGCTTTAAACTGAATGTCTTCTGGTAGGGACGTTGAAAAACCATTAACATAAACCTCAACGGTACTTCCAGCCTTCAGGCTCAACAAAAATTTGATGACGGGATTTATCCGCAAAGCGATCAATCTTATCTTCTATGGAAGGGCAATAACGAGGCCCTGTACTTTGAATGTTTCCATTAAACATTGGTGAACGATCAAAACCTGTTCTTAGACATGTCGTGAACTTCAAGACTCGTATAAGTTATGTGACAACTTCGTTGCTCGACCAACGACTTGGTGTTGGTGTAACTAAACTTGGAGGGATTAGCGTCTCCCGGCTGTTCGTCCATAACGCTGTAATCTAAAGAGCGACCGTCTACCCTTGGAGGAGTTCCGGTTTTCATTCTTCCAGATTCGAAGCCTAGGGATTCCAAACTTTGAGTCAAACCCGTTGATGCTTTTTCACCTGCACGACCGCCTCCATAATTTTTTTCGCCAATATGGATGAGTCCATTAAGAAAGGTGCCATTTGTAAGAACTACAGTATGGGCGTGAATAGAAATTCCTAAGGAAGTCATCACGCCCTTGACTTGACCATCCTTAACAATTATGTCTTGTATCATGTCTTGATAAAAATCAAGATTAGGCGTTTGCTCTAGCATTGTCTCTCCAATCTTTGCGAACATCATTCGATCGGATTGAACTCGTGGGCTCCACATTGCGGGTCCTTTAGATTGATTTAGCATTTTAAACTGAATCGCGCTTTTGTCAGAAACAATACCACTAGCCTCCTCCAAGAGCATCAATCTCTCTAATAATTTGACCTTTTGCAATTCCGCCCATTGCTGGATTGCAAGACATCTGCCCAATAGTTTGAAGGTTCATCGTAACCAAGAGGGTCCTAGACCCCATGTTCGCTGCTGCAGCAGCTGCTTCAGCACCAGCATGTCCGCCTCCAACAACAACTACATCATAAATTCCGTCGAACATATTATTATTGTTTCACGTGGAACAAGTCAATGTAAAAAGACTCCTTTTCACGCATTACCTTTTTATCTTGATCTGTCTTGTCATTGTAACCAACACAATGCAATAAAGCATGAACAATAAGCCTAAGAGACTCATTTGCAATACTTTGACAGAACTTGCTTGCATTTTCATTTAGTGCATCTGTACTAATAAATGCTTCCGCAAGAACAGTATTTCCCTCGCTATAGTCAAAGGTTATAATGTCAGTATAGGTGTCGTGGTCCAAATGTCTTTCGTTTAGCTTTAACAAATCCTTCGCATCAATAAAATTATAATCCATTTTATCAATTTTATAATCTTCCGCATGAGCAATTTTTTCCAACCACATCGCGAGGGCATCTTCATTTAGCGTCAAGAATTTGTTGTGAAAAAACCTTATCAAAATAAATTTTATTGCAAATATAGGATAAAGAAAAAACAAATAATTTCATTCAAGGAAATCATATAGTATCTTTAAAGAAAAATGAAGATGAACGTACGCGTCAGGTTTGCACCAAGCCCAACAGGGGCATTACATATTGGAGGAGTAAGAACCGCATTATTTAACTATCTGTTTGCTAAAAAAAACAATGGTAAATTCATACTAAGGCTTGAGGACACCGATCGTAACCGGTTTGTTGAAGGGGCAGAGGAATATATTGTAAATGCGCTTGGCTGGGTCGGTTGAATGGGATGAAGGGCCAGATGTTGGTGGCACGGTGGTTTGGCCTTATCGTCAGAGCGAAAGGAAGGCGCTTTATAAAGATGAACTTGAAAAATTAATAGCATCTGGAAAGGCATATTATGCGTTTGACACACCAGAAGAGTTGGCAGCAGCACGAAATGAAAGCGAACAAAAAGGAGAAGTCTTCAAATATAGCGCACACAACCGGAGAAAGTTTCGAAATGCTGTTTCCTTGTCAAAAGAGGAGTTGGAAAATGAAATAAACAAAGGAGAAAGGAGTTGTTCGTCTAAAAGTAACAGATGGAGAGACAATCGTTGTGAAAGATAAAATACGTGGCGAGATACAGATCAATAGTGATGAGATCGATGACAAAATATTGATGAAGGCTGATGGAATGCCGACTTATCATTTTGCAAATATCGTTGACGACCATCACATGCAAATCAGTCATGTGATTCGTGGCGAGGAGTGGCTACCTTCTTTGCCGTTGCACAAAATAATCTATGAAGCATTTGACTGGGAAATTCCAATTTTTATGCATCTTCCATTAATCCTTAAACCTGAAGGAAAAGGAAAATTATCAAAACGAGACGGGGACAAATCAGGATTCCCAGTTTTTCCATTGGAATGGGAAAATAAGCCGGGTTTTAAGGAGAGAGGATTTCTTCCTGAGGCTATGGTTAATTATTTATCACTCTTGGGATGGAACCCAGGAAGTGAGCAGGAGATTTTTTCTCTTGAGGAACTGGTTAATGCTTTTGAAATTGATAAAATTCAAAAAGGAGGCGCGCGTTTTAATTTTGACAAAGCAAAATGGGTAAATCACAAGTATTTAGAAAATTCAGATACAGAATCCATTCTGAAGCGTTTTCCTGAGTTCTTTAAAGTACTTCCGAGTACTTGGTCGGAAAAAAAGAGAACTTTAATACTGAGCGCCGTGAAAGAGCGGTTAAATTTGCTAGAGGAGTTTGAAAATAATTCTAGGCTGTTTTTTGAGGACCCAAAAAGTTATGATGAAAAGGTGTTGGAGAAAATAAAGAAAAAAAATCCTAAAAAAATAATTGACTATGTAATTGAGCTCTGTGAAAAAGAAATTGACCCACTTAAATGGAAAAGTTTAATTTCGGAATGGAACGAAGAACATAAATACTCTTTTGGTATAATTATGCAAAGTTTACGTCTAGCGATTGTTGGAAACCTGAGTGGTCCTGATCTTTTCTTTATTTGCAGTATATTAGAGAAAGACGTAACTTTAGAAAGACTTAAAAAATTTAAACCCAATCTTTAATAATAAACCATGGACGTTATTTCAATTATTCTGTTTTTTCTTTTACTATTTGCAATTTTATCAGGAATCTTTGTTGTCAAACAACAAACGGCTGCAATTGTTGAAAGCGTTTTGGAAAATTTCTTGGCATCAGACAATCAGGGCTACACATAAAAATTCCTTTAGTAGACAGAATCGCAGGAAGGGTTAGTTTAAGAATTCTTCAACTTGATGTGATCGTAGAGACCAAAACAATAGATGACGTTTTTGTTAAATTGAAAGTGTCTGTTCAATATAAAATACTGGTTGAAAAGGTCTTTGATGCATTACTACAAATTAGATTTTCCTCAGGATCAAATTACCTCTTATGTATTTGATGTTGTAAGGGCTGTTGTTCCTAAAATGAAGCTGGATGACGTTTTTGAAAAGAAAAACGAAATTGCGAACGCAGTTAAGGGAGAGCTTAATGAAGCCATGATTAATTATGGTTACGACATCATAAAAGCCTTGGTAACCGATATTGACCCTGATTCTGAAGTAAAAACTGCAATGAATAAAATTAATGCGGCTGAAAGACAAAAAGTTGCTGCTCAATATGAAGGAGATGCAGCAAGAATATTGATCGTCGAAAAAGCAAAAGCAGAAGCAGAGAGCAAGCGCTTGCAAGGACAAGGTATCGCCGACCAAAGACGTGAAATCGCAAGAGGTCTGGAGGAGTCTGTTGATGTGCTAAATGGTGTAGGAATAAACTCTCAGGAGGCTTCAGCCCTAATCGTGGTAGTTTAATATGGGACACATTACAATCAATAGGAGAGTCGACAAACAGCTAATTTGATTCTACTTCCTAACTCTCCACAAGCGGGTAGTGACATGCTTAACAACATGGTTGCTTCCTTTTCAGCAAGCAATCAAATAGGAGAGGAAATGAAAAAGAAAAATTTGAAAAAGTAAACCTAAAGAATAAAGTTTACTTCTTCTGCCAAGTGTCCCTAAGACCCACGGTTCTATTAAAAATTAAGTTTTGATCTGAACTTTCCGTATCAACAATAAAATAACCCAAACGTTGAAATTGGAAATGGGTTCCAGAATTAGTGTTAACCAAATTAGGCTCAATAAAACCTTTAACTGTTTTTAAGGAGTCAGGGTTGATGTGGTTACTCGGATCTTCATCTTTGTTTTTATCTGGTTCAGGTACGGAAAAAAGTCGATCGTAAAGGTTTACTGATATTGCCTTGGAATGAGTCCGTGAGACCCAATGAAGTGTTCCTTTGACTTTCCGCTGGCTTTCCTCCGTTCCAGATCCACTTTTACTTAAAGGGTCATAAGAACAAATGATCTCCAAGACATTACCAGCGTCATCCTTTATAACTTCTTCACCTTTAATTATATAGGCGTTTTTTAAACGAACTTCTTTGCCTAATGTCAAACGGAAAAACTTACGATTGGCTTCTTCTCTAAAATCTTCTCTTTCTATATATAAATCCCTTGAAAATGGAATTTCTCGGGTACCTGCGCTTTCGTCTTCTGGATTGTTTTCTCCCATAAGGATTTCGTCCTCACCTTCAGGATAATTTTTGATGGTTAGTTTAATCGGGTCAAGAACCGCCATTACCCTAGGGGCAACTTGATTTAAATGATCTCTAACGCAGAATTCTAAAAGAGACACGTCAATCACGTTATCTCTTTTTGCTACACCAGCTGTGTTTACAAAACTTTGCAACGACTCCGGTGTATAACCTCTTCTTCGTAAGCCACTGACGGTTGGCATTCGAGGGTCATCCCAACCAGTTACATGCCCTTGATATTAATGTTTTTTAGTTTTCTTTTACTTGTAACAGTATAAGAAAGGTTCAATCTTGCAAATTCTCTTTGTTTGGGTCTTATGCCTTTAAGAGGAGAAAGAGAATCTAAAAACCAATCGTATAAATCTCTATGGGGTTTAAACTCTAATGAACAAAATGAATGCGAGATGTTTTCTATATAATCAGACTCGCCGTGAGTCCAATCATACATCGGATAGATGCACCAGACGTCTTCAGTGCGGTGATGTGTTTTGTAAAGAATTCTATAAATAACGGGGTCTCTCAGCAACATGTTTGGAGCAGCCATGTCAATTTTGGCACGCAAAACATGTGCACCAGCTTCAAATTTCCCGTCTTTCATTTCAGAAAAAAGTGCCTTATTCTCTACCACGGATCTTTCACGAAAAGGACTGTTTTGTCCAGGTTTCGTCGGGGTTCCCTTCTGTTCGGCAATGGTTTCAGAACCTTGAGAATCAACATAAGCAAGGCCTTTGTCAATCAAAAGATGTGCCCAATCATAGAGTTGTTGAAAATAGTCAGAAGCGTAGCACTCCTTGTCCCATTCAAAACCAAGCCATTTAATATCGTCTTTAATTGCCTCAACAAATTGCGTTTCTTCTTTAGCGGGATTGGTGTCGTCAAAACGAAGGTTTACTGGAGCTTTATAGCGTTTTCCTAAATTAAAATTTAATGAAAGCGCCTTAATGTGGCCAACGTGCAAAAAACCATTAGGCTCTGGAGGAAAACGAAAACGTAAATTTTCTTGGGATAAGCCCTCTTTAAGGTCTTCCTCAATGATGTGCTCGATAAAGTTTAATGCCTTTTCTGACATGATTTAGATTTTGACAAATATATTAAAAGCTTATGGGTATGAATAAAATAATCGTGTTATTATATCTTTGCACAAAGTAAAAAAATGGGACAGATAAAACTGACGGACATACGAATCTATGCCTACCATGGTTGCCTAGAGGAAGAAAAAAAGATTGGAAGCGATTACATCGTTAACTTGAAAGTTAGTGCAAACCTAGATGTACCTGCTAAAAGTGACGATCTCAACGACGCTTTAGACTACGTTACGCTTTATCAAATTGTCGAAGAAGAAATGGCAGTTCGCTCTAAGCTACTCGAAAATGTGGCCGACAGGATTGTAAGGCGGATTTTGAAAAGTATGTCTACTGTTCAAAAAGTATGGGTTATGGTTTCAAAACAAAACCCTCCTATGGGTGGAAATGTAGGAGAAGTAAGTATTATAAGAAAAGGATGTCGTTAAGCTTTACTAAAGATCAAAATTTGTTACTTTTGCCGAATGGCATCGTGGCCGAGTGGCTAGGCAGAGCTCTGCAAAAGCTCGTACAGCGGTTCGAATCCGCTCGATGCCTCTAAATCCCGTCTTTGTGCGGGATTTTTTAATTCATCTCTATTATTTTCCCGCCTATATTCTTTTGAGTGACTAGCTTTTTGGGTCTTCCGTGTATACGAATGGTACCCCCTGCTGTTACTTTGGCGTCGATAAGCTCAGACGCTTTAACATAAGAAAGGCCCCCTGCGGTAACGCTTACTTTTGTCTGTTGTGTTTCAAATATTTCTGCCTCACAAACACCGCCGCTGAATACCGTTAGTTCGTGATTTGTAGATTTACCTTTAAGAAATAATTTACCTCCAGAGGCCACACGGGATGTTAACTTTTCTCCGTCAAAAGAAAAATTGACTGTAGATCCTTCTTGCACTTTGAGTGTGATACTGATCTGTTTATTCACACTAGTGGTCTCGAGCTTGCTCCCTTGATAAGTGTGGATTCTGTCGAGATTTTCAGTGTGGTGCAATTCAATATAGGTGAAAGAACGATCTAAAAGGTGCTGGAAAGAATGGCGGATTTTTAGAGTGTTTCCTTTGTTTTTTACAACAACATCCATTCTATTTTCTCCTATTATAACCAACTTGTTTTCAGTTGATTTAATTAATTTAAGTTCAATTCCTGAATAGAGTTTTAAATTAAAAAAGGCGTCGACATTAAGTACTCTTTCAGCAGGAGCTTCTAGGTTTTCGATTCTTTCCTGAGCGAGAGTAGTGTTTAACATAAAAACAAGAAGAAGGGAGAGGGTATTAATTCTAATCAACATAAACTATTATTTTTTATCAAAATTAATTAATTATTAATTTAATCCACTAAAATAAAATCCAATTGTCTTTTTAATAAGTCTGCCTTTTTGACGGCAACACTAACAGTTCCACCTAATTGGTAAACCTTCTTGTGTTTTTCTCCAACCAAGCAATGGTTTTCGTTATCATAATTATAGTAATCTCCTTTTATTTCGGAGACTCTAACTAAACCTTCACATTTATTTTCGATTATTTCAACATAAATACCACGGTCAGTGACGCCTGAAATTACGCCTTCAAAAGCTTGATCTATCTTGTCTTGCATGAACTTAACCTGCATATACTTAACAGAATCACGCTCAGCCTTTGTCGCTAGTATTTCTCTTTGAGAGGAGTGATGACAGGCTTCTTCAATCGTTTCTTTATTGGCTGTAGTGCTTCCTGACAAATAAGACTCTAATAAACGATGTACCATGACATCGGGATACCTTCTGATCGGCGAGGTAAAATGAGTATAATATTCGAAAGCCAAGTCCGTAATGACCAATATTTTTTGTAGTATATACTGCCTTGCTCATACACCGAATGGCCAACGTGTCTATAAGTTGCTGTTCATTTTGACCCGAACTTTCTGATAATAATTTATTTAAAGATTTATTTAATCCTTTTGAATCTAAATTCAAATCATAACCAAACTTTAAAGCCACTCCTTTTAAATTTATCAATTTATCTTCGTCAGGTAAATCGTGAATTCTATAAACAAATGGTTTTATTGGTTTTTGTTTACCAATAAATTCCGCAACTTTTCTATTGGCCAGTAGCATAAATTCCTCCACGAGTTTGTGCGCATCTTGTGAACTTTTAAAAAAAACACTTTCTGGATTATTTTCTTTATCAAGATTAAATTTAATTTCAACACGATCAAATGAAAGTGCACCTTTACGCATTCTTTTTTCTCTAAGAATCTTAGCAAACCTATCTAGGTTTGTGATGGCATTAAAGATATCATCTGAAACGGTATAGCTTTCTTCGGTTAACGAAACGGTTTCAGAGACCAAAGGAGATTCCGAATCTAAAATATATTGAACTTCTTCATAAGAAAACCTTTTATCTGAATTTATTATTGTTTTACCAAACCATTCTTTTTCAACCTCCATTCTTTCATTTACAATAAAAACAGATGAGAAAGTATATTTTTCTTCATTAGGTCGAAGTGAACACGCTCCGTTAGAGAGGATCTCTGGCAACATTGGAACCACTCGGTCAACTAAGTATACAGAAGTAGCCCTGCTGAGTGCTTCGTCTTCTAAAATCGTGTCTGGCTTGATGTAATGTGAAACGTCTGCAATATGAATTCCAATTTCAGTTTTATTATTCTCTAGTTTCTTAAAAGAAATAGCGTCATCAAAATCCTTTGCTGTTATAGGGTCTATTGTGAAAGTTAGAATATTTCTAAAATCTCTTCTTTTATTAATTTCTTCTTCTGTAATACTTAAATCAAGTTTATTAGCAGCACCTTCTACTTCATCTGGAAATTTAGAAGGAAGTCCATATTCATAAAGAATGGCATGCATTTCTGTTTGCATGTCGCCAGGTTTTCCTAAAGATTCTTCAATAATTCCAAACGGAGAAGTTGCTTTTTTTGGCCAATCTTTAAATTTTACAATTACTTTATCACCATCTTTAAAGTCTTTAAGTTCTTCATTTTGTATGAAAAAGTCAGTATACATTCGGTTGCCCCGAGTATTTACAAATCCAAAGTCTTTTCTTCTTTCTAATATTCCTACGAAATTTTGCTCTTTTCTCTCTAGAACCTCTACAACTTCGCCTTCACTTTTACCGCTTTTCTTTCTATTAATTTCATAAACTGAAACGATGTCACCATTAAAAGCCCTGTTAATATTCCTTTGTGAAATAAAAACATCATTTTCTCCTTCGGGAAGAATTAAATAACCATTTCCTGAAGCGGTAATTTCAATAGGACCTTTGATATATTTTTTATTATCATCACTCAATCCGTATTTTCCAGGAGATGATTGTTTTATTATTTTTTGAGAAGCTAGTTTTGATAAAGCCTTAACAATTGCGTTCCGCCCCATAGTGTCTGTTATTTCTAACTTAGAAGCAATTTGTTTGTGGTTATATATTTTTTTAGGATTATTATTAAAAACTGAAATTACTTTACCGTCTATATTTTTATTTACTTTTTTTTTCTTTG
This sequence comes from uncultured Flavobacteriaceae bacterium, assembly GCA_905182575.1. Lineage (GTDB taxonomy): Bacteria > Bacteroidota > Bacteroidia > Flavobacteriales > Flavobacteriaceae > UBA8316. The sequence continues at coordinate 34,311 of CAJJCA010000002.1, read as the reverse complement.
ACATTAAATTTTTATATGTTGCAAAGTTATGGTTTCTTTTTTTGAGCTGATTTAGAGTTATCAACTCTCTTAAAATATTTAATTATATTTTTATTTAAATTTAAAAAATAATAGTGCTTATTATAGACTGTTCATAAGGCTAATAATAATTTTATATATAGCATTATATTCTAGTAAAAATAAGTTTATTAACTAATTATATTTATTTTTTAATGGTTTAAATTAATAATAATCAATAATTTAACATTAATATTAACAACTGTTAATTATTATAATTTGTTTATTAAATATTAATTTTAAATTAATATTTATGTTTATAGAGCTCTGCAATTTTTATCACAAAAAAAGTATTAATACTCTTTTATAAATTAGTTTAATTATTAATTTTTTATAGCTAGGTTTATTTAATAATTTAACTAAATTTTCTTTTAATATTTATTAACAAATAATTAAAGTATATATAAACATTAAACCTTCTAATTTTATAAAAAAACAAAATGAATATATCTATAGGTAACGATCATGCTGGAGTTGAATTTAAAGAGGCAATAATCCAACACTTAGAAAAGAAGGGAAATGTATTAAAAAATCATGGAACAAATGTTTAGGTAGTGTTGATTATCCAGACTTCATTCATCCCCGTAGCTGAAGATGTAGAAGAAAATAGAGCAATGTTTGGAATTATTATCTGTGGTAGCGGTAATGGTGCAGCAATGACCGCAAACAAACATCAAAAAATAAGAACAGGTTTGTGCTGGAATAGGGAAACCGCTCAATTGACACGACAACACAATGATGCAAATATTCTCAGTCTTCCCGCTCGTTTTATTAGTTTAGAACTAGCCCTAGAAATGGTAGACACTTTTATAGAGACACCTTTTGAAGGAGGTAGACACCAAAACAGGGTCAATAAAATTGCTTGTAGTTAATGATTAGTTGGTCGATAAAAAGCTTTGATGAACTTAATAAAAATGAGCTCTACGACTTACTAAAATTACGTTCAGAAGTTTTTGTTGTGGAACAAAACTGTGTTTATCAAGATATTGATGACAAGGACATAAAAGGCACGCATTTTTTTGGACAGGATGGCAGCGATCTGATCGCCTACCTAAGGGTGATGGAAGTAGGCGTTCTCTATCCAAATCACATATCAATTGAGAGAGTGGTTGTTAAACAAACACATAGAAATAAAAAATTGGGGAATGAAATACTTGCTAAAGCGATTGATTTTTGTAGAAAAAAATTCCCAAAAACACCCATTAAAATTTCTGCCCAAACGCATTTAAAAGCCTTTTATAATCAACTCGGTTTTGAGTTTAAAGGCGAAGCCTATCTAGAGGACGGCATACCACACTGCGCTATGTATTTAGAGGAGTAGTGGATATTTTTTCAAAAGCTTTTAGCAAATAACTATTAATCTCAGAAGAGTTTAACTTTTTCTTTGATTTAAAAAGCACCATATACAAACCGGCGGACATGTTTTTTTCTATATAGACTTGGTTGATTCTTATTGCGGCTCTTAATTGTCTTTTAATCACGTTGCGGTTAACAGCCAAAAACACATTTCTTTTGGAAACACCAACCCCTATAAATAAATTATCGACTTCCCTCAGATCTCTTAAATAATGAACGACCAAAGCACCAGAGCTTACCGTTTTTCCTTTATTAAAGAGCAAGTCAATTAAAACCTTATTTTTTAATCTTTTTATGGGTTTTTTAGTAATCACTTGGAAGCTGGAAATTCGTTATTATTCCGGTTAATGTCTGCCATATACATTGTAGGATCTATAACAATAGATTCAATTTCTTTTTGGTTTTCGTCAATAATAAAATCATACTCAGGGAAAGCCCAAGGCCAGTCCTTAAGAACAGACCATTTTATATTGTAAGGGTTTTCTTTTTCACCGCGCATTAACGAAATTGGAATATAATAGATCTTCTTTTTACCGTCTTTTAGGTTAACGAGTATTTCAAGTGGCATGGGCATTAAGCCAATTCGCTCTAGCGTTATGCTAGTGTTCCCCTCTGCATTGCTTTTAACGGATTTAATTCCATAATCGATCGTATTGGTTGTCTGTGTCCAATCAGTTAAATACCACTTTAAATGGAGACCAGAAACGCGTTCCGCAACTCTCCTAAAATCGTTTGGCGTTGGATGTTTGAATTTAAAATCGTTATAGTATTCTTTTAAAGTAGTTGTCAATTTATCAGCACCTATTATATAACCCAACTGTCCTAAAAAGACAGCCCCTTTGTTATAAGCCGTTATTTCATAAGCTATGTTGTGTTCATAACGGTTGGCGTTGGTTTGTTGTGGTTGTTCTAGACCTGATTGCGCTAAATAGAGATAACCTCTGTAGGAACTTTCAATGGGAAAAGTTTTTTGTTTTTCTAAAATTTTATCCACAGCCATCGTAGAAATATACGAGGTAAAACCTTCATCCATCCATTCGTGTTTCATTTCATTTGTAGCCAATATGTGCTGAAACCAAGAGTGTGCTAATTCGTGGGCAGTAACACCAACAAGACTTCCAAACGTTCTTTCACCGGTGATAAGTGTCATCATTGCATATTCCATTCCGCCGTCACCCCCTTGTGCCACGGTGTATTGGTTATAAGGATACTCTCCCACCGCTTGATTATAAAAGCTCATTAGCTCCGCGGTTTTAGGCTGTAGCCTCTTCCAGCCGTCAATAATTTTTGGGTTATTTTTATAAAAAAAATGAAGTACAACATTGTTTGGTCCAGCATAAATATCATGAATATAATCAGGATCTGCAGACCAAGTAAAATCATGAACATTGGGAGCAACAAAATGCCAAGTCAATTTTCCTTTTTTTGACCTTCCTTTTTTATCTGAATACCCATGACCAACTTTTTTGGGATTTTGAATGTAGCCACTTGCGGCAACGACGTATTTCTTATCAAGCTTTAACGTAACATCAAAATCACCCCAAACCCCATGAAACTCTCTCCCTAAGTAAGGCTCAGCATTCCAGCCATCATAGTCATACTCTGCCATTTTTGGGTACCATTGGGCCATAGAAAGCGCAACTCCTTCTTTGGAATTACGACCAGAACGTCTAATCAAAAGGGGAACTTGTCCATTGAAATTTAAAGTTAGAACCGTGCTTTCTCCTGGCAATAGCGGATTTGCCAAATCGACTTCTAAAATGGTTTCAGACATTCTTGAGTTTAATAAAACTCCATCCTGTTTTAAATTAGAAACCAACAAAAACCCCTCTTCATCGGTTTTTAAAGAGTCTATTTCAATTTTAAAACGAGTGTTTTTATCTTTCCCTGTCTTTTACCCGAACGGCCATTTCACTCCCGGGCTGAAAAGCGTTAAAGTAGAGGTGATAAAAAACACGTTTCAATACATCCGGAGAATTATTGGTATAAACGAGCTCTTGGTCTCCAGAATATTGAAAGGTTTCAACATCCATTTCAACATTCATTTTATATTTAACGGCTTGCTGCCAATAGGTTTGACCAAAAGACACATTGAAGAATAAAGCTAATAATCCACAAAGCAAGGAAGTTAGATTTTTCATTTTTTATATAATTTACTTGAAGCAAAAATTAGCGCATTGTACAAATTTACCATTTTACCAGACCTAGAAATCTTATTAGGAGAGGTTGATCCACCTTCTTCAGGATTTAGTATTTGAGAATAGATCGGTAAACCTGATTTTATTAGTATTTGCTTTATTTTAGGCGCCGAAATTTTTGGAAAATAAGAGCGTAAAATTGCAGCAACACCACTAACATTTGGCGCTGCCATTGACGTTCCGTCAAAAAAGTCAAAACTGTCATTGGGAACTGATGACCAAATAGCATTTCCTGGAGCGAACACATCAACATTTTTCTTTCCAAAATTAGAAAAGCTTGCGATTTGATCTTCCCCGTAGGAGGAGCTGGAGGCTCCAACGGTGATAAAGTTAGAAACAATTTCGACCCCCTCTTTTTCGTCAGTTATAAAGGATTTATCATAACCCGGATCAATATTTTTTCCACTATTTCCTGCTGCATTAATTACCAACACATCCTTTTTTTCAGCATGCTTTAGCGCATCCCAAACCCATTCAACGTGAGGGGACTGTCCTTTTCCAAAACTGGTATTGATAATCCTAGCACCGTTATCAACGGCATAACGAATCGCAAGAGCAACATCCTTGTCGTATTCGTCCCCATCAGGAACGGCCCTTAAAACCATTATTTCTATATTCTTAGCAATTCCTTTATTGCCCGAATTATCATCCCTTTTAGCGGCAATAATCCCAGCCACGTGTGTCCCATGATCGGCATCTTTTTTATCAGGCCCCATCACGTTAGAATCTCCATAACCACGATCATCGATGTCCTCCGGATTGTCTCCCAACAAAGAACGACCGTCAAAATCAATGTTATAATGTGCCTCAATTCCAGTCATGGTGCCCTCAGCATATTTTTCAAGCTTACTTAACGTTAGACTTCTCTCTGTTAAAAAGCGTTTAAATATTATCGCTTCCATAACGGAAAAAGTTTTGGGAGATATTTCTTCAGCCTCCTCAAGTGAGTAGCTTTTTTTGTTTAATGCAATGCTTAAAATACTGTCCGAGACTTTTGCTTTGTTAACCATATAATTGATTTCAACAAGCTCACGTTCTTTTTTCAAGAGGCTTTCTTTTCTGGCTTTTTCCAGTTTATTGAAGGCATCAGACTCAGGTATTTCTTTTTTCTGTAACCGAACAACTTCCATGTTTTCTTTAGTGATTTCTCCCAAGAAGTTCCATCCGTGAATATCGTCTATGTAACCATTATCATCGTCATCTATGCCATTGTTTGGAATCTCTCCCGAATTCACCCAAATGGATTCATTCAATTCACGATGATCAATGTCCACACCAGAATCAATGACAGCAACAATGACTTTCTCGCCTTTATTGTCTTTAATTAACTCCTTATAAGCACGTTCCACACTCATTCCAGGAATACTGTCTTTTGCTAAATCCAAAAGGTGCCAATGTTTCTTTTGTGCGTCATTAAGTGCTGCTTTTTTTCCTTCGAAATGAGGGGGTATTTTTAATTCACTTGCTGTAAATTTTAATCCTCCACAGGACAAAACGAAAGGGGTAAGCAAAAGAAAAATACTTTTTTTAAGGTGAGGTAATTTACTTTTCATTTAAAAAAAAGAGTTTAGACGGTGTTGTTCATTTAAGCGTATTCCTTTTTCGGTCTGACGCAAGGAGATCAACTCATTGTGAACGTCATGTTCCAGAAAAAGCAAATATTTTTTTTCTTCTGCAAGACTAAGAAAATGTTCTTTTTCTTCTAGGGTCAATAGTGGTCTCGTATCATAACCCATCACATACGGAACGGGCAAATGCCCAACGGTTGGGATTAAGTCTGCCGCAAAAACAACGGTTTCATTTTTATAATTTATCACAGGCAACATTTGTTTTTCGGTATGTCCATTGATGATTATGATGTCAAACCCAAGCGGCGTGTCTTTCATTAAAAAGTCATCACCCTCCAAGAGCTTTAACTGACCAGATTCTTTAATCGGTAAGATGTTTTCGGATAAAAAAGACGCTTTTTCTCTAACATTAGGTTTCATTGCCCATTCCCAGTGACCCTTGTGTGACCAGTAAGTTGCGTTTTTAAAAGTTGTTTCAAGGATTCCATTTTCCTTCTTTTTTATACCACCGCCACAATGATCAAAGTGCAAGTGCGTGAAAAAAACATCGGTGACATCATCGGGGTGAAACCCCTTTGCTTTTAAAGAACTTTCTAAAGTAAAATCTCCCCACAAAGCGTAATAACCAAAAAACTTTTCACTTTGTTTTTCTCCCATCCCTGTGTCAATCAGGATCAATCTATCTCCATCTTCAATCAGTAGAGATCGCGCCGCCATCTCGATTCTGTTTTGTGCATCTGCAGGATTTGTTTTTTGCCATATAGGCTTGGGTACAACACCAAACATAGCACCGCCATCGAGTTTAAAATTTCCGCACTCAATGGTGTGTAAAATCATAATTTTATACGAGTAAGATAATTGTCAGAAGTCATGTAAAGGGTCTTAAAGTCAGGGCCAAAAGCACAGTTTGCGGAACGAACTTCAGTTCTAATGGTTCCCAAATGTGTTCCCCTGTCATTAATAACCAATACACCTCCAGGACCAGTTGTAAAGATGGTTCCAGAAGGATGAATTTTTAAACCATCAAAACTTCCTTTATCCTTTTTAGACAAAGCTTTTCCATCAAAGAAAAGACGACCATTACTCACGCCATCGGCTTTCAGGTCATAAGCCATAATTCCAGGATTACCCGTATGAGAATTTGTTACATAAAGGATTGATTCGTCATTTGACAAAGCGATTCCATTTGGGCGCTTTAAATCCTTAACGAGTAAGGACAATTCTCCAGCTTGAGAAAGCTTATAAACACCATTAAAAGGAATTTGTTTAAGCGAATCTTTGTCACCATTCTTAAAACCATAAGGTGGATCCGTAAAATATAAATCACCATTCCTAGAATAGACCAAATCGTTAGGACTGTTAAAAAGCTTTCCCTCAAACTCCCCCACGATTGTTGTAAAATCATTTTTATTCCAATCGTCTAATCTGGCAATTCTTCGATCGCCATGCATGCAGATAATTAACTTGTTGTTTGCATCAAGCGTTAAGCCATTAGAACCCTGCTCCTTGGAGTTGGGAACAATATTGGTAAACCCACTTGGATTTCTAAAGACTTGAAGCCCTTTTTTTTCATCCCATTGATAAATCTTGTTATTAGGCACATCCGAAAATAACACAGCGCCGAGTTCTTCGACCCAAACTGGACCTTCTGACCAGTCAAACCCCTCGGCAAGAATTTCAATTATAGCATTTTGAGGAACATATTGCTCAATTTCCGCAGAAAGTCTTTCAACAGAACCAATGGTCTTTTTTTGCGCTTCTAATGAGGTAAAGGAAAAACCAACTACAACAGCCAAGACTAATTTTAAAATCACATTCATAAGATTATAGGTTTTAATTAATATATAAATTTATGTTATTTCACAATATGGGCATTTAATCTAAAGGTTTTTGTTTCTTAATATTCTTAAGAGCTCCTCAGCGAAAGCCATCATCTTTTTTATTTCTTGAATACTGGCCAACCTTTCTTTGCCTTTTATAAGAAGACTGTCTCCCTTAGATTCCAAATAGTAGGCAGGGTGACTTTCAAAGAAATAGATAATATCGTCACAGAAAAAGGATTTAATTTCTTCTTTGTTTTCACCATTGAGGTGAAATCTTCCTGAAAAATCAGGATGTTCCTTAAAGTTGATGTCTTCAAACCCGACCAAATTAAAAATAGAGGTCATTATGTTTTCTTTGTTCAGCACAAAAACAGGCATTTCTATTGGAGATTTAACTTGTAAAAATGTAGACTTTAAATCCTCTTTAGCAATAAATGCTCCTTCGCTAAACGATAAATCAAAAAGTTGGGACTCATCATTTTTGCTATTTAAGCTATTGTATCTGTAGTTTATGGATTTGGTTTTAAAAAATAAGAACCGGTCTAGATCTCCAAAACTATCAATGGGATCTGGAAGGTAAAACCAATTTAATTTTTGAGAAAGTTTTTGTAAAAGCGTTTGTCTTTTGGTTAACGAAAGACTAAAACTAAGAAACGAACTGTCTGGGAGTGTTTTTCGAACAGCAAAGGGATGATCTGTTTCAGCGGCATGAATATCCAAGCCGATAATTTCAAAGTTACCACCTTTTCTAGAAAAGCTCCTACTGTAGTCGCTCAACCCCTCCATTACTGTATGATCCACAAACTCACAAAGCGAAAAATCAACAATGGCATGTTCATTTTCAGGAATTTCATCCAACTTTGCTTTCAGCTTAAAAAAGTTTAAGAAACTACAGAAGTTTTTCACACTAACATAATAGTTTCCTGTGCCTTGTTCGAGGTACATCAGTACGTTAGGTTTAAGCCAATTTCGACGAAATAAACTCGCACTTTTGTTTAAAATCAGATGAATCAAAAAAGTAGAGACAATACCAATCAGGATTCCGCTAATCAAACTGGTAAAAAGCGTTGCAAAAAGAGTAATGATAAATATGAAAGCCTGTTCCCGACCGATTTTATATATTTTTAATAAATTTTCTGGAGCGGCTAATCGATAGCCAGTATAAACCAAAATTGCTGCCAAAGCGGGAAGTGGAATTCTTTGAATCTGAGGCGCAAAAAGCAGAATAAAAGCAACCAAAAAAGCAGCGTGGAAGAAGTTGGCGGAACGATTATTTCCTCCATTATTTACATTGACAGAGCTCCTGGCAATAACCGTAACTACGTTTAATCCTCCGAAGTAACCGCTTACCATCGTTGCAACCCCTAATGCTCTAAGATCTTTATTTATGTTCGATCTTCTTTTTAGCGGATCTAGTTTGTCAACAGCCTTGATGCTTAAAAGGGATTCAATTACGGCAACGAGGGTTATGGACAACGCGAATCCAAAAAATTCTATACTAAACAATTTTCCAAAATCTGGACTTGGAATAGAACCCAATAAATTTTCGGGAAGTAAGATCATTAAATCTGGGCTCAAAGGGCTTGGGTTGTTAAGCACAAATTCATAATAATAGGATACGGCAATAGAGCCGACCACAACCCACATTGGAGCTGGTATAAGGTGAAATAAAGGATTTCTTATTCTCGAATATAAAAAGAGAAACACCAGGCTAAGTATTCCAATAGCCGCAGCCAAAACAACTTGGCCAGAAGGGCTTGTAAATAGTAATCTTATGGAATCAGGAAAAAGAATTAATTGATTGATCGTATCGCCTTTTACGGAGGTAAATCCGAGCATCACATGAAACTGTTTTGCTAAAATTCCAACTCCAATGGCGGCCAACATTCCTTGAAGGGCAGAAGAGGGAAAAAACTCACTTAATCCTCCAAGTCTGAAAACCCCAAAAAGAAATAAGAATAAGCCAGAAACCATAATTGCAGCAAGTGTGAAAAGATAACCTTGGTATAGATCCTCGCCTCCAAGGCCGACAATAGCCGCCAAGATTACGATTACCAACCCGTTGCCAGGCCCAGTAATGGTTAAGTTTGAACCTCCAAAAATCGAAACAATTACCCCACCAGCAATGGCCGAAATAATTCCCGCCATAGGAGGAGCCTCAGAAGCAATGGCAAGGCCTAGTCCTAGTGGAAGAGCAATAAGCGAAACCACAAATCCCGAAAAGATGTTTTTTGGAAGACCGGTGAAAAAGGTTTTAATAGGACTGACTTTATGCATGCTTCTTGGAATTAACAATTAGCACATCTGTGGGTAATTCGGCTAAAATATGATCCAAATCACGCGTAAAAAAACGATCAAAAAAACTTGAGTTTTCTTGGGCGTTCATAATCAAAAGGTCTGATCGTACAATTCTTGCATAGTGGCCAATGGAATATCCCCTTCTACCAAAAATACTTTGGGTGACCCAATTAACATCTTTTTTGATTTCGGCGGGGAGTTTTTTTACAACATCACGCACACGAGTTTGTTCTTGCCTTCTTAGGCGTTCTTTTCTTAATGTTGCTTTACGCAAACTTCGGTCATCATCAACACTTACGGCAACTTTAGATCGGCTTATTTCTTCTACAAGTGTGATCTTAGGAGTTCCAAATGCTTTGGCAACAATAAACGCAGCTTCTATGGTATCTTTTGTTTGGGGACTGTCAAAACCATTGACGACAATGTGTTCACAGGGGTGTCGTTCTACAGACGGATTAATTAAAAGCATTACAGAGCACTTTGCTCTCCGCGTTATTTTTCTGGCAATAGAACCCAAATAAAATTTTAAAACATTTTCTCTTTTGAGCGCCCCAAGGAGTAATAAATCTACCTCAAAATCATCACAAGCTTGAAGTAGTGTTTGTATGGGCTTTCCCTGTTTCCAGTGAATAGAAATTTTTTTGGGTTGGATGGTACAAGAATGAAGCAATCCCTCAAAGCGGGTTTCTTTTTCTGGCGTCTTTTCTCCTACATGTACAAAGGTTAATTCCGCATCAAAAAAGAAAGCCATTCGTAAGGCCTCATAGACATTTGCCTTGAGATTTGGAGAGAAAGCAAAACCGATAAGAATTTTTTTACAATTTTTTATAATAAATTTAGAAAGGCATTAAGATATAAATTCAGCCTTCAATTCCCAAATTAATTTACAGAATCAACACGAATGATTTTCATTGGAGATTTTTCACCTTTTAGAATCGATATTTCCCTGGATTTCACCTTAAAATGATCTGCTAAAAGTTTAAGCACAGCTTTGTTTGCTTTTCCATTTATGGCTGGGGAATTGACCCAAACCTTAATCGTATTTGAGCGTTGCTCCAATCTAATTATTTTAGCATTTGGAATTACTTTTACCGCATAATCCTTGACAACACGCTCCATTTGATTGAACTAGCGCGAGTGTTTAAAAACCCAAGGCATAAGTCCGGGCTCTTTAAAAACATTGTTCCAGCTGTCGTGTCCAGCCTCCGGATAAAGCGTCAACTCAACCTCAGCATCTAAATTTTTCAAAGCCTCATATATTTCTTTAGAATAAGTCACTGGCACGACGGTATCTGCTTCTCCATGAAATATCCAAAAGGGAGTGTCTTTCATTAAACTGGCAAAGCGAACATTTGTTCCTCCACAAATTGGGAATGCTGCAGCAAATTTGTTTGGATTTCTAGCGACCATTTCAAAGGTTCCCATTCCACCCATTGACAACCCGCCGATGTATATTTTCTTTTTGTTTACTGAAAGCGTATTTTCTAATTGGCCGATCAATGATTCCAATTGATCAAGAATCGTATTTCGGATAAAGCCCCCTCAAAGTGATAGGAACCATTATGATCACTTTTTGAAGCAGAGCGATTGGCCCAAAACTTGTTTTTTGCACACTGCGGAAAAACAACAATTGCAGGATAATTATTTTTAAAATCGGTTGTTTTAAACAGCCAATCTCCATGAACCAATTGCGCCTCGTTATCACTACCACGTTCCCCCGAACCATGCAAAAAAACAATCATTGGATATTGTTTAAGGGGAGAATAATCTTTAGGCAATAACATTCGATAGGGCAGGGTATCATTGTTTTGAACGAATAGCTCTTTGGAGTAATCTTGACTTAGTCCTAGGTTTAAAAACAATAACATTAGAAGGGCAATCAAATATTTTCATAGTTTTTTATATCTAATTAAAACAGCCAATGGTGAACTCCTATTCACAAACTCTCAAATTTAATAACTTATTTTTGAATAAAAAGCCTTAATCTTGCAGCTTTTCTATACATATGATAAAGCTTATTAAAGACAGCGTTCCCAACGCCAAAAATGACATTATTAGCGGTTTAACCGTAGCGCTTGCACTTGTTCCCGAAGCAGTTGCTTTTGCCTTTGTGGCAGGGGTAGACCCTCTTGTGGGACTATATGCTGCGTTTATGATTGGTTTGATTACATCAATCTTTGGAGGTAGGCCTGGAATGATCAGTGGCGCCACTGGAGCGTTGGCCGTAGTAATGGTCAGCCTTGTTGCGACAGGAAACAGTATGGGGGCTGCAGAGGACAACCTTGGATTGTATTATCTTTTCGCCACAGTTATTTTAATGGGAACTATTCAAACGGTCGTCGGACTATTAAAATTAGGAAAATTTGTAAGGTTGATTCCACACTCTGTGATGATGGGATTTGTCAACGGACTGGCCATTGTGATTTTTTTATCTCAATTGGGGATGTTTAAAAAAGTAGTTGATGGTAACTCTCAATGGTTGCAAGGAATAGATTTGTTAATGATGATTGGCTTGGTACTTTTGACCATGGGGATAATGTTTTTCCTCCCCAAACTAAATAAGAAACTACCAGAAGCTTTGATCGCAATTGGAGCGGTTACTGCAATTGTTTTGTTAAGTAATATGAACGTAGCTACCGTAGGAAGCTTTATTATCGATGGCGGAGGAACAGGATTAGAAGGAGGCTTGCCACAATTTCAAACGGATATTTTTACTAAAATTCCACTTAATATGGAAACCCTTAGTTTCATAACACCCTATGCAATCATTCTCGCTGCAATTGGCCTTATAGAGTCTCTAATGACCCTTAACCTTGTCGATGAGCTCACAGAAACAAGAGGGAACGCAAACCGCGAGTGTGTGGCTCAGGGAGGCGCAAACATAATCACAGGCCTTTTTGGAGGGATGGGAGGATGTGCGATGATCGGACAATCCATTATAAACATTAAATCTGGTGGGCGAAATCGTTTGTCAGGAATTGTGGCAGCGCTTACTCTTTTGGCATTTATACTTTTTGCCTCTAGCTTGATTGAGCAGGTACCCATCGCTGCCCTTGTTGGCGTAATGTTTATGGTTGTTTTTGGAACTTTTGCTTGGAGTAGTTTTAGAATATTAAATAAAATTCCATTAAGCGATGCATTTGTATTAATTAGCGTATCAACGCTTACTGTAATTTTTGACCTTGCCGTTGCGGTAATAGCAGGAATTATAATAAGTGCGCTAGTTTTTGCTTGGGAAAACGCGAAACGCATCCGAGCGAGAAAACACTTTTTAGACGATGGAACAAAGGTTTATGAAATATGGGGTCCATTATTTTTTGGGAGCATACAAGAGTTTAAAAGCAAATTTGATGTGAATGATGATCCAAAAAATAATGCTTTTAGTATCTCGGGTGAGTGATCATTCTGCTTTGGAAGCTCTTTATCAAATGGTTGATAAATATGAAGCGGTAGGTAAAACCCTAACCATTCAACATCTTAGTGAGGAATGCCAAAACTTGATGATTAAGGCCTCCCCTAGACTTGAAAAGGTAATTGAAAAAAACATTGACGACCCCCGCTATCACGTGATGGTCAAGGTAAATCAGATGAACTAATATTTGGCCTATAACACGTCTTCTCGGGTGCTTTGCTTTTGTGAGCAAAAGGATGTTAAACTCCAAAAACAGAGTAAAGTTTGTTTTTCATTTAAATGCCACTTACGCTTTGGCATAGTGGTTTCTTTACTTCAGCACTGAATCGTATTCCTTTAAGTTTTGGGAAGTATAAATTAGTTCCCAATCCATTACACAAACCCATACGAACACCTCCCCCCAAAAGAAAACCGATATTATATAAGTAGGGTAGCTTGTAAGTCACTACCGCTGTTGAGATTTTTTTATTTTTAACAGGGTTATAAATTACTAACAGACAAGGGTTTAAATTTTATGCTTATCTTAATAAAAATTAAATATTTTATCATGAAAAAAAATATTTTACTTTCCCTAATTATTTTTTTCTCATTCTCATTCTCATTTTGTCAAATTGCTTCATATAAGTTTGAGAATAATCTAAATGATGAAATAGTCAATTACACAGCATTTCACACGAAAAATGGCGTAATTAATAATCAAATCGAATTTAGAAATGAAGGAGATGGTTATAAAAATGTGATATTATTAAATTCAACTCAAGGAATCTTTCTACCTAAAATATTAAATTCTAAACTAGATTTTTCTAAAAGTATTGAATTTATATTTGATTTTAAAATCACTGATCTTGGAAGTTCTAGGGGGAGAAAAGAAATTTTAGAGTTATCTAGAGGATGGAACGATAATAGTGAAGGAATAAATATTTGGACTGATAAAATAAATGATAATAGATATAAAGTTATCTTAAATTACTACAGATGGAGGATATAATAGAGGGGAACCAAATCATCCAGGAGGAAGCAGAAATACTATCGGATTTTTTGATGTCAATGAGTGGGTAAAGTTTAGATTAATTCTTGATTTTGAAAATAAAAAATGGGAAACAATTCTCAATTCCGAGTCAAGCTCAGGACTCTTTGATGATTTTTATGATTTTGAAAAAATAAAACAAACGATATTAAATAACCATATAAGAATAGGGTGGTTAAATAATGCTTTAAATACATCATATGATTATTTCCAAGATTTCACCTCATCAATGATGTTTGATAACTTTAAAATCTTTTCACCAAAAAGTGATGGAGACGCTAATGATTTAAAAGCAGCTTTAATTGCAATGAAAAATCATGTAAATGGTGATAATATTTTAAGTAATGCTCAGTTAAAAAATTACTTAAGCATTATTCAAATTAATTGGTGGGGAAATTTCGCTAAAGTAAGAAATGAAGTATTTGATTTCATAAACGCATATGAATATAAAAATGATCCATTATTTATTCAAAGTAATGGTAAATTAGTTGGTGGATCTAAAGTAAAAATCGTTGATTTACCAATTCCATCACAAACCATCTATTACATTCAACAACAAATTTTTGATGATGAATATACTTCTTCAAATATCTCAAAAATGGAAGGTATTAAGTTTGAGGCTCACGAAGCATTTCCTGGAAAAGTTAGTGACTCAGCACCAAGAGTTGAAACCGCTACTGTTGAAATAAATGGTGACTATAATTATGTGCCAGGGGCAAGGCATTTGGGAGATACTTGGGATGTTATTAGACCAACAGGATACTATGCAGCTGCTGGAGAAGTTATTACTATTTCCATTCCACCAGCTTTTGTTGATAAAGAAATTAAGATAATGATAGGAGCTCACCAAAGAGATCACACCAAATTAAGTGATAAAAACAGATTTGTTAGAATTTCTAATAAATTCGTTTTAACATCTGAGAGCTCTAAAATAGCGAATCCTTTTGGAGGAGGCATCTATGTGTTAGTTCCAGAAGGTTTAAATCTTGGCTGGTTTGATGTGACTATTAAAAAAGCCGTGAAAGCCCCTTATTTTTCATCAAGAGAGGGTAAAAAATCTGATCCTTCCCTTTGGAAAGAAGAAGTTGATAAAATGCATGTTCCTTGGGTTGATCTAGAGTCTGATAAGTTTATGACCACCCTTACATCTAGACAAATGAGCGGTTCATTAGATAGTAATAAAGGTACTAAAACACCTACTGATCCAACAGAAATGATGCAAAAATGGGATGAAATTTTAGATGCATTTAATTATGCTGGAGGAAGACCTTTTGAACGCACCAGACCTGAGTATATAATTACAGATTCAAGAATACCCGATGGAAGTTACGGAACGGGTTACCCAGCAGTTTATCAAGATGACGGTATGACCGCAACAGCTGTTTTTGGGCATGGAGATGTCATTCCAGAGAAAGAATTTTATAAACAGGGCCACTTTACAACTGTGTTACATGAAATGGGACATTTGGAGCACCACCCGACTTTAGGTAATGCGGTGGAATCCATAGTTCATTTACCTATGGTTTATTTTTTAAACAAATATCATGGTGTTTCACTTGATGAATCTTTTAAATATTCTGCATTTCAACGTTTAACTATGGATGAAACTACCATGGATTGGATGATGACTAATAATTTTAGGAATAACAGAGAAATAGATCGTGATCCTACAATGATTGAAAACGTAAATCATGAAGTTAGATATCAACATAGAGGTCATGCAATGTATGTAGAAATCGCTGATTTATTCGGATGGGAAGCAGTTCCATAATACCCATAAAGTCTTTTTTGAAGAGTGGAAACAATACACGGGAATAAATCATGATTTCATGAATGAGAGGTGTATTGATGGAATTTCTGATGATGAACTTATAGTTGCTGCTTCCAATGCTATTGGAGTTAACATGATACCCTTTTTTCATTTTTGGGGACGTCAACCCTCATCAGCTACAATTGAGCAATTAAAAGACTTACCAAAAAGTGATAAAGTATTTTGCCAACTAATAGAATATAAAAATTTAGTTCCAGGGAACACTTCTGAATTTCAAAAATGGTATGACTCAAATTATGATAAGGTAGGGAATGTTCAACAACCTCGTTACACTTATGCAACATCAAATTTTGACAAAGATGAGTACAGTAAGAATATGAAAGAACAAATAGATTTGATAATTAGCACTTATTATGGAGATTCATATAAAAGTACTGACACAGATAGCGATGGTATTTCAGACATATGTGATAATTGCATAGACACATTCAACTCAGATCAATCTGATGTAGATTATGATGGAATTGGCGATGTTTGTGATGACGATATTGATGGGGATGGAATTACTAATGAAAATGATAATTGTCCAAGTGTAGCCAATGTAGATCAAGCAGATTCTGATGATGACGAAATTGGAGATGTTTGTGATACTTTTAATGATCCTGATAAGGATGGAGTATTAAATTTAGCTGTTGATTACATATACCTTGGAAATTTTAATTCTCATAATTATTATGCTTCTAAAACAAAAAAAACTTGGGATGAAGCTAGAGTAATGGCTTCAACCAATTCTAAATCTTATTTAGCTGTTATTGAATCTGAAGAAGAAAATAAATTTATTTTTGAAAGTGCTAAATCAAAAAATTTAATTGAGGGTATTGCTTCTTATCGTGGATTGTGGATTGGATATACAGATATAATTAAGAAAGGTAAATGGAAGTGGGTTAATGGAAGTGAATCTAGTTATACTAATTGGGCAGACGGTTTAAATTCTGATTCACATGGAGATTACGCTGTAATGGTAGATACAGGCGAATGGTCTCTTTCTGCCCTTACTTTAAATTGGGATTGGGTAGTAAAAAACAATCATATTTTAGAGGTTGAAGTTATAACAGATAAATGTCCTGAAACTCCTTTAGGTGCAACAGTTAATTTTGATGGTTGTAAAACATTTAGTCCTCCCGTCAATAAAATATTTAGTCTTCCTATCAATAATAATAAAGTTGAGGTAACTAATGCTACTTGTATTGGCAACAGCGATGGTTCGATAGGTCTTAGTGTGGAGGACAACTCTCATGATTATACCATTAGCATTACTGGAAAGGATCCAATATTAATAGCTGGCGAGAACATGACTGCTTCAGTTTCGGGTCTTGCTAAGGGAACTTATTCGGTTTGCTTTAAAGTAACAGGTCAAGACGCATACGAACAATGTTTTGAAGTTGTTATAGGAGAACCTAAAGCCCTTAGCGCGTTTATAGATGTGGATAATGATAACAGAACTACCAGTATACAATTAAGCGGGGTTCTAAGAGTTATAGCATTGAGGTTAATGGAGAAAGGTTTGAAGTGAAGGATAACAACTTTAACACGATTCTTCAAACAGGACTGAGTATTATCAAGATCAGTACAAACCTAGGCTGTCAAGGAGTGATAGAGAAAGAAATCTTTATTTCAGAAGATATCTTCTATTTGATATTGGAATAATAGAAAATGTTTTTGTAAATGGAGAAGTTGTATGGGCAGAAGATGAGTGTATTTACCACCAAAGGAGATCTGGTGTTTACTAGAGAAAAACATTTTGGAATCAAGAAAAACAGAATTAGATTTAACTGGTGTTCCAGCAGGAACTTACATAGTGACATTGGAAGGAAAAACAGTTAGAAAAACATTTAAAATTGTAAAAAGATGAGAAACCATATATTAAAATACTTTAGTTTTCTATTCACACTTCTTTCTTATTCGCGGAGGAGATGATGGAGGAGCTCGAGAAGCTGCTGCGGCGCGGCTCGGCATGTAACCAATCCACCAGGAAAGTCAACTTTAACTTTTCCTGCTAACAACAAGACTTGTGAGACGGGAACGAGTGTTTCTGACACTCAGAGTGAAGTCACTTTTACTTGGGGCGCTTCAGCTGATACTAATACTTATGATCTTAGTATAACTAATCTAAACACTAGTGTAGCTATAAACAAAACAGGGGTCTCAACGACCACTACTAAATCAACTTTAAATAAAGGGGTTCCATACTCATGGTACATTACTTCAAAAAGTACAGCTAGTACCACCACCACTAAAAGTGATACGTGGAAGTTTTATTTAGCAGGAACAGGGGTTGTTAATTACGCTCCTTTCCCTGCAGATCTTAAAACACCAACATCAGGATCCACAGTGACTAGAGATGGGGATGGTAAGGTCGCGTTCACATGGGATGGTAGTGATCCAGATACGGGTGACACCCTTAAATATACACTTTATGTAGATACTACAGACGGTAAACAAACACCAGAAACAGGATTGTCAAACTTAACAGCTAAGACAGCCAGTGTAGCTCTAGAAGCTGCTACAACCTATTACTGGAGAGTTAAGACATCAGACGGTATAAACTCGAGTTATTCTATTGTTTATTCTTTTAAAACACAGTAAGGTTTAGTATTATACATAGTTATACAAACATCTCCCATTAAAAGAAAACCAATATTATTTGAGTAGGGCAGTATCAATTAAAACCTACTATTGAGATTTTTTGGGTTTTTAATATTACTGGCCGTACAATAATCGTACAAGTTTTAAAAAGAAAAACCCTAATTACTTGTTTATAAAGTAGTTAGGGTTTTGCTAAGCGGAGAAGAAGGGATTCGAATTATACATACTTATACAAACACCTTCCATCAAAAGAAAACCGACTTTTCAGTTTATTGGAACGCATCCCAACGGGACAAGAAACAACAAAGCCTTCTCAGCCATGCTTACCCGACTACATTGGCATTGTCATTTTATTCAAAAATTTGAAATGGAGTGTCGCTATGAAACAGAGTGTATTAATAGTGGTTATGAGATTTTGCCACATGAAAAAAATGAGGCATTTATAAAAGCATGGAAAACAGGAACTACAGGCTATCCTTTGATTGATGCTTGCATGCGAGCTGTTGAATCTACAGGATGGATTAATTTTAGAATGCGGGCTATGGTTGTATCTTTTTTAACACTCAAGAAAGTGATTTAAGAATCTCATTGCCCGTTTAAAGCCAGGCGATTGGTTTAATTAATTTTTGGTCTCGCTTTGGTTGTTCTTTTTCCTACGATTGTTTGCTTTGGATAGCTGATCTTCAAATAGCACCTTCTATTACACTTTAATTCATGCTCTTCTTTATTTAGACAAAGAATTATGGCGATATATTCATAATCGAAAATATATTCGAAAAGAAGAATGAAGTAGGTTGTTGTTTTTCAAGATATTTAAGTAACTAAAATCACTAAAAGTAATGGGATTAAAAAACGCGCTTTATAATTGATTTGAAGCCTTTTAATTAATGTTGATTATTCCGCCAAATAATAATGTTATTTCTCTAAAAAAGAAACTCTGACTAGCGCTGTCTGCTTTAGAGTTTGTCGTCCTAATATCAGGCATGTTAATGTATCCCCCCTTAAGCTCAGTCTGGATGAAGAATTTTTCAAAAAAAGAAAAGTTAAGACCGACCATTGAGCTGATTCCATAACCAGACAAATGATACGCGTCATATCGTTCTTTGCTTAACAGCATTGAATTGGTTCTGGGGAGAAGAAATCCTAAACCGAAACCTTCCGTTAGGTTGACTTGAACTTTATTTAAATCAAGAATATTATCAAAACGTTTGATTTCAGCACTCACAAAATTAAGACCATCGGTGTGTTCAAAAGACAAGAAGTCTTCAGTCAACATAATGTTATCATTGTTGTACGATCCGTTATATGGAGAACTGGAGTTGTTTATGTTTCCTGAAATCTTTACTGTTTGTTGGGTTTGAACGACATATTTCATGTGATCTGTACCAATGGAGATGTCCCAATTGTTTTTAAAGAAATATCCTATTCGAGCATTAAATTGAGGTAGTGTTATATTCCCAGGATTTA
Organism: uncultured Flavobacteriaceae bacterium; assembly: GCA_905182575.1. Lineage (GTDB taxonomy): Bacteria > Bacteroidota > Bacteroidia > Flavobacteriales > Flavobacteriaceae > UBA8316. Next base: position 14,688 of record CAJJCA010000002.1, on the reverse strand, counting down.
GATAACTGTCCACGCTAAACTTTGTCTGCCGATCTTTTGCATCAACATTATTGAGCGTAAAATCATAATCTTCTCCTTTAAACCGGAGGTCAGATTTGGAATATGCACCCCTATTCCAACCCCAATAAAAATATAGTTTACCTTTTTTTTTAATTTGTGATTGGGGAACTTTTTGCACCTCAACTGGAGACTCAGGGGTTTGAGCAAACAGATGCTGAGTTAAACACAAAAGATAAAAAAGAGAAAGCTTAAGATGCATGGTTTAATTTGAGTAAATTTAATCATTCAACTTTAACACGGCCATAAACGCTTGCTGAGGAATTTCTACATTTCCCACTTGACGCATTTTCTTTTTACCTTTTTTCTGTTTCTCAAGGAGTTTTCTTTTTCGGGAAATATCACCACCATAACACTTTGCCGTAACATCTTTACGAAGTGCCTTGATTGTTTCACGAGAAATGATTTTGGCACCAATAGCCGCTTGGATCGGGATGTCAAACTGTTGCCTTGGGATCAGCTCTCTGAGCTTTTCGCACATTTTTTTCCCAATGTTATAAGCATTGTCCGCGTGAATTAAAGCGGATAGAGCATCTACAGGAGTCGCATTAAGTAAAATATCAACTTTAACTAATTTTGAGGCTCGCATTCCGATAGGCGTATAGTCGAAAGAAGCATAACCCTTCGAAACGGTTTTAAGTCGATCATAAAAATCAAAAACAATTTCTGCCAAAGGCATATCAAAACTTAGCTCGACACGCTCGGTCGTTAGATAGGTTTGATTGGTAATCACCCCTCTTTTTTCAATACACAAAGACATCACATTGCCAACAAAATCAGCTTTTGTAATGATCGAAGCTTTGATATAGGGCTCTTCTACCCGCTCCATAAAAGAAGGATCAGGCAAGTCAGAAGGATTGTTAACGGGAATAATCGTATCAGGATTTTTTCGAGTAAAGGCATGATAGGAAACGTTTGGAACGGTAGTGATAACAGTCATGTCAAACTCACGCTCTAATCGTTCTTGAATTATTTCTAAATGAAGCATTCCAAGGAAACCACATCGAAAACCAAATCCTAGCGCTGCCGAACTTTCGGGTAAAAAAACGAGGGAGGCATCGTTGAGCTGAAGCTTTTCCATACTAGACCTCAGGTCTTCATACTCCTCGGTATCCACAGGATAAATACCTGCAAAAACCATTGGCTTGACCTCTTCAAATCCAGCAACTATTTCGGTGGTTGGGCTGTCAGTATCTGTTAGAGTATCTCCAACTTTAACCTCTTTTGCTTCTTTGATTCCCGTGATGAGGTAGCCTACATCGCCGGCAGAGATTACTTTTTTAGGATCTTGTTTTAATTTTAAAGTACCAATTTCGTCAGCAAAATAACTTTTGCCAGTGGCAATAAATTTTATTTTTTGTCCTTTTCTAATTTGCCCGTTAATCACTCTAAAAGTAAGTTTCAACCCCTCGAAAAGAATTATATACAGAATCAAAAATAAGGGCTTGTAAAGGAGCGTCTATGTTTCCTTTTGGAGCAGGAACACGTTCTACAATTGCATTGAGTATTTCTTTGATTCCCAAGCCTGTTTTAGCAGAGGCCGGAATAATGTCCTCAGGTTTACATCCCAGAAGATCGACAATATCGTCAGTAACTTCTTCAGGGTTAGCAGAAGGAAGATCAATTTTATTCAGCACAGGAATAATTTCCAAATCATTTTCAAGGGCCAAATAAAGGTTTGAAATTGTCTGCGCCTGAATGCTTTGCGCAGCATCGACGACCAAAAGGGCACCTTCACAAGCAGCAATTGATCGGGAAACCTCATAGGAAAAGTCTACGTGACCTGGAGTGTCTATAAGGTTGAAAACGTAAGTTTCTCCCTTGTAGTTATATTCCATTTGAATCGCATGGGATTTAATGGTAATACCCCGTTCGCGTTCCAAATCCATGTTGTCAAGCAATTGGTTTTGTTTTTCACGATCAGTTACAGCTCCTGTTGCGTCTAACAGACGATCAGCAAGGGTGCTTTTTCCGTGATCGATATGGGCAATTATGCAAAAATTTCGGATGTGTTTCATCAACTCATTTCATCAATAGGACGCAAAGATACTTATTTGTAAGGTTGCTTTTTTGTTTAGTTTAGAAAAGTTAATTTTAACACGGAAATTTATTACGATATGAAACAGTTAACTCGAATTCTTCAAATATTGTTAGGCGTTACTTTTTTATTTTCTGCCTATACTAAAGCGGTTGGCCCTGGTTTTTTTGAAATTACCTTGATGGACCAAGGACTTGCTGCCAATAGAGCACTCGCTGGGTACATGGCACGGTTTTTTATTGGGCTAGAATTTGGGCTAGGAGTATTGATTATTTTGCCTTACTACGCCAAACAATTGATGCGATTTACTTTTGTTTTATTGGGTGGATTTACTGCCCACCTGATTTATTTGTGGGCTATTGGCGATACCGGAAATTGTGGATGTTTTGGCGAAATGATCTCCATGACACCCGAACAATCGATTATAAAAAACATATTAATGTTGATTGTTGCTTTTGTGATTTTTAAATATGCAAGAGTTAAAACCATTTCTAAATCAATTGTTTTAGGGTTTATGTCAATCACCATTTTGAGTATGTGGTTCATTTTGCCCATGCCCAACCACGAGGATTTCCCTTTTGAAACGTTTACAAAGTTTGAGCCTAAAGGCCGTGTAGACCTGACCAACGGTAAAAATTTGGTCGCAATTTTCAATCTCGATTGTGAACATTGCCAGGAGGCTGCAGTTGAATTAGGAAAACTCAAGAATAATCACTCCAACTTTCCGGATCTTTATGTTCTTTTTTATCAAGAAGGTGCAACTAACTGTCTCAGAATTTGAAACACTTACTCAGTCCTCTTTTCCGCATGACTTTATTGATGTAAATCAATTTTTTGATCTAATTGGCGATTCTCCACCGCGAATTTATTATTTAGACAATGGAAAGATTGCAAATTTGGGACGCAGATTTTGTTAGCAATATCACCACCACCTTTGACTTAAAATAAGCTTGTTGCTATCGAAAGTCTTTTTGTTACTTTTGTAAAAAAATAGAAGTGGTTAAAATTGGCGATTTATCGGTTGGAACGTTTCCTCTTTTACTTGCGCCCATGGAGGATGTCAGTGATCCGCCCTTTCGTGCACTTTGTAAAGAAAACGGCGCAGACGTTGTCTACACTGAGTTTATCTCTAGTGAAGGATTAATTAGAGATGCGGCAAAGAGTGTTCAAAAATTAGACATATACGAAAAAGAACGACCTGTTGGAATACAGATTTTTGGAGCCAACTTGGATTCCATGTTGCGCTCAGTGGAAATCGTTGAGGCATCAAAACCGGATATTATTGACATCAACTTTGGTTGTCCGGTAAAAAAAGTGGTGAGCAAAGGCGCTGGGGCTGGAATTCTAAAGGACATTCCCCTAATGGTTAAGTTAACTGAGGAAATGGCTAAAAGAACCCACTTGCCCCTTACCATCAAAACCAGATTGGGTTGGGACCACGACTCAATTAAGATTGTTGAGGTTGCGGAAAGACTTCAAGACGCTGGTGCAAAGGCCATCTCAATTCATGGGAGAACCCGCGCTCAAATGTACAAAGGAGACGCTGATTGGGCGCCCATTGCTGCAGTAAAAAACAATCCCAGAATGCATATTCCAATCTTTGGAAACGGAGATGTTCATTCTCCAGAAAGAGCAATTGAAATGCGAGATCGATATGGGCTTGATGGGGCAATGATTGGAAGGGCTAGTATCGGAAATCCTTGGTTTTTTAACCAGGTAAAACATTTTATAAAGACAGGAGAACACGTTTCCCCACCCACCTTAAAAGAGCGAGTTGCCGTCGCGCGCCGCCATCTTGAAATGGCCATCGATTGGAAGGGTGAAATTTTAGGGGTTTTGGAAACCCGTAGACATTATACCAACTATTTTAAAGGCATTCCTGATTTTAAACCTTATCGAACAGCGATGGTAACTTCTGATGATGCAAATGATGTTTTTGCAGCATTTGATCGTGTTTTAAACGAGGTTCAAGATCTTGAGTGGGTTTAATTTCTCCCTAGGCTTTCACTCCCAACACCACGGCTGGCCCACGAGGACGCAATACTACCCAACAATACGAGTGTTAAAAATACAAGGATTAGGTTTTTAAATTCAAGACTAACGGGATACGGTAAAGAAGTTCCGGGGACATACAGAAACGGAGCCGCAGATTGGATGGCAATCAAAATACTGGCGGAAGTTATTCCAACCAGTCCGCCTATGACCGTAATTAACATGCCCAATAAAAAGAAAACCAATCTTAAATTTTTGGGTCTAGCCCCCATAGCAACAAGGATTCGCATTTGTGGTTTTTTATCAAGGATCATCATGATCAAAGCACCGACAACATTAAAGAAAGCAATAATGAGAACCAGCGTAAAGATGAGGTAGATAACCAAATTTTCTGTGTTTAGCATTTTGTAAAGCGCGGCATTTAATTGAATTCTGTCCCTGACAACAACTTCCTTACCAAGGATTTTTTCAATTTTTTGTTTTAATTGTTTAAAGTCGGTTTCCGGTTTTGTTTTGAGTTCAATTGCCGAATAGACACCTTCGGGATACTGAAGTAATTCTTGCGCAAAAGCCATCGGTGCAAAAATATACTTCTTGTCGAGATCTTCACTTATTTGATAAAGTCCAATAACAACAGACGAAACACTTTGGAAAGGACTTTTCCCAAATGCTGATTTTGTTTTATTTCTGGGAATGCTAATATTTAGAAAGGAGCTGTAGTCATATACGCCAAGACCAAGCGCACTTGCAATTCCATAGCCAACAACCACACCATTTGTTTCTGGAACAAGCCATTCGCCAATTGCTACAAGAGAATCTCCAGGAATTACTTTGAGGTAATCATTTCCTACACCTTTGAGATAAGCAACTTGGTTTTTTTCTTCAAAAGATAAAAACACTTTTTCCTCGAGAATTGGGGCGAAATCTTTTATTTCACTAATTGAATGAAGCTGGTTTAAAGCAATGGAATCGAGGGTTAATGTTTTTCCCAGAACAGGAGTAACCCTATGGTCAGGATCAAAAGCATTTGAAAACGAGAGCCCAAAATCTTTTAGCCCAGAAAAAGCGCTTAAGACAATTAAAAGGGAAGCAGTGGCAACGACGATTACGATTAAAGCAATGGCATTAATTCGATTGATTATTGTTTGTCGGCTTTTAGAAAAAAAGTAGCGCCATGCAATTTTGAATGCCACCCTCATTGGATTATATTTTTTTTCTTTTAGCAAGTATTTCCGGATTATAAATTGGGTCTTCAGGACGATTAAGTGCATCGTCAATTGCCTCAATATAGTCTAGAGAATCATCGAGATAAAAAGAAAACTCGGGCATGCGACGCAACTGATTTTTCATTCGCTGTGCCATGTCATGCTTGATTTGAAAAGCATTTCCTTTTATACCTTCAAGATAATTTTCAGCATTATTTTTAGGAAAAATACTAAGGTATATTCTTGCGACAGAAAGATCTACAGTAACCGTAACCTTTGTAACGGATAGCACCAAATTCGCGACGCCTTGATCGCGTATCGCCTGTTGTAGCATGTTCGCCATTTCTTGCTGTAATGCGGTTCCGATTTTTTTCTGTCTGGGAGTTTCTTCTATTGCCATGTTAAACAAAAGTAGGGATTTCGCATGATAATTGTCTAATTTTGAGTTATTGAACAATATGCTACATAATTACCTAATTATGTTTAAAAAAACAATTGTATTATTTTTATCTGCCAAAACCTTGCTAGTGCTCAGGAGGACATCGCCCTTCTGAGACAAATGATTTTCGAAAAGACCAATGATTTGAGGGTTGAAAAAGGGCTTCCCAAATTACTGCTTCTTGACAGCTTGATGCGCTTGGCGCAACATCACAGTGACAATATGGTAAAACACACGTTCTATTCTCATACAGACCACGAAGGACTTAATCCAATAACACGTGCAAAAAAAATGGGGATTAATCCTTGGGTAAAAAAGGGAAATCAATATGTTGGAATTTCTGAAAACATTGCGATGACACCTTGGTTTGAAAACATCACAGGTTATGGAGATACGCGTTCAGAGGAAGCTTTTAGTAGCTGCTTGGTGCAGGGCTGGAAAAACAGTCCACCCCATTATAAAAACATCCTAGGCGATTTTACTTTTTTGGGAATCGGGTTGGCATTTGATGGGGAGGGTAAAGGCTATTCGACACAAAATTTTAGATAGCTGGCCAGGTGATATTGTCCCATTTGTATTCGGAATTAAGTCGATAGGCCCCTATGAATTCTTTTTTCCAACTCTCAGGAGGAATTAAAGAAAGGTACTCTTCTTTTTCGCCTTGATATAAAAAGTAAGTTTCCCCAACCAAGGGTTCAAATTTAAATTTTGCGGAATATACTTTTTGAGTATCGGATGCAGCTTTTACAAAAGACTTGATCTTGTCTTGTAATTCTACAAGCTCACTTTGAAGTTGTTTGGAGACCTTGTCAACTCCTTTTTTCTTGAAGGCATCTACGTTGGGAATGTCAATAACAGGGCCGCTAACTTCTGAAGCATAGGGAAGTAATCGAGCGATATATTCCCCTTGTTTTTCGTCCCATGCGACCTGATCAGGCTTTTTGTTTTTCAAAGATTATTTTTTTCAAAGATAATGAGATTAAAAAAAAGACAATGATTTAGGGGGGAGAATAAGTGTTTATTTTTTTAAATCGCGAATGGCTTTGTAGACAACCAAAACCAAAAATGCAATGGCTCCATAAATGATAATGTTTCTAGGGAAAGAACCCATTGTTATTTTTGTTTACGAGAGTACCAAAGCTTGGTGGTGACGACTTCTTTGCCAGAAATGTTTTTGTTGGTTTCGGTAACCCAATCTAGTTTGTAACCTTTTACTTCATAAAAGAGAGAAACGGCCACTAAGGAACTAGAATCAAAAAGTTTTTGAGATATTTCCCCTTTTCCGTTGTCTACTTGAATTAAAAGGCTATTATTTTGAAGGTCAATGCCATTGTTATCTATTGAGACGATTAATCTCTCTGGTACGATTTTGGACTGGTCGTGATAGCCGGAGAATAAGAAATACCCAAAAAAAAAGGTCATCCCATAAAAAAAGGAAACAATTAAAAGAGAAGCTTTGTCTGTAGAAACCATAGTAGTAAAGTTACCTTATTAAATTTAATGACAAAATCTTTGGACAAAGAGAATCGAATGTTAGAAGTTTGATTTTTTCACAAAACGCCCGTTTTGGTTCCTAAAACGCTCTTTTTTTTGTGCCAACAAAAAAGATTCCTGTGTATAACTGACACCATTAACACAGAAGCTTTGCACTCCTTTTGGAAATTCGAAATGTAAAAGATTCCGTTTCACAAAGATATATATTATATCAAATATAATATTTTTTTTAGATTAACAACTACCATGATTTTCATGCCGTTATTTTTTTAAATAGAGTAAAATTCGGGTTTAAGCCGTTATTTATAGTTTTATTTCACGCTGTATTTTTATCAAAAAAGGGTAAGTGTTAACTCTCGTTTGACCGGATTTTCTTAAATAAATAATTTCACTTAAATAGAATTATATTATTCACATTATTTCATTGTAAACAACCCACAAAATGAACAGAAAACAGCCGATATTATACGCATATGTTAAATGTGGATTGTATTGCTTGTTATTAGGTAAAATAATATATAATATATAATTTATAATTACAATTACAATTACAATTATGGGGATTTAATCAGGATAGAAAAACAATAGACTTGGGACACTCTTATAAGTGTGCGTTTTTTGATACGAACACTCCAAATCAGAAAAAATTAAGATGGCATTATCACCCAGAAGTTGAATTGGTTTATATAAACTCGGGAGTTGGGAAACGACAGGTTGGAACACACCTCTCGAACTATAAGGATGGGGATCTAATTTTGATTGGCTCTTATTTACCTCACACTGGATTTACAAAAGATTTTGATGAAGGTCAAAAGGAGATTGTGATTCAGTTTAAGCCAGACGTTTTTGAGGGCGCATTCAAGAATTTTGTGGAATTAAAAATGATCAATCAACTTCTTGAACTTTCCAAAAAGGGAATCATTTTTAGCGGGCCTATTAAAGAGGACATTGGCCTTCGCATGGAAGGTTTAAAATATGAGTCTCAAATAGATGGTTTTTTGACGTTTATTAAGATTTTGCACGATCTGGCATTGGCCAAGGACAAGGAAATTCTCAATGCTGCAGGCTATGCTTTTATAAGTAGTCCAATTGAGAACAAAAGACTTAAGATTATCTTCAACTACATTCGCGACCATTTTATGGAACCTATTGCATTAGAGGATATTTCCTCTGAGGTATTCATGACGCCCCAGTCTTTTTGTCGATTTTTTAAGAAAAGTACCCACAAGACTTTTACTACTTTTTTAAACGAATATCGAATCAATCATGCCACCAAACTTTTGTCGGAAACGGACCTTGACGTAAAAAGTATTTGCTATGAAAGTGGATTTAACTACCTTTCTAATTTTTTTAGAAATTTTAGAAAAACAACCAACTATACTCCGAATGCCTACCGCGAAAGCTTGTTTGAGGATGCTACTGACTGATCCAACCTTTTTAATGCGTAAATAACAGAATAGAGATTCCAACCACTGAAAAGCATGATGAATCCCAAAAACTGAAGACAATACAGATAATTGCTGAGGCCCTAGAGTATAAACCAGAGACTTCATCAAGGGAACTGGAAAAAATTTCAGGAGTTAGTCATAATACTGCTAACAAGTACAAGAACGAGATCCTTTTAAAACAGCAGCTTTTTGACGGATACCTGAACACTAGAAAGGATGAGGATGGCCTGGGCGATTGCTTGAGATACAGGATATCCAACTTCAGCAGTTATTACATCAAGTGATAGTTTCAGAGACACTACATACATTGAATCCTAAATATTCTATCTAAAGTGTTGGCAAAAATAGCATTAGAGATTTATTAAGTAGGGGTTTTCCTTAGGGCTTAACTGGTTTATTCTTAATCATAGCTTTTATTTCGTTTTCTTTTAAAACATAGGCATGTTGCCTTCAGTAAGTTCAGGGATTTCTAGTCCTCTTTAAATAGGTTAAACTAACGTTTATAGATCTTTTTAAACTCGTATTAGATTTAAATGAGTAGATGTTTAATAGCGTATTAAGATGCTTCAAATAGCCTTACAATATTTTATTCAAAAACTAGTTTAATTCAAGAACTTACTTTTGTTTTTTTTAATTATTTTTTACTATATTTAAAAAAAAATAATTATGAAAAAAGCATTTTTAATTGTCTCGGTTGCGCTACTTCTGTCAAGTTGTGCAATAACACTACCTGTTAACGCTACAAGTAATGAAGTTGGCAGTAAAGTTGGTATGTCTAAAGCAACAGGTTATCTAAATGTTATTTGGCTTGGACAAGACGCTAGTATACAGAAAGCGGCCAAACAGGGGGGTATTACTAAAATTTCAACTGTTGATTTAAAACAGACGAATATGTTAGGAATTATCCAAACTTACGAATGTATTGTTACAGGGAACTAATTATTAATTTTAATTAAAGGTGAAATTAGTAGACCGTTATAGTTTAATAATTTTACCTTTTTTATTACAATGAAACTGATACTTTTTTATTTCCTTTTATTTTCATCTGTAACCACTGTCTTTTCTCAAAAAAGTCATATCAAGTCATTCTTCAGAGGAGTTGATGGAATTCAATATTTTATAAAACCAATTATTTATCAAACAGTTGATAAAGAAAAATTAACCATTGATTTCACTTTGAATGTGATTAATGATACGGTGATTAAAATAGTTTCGAACTTTTCATCTTCAAAAAACAAAATTAAAAACCTACTGATTGACTCTACTTCTTATAGTGTAAATAAGTTATTTGATGATTTTGATTCCAAAAAAATCTATTCTCGATATACTTTTGATCTTAAATTTGAGAGATTTCAAAAAGTTATTTTCGAACGAACCTATTGTTATAGGACAAATAAAATATCTTATTAAAAAATCTTTCAGAAAAAAATCTAATTTCATTAAAGATAAATAAATAATAAATTTTATTTTTCTTTTAGTGATTTTGATAATGAACCTATGAGTAAAAAAAGACAAAAGGAAATAATAAAATTTATTTAAAATGAAAAACAAATTACTTTATATTTTTTTATTAATGATGTTATGTTCCTGTTCTGGTGGTGAGGGAAACGAAGACTCCGCTGAAGAAGTTATTGGGGATTCCTTCAAAGTTTCTTCTGAGTTTGCAAAGTTATTTAATAATATCGCAGGTTTTTCAACTGTCGGAAATAATCAAATTTTAATCGAGGACGCTCAATCAATCAAGGAACTTGACTTATCTGATCCTCGAGGGGGAAGTGATATTGGCGACCTTGATGATTTATCTGGAATTGAAAATTTTACAAATCTCAAGAAATTAACTTGTGATAGACAATCCTTGAGGAGGGTAGATTTATCAAAAAATACTAAACTAGAATATGTTTGGTTGGCAAATAATAAGTTGATTGACATCAATTTAAAAAACCTCGAATTTCTTGAAGAACTTCAATTAATTGGAAATCAATTGGAAACAATAGATTTATCAGACAATCTATACCTTAAAATTTTAAGACTTGGGGAAAATAACATTTCTTCATTTGATTTAAAATCAACTCCAAGAGTTGACTACCTCGTGCTCAAGGATAATCCATTAACAGAAATTAAGAACCTTATAGATTTAGACCTTTTAAAATCCTTTTATGCTGAGAGCACAAACTTGTCCAGCCTAGATGTTTCTAGCTTAACAAGCTTAGACTATCTAGATGCTAATGACACTCCTCTACTCGAATGTATACAGGTGTCTCAAAGTCAATTAGATAATTTAGTTTCAAGTTGGCTTTTTGATGAAGGAACTGAATTTTCTTTAGACTGCAATTGAGCATTTATTATAAATAATGTTATCAAATAGGGTAATTGTCCAAGTAATTAAATACCTGGCATATCATCCTGAGTGAGTTCTGGCACTTCTAGTACCCTTAAATAGGTCAAACTAACGTTTTAGCTGACTTTTATAAGCAAAACCACACTCCAAGAATTTCATCAGTCGTATAACTCTAGTGATATTGATTTTACTGGAGATATCGGGTTCTAATTACCCCTTTTATTTGGGGGTTAAAACTAGTGGGCAGGGGTAAACCCGCATCTCAGGGTGTCTTAGGTTAGTTTGACTTACTCAAAAGGTGTAAACCTGTTACACGTTACAGTATGGATTTCCACAGAGGTTAAAGACGAATTACAGAAAGACAGACCAAAAGATTATCATGTCTCTTTCCTAAAATATATCACGTTAAAGAGGAAACTGATGTTTGGACTGAACAAAACCTTTTTTTTGATATTCACACAAGGAATGAGGTAGGGTGCGGATGGGATGTTTAGACCAAAGAACTGCCAAATGCAAATAGCCAAAAATAGATTGTAAACCCGTTACATATTACAAAACACTTTTTATATTTGCATTGCTAACCACAATTTTAAAGAGTGTGATTTTGCTCATATTGTGATTTATAATGACCGTCATAAAATAAAAGTAAAATCCTATCGAAAGCACTATAAACAGTGTGAAAGGTCCTATAGCTCAGTTGGTTAGAGTAGCTGACTCATAATCAGTTGGTCCCTGGTTCGAGCCCAGGTGGGACCACCAACAAAAACCCTAATGTTATAAATCAAGGAGTTAGGGTTCTTTTTTTATCCAAAATTGGGTTGGTGTTCCATTAGGGGTTCCATTTACATTTATTTTTTGTTATATTTACCATACCTGAATATCAGGAAATTATGGGTTTATTTTTCAAATTAGATTTCAAAAAAAAGAAATCAGATTACAAGAAATCTGAAGAGATACCAGTTGTTTTATTCTATTATCACAATAAGAAGAAACTAAAAATTTCTACTGGTGTGAAATCATCCATTAGAAATTGGAATTATGATTACAAATCCACTCGTTCACAGAATCCAATTAAGAAATCAGATAAAGAATCAAAAACCAAAAACCTTGAATTAGTTTCTAAACTGGTTGAGGTAAATGATATTATTCATAGAATAAATGTTTCTGGTGAGGATGAGCCTTCTACTGATTTAATAAAATCTTTACTTCTTAAAAACGAATACAAAAGAGTAAAATCAACACTTACTAAAGTTCACTTCACAACTTTATTTAACGAATACACAAATTGGTTTTTCTCTGATGAGTATTTAGTTATTACTCAAAACAGAAATTCATATCGAAGTGCTTTGAAAACTTCTTTTGATGATATAATTGATTTTTCAAATGAATATTTGAGAAAAGAAAAAATAAAGTTGTTATTAGAAAACATAACCTTAGAGTGGATTTCAGAATTTTTAAGTGAATTAGAAAAGAATAAAGGTTATTTACCTTCTACTATAAATAAAAGAATAAAGGTTCTCAGATTATTCAAAACTTGGTTAAGAGATACGAAGAACATTAGTTTTAATCTTGTTATCCCAAAGAAAAGATTCAAAGAACCACCAAGAGAGGTTATTTGTTTGAATCATAAACAGATTCTTGAATTACATAATTTCAAAGAGTTTGATGCATCAAACGAAAAACACTCAAAGTATCTAGTAAAGGAAGGAACAGGTGTTCTTTATATTGAAGATGTATTGAATAAATCAAAACGAAAATCCATGTACACCAATTATGAAGTTTACAAGGATATGTTGGTTTGGATGTGTATAACCGGTATGAGATTTAGTGATACCGTTAACCTTACAGTATTGAGTAAAGATTTCATTAGTGGAGGTGATAGAAAACTTGGAGAAATAAAATACACCTCGATAAAAACAAACACTCTTATATATGTTCCAATAGTGAACATAACAGAAAACCTTTTTGAAAAATACTCATCTGGTAAATCAGCTGACCAATACTTGTTTCCCCTAACTGAAAATGGAAATAAGATTAGTAATCAAAAAATGAATAAACACATAAAAGAGATTTGTAGAATCATAGGATTCAACACAATGGTTAAGAATCCTGATTTTGGCAGTGATGGATTACCAATTGAGGGAACAGATAAACCAAAACCTCTTTGGGAGTGGGTAGGAACTCATATTGGCCGTAGAAGTTTTATCCGTTATCATATCGAAAAAGGAACTCCTGTACACACAATAAAATCGATGACAGGCCACACTTCAACTCGTGTATTTGAAAAATACTTTTCTATCATCAAATCAGATAGAATGAAATCTATGGATTATGGATATACTTTGGATGAAGGATTCTCTACAATCAAAAAGGATGTTAAACAACCTAAAATAAAAGGGGGGTTAACACCTCGAAAGAAAGAACTTTTATTGGAACTTAAAAGTAGTTTGGATATGGGAATTATTCATGAAGAACAATGGAAGAAATCAGTAGAAGAGGTAATGAATAGTTAATCGTTCTTAAAACATTCCCATCACCAAACCTCAACGAAAAACCAAACAAGGGATACTCTAACAATTGGTATATGAACCTATTTAAGGAAGTAGATGTGTGAATTCAGATGATTGTAATTGGAAGACAGTATGGGATAGAGAGTCCTCACACCACCTACGTTCTTACTTTGTGAGTTATATGTTTTTGCAAGATGTTCGTATTGAAGATGTGATAGAAATTACTGGCCATTCGTATTCAAACTGCAATGGGGTATTATAGAAGAATAAATACGAAGATGATGAGGGATACTTTATCTCACAGAGATTTAAGAACAATTTTGAATAAAAACAAGATTACAAATCAAAAAAAGTAATTAATTCAAACTTTGAACTTATTAATTATAATAATCAATGTATTTTTGAATAATGTTATTTAATTCAATTGAATTTTTACTTTTTCTCCCTATAGGAAATCATTTGGTTCGAACCTAATAGGGGGATCAAGTAAAATGATTATACTGTTATAGTGTATCGGTTTTTTTTTTATTTTTGATACTATATTAATTAGACCAAAAATTTGAATAAAACGTGTTTCAAAATTGACAAAATGGATTGTCCTTCAGAGGAGAATCTCATTCGTATGAAGTTTGAAGTATTATCTCAAATAAAACACTTGAAGTTTGATTTAAACCAACGAGAGCTAACTATTTTTCACGATAACAATATCGAGGAAATTGAGGAAAGTCTAAGGTCGCTAAATCTCGGTCATAAAAAACTTTACACGGAAATAACTGACCGAAAATCTTTTGATCAAGACCACAAGACTAATCAGAAAAAGGTACTTTGGTCAGTTCTTATAATTAATCTTGTTTTTTTCATTCTCGAAATGAGTTATGGGCTTGTATCAAAGTCGATGGGTTTAATAGCCGATAGTTTGGATATGCTCGCAGATAGTTTTGTTTACGCAATCAGCTTAGTCGCTGTAGGAAAATCTTTGATCTATAAAAAATCAGTAGCCAAAATTGCTGGTTATTTTCAAATCGTTTTATCTTTAATTGGACTTGGTGAGGTAATTAGAAGAATTATTTATCCCGTAGAGTTTCCAAATTATCTAACAATGATCATAATCTCAATTTTTGCATTAATCGGAAATGGAATTTGCCTATTTCTCCTCCAAAAGTCAAG
>CAJJCA010000001.1 GCA_905182575.1 uncultured Flavobacteriaceae bacterium | reverse complement strand
GATAATCGTTCAAAAAGTGATTTCTACGAAACACCAAACATGGAAAGATTGGCCAGCATGGGAATGCGATTGACGAATGGCTATGCTCCAGCTCCTTTTTGTTCACCCACTAGAAAAAGTATCTTAACAGGACTAACGCCAGCCAAACATGAATATCAAAAGGATCGTGAAAATTGGACAAAAGTCTTTAGGAAAGAAATGACCATTCCCAAGATTTTAAAATTAGCGGATGAAAATTATGCCACTGCACATTTCGGAAAATGGGATGCCCGATATGATCAATTTACACCAGAAGAAATGGGGTATGATTTCAGCGATGGATTGACAGGTAACAATACTGGAGGAGGAAAGAAGATTATTGAAATTGGGGATCAAGAGATTCCTTTTGCAATGGGTAAAGAATGGCCCGCATCTTATGATGACCCCAAATTGATTTTTGATTTGACCACTAGGTCTAATGATTTTATTGAGGAACAAACTAAAAACAACAAGCCTTTTTTCATACAGATTTCTCATTATGCAGTTCATCTTGCCATAACCCACTCCGAAAAATCAATAGATAAATACAATAATTTAAGAAAGGGAGAGAAACATTTTGTCCCTGAATTTGCTGCCATGACTGAGGACATGGATGAGGGAATAGGAATGATTTTAGACAAGGTAGAAGCACTCGGGATTTTAGATAATACTTATATCATTTTCCTCTCAGACAATGGAGGTCGGTCTTCAATTCCTATTGGAAAGAAACAAATCACCCCAAGGAACTTTCCTTTGAGAGGGGGCAAAGGCTCCATGTATGAAGGAGGAATTAGGGTTCCTTTTGTTGTAGTCGGCCCAGGGGTTAATAAAGGTTCGTTTTCTGACGTACCGATCACAGGCCTAGACTTATTGCCAACGCTTGCAGATCTTTCTGGATTTAATGGCGTATTACCAGAAAAAATTGATGGGGGAAGTATTAAAGAAATTCTCCACAATAATGGCAGCGGTAAAGTAAAAAGAAACAGTCCTTATTTGATATTCCATCAAGCTGCCAATAGAAAGCCTAAGTCTGCTATTCGCTCTGGAAATTTCAAACTAGTAAAACACTGGGACGAGAAAATGTATGAGTTGTTTGACCTTTCAAAAGATATTGAAGAAAAGAACGACCTGTCTAAGGAGCTTCCTGAGATGGTTCAAGAATTAGACAAAGAATTAATAAGTTTTTTATATGATGCCAATGCTGAAATCATTCAAAACTCAAAGAAATAGATTTTATGAATAATTCAAGAAGGCACTTTCTTAAAAAGTCTACTGGTATCTTACCCTTGCTGTTAGTCCCTTCAGTTTTTTCAAATTGCTCAAATTTAGAAGCATCAAAAGTAAAAATTGAAGCAATTGATTTGTATTTAATCAATGTCAAAAAAGAAAGACATTTCAGTTATGGCGTATGGAAAAACCGACAACATGTAATGCTCAGTATAAAAGCTGGTGGACATACGGGTTGGGGAGAAACAAAAGTTTCAAGTAATAATCCAGACTTTGATTTAAAGAATTGGGCTGCTGAATTCAGTGGGATTAAAGGCATGGATTTAAATGCTGCCATTGAAAAAGGACGAAATAGTTTTTTTGACAAGAAGTGGTCTGCTGCGATTAGTGAAGGAGTCCTTATGGCGCTTTATGACTTAATGGGGAAAATCGCAAATAAACCTACGATTAAAATGTGGGGACTTCAGGGCGATCAACCCATTCCTGCCATTTTCTGCATCCTAGAAAAAAATGCCGAAGCGGTGGTCATTCAAGCAAAAATAGCCAAGGATCAAAACATGCACCGTTATGTAAAAATCAAGATGTTTGGTGATTTTGAAACTGATAAGAAAAACATAAGTGCCTTGAGAGCTTTTTTAGGTCCTGATTCATTCATCGTGGGAGATCCTAACCGAGGGTACAAATACATTAAAGATTTAGACCAACTTGCCAATGTTTTGATTGAGTTGAACAAGGCTGGGATGAATGCCATCGAGGATCCTTCTTCTTTATCTAAAGAGGAATTTATTTATATACAAAGTAAAGTAGGAGAGCTTTCAATTATACCTGATCACATTATGCGTCCAGCAAAGAAAAGCATCGAATTCTTTGACAGTAAAATGGGTGATTATTTTAATTTTCACCCCAATACCATGGGAACTTTTCTTGAAATCAATAAATTGTCTTCCATAGTAAGGGCTTCAAAAAAAGGAATTATGATTGGGGATTCTAGTCTGGTTGGTGCCGCCTGTACCTTTTGGCAACAACTCGCAGTGGGGAATGAGGCTTCATGGGTTGAAGCCATGGAAAAACCACAAGAAAACGATTCTTTTCTTAATTGCGTCATCGATAAAGCAACCGATCTAAATTCGGAAGGAAAGGTTGAAGTAAACTTTAAACCTGGATTTGGGTTAAAGGTTGATGAAAAAAAATTATTATCACTAGCTGATTCAAACTTAAATATTTAATTAATAATGAAAAAACCAACACTCTTTTTAATATTACTAACAACAGTTCTTTATTCACAACAACCCGTTGATTTGGTCAATCCATTTGTTGATTCTGCTAATTCAAGGTGGTTCTTCTTTACCTCTGCCTCCCGACCATTTGGGATGGTTAACCTAAGTCCAGACATGGGAACAGCTGGGGCATGGGAATCAGGTTATCGTTACAACGAAAAGACCATTAATTTTTTCAGTCACATCCACGCATGGCAACTTTCAGGAATTCCTGTGATGCCGACTACAGGAAAAATCAAAGCACATTTAGGACCTAAAAATTATGGTTCAGCCTATTCTCATGATAATGAAACAGCCACCCCTGGATACCATTCTGTTGTTTTGGAAGATTATGGAATTAAAGTGGAATTAACCTCCACGACAAGAGTTGGTTTTCATCGTTATACCTTTCCCGCATCGGATCAAAATTCAATCATTATTGATCTCTCAGCTCAACTAGGCCCCGGGGGCACCAAAAGTGGTTATGCTAAGAAAGTTTCGAATACTAAAATCAAAGGCTATGCCGTGATGGAAAAAACGAGCAGAAGACCCAAGGATACAAAAGTGTTTTTTGCCATTCATTTTAACAAACCATTCGAAACGCTTAATGCTTGGAAAGATGGCGAGTTGACTGGCAAAACCAATAAGTTTGAAGGAACTAATGGAGGGGTTTATCCTGTTTTTAAAAGTAGGGAAGGGGAGCAGCTATTGATGAAAGTTGGTATTTCCTATGTAAGTATGGATCAAGCCGAATTAAACCTGACTACAGAGTTGGGGCATTGGGATTTTGATGCAGTTGTTTCGGATTCTAAAAAGCAATGGAACGATCACTTAAGTAGGATCGAAATCAAAGGAAATACAAAAGATCAGCAAGTACGTTTTTACACAGATTTATGGCATGCCCTTCAAGGAAGAAGAATTATCAGTGACGTCAATGGAAAATATAGTGACATGACTGGAGAAAAGCAAAAAATACGTCAAATACCAATATGGACTGACGGGAAGCCTAAATTCAATCACTATAATTCAGATTCTTTTTGGGGAGCACAATGGACATTAAATACACTTTGGCATTTGGTTTACCCTAAAATTTCTGAGGAGTTTGTAAACTCGATGTTGTTGATGTATGATGACGGTGGTCTAATACCCAGAGGCCCATCAGGAGGGAATTATACCTATGTAATGACAGGCGCTTCTTCTACACCTTTCATTGTTAGTGCCTATATGAAAGGAATCCGTGGTTTTGACATTAACAAAGCTTATGAAGGAATGCTTAAAAATGCAATGCCCGGTGGAATGATGAGTAAAGTTGGCTATGAGCACTACACCAAGATTGGAGGAGGAATTGAATATTATATAGATCGAGGTTATGTTCCCTTTCCTTTGTCAGATAAAAAATACGGTCTTCATCAGTGTGGCCCAGGAACTACAATGGAATATGCTTATCAAGACTGGACTTTAGCGCAACTTGCTAAATCATTAAATAAGAATGATGATTACGCAATGTTGATGAAACGAGCAGAAAATTATAAAAATATATACGATAAAAAAACGGGGTGGATGCGAGGAAGAACGCTCGATGGTTCATGGATAGAACCGTTTGATCCTTTGGTTTATGAAAGTGATGCTTTTGGTGGTTCAGGATCTGGTTTTGTAGAAGCTACTGCTGCAGCAGGAACTTGGTTTGTCCCGCATGATTTGGCCGGTTTGGCCAAACTAATGGGAGGGAAGTCAATCGCAGCAAAAAGATTAAATCAATCTTTTCTAATTGCGGAACAACACCAGTTTGTGACACACAACTATCGTGGCGATAAGTTTGTAGCCGATCAAAGAAGAAGGGCCTACCTCAACTATGGAAACCAGCCTTCTATGCAAACGGCTTATATTTTTAATTATATGGGGCAACCTTGGCTTACTCAGAAATGGGTACGTGATGTATTAGAAGTTGTATACAGCGACAACTCACCTCAAAAAGGATACAGTGGTGACGAGGATCAAGGGTTAATGGGAGCTCTTTCAGTATTGATGAAAATTGGTTTGTTTGAAATGAAAGGTGGGGCAAATCAAAAGCCAGCTTATGATATATCGAGTCCGATTTTTGATGAAATTAAGATTCATTTAGACTCAAATTATTACTCAGGTAAGAGTTTTACGATTACAACTCAGAATAATAATTTAAAAAATAAGTACATTCAAAGTGTGAAACTTAATGGAGTGCCTTTAAATCAATCTTGGTTCTATCACGATGTTCTAATTAATGGAGGAAAACTAGAATATGTTTTAGATGAAAGCCCAAATTTAGATTGGGCGGTGAATCCAGAAACCCTTCCTAGTAGCATGTCAGATTAATAATTATTAAATTTAATTTTTGGAAAAGCAAATAGGTTTTGGGATCATTGGGACAGGCAACATTGCAAAGCTACACGCACGTTGCATTGAAGCAATTCCTTATGCCAAGCTGCTGGGGGTAGTAAGCAAGACAAAGTCTAGAGCTGAATCCGTTCAAGAATACTTCTCCTCGCCAGTGTTTTGTGAAATTGATCAGCTTTTAAAAACCCCTGATTTAGAGATTGTTTGTGTTTGTAATGAAAGTGGGCTCCATCTTGAGACCATTTCTAAAATTGCAAAATATGGTATAAATATACTGTGTGAAAAACCACTTGAAATCACTACGGACAGAATTGACACGATTTCAAAAATAATTAAGGAACACAATGTAAAACTAGGCTGTGTTTTTCAAAACAGGATGAATCCAGAATTTATTCAATTAAAAAAGATTTTAGCCGAAGGCTTATTGGGTAAAATACTTTTGGTTCAAACCAGTGTAAATTGGTACAGATCTTCAGAATACTATGAAGACTCTTGGCGAGGTACAAAAGAAATAGATGGAGGTGCAACTTTTATAAATCAAGGCATACACACCATTGATCTTATGATAAACCTAATTGGTGAAGTAGCAGAAATCAGTGGCTTCATTGATACATTACATCATAATATTGAAGGAGAGGATGTCGGCGTAGCTTCCTTTAGATTTAAGAATGGTGCCCTAGGGACACTTTCGGGTGGAACAGCACTTTATCCTGGCGAACCAGAATCCATTGGTGTTTTCGGGACTTTGGGAAATGTTCAGTTTAAAGGAGGTCAAATCGTTTCTTCTAGTCTTCCTGAAATCAATAGTTTGTTGAACATTAAGAGGGATTCGAATGGCTCGGGTGCTTCTGATCCAATGGCAATTGGAGATCAATTTCATATTGATTCAATAACCAATATGATAGCGGCTGTAAAAGACGAAAAAGAACCACTAGTCGGTGTCAATGAAGCAAGAAAATCAGTTGCTTTTATCAATGCGCTTTATCGATCAGAAGGAAATATTGAAAATATTATTTAACAATAAAAAGTAAAATGTGCTATTTTAAAAATTTAATAAAAGTGAAATTTCCATTAGTGATACTTGTGATGTTTTTTGTTTTTTCAAATTGTGAATCTCAAAAAAAACTACCCAAACGACCCAATGTTATTCTGATTATGGCAGATGATATTGGTTTTGAATGTTTAAGTATTAATGGAAGTACATCCTATAAAACCGCAGTTCTTGACTCCTTAGCGAGAACAGGAGTGAATTTTACTAGAGTAATCTCGCAACCCCTGTGTACCCCATCTCGAGTGAAAATAATGACAGGAAAAAGGAATTATAAAAACTATGAATATTTCACCTATTTAAATCCAAATCAGAAAACCTTTGGGAATTTATTTAAGGAAAATGGATATAAGACAGCCATCGTTGGTAAATGGCAGCTGAATGGACTCCAGCAAAAAATTGATGGCTATGAAGATAATACTCGCCCTCACCATTTTGGTTTTGACGAATACAGCTTGTGGCAATTGACCCAATTAAAAAAACAAGGAGAACGGTTTTCAAACCCTTTGATTGAGCAAAATGGAAAACTTTTGGATAGAGACCCTGACGCATACGGCCCTGATGTCGTGTCTAATTATGCAATTGACTTCATAAAACGAAATAAAGACAATCCGTTTTTCATTTATTATCCAATGTTATTGGTTCATAATCCATTTGTGCCTACCCCAGATTCCAAAGCATGGGATTCATTGGAAACCAGAGCAAAGCCAGACAACAAGTTTTTCATTGACATGGTGGCATATATGGACAAAATTATTGGCAATATTGTGAACGAGCTAAAAGTACAAGGCATCGCTGAAAACACCTTATTGATTTTTGTGGGTGACAATGGAACAAATTTAAATATTGTTTCAAATACGAATAACGGGCCAGTAAAAGGTGCAAAAGGAAATACGATCACACATGGGAATCATGTTCCCATGGTGGCCAGCTGGCCAGCCTCGGTGAAGAAACCAAAAAGTTACAATGGGCTCATTAATTTCAGTGACTTTTACGCCACTTTTGCCGCCATCCTAAATGTTGAAAAAGACAATTCGGATGGAGTTAGTTTTGAAGATACGCTGACGGAGGGGGAAGAATTAAATAGGGAAACCGCAACGATCTATTATGACCCTATGTGGGGAAAGAACAGTGGTTTTAGAAATGTATTTTCTCAAACTGACAGGTACAAACTATACAAATCAGGTGAGTTTTATGATATGAAAAACGATCTTCTTGAAAAGAAATCATTAAAAGACACGGAGCTAAGTGAGTCGCAATTGTTGATTAAGGAAAAACTTCAGAAAAACCTTGATCAATATCCAGATTTACCTAAAGAGAAACCAACACTAAATATTAAATAATGATGTTTAAAAATATTTGGTTGTGTTTGGGATGTTTCTCTTTTTTTGTTTCCTGTGAACAAAAACAGCGGACTATTATTTCTAAACCACCAAATGTTGTATTCATCTCAATTGACGATTTAAATGATTGGGTTGGTTTTTTGGGAGATAAAGAGGCCATCACCCCCCATATGGATTCCCTTGCGAACAAAGGATATTCCTTTTTAAATGCGCATTGCCCAGCGCCTGTTTGTGGTCCATCTAGAACAGCGATTCTGTCTGGAAAATGGCCTGTCACAACTGGCGTCTATGACAATCAGGTGAATTTCGCCAAGGATTTTTCAGATACTAAAAGTCTACCAGAACACTTTAAATTAAATGGTTACCAAGTTTTTGGAGTAGGAAAGATATTTCATGGAAGAGGCACTCCCATCAATGCGTTTGATGCTTATGGAGGTAGAATGGGATCTTCCGCACCCTTTGATTCTAAAGAATTACAAAACAACAAACAAAATCCCTCTCATGAGGTTATTAAACAGGGAATAAAATTTCTATTGCCATTAAACGGAATGCCCGCTGATCGATATTGGAATAAGTCAAATACTTTTGATTGGGGGGCAGTCGATTTACCAGACAGCTTGTTTGCAGATCGAGTAAGTGTGGATTGGGCCATTAAAAGATTAGAGGAGTCAAACGAAAAGCCTTTTTTTATGGCCATTGGGTTCGAACGACCTCATCAGCCGCTTTTCAATCCCAAAAGGTTTCATGATTTATTTCCATCAGATAAGATTGAGCTCCCAAGTTATTTAGAAGATGATTTTGATGATCTTGGACATCGTGCAAAACAATTGGCCTTGTATCCCAAAACTTCGGGAAGACACGAAACAGTTATAAAATATGATCAATGGAAAAATGCTGTTGCTTCCTATCGTGCTTCCGTAGCTTTTGTTGATGAACTCATTGGAGATTTAGCAAAAGCAATCAACCAAAACAAGTTATCAGAGAATACCTGGATCGTTCTTTGGTCTGACCATGGATGGCACTTGGGTGAAAAATCCCACTGGGGAAAGGGGACGGGTTGGTATCGAAGTACCAGAGTTCCATTCTTGATCATTCCACCAAAAGGTAAAAATCAGGGGGTGCAAATTACCCAAGCTGTTAATCTGATTGATCTTGCTCCTACATTAGCTGATATTTCTGGAATCCCAAAACAAGAGACGTGGGAAGGGAATAGCCTTTTACCTTTGATCAACAATCCAAACATCAATTGGGATCAATCTACCGTAACAACTTTTGCAATAGGATCTCATACCATTTCTAATGAAAAATGGCAATTAATTTCATATTTTGATGGCACTTTTGAATTGTATGATTTAAAGAAAGATCCAAATCAGTTTGAAAATTTAGCCAATCAAACAGAACACCAGAAAGTCATTGATGAATTGAAAAGCAATATTCCAAAGGAACCAAAATGGAAATACTTTATGCGATTTAATGATTATAAAATTTTGGTGCCAGAGGACAAGTCTTCTTCCATTAAGATTTTTGATCAAGCTTCTTTGGGCAAGGTGGATGTTGATATCGCTTCAGAAAAACCTCTAATCGTTCAACAGATAAAAGCGTATATTAAAAAACATTCACTTACAAATAACAAATTAATAGTAAATTTAAAAAATGGACATTTTTCGAATTAAAAATAAATATCATGAACAATAAAAGAAGAACATTTTTAAAGCAAAGTTTAACAATGGGTGCAGGAGTTTTTATTCTTCCACGTCATGTATTGGGCCGAGGGTTTGTAGCACCAAGTGATCAAATCAATTTAGGACTAATTGGAACAGGTGTTCAAGGTAGGGGACTCATGAAAAGATTCAGCCTTAAAGATCAGGTCAGGTGGGTAGCCGCTTCTGATGTTGAGGGAGATAAATTGAACCTTTTGGAGCAAGAACTTATTAAAGCGTATAAAAAAAATCAACCCAATTGGGACATCAAGGGAGTAAATAAATATGCCGATTATCAAGAACTTCTTAATCACAAAGGATTGGACGCAGTTGTCATAGCTACACCAGATCATTGGCATGCAAAGAATTCGATTGATTCGTTGGCAGCAGGGATGGATGTTTATTGTGAAAAACCTTTAGCACATACTTTAAAAGAAGGAAGAATGATTGCTGATGCAGTGAAAAAGTACGATGCTGTTTTCCAAACAGGAAGCATGCAGCGTTCCTCAAAACTTTTTAGACATGCAGCTGAATTAGTTCGTAATGGGTACATAGGGGAAATTAAAAAAGTAATTGTTTATGTTGGAGACCCTGCAATTCCTTGCGACCTTCCCTCTGAAAAAGCTCCTGATGCTTTGAATTGGAGCGGTTGGTTAGGTTCCGCACCTTACAGACCTTATCATAGTATTCTTTCCCCACCTGTAGAACAAAGACATTTTCCACGATGGAGGTTTTATCAAGAATACGGAGGAGGAATCATTGCAGATTGGGGTGCTCACATGTTTGACATTGCTCAATGGGCACTGGGAATGGATCATACGGGGCCTGTCAAGTTTATTCCTCCAAAAGATAAGGAAGCTAAATTGGGCTTGAGAATGTTTTATGAGAATGGAATTGAAATGGTACATGATAAATTTGAAATGACCAAGTTTGGGGTTAAGTTTATTGGCTCTAAAGGGAAGCTCAAAGTAAGAAGAGGTCTTTTGGAAACAGACCCAAAAAACATTGCTGATGTTGTCATTGGAGAAAATGACATCAAGCTTTATAAAAGTGACGATCATTATATAGACTGGATCAATTCCATTAAAACAAGAAAACAACCGATCTGTGATGTTGAGACTGGACACAGAACCTCCTCTGTATGCCAATTGAGTAATATTGCTTATGATTTAAATAGGCCTTTAGAATGGAATCCAGTAAAGGAGAAATTTATCCAAGACAGAGAAGCAAATAAATTAAGATCTAAAAAATATAGAAAACCATTTAAAATTTAATCATTGAATAATTCAGTCTTTTTCAAAAGTTTTAAATTTTATTATTTAGTTCTTTTTATTTTTTTTGTAGCTCAGTTAGCAAGCGGGCAAGAGCGTCCAAACATAATCTTTATTATGGCAGATGATCTTGGTTATGCCGAATTGGGTTCCTACGGTCAGAAACAAATTAAGACACCGCACCTGGATCAATTGGCAAGTGAGGGCATGAAATTCAGTCAGTTTTATTCTGGATCTTCCGTCTGCGCACCCGCTAGGAGTGTTTTGATGACAGGCATGCACACAGGTCACACTCGTGTAAGAGGAAACTTTGGGAAGGGGGGAGTCGTCGGTCTAGCCGGAAACAAGGGTCGGGTTCCGATCAAAAGCAAAGATGTAACGGTGGCTGAGGTGCTCAAAACAAAAGGTTATAAAACAGGCATGATAGGCAAGTGGGGATTGGGAGAGCCAAACACGACCGGTGAACCAAACAAACAAGGGTTTGATTACTTCTATGGGTTTTTAAATCAAAGAAGGGCGCATTCTTACTTTCCTGAATATTTATGGGAGAACAACAAAAAAGTGATCCTTGAAGGAAATGAAGATCAAAAAATAACTCAATATACCCACGACTTATTTGCTGAAAAGACAATGAGTTTTCTTGATAAGAATCATGAAAGTCCATTTTTCCTTTATTTGCCTCTTTGTATTCCCCATGGCAAGTATGAAATCCCTGACAATGGAATCTACAGCGATAAAGAGGGATGGACAGAGAAACAAAAAATTTATGCTGCGATGGTTTCCAAAATGGATGAAACTGTAGGTAGAATTTTAGATCGATTGAAAAAACTGGGGATCGAGGAGAATACTTACATCTTTTTCACCTCAGACAATGGCGCTGCTGAAGTTGAAAATGATTGGAAACTTTTTGAGAGTAGCGGAATTTACAGAGGAATGAAACGCGATCCTTATGAAGGAGGAATTCGTGTTCCTTTAATTGCTTGGCATCCCAAAAAAATAAAAGCAAATACGAGCAGCGATCAAATTGGTTATTTTGCAGATTTCTTACCCACAATTGCAGATTTAGCTGGAGTAGATCCAATAGTTAAGGTTGATGGGGTAAGCATTTCATCAGTTCTACATGGAAAGGGGAATAAAATCAAGGAGCGTTATTTGTATTGGGAGTTTTATGAGAAAAAAGGGTGGCGTGCCACTCGTTTTGGGAAATGGAAAGCCATCCAAAAAAATATGCATAAAGGAGATCAGGGGGCTATTGAAGTTTACGACTTAGAAAATGATCCCTCTGAAAAAAATGATATTTCAAGTGTAAATTCAAAGGTCTTAAAAAAGGCTAAAAGAATATTTGAGGAAGCTCATGTCCCATCAGAACATTATGTTTGGAAGTTTTTAAATAAGGGGGATGTTGAGATTTATAATAAGTAATTATTAAAAATGAAAAATAAAAAATTTAGTGGTTTTTTCTTATTTCTTTTTCTAGCGATTAACGTAATTGCGCAAAACCAAGAAAAGGAAATAAATCAGGTAACAGAATTAATTGATCGGGTTGTCAAATGGCAAAACGCACAAACGGATCATGTTGAGAAATACACCTTGACGAACTGGCATTTTGCGGCTTATTATATTGGTTTGATGAAAGCTTTTAAGACCACAAATAATTCCGAATATCAAAGTCATCTATACGAAATAGGAGTGGAGCATCGATGGGAAACAATTCCGGATATGTTTCATGGGGATAAAATTGCTATTGGTCAGGTCTATCTTGATTTATATGACCAAAAAGGACGAGGAACAATGATCAAAAACCTTAAATGGGTGCTTGATGCACACCTGTTGCGAAAAAAGCCTGCACCTGATGTTCGATATGATAAAAACCCCTACCAACACGAATGGTGGTCCTGGTGTGATGCTTTGTTTATGGCGCCTCCAACTTTTGCGAAGATGTATCAAATGACGGGTAATAAAGTTTACCTAAATTATGCGATTGATCATTGGTTAATAACCACGGATTATTTATGGGATAAAGAAGAAAACTTGATTTATCGTGATGATCGCTATTTTGGAAAAACAACAAAAGCAGGGAAAAAGATTTTTTGGGGTAGAGGTAATGGTTGGGTTTATGGTGGTTTGGTTCATATGCTTGAAATTATTCCAAAAGATCACCCGAAACGAAAACTACTTTTAGACCAATTTATTGGAATGTCAGAAGCCTTATTAGAAATTCAAAAGGCAGACGGATTGTGGCGGGCGAATTTATTGGATCCGGGTGTCTTTGCTTTTTTAGATAAAAAAAGTGGCGCGCTTGTCCAGTCGATCAATCCGGTAGATGTTCCTGAAAACAGTAGCAGCAGTTTTTTCTGTTACGGATTTGCTTGGGGTGTTAATCAAGGAATTCTATCTAAGGATCAATATTTGTCACCCATGCTAAGTGCTTGGAATGGACTAAAACAGCATGTTAATGAAGCGGGGCGATTGGGATATGTCCAGCCCGTAGGTAAAGATCCAAAGCCTTTTGATGCCGACTCCTGGGAAGAATTTGGTACCGGTGCTTTTTTACTCGCTGCCTCTGAATATATTAATTACTTAAAGACGAGTTCTGATGATGAAATATCTTTTCAGAAGGGAAATGTTTTTTATGAAAATAATCTATCTGACGCATCAAAAACTCAAGATTGGAGGATGGAGGGGGAGGGCGCTGTTCTCTTTAAATCAGGATGGATGGAAATGTTCTCTCCAAAAGAGGCCTCCCATCATGTATTTTGGTGTCCAAAGGATCTCCCAGAAAATTTTGTAGCAGAATGGGAAGTTCAAAACATTGAGACAGAAGCAGGGCTGTGTATTGTTTTTTTTAGTGCCAAAGGCTTGAATGGAGAAGATGTTTTTAATCCCAGTTTAAAAAAGAGAGTAGGTGTTTTTAGACAATACACTAAGAGTGATTTGAACAACTATCACATCTCCTATTATGCCAATGCGCCCAATAAACCCAACCGACCTTTTAGTCATTTGAGAAAAAACAAAGGCTTTGTTAAGGTACATGTTGGTCGGCCAGGAATTCCATCAAACTCTAAAGAAGTTCATAAAATTCAATTGATAAAAAAAAAGAATCGCATCGTGATGCATCTTGATGGTGAAAAAATTATTGATTGGAAAGACGATGGCAAGTCATTGGGACCAGTTTTAGGCTCTGGGAAATTTGCTTTTAGACAGATGCAGTGGACCCGATTTAGATATCGAAACTTAAAAATATGGGAATTAAAATCTTAAAAATTAATATGCATTTAATGAATAATTTAAAACAATTGAGTCTTACGCTGGCTTGTTTCTTTTCTTTCTACGCTTTAATTGCGCAAGAGAAGCCCAATGTGATTGTTATTTATACTGACGATCAAGGAACCTTAGATTTAAACGTCTATGGCGCTAAAGATCTTCTGACCCCTAATATGGATGCCTTGGTAACCAGTGGTGTTCGCTTCACACAATTCTATGCTTCGCCAGTTTGTTCTCCTTCTCGTGCTTCTTTGTTGACAGGAAAAACGCCTCAGCGTGCTGGTTGTCCGGGTAATGCAGGTCAAAATCCAAAAAGCACAAACGGTTTGCCAGGAACAGAATACACCATGGCAGAGATGTTTAAAGATTCTGGATATGAAACCTTACTGATTGGGAAATGGCATTTGGGATACCAACCCGAAATGCTACCGAATGCACAAGGCTTTGATTATTCATTTGGTCATTTGGTGGGTTGTATTGATAACTATTCCCATTTTTATTATTGGAATGGCACAAATCGACACAATCTACTTCGCAATAATGAAGAAGTTTTTTATGATGGTCAGTTTTTTCCAGACTTAATGCTAAAAGAAGCTGACGGTTTTTTTGAAAGAAGATTAAAGGAAAAACCATTCTTTATGTTTTACGCAATGAACTCTCCACACTATCCCTATCAAGGAGAAGAAGATTGGTTGACTTATTATCGTGAAAAAGGAGTTGCCTACCCAAGAGATTTATATGCCGCTTTTTTAAGCACGCATGATGAGAGAATAGGTGCTTTAATAAAGATGTTAGAACAAAGGGGACTTACGGAAAATACGATTATTGTATTTCAATCTGACAATGGACACTCAACCGAGGAACGCGCCCACCACGGTGGAGGTTTTACAGGTCCTTTCCGTGGTGCAAAACAGTCTCTTTTTGAAGGTGGAATTCGAGTTCCTGCTGCGATTTCTTGGCCCGGAAAAATCAAACCCAATCAGGTGAGAGACCAATTTGTATCGGTAGTTGACTGGATGCCTACTTTGGCTGAACTTTGCGGTTTGAATCTAGATACCAGTGATTTAGATGGCAAAAGTATTGTGAAATTAATTAATAATGAAAACACTAAAACCAACCACGAAATGTATGCTTGGGAATTCAGAGACACCTATGCGATTAGAAAAGGAAAATGGAAGCTGTTGGGCAATCCCTATGACACGAGTAATAGGGCTTATAAATACAAAGAGAAACACCTTTTGATAGACTTGGACAAAGATCCCAATGAGTCTGTTAATCTTTATGATGATTATCCCCAAATAGCGGAGGAACTCCAGCAATATTATTTAAAATGGAAAAATCAATAAAAAAAATGAATCACAAGTTTTACACCATAGTCTTTTTGTTTTCGATTCTATTGCAATCTTGTATTAGTCAAGAACAACCGAAGTCATTAGGAAAAGAAGTTATGCCAGATTTTATTTATCCAAAATACAGACGCTGGATGTCTCCTGATAATAATATTACTGCCAGGTTTTCCAGTCCAAGTTTAGAATGGCCTTCTGATAAATCTTCATTGTACGATGTTAGGATTGCTACAGATGCAGAATTTAAAAACGAATTAATTGAAATAAACGACATTCCATTTTCATTAATAAATCCTCATCAAAATTTAAAAAAAGGGCTTTGGTACTGGAAATATAAGTCCAAGATGTCAAGTTGGAGCGACGCGGCTTCTTTTGTTGTTAATGATAAAACCATTTCGTTTGTCCCGCCTCCAGTAGATGAAGTGCTAGCAGGAATAAGTAAGGGGCATCCACGAGTCTTAATTGAAAAAGAAAATTTATCTCAATTTCTAAAAAAAACGAAAAATTATGAAGAAAGAGAGAAAATTATAACAGCTGCGGATTTAGTATTAACACAACGAATTCCTAATGAAGATGATGCCACAGCAACTTTTAAAGGAAGGGACCGCAGTGAAACAGAAAAAATAAAAAAACGGTTTAGTCTAAAAATAGGAGTTCAATTTGGAGAATCACTCGAGACCTTAACCAAAGCGTTTGTTTTAACCCAAGAAGAAAAATATTTTAACACTGCCCGAAAATGGATGATGCAGGCTGCGCTATGGGATCCTAAAGGGTTGACCCATATTAATGATTTTGGAGATTCATATATAATGCAATCATTGGCTTTGGCCATTGATGTTTTTTGGAAAAAATTTGAGGAGAGCGAGCGTCAATCCGTTGTAAATCAAATTGTGGCGAGAGGTGATGGGTTTTACGACAAATGGACGAATTATGTGGAGAATAGAAATTCATCGATGCATGTTTGGCAACACATCTTTCACCGCTTGTTTATCTCTTCAATTGCATTGGTTAATGAAGTACCAGAAGCTTCAAAATGGTTTTCCTATCTATACGAACTTTGGATTGCACAACACCCCAAAATGGGGGTTGAAGATGGCGCGTGGTTTAACGGAACTGGTTACATGCGAATGAATGTAATAACATTACTTGATGTTCCGATGCGTTTGGAAGATTTTACAGGATTGGATTTTTTTGTTTCCCCTTGGTATGAAAACTTTATGACTTGGATGAGTTATAGTTACCCTCCTGGTTCTACCAGTGACGGTTTTTGTAATGATGGAAGAAAATGGCCAATACCCAATATTGAATATGGCGCATTTTCGGATGCTATAGCAAGGATTTTGAAAGATCCACATGCTCGAACATATTCAGATCAGATCTTTGATATCCTAGGGAATCTGGAGGAACCTTATATTGATCTTGATTATACGGGTGATGCACTTGTGAAATCCAAACTTAGCGATGATAAGGATTATGCATGGTTTAGAATGACACGAGGATATGACATGGAATTGCCGGAAACAGATGGAATTACTGCCCTTAGAGATGCTGCTGTATTTAGGGACGTGGGCGTTGCTTACCTTAATTCGGACAGGAATAATATTGATAAGAACTTAATGGTTTCTGTGAAGAGTTCTCCAATGGGGCCATTGGGGCATACCCATGCGGAGCAGAACAATTTTAACATTGCTTATAAAGGAAAACGTTTGTTTTACAATAGCGGTTATCGCCCTTGGATGGGATCTCCCCATCAACAAGCATGGCACAAACACACACAGGGTCACAATGCTATTTTGGTCGACGGTCATGGGCAACCCTATGATTCAGGTGCTTATGGGTTTTTGCCTCGTTTTATGGAAGGAGACCAACTGTCTTATGTTGTTGGAGACGCTTCTCACGCCTATGAATCTCATGAATTAAGTCAGAGAGTTAGAAAAGACAATACTCCAGACGACATGAGCGTTAAAAAGTTTAGAAGGCATTTCATTTTGTTAAAGCCGGATATTTTGATTGTCTATGATGTGTTGGAAGCTGAAAAACCAGTTGATTGGAGTTGGTTGATTCACAACTATCACGGGCTAAAGTTAGATGCTGAAAATAAAACCGTGGAGACAACTTACGAAGATCGTGGGGGGAGGGTGACTCTTTTTGGAGGTTCTCATATAAGCTATGATGTTACCGATAAATTTACGGTAGAACCCTTCAACTTTATCAAAAAACTCAATTGATTTATTAAATGTAGTTGCTTATGAAAATCACTGGCATTTTAAAGCAACAACAAAAGAAAAACAAGAGAAAATGAAATTTCTAGCAGTGATTCAAGTAAGTGACAATTTAGAGTACAGTGTAGTTGTCCCCTCAGAAAAAGGGGTTTATGAGATTTTAGACTGGAAAATAACAGCAAATATGGATGCCAATGCTCCAGCTAGGATTAAAGTTGAAAAGAATGATGGATCGCTTGAATTCATTTCTCACCTACAGACGAGTGATGGTTTGGAGTCGAACCAAAAAGAGGGATTGTCACGATTGATTGAATCCATTGGTGGTGAAAAACAGATAAATACTGCGGGAGATGTCTATCCTAAAAGTATTTTGAATGAATGGAAAAAGATAAAAATGATTAAGACTTGTTTTAAAACTTTTATTCTGTTTTTTTTAGGACTCACCCTTTGGGGATGCGAGCACAAAACTACCACCCCGCCACCCAATATATTAATGATTAGTATCGATGATCTCAATGATTGGGTTGGTGTTTTAAAAGAATATCCTAACGCCATAACTCCGAACATTGATAGATTGGCTCGTGAGGGAATCCTTTTTACTAACGTTCATTGTCAGGCTCCTATTTGCGGACCCTCTAGAGCTTCTCTTATGACTGGACTGCGACCATCCACTACAGGTATTTATGGTCAAATTAAAGACGATGACATACGATCTGCAAACCCCATACTTTCGAATATTGACTTTTTACCTAATTATTTTAAAAAACAGGGCTACAAGACATTGGGAGTGGGAAAGATCTTTCATAATCATGCCCCAGAAGGTACTTTTGATATTTCCGGGGGAAGAGAAAAAGGTTTTGGACCAAGTCCTCCTAAAAGCTTTAATTGGGAGAAAAAAAAGGGGACTGTTACCGACTGGGGAGTTTATCCAAGTGCAGACAGTTTAATGATTGATTATAAAGTTGCCCAATGGGCAAAAGAGGAACTCTTGGTTGATCATCAAAAACCTTTTTTTCTTGCCGTTGGATTTATAAGGCCTCATGTTCCTTGGCATGCTCCCCAAAAATGGTTTGATCTTTATCCCTTAAAGGATATTAAATTACCTTCTTACGAAGCAAATGATTTTGACGACCTTCCTGAAATAGCAAAACGAATTGCCTTTAAAGGGATGATGCCAACCACCGATTGGGCAATAGAGAATAACCAATGGAAAAAAATAGTTCAAGCCTATTTGGCTTGTATATCCTTCGTAGACCACCAGGTAGGGGAAGTGCTGAAAGCCCTTAATGATGGGCCAAATAGTAAGAACACAATAGTTGTATTGTGGTCCGATCACGGCTATGAGATTGGAGAAAAGGGTTCGTTTGGAAAACACACGGTTTGGAGTGAATCGACTCGGGTACCAATGATTTTTAAAATTCCAGGACAGCCGGCCAATCGGGTAGTGAACACTGCGGTTGAGTTATTGGATATTTATCCTTCTTTACTGGAATTGTCCAACCTCCCCAAGAATCCTTTGAATGAAGGGAAAAGTCTTGTTCCGCTTATCAATGGAGAAACTGAAGAAAATCGAGTGGCAATAACTACCTATGGAGCAAATAACCACAGTTTTGTTAACGAAACCCATCGTTATATTATTTATGAAGATGGTTCCGAAGAGCTGTATGATTTAAGACTTGATCCCGAAGAAAGAAATAACCTTGCACTTGATGAGAATACAGAGGATATTAAGTTAAGTTTTAAAAGTAAAATACCAAAAACAAATGCTTCTTGGTCACCCAAGAGTTACCTTACAATAAATGAATATTTTAAGAAAAAAAATAAGAAATGATAATGAATTCAATTTTAAAGTTTAAAAGGTTAATCCTTACCGTTTTAATATCAACTGCTGGTTTTTCTCAATCAAATGAAATTCTTATTGAACAAGAAGGTCCATATTTTGCTACTGGAATTAAAATTGGAGATGTTAGTCAAAATGAAGCTATTGTATGGACGCGTCTGACTAAAAATAAAACAAGAGTGAACGATGCATTGTTTCCCATTTCGATTTATACGGATCCAGAGTCTGGGAAGAAGCATTTAAGAAAAACCCGTAGGGATAAAAACCCTCTTATTTATTTCCCTGAAGGGCATGATATTGAAACCATTGAGGGAGCTGTTCCTGGTAAAACTGGAGAGGTTCGTTTAAAGTATAAAATTAAAACTGCAAAAAAATGGACAATTACTAAATGGAACGCAGTAGATCCAGAGGCAAATTTCAGCAAGAAGTTTGTTTTAAACAACCTTAAATCTGGTGTGGATTATGATCTTCTTGTAGAAGGAAAACCAACAGGGTCAGAAAAAATTAGCGCAACCTTTACCGGAAAATTTAAAACAGCACCCAGTGCAAAAGTTTCACGAAAGGTGACTTTTGGTGTCAGCACAGGTCAAGGTTATGGTCATCAAGATCGTCCCGATGGATTTAAGATTTATCCGTTAATGTTAGAATTGGGAGTAGATTTTTTTGTTCATACGGGTGACATTATCTATTATGATAATTTAGCAAAAAACAAAGCAATGGCCAACTACCATTGGGACAGGATGTTTAGCATACCCACAAATAAAGATTTCCATTCCCAAGTGAGTAGTTATTTTGAGAAAGACGACCATGACACTTGGTACAACGACAGCTATCGTGGGATGAGTCCCGATTTTATGGGAGATTTTACTTTTGATCAAGGTTTAGAAATTTTTAGGCAAGAAATGCCAATTAAGGACAAAACCTACAGGACTTTTAGATGGGGAAAAGACTTACAAATATGGTTGGTTGAGGGGCGTGACTTTAGAAGCCCGAATACTGCACCTGATGGACCTGAAAAAACCATTTGGGGAAAAGAGCAAATGGAATGGTTTAAACGAACGGTTAAAGAGTCTGACGCAACTTTTAAATTATTAATAAGTCCAACACCCATCATTGGTCCAGACAGAAAAACAAAGAAAGACAATCATGCGAATCCAAGCTTCAGACATGAAGGAGATATTATTAGAGCTTTTTTAGCCGATCAAAAAAACATGTATTCCATTTGTGGGGATAGACATTGGCAATATGTTTCAAAACATAAAAAAACCGGAACAGTTGAATTTTCAAGCGGTCCTGCAAGTGATGCCCATGCTGGGGGATGGAAGCAAGAAGATTTCACTCCCGAGCATTTATATCTCAACGTTATCGGTGGGATGATGACCGTCACCATTGACCCTGATGATGGAGGGAGTATATCCGTTAATCACTATGATGTGAATGGTAAAATAAGAAATGAATTTAAAGCCAAAGCAAAATGAAAATTTTAAAAAATTTTTGCGCTCTGATTGTGTTAATTATTTTTAGCTGTGCACCCCAAGTAGCAACTAAAAATCAACGTCCAAATATCATATATATCCTTGCTGATGATTTGGGTTTTGGGGACTTGTCGTTTTACAACAAAGATTCCAAGATAAAAACACCTAATCTTGATCGATTGGCAGCTTCAGGAATGTCTTTTATGGATATGCACTCCACTTCTTCTGTATGCACCCCA
The DNA here is from genome assembly GCA_905182575.1 of uncultured Flavobacteriaceae bacterium. Classification (GTDB taxonomy): domain Bacteria; phylum Bacteroidota; class Bacteroidia; order Flavobacteriales; family Flavobacteriaceae; genus UBA8316. The sequence continues at coordinate 62,140 of CAJJCA010000001.1, read as the reverse complement.
ACGCGATACAGTATTCTTACTGGAGAATATGCGTGGAGGACTGGACTTAAAAAAGGGGTGCTTTGGAGTTATGGACCTCCATTGATTGCTCCTAAGAAGAATACGGTCGCTAAAATGCTAAAACAAAAAGATTACAATACCGCTGTTATCGGAAAATGGCATTTGGGGCTTGGTTGGGAGTTGAAAGAACCTTATGAAAGTTCACAAGTGGATAAAAACAGTTTTGGATTAATACGTGATTATGATGAGGAAATAATTGACTTTTCTAAGCAACCCAATTCTGGGCCTTTAGAGACTGGTTTTGATTACAGTTACATCATTCCTGCTTCATTAGACATTCCACCCTATGTATATTTAGAAAACAATAACTACGTAAAACCATTAAGTCAATACACCCAAGGAAATAGTTTAGATTCAGACAAAGATCTCGCATTTTGGCGTCCAGGCCCTATGGCAGAGGGATTTGAGTTTTATGATGTACTTCCGACTTTTATCAACAAAGCCAAAAATTATATCGATACACAAAAGGAGGAAGCGCATCCGTTTTTCTTGTATTTACCCCTTCCAGCACCACATACCCCTTGGCTCCCTACTGTCGATTACAATGAGTCAGCTGAAGCAGGAATGTATGGTGATTTTGTGACCATGGTTGATGCTCAAATTGGAAAGCTATTGGATCATCTGGAAGAGAAACAATTGATCGAACAAACTCTTATTGTTTTCACAAGCGATAACGGGCCTTACTGGAAGCCAAGGCACATTGACCTTTACCAACACAAAGCTGCAGGGAACTTGAGAGGGATGAAAGGAGACGTTTATGATGGTGGTCATCGAGTTCCTTTTATTGTAAAATGGGAGAATAAAATTAAGGGAGGTCGAAGCAGCTCGAACCCAAATACGCTGGCCAACTTGATGGCTACGTTGGCTGACGTTACAGGAGCTGACTCCAGTGGAATTGACAGTCACAGTATTTATGATGAATTAATTAATGAGGATCACATACCGATAGTGAAACCCATCATACATCACTCTTCACGCGGTCACTTTGCGATCAGAAAAGGGGAGTGGAAGTTTATAGAAAAATTAGGATCAGGCGGGTTTTCGCGTCCAACTTTTGTAACCCCAAAAAAGGGCATGCCTTCACATCGACTTTTTAATATGAATGACGATCCCTTGGAAACAATAGAACTGTCAAAAAAACATCCAGAACTTGTGCTGGCAATGCAGTCGCAATTGGATTCAGTCGTCAATGCAAATTAATTAAATGATATAAAATGAATTTTTCTAAGCATCTATTTATTCAACTTAGTTTTGGATTGGGCCTTATTTTTTGTGGTTTAAATTCCTGTGAATCTCAAAATAAAAAAGTAAAAAAATCCCCCAATATTTTATTTGCAATTGCAGATGATCAATCTTATCCTCATGCTGGTGTTTATGGTTTTTCTGAAATCAACACGCCCGGGTTTGATTATGTCGCCAACAGCGGTGTTTTGTTTCACAATGCATTCGTGGCTGCGCCGCAATGTAGTCCTTCTCGCGCAGCGATATTAACCGGAAAAAATATTTGGGAATTAGAAGAAGCAGGAACACATGGCAGCGCTTTTCCTAATAAGTTTAAAGTCTTTACCGAAGAATTAGAGAATAATGGATACTTCGTTGGTTTTACAGGAAAACCATGGGGTCCCGGGAATTGGCAAATCAGTGGCAGAAAGCAAAACCCTGTGGGAACAGCGTATAATAAACACGTATTGAGTCAATCCCCTACAAAAGGAATTAGACCCAACAATTATATTGAAAATTTTAAAGATTTCTTTAGTAAGAAAGAAAAGGGCGCCCCTTTTATGTTTTGGTTTGGCGCGCATGAACCCCACCGTGTTTATGAATATGGCACTGGCGTTGAAGCTGGAAAAGACATTGATGCTGTTCGTGTTCCTGCATTTTTACCAGATACTGAAATCGTAAGAAATGATGTTTTAGATTACCTCCTTGAAATAGAGCACTTTGATAGTCATCTTTTTCAAATGATTTCTTTTTTAAAGGAGAAAGGAGAGCTGGATAACACCTTCATTGTGGTGACAGCAGATAACGGAATGCCTTTCCCCTATGCCAAAGCCAATCTACAAGAGTTTGGGACGCATGTTCCTTTGGCGATTTCTATGCCCAATATTGTGATTTCTAAAAAACAAGTTCACGAACCTGTTGGGCTAATAGACATTGCCCCAACGATTTTAGAATTGGTCAACCTCTCAGAATCAATTGCAGCCACAGGGAAAAGTTTAATGCCCATACTGACCCAAGAAGATCATCCTAAACATCGTGAATTTGTCCTTACAGGCCGTGAAAGACATACTCACGCAAGGCCAGATAACCTTGGGTATCCTGCGAGGGCGATCCGAACTGAAGATTTTTTATATATCTATAATTTTGATCCAGACCGCTGGCCTGTCGGTGACCCTGTCCCAAAAAATACTGAGAATGACAAGAGAAATAGCGTTGCAGGGTTTAAAGGTTTGTATCCAGGCTACCAAGATGTGGACGCTTCTCCATCAAAAACCATTGTCATGGAATTGGAGAATTCCCAAGATAATAATGCTTTATTTGAACTAGCGTTCTCTAAACGACCACAATCTCAGCTCTATGATATAAAGTCAGATCCCTCGATTGACCTGTCAAATGACGTGAAATTTGAATCAATCAAAATTGAACTACACAACCAATTAATGGAAGCGTTAAAAGCCCAGGGCGATCCAAGAGCCTTTGGAAATCCAATTTTTGATAGTTACCCGAGATATTCTAGCATGCGAAACTTTCCAGGCTTCAATATAAGAGGAACCTTATAATGAAATATTTGCAAAGTGATTTTAGAATAAGAATTATTTTTGGTTTAATTCTTCAGAAAATAAATTATTTAAAATCCTTCTTTGTTTTATGTTAACAAATAAAAGTATATTATTTTATCTATTAGATAGTAATTATTTTCTATTCATATACAATATTCATATTATTGTACTTATGTTTTGCTCTTTGATAAACTTAACATCTTATTAAAATGTGTGCGATCACGCTAATAGTGTGCGAACACGAATAATAATTAACTATTTAAACAAAAAATTGTATGGATTTTTTTAAAAAGAGTAAACAAATTACTCGAGGCAAAACCCTTTTCTCAATTTTACAAAAAGGGTTATTACTTGTAATGTTTTTCGTTGGCGGTCAATTGATGGCCCAACAAATCATTACAGGATTAGTAACGGATGATCAAGGACCTCTTCCAGGAGCAACCATCGTGGTTAAAGGAACATCAAATGGTGTGACCACAGATTTTGATGGTAACTTTTCAATTAAAGCATCGGAAGGAGATATACTTGTAGTTTCTTTTGTTGGTTTTGAAAACCAGGAAGTCACAATGTCATCAAATCAAAGCATCGTTAATGTGTCATTAACTCCAGATAACGAACTTGAAGAAGTTGTTGTTACTGGATATGGTACTCAGAAAAAAGTTAACCTAACCGGTGCAGTTGCCGCTGTGTCTGGTGAAGTTCTCGAGGACAGACCAATTCTCAATGTAGGTGAAGGTTTACAGGGTGTAATTCCTAACCTTAATATAGACATAAGAAATGGTGATCCAACTACCTCTCCAGAATTTAACATTAGGGGATTTGAGTCCATCAACGGAGGTTCACCTCTTATTTTGGTAGACAACGTACCAATGGACATAGGAAGTCTTAACCCCAATGATATTGAAAGTATCAGTGTTTTAAAAGATGCCTCCTCTGCTGCAATATATGGAGCTAGAGCAGCATTTGGTGTTATACTTATTACAACCAAAAAAGGGAAAAAAGGAAAAGCAACAGTAAATCTATCTACAGAGTTTTCTTGGGGTAAGCCAATTATGCGTATGGATCCGATTACCGATCCATTTGCATATGCTACAGCGAGGAACGTTGCAAACCTTTCTACCAATGGTGCAGTTGCCTATGATGATGATTACATGGCTGCGGCTAAAATATACAGTGATAACCCCACTCCAGAGAACGCATGGTTCAGAGATGGTACTACACTCAACTACGTAGGATACAATGATTTTATGAATACGTATCTTAGAGAATGGATACCACAACAACGACACAATCTGAGTGTATCTGGTGCAACTGAAAAATCAAACTATTATGTATCTCTTGGTTTTATCGATAAAAAGGGTTGGATAAAAAATGATGATCACAATATTGACTACGATAGATATAATGTTTTAGCTAAGGTTAATTACGAAATTAATGATTGGTTAGAAATGGATACAAAAGCCCTTATCACTATTGAAGAAAACGACCAGCCTCATTTTTATAACTGGGACGTAAATATTAACTCATTTGCGAGAATGGGTGCTCGTGCAACTCATTTTCCTGATTTACCATTTTATTTAACACCTGGTGACAGGTCTACATATGAGCAGCATATTGGACAGCCTTTTATGACAGTAAGTCCAATTCCATATTATGAGCAAGGCGGTAGAAATTTAAACAAACAAGTAGATGTTCTTTTAACTCAAGGGATAACTATCAAGCCAATGAAAAATATGAAAGTTCGTGCTGAATTCTCTCCAAACTACACATACGTCGATATTGAAGATCAACGAACTAGAGTAAGAGGTATTGAAGCCAGTAGTTCACTTGATTTATCAGATGGTGGTGCTAATATTAATTATGGCAATGGATTTTCTAATACAGACTACATGGAAAAATCATTTGAGAAAAGATTATATTACGTTTTTAATGCTTACGCAGATTATACTTTTGAGCCAGAAGGCTCCCCTCACTATGCAAAAGCTACTCTTGGATTTAACCAAGAATATGGAAAACAAGAATACCTAAGAGGTAAAGCTTATAGCTTAATTACCCCTAAAATAACTAACATTAATGCAACAGTTGGTTCTCAAGAAGCATATGGTTCGGCTAACCACACATCTCTTAGAGGTGTTTTCTACAGGTTGAATTATATTTTCCAGGATAAATATTTATTAGAGTTAAATGGTAGATATGACGCCAGTTCAAGGTTTCCAACTGATGATCGTTATGATTTTTTCCCATCATTTTCTGCAGGTTGGAAGATATCTGAGGAGTCATTCATGCAAGACCTTACATGGATAGATAACTTAAAAGTAAGAGGTTCTTATGGAGAGCTCGGTAATCAGCTCTTAGGAGATGATTATTATCCTTACATACCCACAATGGGCTCAGGAACATCAAATTACTTAATTGGATCTGGTTCTAGAGCTCCATACGTTTCTCCAGCAGGCTTAGTAAGTTCTGAATTAACTTGGGAAAAAGTATCCTCAACTAACTTTGGTATCGATGCAACTCTATTGGGTGACAAACTAGACGTTAGTTTTGATGTTTTTACTAGAGTAACTAAAGATATGTTGATGATGGTTGAACAGCCTTCTATTTTAGGAACTTCAGCACCTAAAACTAATGCTGCAGATCTTGAAACTAAAGGATGGGAACTTTCAGCAACTTGGAAAGATCAGTTAAATCAAGATTGGTATTATGGCGTTACGCTTGCTTTATCAGATAGTCAGGCTGAAATCACAAAATATGATAACCCAACTGGAGCGTTAAGTGAATATTATACCGGACAAAAAATAGGGGAAATATGGGGTTATAAAACTGATGGCTTGTTCCAAAATGATGCAGATATTGTAAACGACCTATCAGCTCTTGGGAATAACTGGAAGGCTGGAGATTTAAATTATCGTGATACTGACGGCAATGGAATTGTAGAACCTGGAAATAATACTTTAGCTAATCCAGGAGACAGGGGTGTGATTGGGAATTCAAGTCTACGTTATAGATTTGGAATAAATATTGATTTGAGATACAAGAATTGGTCATTAAACACTTTCTTTCAAGGAATCTTAAAAGGTGATTACTTCCCTCCAACTGGAAACTGGAATGCTTTTTGGCCATGGAATGCTGGAAATGCAGAGTGGTATTATATTACCGACTCTTGGTCACCAACTAATCCTGATGCATATTTTCCTGGACCTCACATAGGATATAATGATAAGAAAAATTATTCGGTTAATGACCGTTACCTTCAAGATGCATCATACATCCGATTGAAGCAGTTGACTTTGAATTATAAAGTACCTGCTGATATCGTTAGTCAGATTGGTGTTAGATCACTTAATATATACTACTCAGGACAAAATCTATGGGACGCAACAAATATGAGAGCTCCATTGGATCCTGAGGTAAGGCCAACTCTTACCCAGGAGTACTATAAAAACAGGACTCACGCATTTGGATTAAAAATTGGTTTATAATTTTAAAAAAATTGAAAAATGAAAAATAGAACAAAAAATATAATCAAAAGTTTTGCAGTCTTGTTTGTGATTTATGGCTGTAATGATAGTTTTCTTGAAAGACTGCCACTAGATCAGATTAGTGATGCATCTTTCTGGAATACCGAGAATGATCTTATGGTATACAACCATTCATTCTATGATATGACAAAAAATGATAATACTTACCCTTTTTTAATGGGGCATGATGATGGTTTTGATAGTCATAGAATTTCTTATCTACATTATGATGGCATGTCTGACAACACTTCTCCGAGACACGGAAGGCACAGTTCATATGCGCAAATCAGGGCAGGTGTTTATAATATTCCCTCAAGTGTAGGTGCTAATGCTCCGGCTGGATGGTATGGATACAAAGGTTTTCAACTAGTTAGAGCCATAAATATTGGTTTAGCTAATTACGGAAAGGCTGTTGTTTCGGATGAGGTTAAAAACCATTATGAAGCTGAAGCTAGACTTTTTAGAGCAATGTTTTATGCAAATAAAATTAAGAATTTTGGAACTGTTCAATGGGTTGATAAAGAGGTAACCCTTGCAGATGAAGATATTCTTTATGGTGCAAGAGATTCAAGAGACCTTGTAATGGGGAAAGTTCTTGAGGATCTTAACTTCGCTGCTCTAAACATTAGAGATAATGGCGATCAAAACAAATTATCTAAATCTGCAGCACTTTTGATCAAGTCAAGAATTTGTTTGATGGAAGGTACTTGGAGGAAATATCATAGTTTAGGTGGAGAATCCACTTATCTTCAAGCTGCTGCTGATGCAGCCAAAGAACTGATTGATGGTGGAAAGCACAGTCTGCATAAAGGTGCTGCGGGCCGAACTTATAATGAATTACACAGTCAGGAAAGTATTGATGGAAACTCCGAGGTTATTTTCTTTCAACGGTATGAGAGAGGAGCCAGAACCAATCATGTTCAGTCTTATAATCGAGGATATAATGGTGGGGCTACCAAAAGTTTGGTAGAAGATTATCTTTGTTCTGATGGTCTTCCCACTAGTCTATCTCCCCTTTATAAAGGAGATGCTAATTATGCTGATATTTTTGAGAACAGGGATCCTAGACTAAGACAATCAATATTGCATCCTGCTGATCAGGCCATTTATAATTATGGTAACCATTCTGCTGAAGCAAACACCTATCCTAGAATTCAGGGAATGCCTGGAGGATTAAAAACATATACTGGTTATCACATAATAAAAGTATATAATGTGGGCTCTGCCCACGCTTCTTATAATTCTTCGGTAACTCCAGGGATCAGTTTAAGATATGCAGAGGCACTTTTAAATTATGCAGAAGCTAAGGCTGAATTGGGAGGAGGAGTAATCTCTCAAGCTGATTTAGATATAAGCATCAACAAACTCAGGGATAGGGATGGAATGGTACATCTTACAAGTACTCCTGTTATGGATCCTCGCTATTCCACGGATGGTATTTCTGCTGCTCTTGTCGAAATTAGAAGAGAGAGAAGAATTGAATTGTTTTTTGAAGGTTTTCGATATGATGATCTAAGAAGATGGAAACAGGGTAAAAAGCTTGAACAAAAAGATTATGGAATGCGTTGGGATGATGCCCACAAAGCTTTGATTGATCCAGATGGAAAGGTTACTGTTAAATCTGGACTTGTTGGTGGTGTTCCTTACATCGAACCCTATAAAGGAACCGATTTTGAAACTCCTAAATTTGACGAGTCTAAACATTACTATTGGCCAATTGCATTAGATGTTTTATCTCAAAACCCAAAATTGGAACAAAATCCAGGGTGGTAATTTTATAATAGTTTAATTTATTGTAAACGAAGCCATCTTTATAGATGGCTTTGTTTATTTAAGCCTGTGCTAATGTAAAAAACTAGAATAAAAATGAATTAGTGCATTAGACTCTATACACTAGAAACAAACTTAAGATACTTTTAAAAAAATATTTATGAAAACCTTTCGAAAAAAGATTGCTTTTATTTATTTAATCTTTATGATAATTTCATGTGATACGCATACGGAGATAAGGAGTGAAATAAAAAATCCTAGTGAATTAACAAATCCTTTTACTGAAAAATATTTATTAGAAAACCTAAATAAAGATTTACCAAGATTGGTTCTTAACACAGAAATTGAAAAAGTATTAAGAAGCAAGATGATTTCAGATCCTGTAGTTAAAAACATATATGCAGCAATACGATTGGATGCTGAAAACACCTTAAACAAGCCATTTCTTGAAAGAATAAAAACAGGTAGACGACTACTTTCGGTTTCCAGAGAGATGCTTCATCGTATCAATATGTTGGGAATGACATATTTTATCGATAAAGATCCAAATATTTTAGCGAGGATAGATGGAGAGGTTAAAGCCGTTTGTAATTTTTCTGATTGGAATCCTTCTCATTACTTGGATGTAGGTGAAATGGCTATGGCCGTTGCATTCGCTTTAGACTGGACTGCGGGTGACCTTCCTCAACCAACTATCGAATTGGCGTTAAATGCCTTAATTGATAAAGGAATAATGCCCAGCTATGACACCTCCAAAAGAAGTAATACGTGGTGGATTAATGGAAATAACAACTGGAATCAGGTATGTAATGGTGGTATGATAGCAGCATCAATTGCAATTGCTGAAAAAAATCCCGAATTGGCAGCTAAAACAATAAAACGCTCACTTGATGGTTTACCACATTCTTTAGATGAATATGCTCCTGACGGGGTTTATCCTGAAGGATCGACCTATTGGGGTTATGGAACTACTTTTTCTGTGGTTACTAATGCAATGTTGGAGAGTGCTTTCGGGACTGATTTTGGTCTCGGAAATTACACTGCATTTAAACAAAGTGCTGTTTTTAGAGTCCTTATGAATACCCCTTCCGGATGGTATTATAATTTTGCAGATTGCGGCGATCGAAGATCAAAAGATGGAGACATAGCCTTGGCTTGGTTTGCTGCCAAGAGTGGAGATGAGATTTTTTATGAAAAAGACCGTTTTCTACAACCTGCCGAAAATATTAAGTTAAGAAGATTAGATGGCGCAGGTTTGGTTTGGTTATCCCAATTTGAAAAGAAAATAAAATCTGATTTACCTACTGCCTGGAAGGGGGAAGGTGCTAATCCAATAGCAGTTTTTACTGGAGGCAGTGATGATTCAAAAAATTATTATTTTGGAGGTAAAGGAGGTAGCGGTACTGTGAATCATGGGAATATGGATGCAGGGTCATTTATTTTTGAGCTTAACGGTGTCCGATGGGTAGTAGATCCAGGAAATCAAAACTATAATGAATTAGAGCAGAAAGGTTTCGACTTGTGGAATAAATCACAAGACAGTGATCGTTGGACACTTATAACAAAAAGCAATTTAGGACACAGCACGTTAACCGTAAATAATCAGTTACACGTTGTGGATGGAAAAGCTTCCATTCTTAATTTTAAATCGGGAGACCGTCCTGAGGTTACTTTTGAAATGTCTCCAACTTTCGAGGGACAACTTAAAGCGGCTCAAAGAACTTTTGTAAAAGAAGGTAACGACATACTTTTAATTCAAGACAATATAGAAGTTAATGAAGCAACCCAGACCATTACTTGGCAATTAATAACTACTGCAGAGGTTGAAGTAACATCAAATGGAGCTGTTTTGAATCAATCCGGCAAAAAACTTTTGCTAGAAAACATGACACAAACAATCAGTCAAATCAAGGTGGTTGACTTGGATCCTCCTCCTTTGGAATTGGATCGTAGAATTGAAGGATTAAAAAGAATTGAAATAAACATACCAACTGATTTGGCTGTTGAAGGGAAAATAAATTTCAAAATTAAATTGAAAGGCTCATAATGTTTAATTTAAAAATAAATAAACTACTGAGTGTTTTATTCCTCTCACTTATTTTGCATGGTAATTCCTTTGCTCAATTGAGTAAAACTGATGTTGACAAAGCCATAGATATTTCTTCTTTAGAACATCCTTATTTGTATTTTAATAAATCAGAAAAAAAGGAGTTACTAAAAAGAATCTCGGAGGATCAAGAAAGCAATGATATATTTAGAAAGCTTAAAGCGCAAGCCAAGGTTTGGATGGTAATGCCTGTAGATAAGAATATTCCCATTCAAGGAAAGAATACCCGTGCCAATTGGTCAGAAGAAGATCGCAATGGTAAATATTCTGGCTATTATAAAACAAACTTAGACAATGCCTATCATCTGGCTTTTTTATATCAAATGACCGGTGAGGAACGTTACGCTCAAAAGGCATTTGAATTTGCAGATGCTTTTTGTGACCTAACGACTTGGACACAGAGGGCACACGAGTTTCCAGTTATCTATTCTCGAATAATGCCTTGGAACGTTCCTGATGATCAGGTTAATTTTAATTTTGATCACTTTAATGGTGATGCAGGCCGTATGATGGCAGCAGTTTATGATTGGCTATACCAGGCTTTGAGCCAACCCCATCGAGATCGAATTAGAGGTGCATTGTTGGAAAAAGTTGTTACAAGAGTTAGAGGGGATTATGAATTTCATTGGTGGGCAACAGCCTATCGATGCAATTGGTGTGGGGTGTGTAATTCGGGAGTTGGCTTGGCAGGATTAACACTATTGAAAGAGCATCCGCAATTGACTGACATTGTTGCTGAGTCCTACAACAGAATTAACAGTATGTTTAATGAACTTGGAGAGGACGGCGGATGGCAAGAAGGTGGTGGTTATTGGAACTATGGTGTGCATACTTCCTCGTTTTTTGCTGATGCTTTAAAACGATTAACCAATGGAAAACATAATTTGTTTAACAACAAAAGATTAAAAGATAACCCAGTGAGCTTTCCTCTTTATTTATCATTACCTGGAAATAAATCTTTAAATTTTGAGGATTCAGGAGGGTATGGTCTCATCGGAAGTCCACACCTGATAAACAAGTTAGCAACAGAAACAAAAAACGAAGAAGCCGCATGGTACCGCAGTAACTTTCTTGAGAAAGGGGACAATATTTTTGATATCATTTGGCCCAGACCTTCAGGTTTAGGAATTCCTCCAAAAAACCCTTCCAAGCACTTTCGAACGATTGATTGGTGGGTCATGCGAACTGATTTTATGAATCCCAACAAAGTCATAGTTGCAGGGAAAGCGGGTAAGAATGACGATCCTCATCATGGACACCTTGATATAGGTCATTTTGTAGTTTATTGGAATAAGGAGTATTTTATTAGAGATTTAGGTAGAAGCGGATACGATGAGAAATATTTTGATGAAGCCCGCTTTGAATATCCAGAAGCTGCTAGTTCGGGACACAACACGATACTGGTGAATGGAGAGCAACAAATATCAGCTAAGTATTATAAACAGCCTTATGATTACTCGATAGGAGGTGAGGTGTTAAGCTTTCAATCCTCAGATAAAGTAGATTATGTACTCATGGATCCCACCAAGGCCTATCCAAATAAAGAACTAAAGAAATGGAGGAGAAGTGTAGTTCTCAAAAAACCTGAAGTGACTCTGGTCTTAGATGAAATAAAGTCTACTTCAAATGCTGAGATCAAAGTGAGGTTTCATCCAGGAGTTGAGGTTGAAATATATGAAAAACTTGTTATGCTGGAAGGAAAGAACGGAAAAATGGCTTTAATTCCAATTTTAAATCAAAAGTTTGAAATTAACCAAGGAAGACATACTTCACAGATGGTAAACGGAACTGAAAAATTCAAATGGATTGATTATTTTGATATTGAAGTAAATTCAAGAAAAGAAATAACTAATTTAATAACATTGATTTTACCAGTAAAAGATTTCGAGGAGGCAAGGCAAATTGTCGCTGCTAAAAGCATGAAAATAGAAAAAAATGGATCAATTAAAATTAATTTAGTTAAAGGTGAAGATGATTTTGAGTTTTTTTTTGAAATGAAAAAGGAGGGTTTAATTTATAAAAAATAATCATGTTAAAATCAATAAAGTATCTAACAGGATTTATTCTTACAGTACTAATTTTATCTTGTGATAACAAAAAGTCAGAAGAAATTATTGTTGACCAAAGAGATCAAACTGAATCCGTCATTGAAATAATGAAAATCGACTCTGTGTGGGCAGGTCATCCTGTACGTTTTTCTCTTTATTCCCATGATGAAAGTCAATACATTGCCTACTATAATTCCAATAGAAAAAATGGTGGTGGGGCAAAGAAAGTTAACCGATAAAAACTTCGTTCTACATAAAATGCCTGCTCCAACGAGAGCTTTAGATCAAAAAGAAAAAAGTAAAAGATTCTCTGTAACTGAGGTAGGGTGGGATTCCCATAATTCGATAACAATGGCTGTCGATAAAGAAGGGTTTATTCATCTTTCTGGCAATATGCATGTAGATTCTCTAACCTATTTTAGAAGTAATTTATCAGGCGATATTTCAACACTTATACAACACTTCCCATTGGTTGGTTCAAATGAATTAAGATCAACTTATCCAAAGTTCATGCTGTCCAAAGAAAAGGAATTAATTTTTCATTATCGCGATGGATCAAGCGGTAATGGAAATGAAATCTATAACATTTATGACACTCAAAAAAAAAAATGGTCTAGAATGTTAGGAGTTCCTTTAACTGATGGTCAGGGATTAATGAATGCCTATCAGTCTCAGCCTGAAGTAAGAGAAGATGGATGGTATCATGTTTACTGGGTTTGGCGAGATACTCCAGACTGTTCGACGAATCATGATTTATCTTACATGAAAAGTCCTGATTTAAAAAACTGGTATGATGCTTTTGATCAACCGATTGTATTGCCGGCGACATTAGATAAAAAATCACTTATTGTTGCTCCGGTTCCTCCAAAAGGGGGGATTATTAATTTGGCCGCAAAACTATGTTTAGATAAAAACAACAAACCAGTATTCACTTATCATAAATATGATGAAAGTGGAAATATTCAGCTTTATATTGCAAAATTTGAAGAGAATGAATGGGAATCTAAACAAATCACAAAATGGGATTATAGATGGGAATTTTCAGGAAACGGTAGTATCAACGTTGAACTTAAGATTAACAGTTTTGACAAAAGAGAAGATGGAAGGTTTGAAATAGGTTACTGGCACAAGAAATATGGAATCGGTACTCTTTTGTTGGATGAAACATTTACTCCCATTGGTAAAGTTTTAAAAACGCCTAAACTCTTTACCAACAGCCGCTTTGAGAAACAATTGAAAATTGAAGGCTCTTTTCCGGGACTCGGAATCAAAACCGTTCAGGACATTGGTGAAGTGAAAGAAAAAAATATTCGCTATGTTTTAAAATGGGAGACACTGAATAATAATCGAGACAAACCTCGTCCTAAACCATGGCCTTCTCCAAGTCAATTGTATTTATATAAATTAAAAACTAAATAATCATTATTAAATCATGAAAACGATAACAATTCAATTCTTAATCACTTCGATTTTATTCTTTAATTTTTCTTTGGCACAAGACATCACGCCATCAAATGTTAAATCCATAATGCAAAAGGTTGCAGATTGGCAAATCGAAAATCATGGGGATGTTAAATTCAGAGCCCAAAACAAAAGACTTAAATCTACAAGACATCATCCTCTAGACTGGACGAATGGCGCATTGTATGTAGGAATGGTTAAATGGGCCGCAATGGCAGAAGAGGATAAATATTTTAACTGGCTCAAGGATATTGCAGAAGAACACGACTGGAAGTTGCATGCTAGAACATATCATGCAGATGACCATACCGTTGGGCAAATGTATATTGATCTTTACAAGGAATTTAAAGATAAAAAAATGATTCAGCCGACGATCGATCAATTCGATTTTATACTTTATCATCCTTCAAAATCCGTTATGGATTGGAAAACTCCTTTTCATCAGGACCGATGGAATTGGTGTGACGCTTTGTTTATGTCTCCTCCAGTTTGGGCAAAACTTTATAAGTTGACGCGAAACCAAGCTTATCTTGATTTTATGATTCAAGAATTTAATGCGACTACTGAATATCTCTATGATACAAAAGAAAGCTTATACTATCGTGATGGATCTTACCTAGGGAAACTAGACAAGGGGACGAAGATTTTCTGGGCACGTGGAAACGGATGGGTTTTTGCAGGATTGGCAAACGTGCTCAATGAATTAAAACCAGGTACATCCGAATACAACCGCTTTTTGAAAATATATAAGCAAATGGCTAAAAAACTTTTAAATTTACAAACTTCAGCAGGACATTGGTCAATGAGTCTTTTGGGTCAGGAATATTACCCTACCCCTGAAACCAGTGGATCTTCCTTTTTTATTTTTGGATTGGCATGGGGAATTAACAATGGCATTCTTGATAAAGCAACTTACGGATCAGCGGCTGAAAAAGGATGGAATGCAATGGTTGGACACGTAACTGAAGACGGAATGTTGGGTTATGTTCAGCCGATAGGAGCAGAACCTGGTCAAGCATGGCCTGACAAAACTGAGGTTTATGGAACGGGTGCTTTTCTAAGTGCGGGTTCGGAAGTATACAAACTTTATGGCGGTCTATAAATCTTAGGCTTACTAACGACCCTTTTCCGCCTTCGGGCGGTTTTTTTTTAATTTAAACTATTTGAAGCAATAATGATCTAATTTCTTGATCCCTTTATAAATTCAATTAAGATGATAAAATATATAATAAAAAATTTATTATTGATGTCCCCCGTGCTATTTCTGCTTTCTTGCTCGATATCAAAACAGGAATCAGGTCCATTTTTCGGGAACGGTATGAAAAATGGATGGGCAGATCAAAATTCGATTAGCATTTGGACGCGGCTAACAAAAAACAAAGAGGCAAATTTTAAGGGGATCCCTTTTATCGAAATTCCTAGAAAAGAAATGCTTAAGCTCGCCAAAAATCCTAATATTGATTCTATCTACAACACACAAATCCCAGCAGGCAATAATATTTCAGATATGGAGGGCTATTGTCCTGGTGCTTCAGGGCAAGTTCAACTTGTTTATCATCCAATAAATGACTCAATTAATTTAGTTAAAACAGCATGGCATGAAGTTGATGAAAAAATGGATTACACATATCAGTGGCAGCTGAAAGAACTGAAGGCTGGACAAACCTACGTTACAAAAATTTACTCAAGAGGGTTGGGGCAGACTAAAATATCAGACAGTCTCTTTGGAAAATTCGCTACTCCTCCGGCTCGGGATGCCGATTCGGAAATTAAATTTTGTATTGTTTCTTGTCATGACTATAACAGAAGAGATGACTTGAAAAATGGCCATAAAATCTATCCAAGCATGACAAAATTAAATCCTGATTTTTATGTTCATACTGGAGATATAGAATACATGGACAAGCCCACCCCTTATGCTTTAACAGAGGAGTTGGCTCGTTTTAAATGGAATCGGATTTTTTCTTTGCCTTTTCAACGAACTTTCTACAACAATCACACCTCTTATTTTATGAAAGATGATCATGACGTTGGCTTTGATGATAGCTACCCGGGGAAGAATTATGGTATGATAAATTTTGAAAGAGGGCTTGAGATTTTTGATAAAGAACAATTCCCTACTGCAGAGAAAACTTATAAGACAGTACGCTGGGGAAAGGATTTTCAAATATGGATAGTAGAGGGAAGGAATTATAGAAGTAAGAATACAATTCCTGATGGTGCGGAAAAAACCATTTGGGGAAAAGAACAAAAAGATTGGTTTTATGAAACTGTAAATGCTTCGGATGCTACCTTTAAGTTACTGATCACATCCTCACCGATCTTAGGTCCAGACAGATTAAAGAAAAACGATAATTTAAGTAATAAGAATTATACTTACGAGAGGGAAGAGATTTTAAGTTTTATCAAAAAACAAAATAATTTTTTCATTGCCAATGGAGATCGTCATTGGCAATATGTCACTCATATTGAAGGAACTAATCTTTGGGAGTTTGGAACAGGTGCAGGATCAGATGCTCATGCAGGAGGTTGGTCTCAAAATGATTACCGGCCTGAACATAAGTTTTTAAGAGTTAAGGGGGGATTCTTGAGTGGGATTATCAAACAAGTTGACGGTGTCCCCACAATTCAGTTTATTCATCACGATGTTGATGGAAAGGTTGTAAACAGAATGTCGTTTAAAGTTAAGTAATAAAGAAGATTTTTAGATTTATAATTAATATTTTATCCTCATTTTTTAAAATCAGTAAAGCAATTGATTGAAAATCTATTAATAAACTGAAGTTTTAAACACGGACGGTATTTATTAATAAGCTAAATAAAAATTCATTTAAATCTTCATATGACCTCACATAATAACCATAATTCCCCTTTTTTTTTTAAAAAAAAAGTGTTTAAATAAAAACTTCATTGATATTGGGACAATTTATATAGGCTATTTATTGGTTATTTGGTTAGCATTTTCGGCATTCAGAATAATTAATAAATATGAAATAAAACTTAACTGTATGATTAATTTAAAAAGGGGAACTGTTGATCCCCGTACTGTTAAAGAAATTCAATGTCTTTTTTTCAAAAAGGAGTTATGTTACATATCATTGATGGTTACTTGTTGTATCAGCTCAGATCTATCACGGGTTCATGCCGACGAATCAGGAGTCCCGCTACCTGGAGTAAACGTTGTTATTAAAGGGACCAATGTTGGAGTATCTTCAGACTTTGATGGAAACTATCAAATAATAGATGCAGAAGACGTGATTGTTTTTTCTTTCATCGGTTTTGTCGATCAAGAAGTTCCTGTTGGGAACAACTCCGACATCAGTGTCTTATTAGTAGCTTCTTTTGATGAACTTGATGAAGTGATCGTTACCACAGGTTATGGCCAAAGTAGAAAACGAGATTTAACTGGTGCAATTTCCCAAATTAGAACAGAAACAATTACCAGAGCAAATCCACTACAAGCAGCTGCTTCCTTGCAAGGACAAGTTGCTGGTGTAAATATTACTAAAACGAAAGGACGTCCTGGAGATGGTTTTGATATTAACATACGTGGACTCAATAACTTTGATGCAGAAAAGACTTCACCACTAGTTGTAGTTGATGGTATTATGGGCGCTGACCTTAACTCAATTAATCCAAGTGATATTCAGTCTATTGATGTGCTAAAGGATGCTTCGTCAACTGCAGTATATGGTGCGAGAGGAGCAAATGGAGTGATTATTGTCACTACTAAAAAGGGATCTACTGGGAAAGCAAATGTTACTTATAATGGATATTACGGAATTAGAACTAAAGCTCACATGCCAGAATTCATGAATTCCCAACAGTATTATGACTTGTATTCTCAACCGGAGTTTGGAAGAGGATTCACTGCTCAAGAAGAGTATAATGTAAACAATGGAATTTCAACTAGTTGGGTAGACTTAGTTACTAGGGATGATGCTGCACAGCAAAATCATACTGTTGCTGTTTCTGGTGGATCTGAGAAAACATCATATAATTTTTCAGCTGGTTATTTAGAGGAACAGGGGCTTACAATGCATACTGATTTTGAAAGATTAAGTTTAAACGCAGGTATTGAGAGCCAGGTCTCTGAAAATGTTAAGGTAGGTTTTACTACTTATATTACTCAGACTGACAGGAATTGGGGCTCAACGGAAGCGTTAAGATCTGCTTACAGGGCAAGGCCTACAGGAACACCATTTTTTGATGATATTGTTGAACCCAATAAAAGAGATACTAACTACGGCCCTGTTGATAACTTGGCTTTCTACATGGGTATAGATGACTCTCAAGTAATTAATCCACTTATTGAGATTGACCCGTTGAATTTTCAAAGAGGACGCAAAGGGAATTCACTTTTAGCCAATGCCTTTGCTGAAATTAAATTAGCTGACGGTTTGAAGTTTAAAACTTCTTACTCTGCCTATGAAACAACAGCAAGAGAAGGTGACTACAGAGGAACTTATACCAAATCACAAAAAGGATCAAGAAATCCAAAGGTTAATACGTGGAATGAAAAAACTTCTAATTATACTTTAGATAACACTTTAAATTATAATAAAACTTTCGGAAAACACAGAATCGATGCAACTGCACTTTTCAGTATTTTTGAACAGTACGATGAATATATGCAAATACAGGTTGAAGATTTAGCTTACCGATCATTATGGCACAATACAGGTACTGGTGCAACTATCAAAGCTTATAATAGTGATTTAATCGAAAGTTCTTTAGCGTCCTATATGGGAAGAGTTAACTACACATTTAATGATAAATATTTGTTGACAGTAACTGGAAGATATGACGGTGCTTCTCAGTTAGCTACAGATAATAAATGGGCGTTTTTCCCCTCAGCTGCTTTGGGTTGGAGACTCTCAGAAGAAAGCTTTATTTCAGATTTAAATGTTTTTTCTAACTTAAAGGTAAGAGTAAGTTATGGTGAAGTTGGAAATAATGCAAGTATTAATCCTTACGCTACTCAATCTAACATTTATCAAACAGTTTATGACTTTGATGGATCTTCAGCTAATGGTTATTCCATTGATGCACTTTCTAATCAAGGATTGGTTTGGGAGCGAAGTAAAGAAACGAACTTTGGTCTAGATTTTTCCCTAAAAAACATTGGTATTACAGGTTCTGTTGAAGTATACAAAAGAAACACTGAAGATCTAATTCTAGACGACAGAATTCCAACGTCAACTGGTTTTACTAGTGCAGTTGATAATGTTGGAGAGATTGAGAATAGTGGTGTTGAGATAACATTAAATTCAATAAATATAAACAAGGGTGACTTTAAGTGGTCTTCTAATTTAACTTATACAGCAAATAAGGATAAAGTTGTTAAGCTAGCTGGGGGTATAACCGAAGATAAGGGAAACAAACGTTTTGTTGGAGAATCCGTAAGAGCTCTTTATTCATATAAGTTTGAGGGTATTTGGCAAACCGATGAGGCTACTGAAGCTGCGGTATACGGACAAATCCCTGGACAAAGTCAAAGTTGCAGATATTAATGGTGATGATAAGATAAATTCTGATGACAGAACTATTGTAGGTAAGGGAACTCCCGACTGGACCGCTGGTTTAAGAAATCAAATTTCATACAAGAATTGGGATATGTCCTTTTTTATGTACACAAGGCAGGGATTGATGTATTCTAATGCTTATCTAAATGCTACTTTTGGAGATCTTAGTTCTGATCGTTACAACCGCTCTTCTGAACTGGATTATTGGACCCCGACAAACCCATCTAATACCTATTTCGGCCCAACAACGGGACCTGGTCTTAACGGTAAGAATGAATCAAAGGGAGGTCAGTCTCGTGTTGCCTTAAGTTACCAAATGGCTGATTTTGTTAGAATAAGTGATATTACATTTGGATATAGTTTACCACAAAATATCCTTGATGAATTAGGAGTCTCAAGACTAAGATTTTACGGACAGCTTCAGAATCCATTTGTGTTTTCTGACTTCCTTTCATTTGATCCAGAATACAACTCTGGTGGTAATGATGATGATCTTCCAGCAATGACTGTATTGTTTGGATTAAACCTAAACTTTTAATCAAAGAAGATAAAAATTATGAAAAGTTTAAAAGAAATAAATATACAGATGAAAAAAATTAATCAAATTTTAATTGTACTCTCTTTATTGTTCGTTTTTAGTTGTGACACTGAAGATATATTAACCGAAAAAGCAATTTCAAATCAAACAGCAGACTCTTTTTTCTCAACACCAGCCGGTTTTGAGGATTTAAGTAAGTCGATATATCCTCTTTTGAGAAATATTGTTGAGCAAAGGCATTTGGTTCTTAATGGAACTGATATTTTTGCGGGGTCTTCTGGCTGGGATAATGTAGATAATGTTTTAGTGAACAACAGAATTGATACTTACGGATCTGAATTAACAGATGGAACTGGTGAAGTTTCTGACTTATGGGTTCTACTATATAAACAGATCAATCGATCAAATATCTTAATTGATAGAGCCGAAAATGTAGTTGGTGGAGATGCTACTCTGATAGCAACACGAGTTGCTGAAGCAAAGTTTATGAGATCATTATGTCTTTTTTATGCTGTACAACAATGGGGAGATATACCTATGCCCCTGAAGGCAACAACTTCAGCTAACAAGGAAGTTACAAGAGTTGCTTCATCTGAGATTTATGCTCAGTTGATCACTGATTTAACTGCTGCAGAGACTGCATTACCTTCTACTGCATCAGATTACGGGAGAGCGACCAAAAGCGCAGCTCAGCATTTACTTGCTAGAGTTTACTTAACAAGAGGTTGGAATTTTGATGGTAAATTAGGCGGAACTGCTGCTGATTTTACTCAAGCTTTGTCTTACGCGGACAAAGTAATTGCTTCACATTCACTAGTTACCAACTATAGTGATCTATGGCCTAAACGCTCTGAAGATCCAACAAATCAAACTTTTGGTCCCGGAGATCAAAATGCAAGAAACAGCGAAGTTGTATTTGCAGCTCAATATTCTGATCAAGCGATAACTAATTCTGTACAACAAGATATTGTTGCAGTGCCACCTAACCGAGATGGTGGTAATGATCTTCCTCATCTCTTCGGAGGTGGTGTAGATGATGTTCCTGGTTCTCCGGGAAGAACTTCTGATTACAACAGAATTTTAGGAGTTCATAACGCGACTCCAGCAACCTATAGACTTTTTGACCCACAAAATGATACACGTTATCACCATAACTTTGTTGAAAAGGTTTATGCTGTTGTTGATAATCCTGGATTTGTACCTGCATCAGGAGTGACTCCAATTGATATAAAATCTGGTGATGTTGTTCTTGAGTTTAGAGATTGGAATTCACCTGTAATATCAGCAGCTGATAGAGGTAAAGATATTGTTGGAGGAACAAAAGATTACGCAGTGATTAATCATGATCAATACGGTGTTATTGATGAATCAAATTATCATGGCCAAGACAAATCACCGATGATGTGGAAATTCTGGGAACCTGGAATTGCATATGGAAATGGATTTGGTCAATTTGACGCTATCGTTATGCGCTCAGCCGAAGCTTACTTAATTGCTGCAGAAGCAATTGTAAAAGGCGCTTCAGGTGGATCTTTGGGAAGTGCACAAAATTATTACAACACTATTGTCGACAGAGCTGTAGGGGGTGCTTCTGTATCCGCTGACCAAGCTGCTGACCCATCAGGGACAAGCCTTGCAACCGCTTCTTATAGAGCTAGTGGTACTCCTACTATCGATATGATCTTGGACGAAAGAGCAAGAGAGCTAATGGGAGAAGGATTGAGATGGTATGACCTTAAAAGAACCGAAAAGTTAATAGAGCGAGCAAAAGCCATGAATCCATGGGTTAAGGAAATTCAGACTTATCACCTTTTAAGACCTATTCCACTATCTGAAAGTGATCTCTCCACAAACGAGGTTGCTACAGAATACTGGGTATTAATGTATAAATAGTTAATTATGGAGTTTTTAAATAAAAATGTTTTAAAAACTTCACTGTTAATCTTATTGACAAGCCTCCCGTTTTTGAGCCTAGCTCAAGAATGGGAGGTCTTGTTTAACGGGACTAATTTTGAAGGATGGAACCAGAAGAATGGCAGTGCTAATTATGAGGTAATCGATGGAGCAGTAGTAGGTTCGCCAGTAATGAACACGCCCAACTCCTTTATGTGTACCAACAAACTCTACTCCAGACTTTATTTTCGAGTTGGAAGTAAGGCTAGATGGAGGACTCAACTCAGGCATACAGTTTAGATCAAATTCCCTTCCCGAATACAAGAACGGGAGAGTGCACGGCTACCAATGCGAATTGGATCCTAGTGATAGAAAATGGACTGCAGGAGTTTATGATGAGTCGAGAAGAGGATGGATCTACAAACTTGAAGATGATCCTTTGGCACAAAGCGCGTTTAAAGTAGGGGAGTGGAATGAAATCCGAATAGAAGCAATAGGGTCTTCAATTCGAACTTGGGTGAATGGCACGATGTGCACCAACCTGGTGGATGGTCTCACAGCAGAAGGTTTTTTTGGTCTCCAAGTTCACAGCATAAAGAAGAAATCTCAATTAGGAAATAAAGTAAGGTGGAGGAATATCCGAATACTTGAAAAAGATTTAGAAAGATACAGGTGGCCAGTTGCTGCGCATGCTAAAGAAGTAATTGTGGATAATACCGCTCAATAGTTTGTAAGTAAAATTGAACTTTTCGATAATGCAATCGATTTCGTAAAATCACTTTATAATTCTTCGATAAATTATTTTTCATTAAAATACTCTTCGTTTATCAAATTGACTAAACGCAACATTTTCTTTGGTGATAATTTCTAGGGGTGTTGGCATTTCTTGACTAGGCTTTTCTTTATAAACAAGGAAATTAGACATGCTGATGACAGATTTGTAGCCTTGGTTAAAAGATTTCTGAGAAATCAAGAAAGTAATTCTCCCCTTTTTTATACTATCAACATTTTGAGGAGTCGTATCGAATCCAATAAGTCTTAATCGATCAAGATATTCATCTTCGATTAGGGAGGTGATATTAGAAATTCTACTTGAAGGAACTAAAAGTCCTTTAATGGATTTGTTTTAAATTAAATTTTTTGATTTTAGATTTAGTTTTTACCAAATCAATTAAATTATCAAACTCAAGATGATGTATGTTTCGCTTCGCTTTTTTCTTCTCGAAGTAGTCTTTAAACCCAACAACTCTTTGGCTAATTGCTCGATAGTTTTCAAGAGTTTTACGGGTTTGGACAATTAAAAGTTCATCATTCGGATCAGTACACAATTCTAATAACTGTGCGGACAATGCTCCAGCAGCGAAGGATTTTTGTCCAATATAACTGATGTTGTTAAACCCTTCAATATTAACATTGAAAAACAGGAAAGGAATTTCTCTTTCATTTAGTTCGGCAACAATTTCATGAGTTTCCTTGTTGAATATAGGAACTAAAACAACGGCATCAGGATTTGTATTAATTAATCTAACGAAAGCTTCTTTATAGCTTTTAGGGTTAAACTGATCAAAAATACCCTAGGGTTTGCGTTCAAAACCGATACACTAACTTCTTGTTTGGCTTTTTGGATTCCAGAATAGGGAGATTTCCAAAACAAATTATCGTCATCAAAAGCCGGAATCAACATGGCCAAATTATGATGCTTTTTCATCGCAAGAGAACTCGCGATTAAATTTATTTTAAAGTTTTTCTGTTTGAGAATTTTTTTAATTCTCTCCTCAGTTTTAGGAGAAACACCTCCGCGTTTGTGAAGAACTCTGTCAACGGTTCCAGTTCTGAAAGTATCTTCATGCGAAATCCTTTGTACCAGGTGTATCAAATATGTTTATGTGATATGTCTTCATAATTAAAAGCTCAGATACTGATGTAGCAACAGCTAATATCACGCTTTGCTTTACAATTTCCATAAAATCTACGTGGCCTCCTTTTTTTATTTTATTACTTTTTACAGCACCCGCCTCTTGAATAGCACCTCCAAAAGAGTAGCACACGAGAATTTAAATATTCAATAGACAGAATAGCTTTCAACAGGCGTTAAAGCTGCTTATGCATAGAAATGGGATTCAGGCGATGGATACCAACAAGGTAACTTATTGGTATAAATATTATATTATAAATTATAATGAAAAAGAAATTTGATCTTTGAACATTGCTGATCACCTGGAGGTGGAGCTTTAGGAAGCTGTATAGCTCAAAGCCTTTCACAATCAGGCGTTAAAATTGCAATTCTTGACCTTACCGACACTGCAGTTCAAAGAACAGTAAAACTGATTAATGCTGCGAAAGGAGAAGCGATTGGCTTTGAGTCTAATGTACTTTCAAAAAGTTCAATTCAAGCAGTTTGTGACCAGATAGTCTCCAAATGGGGACGTGTCGATATATTACTAAATGCTGCTGGGGGTAATATGCCGGGAGCAACCATTGGGGTTGATCAAACCATTTTTGATTTATCCATGGAAGATTTCGATAAGGTTACCAAATTGAACCTTAATGGATCTGTGATTCCATCGTTGGTTTTTGGCAAAGTAATGGCAGAGCAGAAAGAAGGTGCCATCATCAATTATTCCTCAATGAGTGTAGATCGAGTAATCACTCGGGTTGTTGGATATTCCGCTTCAAAAGCAGGAATTGAAAATTTCACCCGTTGGATGGCTGTTGAAATGGCATTGAAATTTGGTTCAGGCATTAGGGTAAATGCTATTGCTCCTGGGTTTTTTGTAGGAAATCAGAACCGTGCTTTATTGCTTAACGAAGACGGATCTTATACGGATCGCGGAGAAACAATCATAAGAAATACACCAATGAAACGATTTGGTGAAGCAGAAGAACTTAATGGCGCCATTCACTTTTTATGTAGTGATGCCGCCAAATTTATAACAGGAGTAGTCCTTCCGATTGATGGAGGATTCAGCGCTTTTAGTGGTGTTTAATAAAGATTAAATATGAAAATGACACAAACATGGCGGTGGTATGGTCCAAATGATCCAGTGAGTCTTTCTGACGTAAGACAAGCCGGTGCAACGGGAATCGTCAACGCCTTACATCATGTTCCGAATGGAGATATTTGGACAAAATCAGAAATTCAGTCTAGAAAGGATACAATTGAAAAAGCAGGTCTCACATGGGACGTTGTTGAGTCACTTCCAGTTCATGAGAAAATTAAAACCAGAACAGAAGATTTTAAAACTTTAATAGAAAACTATAAAGTCAGCATGCACAATTTAGCAGCAAGTGGTGTTTATGTTATCTGTTATAATTTCATGCCAATTTTGGATTGGACAAGAACCCGATTGGACATGTTGATGGAAGATGGTTCTTTGGCTTTGGAGTTCAACTCATCTGAATTGCGTGTTTTTGATTTGTGTATTTTAAATAGAAATAATGCTGCAGCTGATTATACTTCTAAAGAAATATCATCCGCAAAACTTCAGTTCCAAAACATGTCTGATGAAGATATAAAAAGGATTTCTGATAACATGTTAAAAGGATTGCCAGGTTCGGAAGAAGGTTATTCTACTGAAGAATTTACTGCAATGTTGAATACTTATGCGGGCATTAACGAAGACAAATTAAGAAGTCATCTGGTTCAGTTTTTATCCGAAATCATTCCTGTTGCAGAAGAATTGGGGATCAGAATGTGTATTCACCCTGACGATCCACCATTTTCGCTTTTAGGACTTCCTAGAATTGTAAGCACAATGGAAGATTATCAATACATTTTTGACCAAGTCTCTCCTCTCTGTAACGGAATTACTTTTTGCACTGGTTCCTTAGGCGTAAGAGTAGACAATGATTTACCTGCTATCTTTACAGTAACAGCCGATAGGGTTCATTTTTTACACTTAAGGAGCACAAAGCGCGATACGCAAGGAAATTTTCATGAAGCTGGTCACCTAGCTGGAGATATCGACATGTTTGAAATTATCAAAAGAGTGTTGATAGAGCAAAAGAGAAGAGTGGATCAGAAACGTCAGGATGCCTCAATCCCCATGCGACCCGATCATGGACATCAAATGCTTGATGATTTGGTTAAAGTAAAGATAAATCCAGGTTATTCAGCGATTGGAAGACTCAGAGGTCTTGCTGAATTAAGAGGTTTGGAATGGGGAATTAATAGAATGATTTAATTATGGAGTTTAGCAATACAAAAGGTTTTATTCAGCTTGACTTCTTACTTAAAAGTAAGACCGCTGAGCAATTGTATTTTCAATATGCTGAGGCGATGCCCATCATTGACTACCACAATCATTTACCTCCTGACGTAATTGCTAAAAATAAACCTTTTAGAGACATTAATTCAGTATGGTTGGATGGCGACCATTATAAATGGAGAGCCATGCGAACCCTTGGGGTAAAAGAAAAATTTATTACAGGAGATGCTTCGAGCAAAGATAAATTTGATCAGTGGGCAAAAACAGTTCCCTATACCATTGGGAATCCATTGTTTCACTGGACGCATCTTGAATTAAAAAGATACTTTAACATCAGCGATCTCCTTCAGCCTTCGTCATCGGATGCTATTTTTGAAGAGACAAATCATCAGCTAAAAAGCTTTGCTTCCAAGTCAAATGTTGAAAAACATGAAAGTAGAAATGCTTTGTACAACGGATGATCCAGTTGATGATTTAAAACACCATCAACAAATTAAAAAAAACAATATTAGTCCCAAAGTGCTTCCTGGATTTAGACCAGATAAAATATTTGGAATTAATACAGAAGACTACTTGGATTACTTAAATACACTTTCATATTCATCAGGTGTAAGTATCAATAGTTTACAAACGCTTTTGGATGCCTTAAAATCAAGAATAACTTATTTTCACAAAAATGGATGTAGGATTTCAGATCATGGATTAGAATACACCTATGCTTCTGATTTTACGCTGCAAGCGGTTGATTCTTCACTAAAAAAAAGAATTTCTGGGGAAACAATCAGTAAAGAAGAAGCTTTGGCTTTTAACTCCTGCGTTTTATTTGAATTGTTTGTCATGTATCATGAAAATGGATGGACACAACAACTGCATCTTGGTGCCCTTCGTGGAAATAATCAAAAGTTAAACGAGCAGTTAGGAGCCGATGTTGGTTGTGATTCAATAGGAGATTTTGCGCAAGCCAAAAACTTGTCAAAACTTCTAGGTAAACTCAATTCTAGTGATAAACTGACGCAAACAATTATTTATAACTTAAACCCAGCAATGAACGAAGTTTTTGCTTCAATGCCTGGGAACTTTAATAGTAGTAAAGTAGAGATTCAATGGGGGACGGCATGGTGGTTTTTAGATCAGAAAGATGGAATGGAAACTCAAATGAAAGCCTTGTCAAACATGGGGCTTTTGTCTCGTTTTATTGGAATGTTGACTGACAGTCGCAGCTTCATGTCTTTTCCGCGTCATGAATATTTCCGAAGATTGCTCTGTAATATGATTGCTAATGATATTAATCAAGGGTTGTTGCCAAATGACTTGCCTTTCTTCGGGAAAATGATTCAGGACATTTGTTATAATAATTTGAAAAACTTTCTAAAATTAAAAGACTAATGATAAAACACAACCTGTCACTTTTATTGGGGTTTATTCTTTTGTTTAATTCATGTGAGCAACTGAGTACCACCAAAATTATCCGTCTTGGACACGGCTTAAACACCAGCCACTCTGTTCACAAAGCAATGGTTTATATGGGAGAACAGTTGGAAATTAAATCCAAAGGAAAATTAAAACTTCAAATATATCCGAGTCAACAATTAGGAACAGAACGTCAATGCCTAGAACTCCTTCAAATCGGTAGCTTGGACATGACCAAAGTATCGGTTGGGGTTTTGGAAAATTTCTCACCAAGTATGAAAGTGTTTGGATTGCCCTACCTGTTTAGAAACCGTGAGCATTCTTTTAAAGTATTGGATGGACCGATTGGAAAAGAATTACTTGCAGGAGCAGAAAAATATTGGTTAAAAGGATTGGCCTATTACGACGCTGGAAGTAGAAGTTTTTATACCATCAATACTCCAGTTGAACAACCAAGTGACTTGGAAGGGTTGAAAATTAGAGTAATGGAGAGTCAGACAGCCATCGATATGGTTAAGTCTTTCGGTGGTTCACCTACTCCAATTTCTTATGGAGAGCTTTATACTTCATTACAACAAGGAGTTGTTGATGGTGCCGAAAATAACCCACCTGTTTTTTATTTATCGAGACATTATGAAGTTTGCAAAAACTATATTCTAGATGAACATACGGTTTTGCCAGATGTGGTTCTGATGAGTACACACCTTTGGAATTCGCTCAATAAAGAAGAACAAAAATGGGTTCAGGAATCTATGGACTTATCAGTCATCGAACAACGTAAACTATGGATGCAGTCTGAAAAAGAATCTCTCGATGCCGTTAGGGCAGCAGGGGTTATTGTCAGTTATCCAGACAAAACTAAATTTTCTGAAATGTCTAAATCTGTCATTGAAGAATATGAACAAGATCCTTACTTAAAAGCTGTTATAGTTAAAATTAAAAATACTTTATAAAATGAAATTAAGAGAAAAAATTGATTCATTTTTGGAGAAAGCACTTATTTTGATAATGTCTTTGATGGTTGTCAACGTATTGTGGCAAGTCTTTTCCAGATACCTGCTGACCAATCCCAGCTCTTTCACCGATGAGTTGGCGCGCTACCTCATGATATGGGTAGGGGTTTTAGGTGCTGCCTATGTTTCTGGGAAGAGAAGCCATGTTGCAATCACCTATTTTGCTGAGAAACTGAATGAGGTTCGGAAAAGAAAACTTCAAATAATTATCGACCTCCTTATTTTGACTTTTTCTTTTTTTGGCTTTATACTAGGGGGATTTCGTTTAGTTTATATCACCTCTATTTTGGAGCAATATTCTCCCTCATTACATATCCCACTTGCTGTGGTGTATTTAGTGATTCCCTTGAGTGGATTACTTATTATTTATTATAAAATTTCGGACTTAATACAGATGCGCAATGATTGAATTTTTACCAGTAATTGTTTTGATTTTAAGCTTTTTAGTACTCCTAACGATAGGCGTGCCCGTCGCGTGGTGTATTGCCATATCCTCACTATTGACGCTCACCGTAGCCATGCCTTTAGTTGCGGCAACGACAACGGTTTCCCAACGTATAGCAACAGGTTTGGATAGTTTTGCCTTATTGGCAATACCATTTTTTATCCTGTCAGGACAGATAATGAGCAAAGGAGGGATTGCCCACAGACTAATTTCCTTTGCAAAAACCTTAGTTGGATTTTTACCCGGAGGTTTGGCATTGATTAATATAGTGTCAGCCATGCTGATGGGAGCTATAGCAGGATCTGCGATGGCATCAGCCTCAGCAATGGGAAGTATTCTTGGGCCAGAAATGGAAAAAGAAGGCTATTCTAAAGAGTTTGGAGCCGCTGTAAATATTGCTTCTTCTACTACAGGTTTAATTATTCCCCCCAGCAATACATTGATTGTATATTCCCTAGCAAGTGGTGGTGTTTCCATTGCAGCCTTGTTTTTGGCAGGATACATCCCCGGTATTTTAACAGGCCTTCTGATGATGGTTGTCGCAATGATATGGGCCAAGAAGAAAAAATATAAAGTAGGGGAGCGTTCCAGTCTAAAAGAGGTTTTCATTAAGTTTATTGATGCTTTTCCAAGTTTACTCTTACTTTTTATTGTAATTGGTGGAATTATTGGTGGTTTTTTCACCGCTACTGAAGCCTCGGCGATTGCAGTACTATATACCTTTCTTTTGTCATTTTATTACAAGGAACTCTCCTTTAAATCAATGCCTAAAGTTATTTTAGAATCCGTTGAAACCACAGCCATAGTGATGCTGCTCATTGGGGCTTCGATGTGTATGTCATGGGTTTTATCTTATGAAAATATCCCACAAGACATCAGTGAGTTTCTTCTTTCAATAAGTGATAACAAGTACGTCATACTCTTAATTATCAACCTAATACTTTTGTTTGTAGGGATATTCATGGACATGACACCAGCCGTTTTGATTTTTACTCCAATTTTTCTACCTGTAGTTACTGCGCTGGGAATGGACGCAACACATTTTGGAATTGTTTTGGTGTTGAATTTGTGCATTGGACTTTGTACACCCCCAGTGGGTTCAGTGCTTTTTGTTGGCGTAGGAATTGCGAAAACTACAATTGCCAAGGTGATTCCTCCACTAATTCCACTATTTTTGGTGATGATACTATCGTTGTTATTAGTAACTTATATCCCGCAACTTAGTCTTTGGTTGCCGAACTTCTTTGGTGTCTAACTATTAATTAATATATAAAAAAAGTGAATCGAATTATGTCTAAAAAGTATTATTTGAGGTTAATTGTAATTCTTGTTTATACAACTTTGATCTCTTGTACATCTGAGGTTTATGACGTTGAAGTAAGCAATACGATGGCTGTTGAAAGGGAAAATGAATCTGTGGAACTGTTGGTAAATAAACTTCCAGAATTGATTGCTTCAAACGTTGAAAAATATGGGATTTATGATAAGTCAACAAAACAGTTTTTAACAAGTCAAGTTATTGATAACGATATGGATGGAAGTCCTGATGTAATTATTTTTCAACCTAAGCTTGATCCTAATTCATCAAAGTATTTTCAACTAATCATACAGGATAAAGGCACGGATGAAATCGCGTATTGTTATTCTAGAATTGTTCCAGAAAGAATCGATGACTATACTTGGGAAAACAACAGAATAGCTTTTAGAACCTATGGACCAGAAGCGCAGCGCTTGGTTGAAGAAGGCGAAGAAGGTGGGCTTATTTCCAGTGGTATTGACTGTTGGTTAAAAAAAGTGGAATACCCAATTATTGACAAATGGTATAAGGAAAGCTTTAACGGAATCAGCTATCATGAGGACCATGGAGAAGGTTTAGATGACTTATCATGTGGGAACCAGTCGAGGCTCGGGTGGTTTGGCCATTAAAAGTGGAGATCAATATTTTATGTCAAAAAACTTTTCTTCTTTTAAAACCATAACAACGGGTCCTTTAAGAACAGTTTTTTTGTTAAATTATAATGATTGGGAGGGTCCAGAAGGACCAGTGAAAGAACAAAAAATGATCAGCCTAGATTATGGAAGTAACCTCGCAACAATAGCAGTTTCATTGGAAGGAACTAATAATATTTCAGCTGGAATTTCTCTTCATGACAACGATGGAATCATTGAATCTGCTGAAAATAATTCTTGGATCAATTACAAACAACCTCACGAGGGGACTGTATTGACCAATGCACTCGTTACTCAAACCAAGTATGCTTTAGGGAATCATACAAGCATAACTGGGTAAACCAGATGCAGACCATGTTTTTATTGACCTTAAAGTGATTGACGGACAAACAATCTACTATTCAGGTTTTCATTGGTCTGAAAGCAAACAATTTAAAGATAATATGGAATGGAAATCCTATTTGGAGGACTTTACCAATAAACTAGACAATCCAATACAAATTAAATATTAATAAATTTAGTTAATGAAAAAAGTAGTAACCTTTGGAGAAATAATGTTAAGACTCTCTCCAGCTGAAAACCTTAGATTTTCACAAGTAAATAATTTCGACGTAGTTTATGGAGGGGGTGAATCAAATGTAGCGGTCTCTCTGGCAAACTATGGCGTACCTGTTGAGTTTGTCACCCGACTTCCAAAGAATGACCTTGGAGAATGCGCCCTCATGGAAATGCGAAAAAGAGGCGTTGGCACGCAACACATTGCTTTTGGAGGGGATCGTTTGGGGATATATTTTTTAGAAACCGGCGCCGTAAGTCGAGGAAGTAAAGTGGTATATGACAGAGCGCACTCAGCAATCGCTGAAATCGAATCTGGTATGATTAATTGGGACTCCGTTTTCGATGGCGTAGAATGGTTTCATTGGACTGGGATTACTCCCGCCATTTCTCAAGGTGCAGCCGATGTTTGTTTGGAGGCGGTTAAAGCTGCTTCTGCTAAAGGAATTACTATTTCAACAGACTTAAATTATCGTGCAAAACTTTGGAATTATGGAGGGGATCGAGAAGCGATTATGACCGAACTTACTTCCTACTGTGATGTAATCCTAGGAAATGAAGAAGATGCTGAAAAGCATTTTGGAATCCATCCTGAAGGATTAGATGTTCACAAGCATGGACATGAGGTAAAAGCAGCATCTTTTAAGTCGGTTTGTGAGCAAATGATGAATAAATTTCCAAGAGCTAAGAAAGTAATTACAACCCTTAGAGGTTCTATTTCTGCGTCTCATAACACTTGGGCTGGCGTTTTATATGACGGTAAAAAAATGTACGAAACTCGCCAATACCAGATCACGCACATTGTTGATCGTGTTGGTGGTGGAGACTCCTTTATGGGGGGACTTATTTATGGGCTTTTAAATTATCCTGAAAACGATCAAAATGCATTAGATTTTGCAGTAGCAGCCTCTTGTTTAAAACACACAATCAAAGGTGATGCAAATCTGGTGACGGTTGAGGAAGTAGAAAAATTAATGGGCGGTGACGCGAGTGGCCGAGTAGCAAGATAAAAAATTATGGCACAATTTACACGCATTGAAGTTGCTTCGGCAATGAAAGAAACTGGTATGGTTCCTTTGTTCTTTAGTAGTGATTTAGAATTAAGTAAAAAAGTATTGAAAGCCTGCTATGATGGCGGTGCACGTTTGATGGAGTTTACCGCTCGTGGCGATTTCGCTCATGAGGTGTTTGGAGAATTGACAAAATATGCCATTACAAACTTACCCGGAATGATTATGGGAGTAGGCTCTGTTACGGATGGAGCTGCGGCTTCATTGTACATGCAATTGGGTGCGAATTTTATCGTAACGCCTGTTTTAAGAGAAGATATTGCAGTTGTTTGTAACAGAAGGAAAGTACTTTGGTCGCCTGGCTGTGGATCATTAACTGAAATTTCAAGAGCAGAAGAGCTTGGATGTGAAATCATTAAATTATTTCCAGGAAGCACTTATGGACCTGGTTTTGTTAAAGCGATTAAGGGACCACAACCTTGGACCAGCATTATGCCCACAGGCGGCGTTAATACTTCTGAGGAAAACTTAAGCGGTTGGTTTGATGCCGGTGTTACTTGTGTTCGGAATGGGATCTCAGTTAATTTCTAAAGAAGTTTTGGCCAGTAAAGATTTCGAATCCCTTAAGCACACTGTCGCTAAAACATTAGCCCTTATTCAAAAATTAAAAAAGAAATAGATGAACGAAAATTACGAAGTCCGTTATGCAGTAGGACAAAGAGAAATGAATCAAATGGGAACAGAAGCGATAAGATCGGACTTCTTAATTGAGGACGTTTTTGGAAGTGACGAAGTTAAACTTGTTTACTCTCACTTTGACCGCTATATCACTGGAGGTGTTATTCCTGTTAAGGGGAAGGTTTTTTTAGACACGATTGACTCTTTGAAATCAGAATTTTTTCTAGAGCGAAGAGAATTAGGAATAATCAATGTAGGGGGTAAAGGAACTGTCATGGCGGATGGCCAATCATATTCTTTAGATTATAAAGAGGCCTTATATCTTGGAAAAGGAACAAAGGAAGTTTATTTTTCTAGTGATACAGCTCATAAACCTGCATTGTTTTATTTAAACTCAACTCCAGCGCACCACGCTTATCCAAGCAAGAAAATTGGAAGGGACGAAGCTGAAATTGTTGAGCTTGGCGCTCCTGAAACAGCCAACGCAAGGACAATTAGAAAATTAATTGTCAATAGCATTGTGGAAACTTGTCAACTTCAGATGGGGATGACTGAAATTCATTCCGGATCGGTTTGGAACACCATGCCTGCGCATGTTCATGACAGAAGAATGGAAGTTTATTTCTATTTTGAAGTTCCTGAGGAGCAAGCGGTTTGTCATTTTATGGGAGCACCCAATGAAACGAGACACCTTTGGATGACCAACAATCAAGCGGTGATTTCACCACCTTGGTCGATTCATTCAGGCTGCGGAACATCGAACTATACTTTTATATGGGGAATGGCAGGCGAAAACCTTGATTATGGTGATATGGATGCCTGTCCAATCCCAACATTAAGATAAAATTTTATGAGTCACTCACTTTTTGATCTTAAAGGAAAGGTTGCTTTGGTTACTGGAGCGACACACGGTTTGGGACTGGCAATGGCCAAAGGTCTTGGTCTTGCAGGGGCAACTGTCATTATTAATGGGAACAGTTCTCAAGAAAAAATTGACCGAGCAGTTGCTGAGTTCATTTCTTTAGGAATAATTGCCAAAGGGTATCGCTTTGATGTCACAAATGAGCAAGCGGTACTTACTGCGGTTAATAAAATTGAAACAGAAGTTGCTCCGATCGACATATTGGTTAACAATGCTGGAATCATAAAACGAATTCCTCTGGTTGAAATGGAAGTCGAAGCGTTTGAGGAGGTTTTAAAAGTCGACCTTACAAGTCCTTTTATTGTATCCAAAGCGGTCGTTCCGGGAATGATAGCAAGAAAAAGTGGTAAAATAATCAACATCTGCTCCATGATGAGTGAATTGGGGACGAAATACCGTTGGTGCATATGCAGCTGCCAAAGGTGGCTTAAAAATGCTCACAAAAAACATGGCTGTTGAATGGGCCAAACACAACGTTCAGGTTAATGGAATAGGGCCAGGGTATTTTGCAACAGAACAAACCAAACCCATTCGAGTTGATGGACATCCGTTTAATGATTTTATAATTGGACTAACCCCAGCCGAGCGTTGGGGCAACCCTGAGGACCTTCAAGGAGCTGCCGTATTTCTTAGTTCGAAAGCAAGTGATTTTGTCAATGGACAAATCATCTATGTAGATGGTGGTATTTTGGCAACCATTGGTAAGCCTGCCAACGAATAGTCTTAAAAGAATTCACTTAGTCCGCTAAAGAAAACTTATAGATCGTCTTTGTGCTGTAGACCTCTCCAGGATTTAGAATAATACTTGGAAAATTTGGTTGGTTAGGAGAATCAGGATAATGCTGCGTTTCGAGCGCAAAAGACTCCCGGTATCCAAAAGCCTTTCCGTATTTACCAATGTCTTTGCTTTGGAAAAAATTACCTCCATAAAACTGCATACCGGGCTCTTCTGTAAAAACCTCCATTTTCCTGCCACTTTTAGTTTCTACAACGGTTGCCGCTAGGCTTAATTCCCCAAAATCA
Source organism: uncultured Flavobacteriaceae bacterium (assembly GCA_905182575.1). Taxonomy (GTDB): domain Bacteria; phylum Bacteroidota; class Bacteroidia; order Flavobacteriales; family Flavobacteriaceae; genus UBA8316. The sequence goes on along the minus strand of CAJJCA010000001.1, from coordinate 27,223 downwards.
GTTTTGTTTAAAACAAAATTATGATCATATCCTTTTCCTCGAGTGAGCTGTAGGTCTGTTTCTTGTAAATTCAAATCTTGTCCGATTGCTTTTTCTATTCTGAAGTCAAAAGGAGTATCTTCAACATTGGTGTTGTCCCCCAAAGGAATGAGCGAATCATCCACTGGAGTGAATTGATCTGCATTGATTGTTAAAAGATGATCGTTAATGGTTCCATTTCCCTCTCCAGCGAGGTTGAAGAAAGCATGGTTAGTAAGGTTGACAGGAGTGCTTTTATCAGTGGTTGCTTTATAAGTAATAATCACCTCATTCGACTCACTGAGTTGATAACTTACTTCCATTGCCAAGTTCCCTGGATAACCCATAGCTCCATCCTCTGAAGTATAACTCAAAACAATTGAATTATCCCCTATTGATTTCACGTCCCAAACCTGATTATTAATTCCTTCTGGGCCTCCATGCAAATGATTTTCGCCATTGTTTTTAGGAAGATTATAGACAGTGCCGTTCAACTCAAATCGACCTTTTGCAATTCTGTTTCCAACCCTTCCAATCAAAGACCCGTGGTACTTCCCATTGGCTTTTAAGTAATTGTCAATGCTATTGAAACCCAACACCACATCACCCATGTCTTCATTTTTATCTGGCGTCAGCAGACTAACAATTCTGCCGCCATAGTTGGTGATATAAACTTTGGTTTCTTTGTTTTGGAGTAAAAACAAGTCTGTTTTTTTACCGTCTATCGTTGTCTGGAAATCTTTTGCTTTCAATTGAAATGAGTCTTTTTTATTAGTAGTACAAAATACAAACAATAATGAAAGAAACATTAAGTATAGGTTTTTTGAATAGGTCATAATTAATTTTATTTGTAAAGTTCTAAATGCATTTCTCTTAATTCCTTTACAGACATTTTTATTACTTCTCGATCATACGTCATTAAACCATTGATCTCACTTTCAACATCGGTAGTTTGAGTGTAGACAGCAGCGGAAAGTCCATTATTCTTTTTCATTGAAAGAATTTGATTGAATTTATGAATATAGTTCTTTAAAACCTCCTCCTTAGTCTTATATGACTGGTATCCAAAGTTTTTCATATTAGGATCCCAGAGGTGATCGTTAAACTGATAACCAATCCCACCATATTCTCCAATAACGGTTGCTCGCTCAATTGAAGTCGGAGGAATTTTAAGGTCAACAGCGTAGTCGTGTACATCATAAATGTCACCACAAGGCCTCAAGCTCCAACCACTGGTTGGATTTACCAAGCGACTAGGGTCAAGGGATTTGACTAAATCAGCAATCCTGCAGGTGTCATATTGTCCCCACCCTTCATTAAATGGAACCCACATAACCACGCTAGGGGAATTGTAGTGAGTGTCAATCATTCGTTTAAGTTCATATTCAAATTGTGCAGCTCCTTCAGATCTTCTGTTTAAATCTTCATCCTTTCTTCCTATTCCCTGAAGTGATCGATATACACGTTCTGGTTTTTTAGAGTTCTTTATTTCCTCAGGAGTTTTATGCACTTGAAATGACATAGATGGCATGTCTTGCCAAACCAAAATGCCGAGTTTGTCGCAATGATAAAACCATCGATCTGACTCAATTTTAACGTGTTTTCTTATCATGTTAAAACCCATTTCTTTGGTTTTAATAATATCAAACTTCATTGCTGAATCAGAAGGGGGAGTGAGTAACCCATCAGGCCACCAACCTTGATCTAGGGTTCCATAATGAAATAGTGGCTTATTGTTTAGAAATAAATATTTAACTCCCATATGATCACCGAGACTTATTTTTCTCATTCCAAAATAACTATCCACGGTGTCAATCACCTCTCCATTACTGTTAATTAAGCTTAGTTTTAGATCATACAAATTAGGGGTGTCGGGAGACCACAAATGTGGATTATCAATTTTTAAGGTTATGGATTTGTCACTATTGACAATTCCATGAGTGATTTCCTGACCTTTCCAAAAAATTTTCACCACTGTTTTATAAGATTTTACTAGCGGTATGTTGTTTAAGGGAGTCATCGTCACGGTCTTGTTATCAATATCGCTTAATATTTTAACCTCTTTAATATATGCCTCTGGGGAAACTGCTTCCAGCCAAACGGTTTGCCAAATACCGCTTACTGGAGTATACATAATTCCAGAGGGATTTAATTGTTGCTTGCCTCTTGGTTGTGAACTTAAATTAGTTTTGTCTTCTACAGAGACTAATAATTCTTGCGATCCAGATTTTTTTAAATATTGTGTTATGTCAAATGAAAACCTGTCAAATCCACCTTTATGTGTGCCAACTAAAATTCCGTTTACCCATACTGCTGCTTTATAATCAACCGCTTCAAAATTTAAAACGACATCTTTATCTTTCCAGTCTTTTGAGATTTTAAAAGAACGCTTATACCACATTCGATCATCATTTCTTATGCTTTTTCCAACCCCTGAGAGAGTTGATTCAACACTAAAAGGAACTAGAATTTTATTTTGAAACTTTTCAGGCTTTGATTCATTTGTTTTTGATATTGAGAATTCCCAAAGGCCATTCAGATTGACCCAATCTTTTCTCATAAACTGAGGTCTAGGATACTCTTGCCAGACATTGTTTGGCGTGACTTGTTTTCCCCACTTCGTCATCATTTTACCTTTGACGGGGCTCCATTCTTGACTATTTTTTTCAAAAAAAGAAATTAAAATTAATAGTATAATTATTTTTTTCATTCCGAATTATATTTAAATCATTAAACATAAAAACTACTTCTTTTAAATGGAAATAAAAAATTAATTACAAAAACACTAACTTGTATTTTGATTTTGTAACAATGCAATTATTAGAAACCCTTTTTAATGAGATTATTGGCTTTTTAGGAGTAAAAAGTTTTTTTTCAATTTCATCAGAAATTAGAATTTGAATCAAAAATTCAAATTATTTTTAATCAGTTCACTTTTTATAATTGGTTGCAAAGACAATAAAAAATCTTCACAAGAATGGGTGTCATTATTCGACGGTACTTCAACAACGGGTTGGAGGGCTTACAACGGTGAGGCAATGCCACCGGGCTGGGGGATCGAGGATGAAATATTGACCTTTAGAACAGAAAAGATCCTAGAGCAAGATTATGATTACAAAGGCAGTAGAGACATTATTTATGGTGTTGAAGAATTTGATAATTTTGAATTATATGTTGAATGGAAAATTCCTCCAGGCGGAAATAGTGGTATTTTTTATCATGTAAAAGAAGGTTATCCAGGGCCTTCAATTGTCGCCCCCGAATACCAACTCATCGATGATGAAAACTACGCTAAAATACATGACCTTACAAGCTACAACAGTCAGTTTGGAGTTGCCGAACCCAGTGATCTTCAAGATTGGCAAAAAACGGCAGCTGATTATGCGATGCATACTCCCGATCCTGTTAAGAAGACTTTAAACCCTGCCGGCGAATGGAACTCGACAAAAATTGTTTTTACCACTGAAAAAGTGGAGCATTGGTTGAATGGAAAAAAGGTACTTTCATTTGTGCCTTGGTCAGAGGACTGGAACATTAAAAGAAATTCCGGAAAATGGGATGGATCCCCCGATTATGCAAAGTTTAAAACAGGATTCATTGGATTCCAAGATCACGGGAGTGATTTATGGTTTAGAAACATAAAAATTAAAAAATTATAAGCTTATTTAAAATGCAAAAAAGAGACTTTTTAAAAACAACAGTGGCTGCGGCGTCATCCGTATTATTACCTTCTTCATTGTTTGCAAATATTCAAGGGGACAAAAGGCTCAGAACAGCTCATATTGGTGTAGGCGGAATGGGTGCAGCAGATTTAAAAGTCAATCTCTTCACATGATAGGGTTGATGTTACCGCACTCTGTGATGTAGATTCAAATAACTTGGCTGCGGCAAAATTAAAACATCCCAATGCCAAAACTTTTTCGGATTACCGCGTAATGCTTGAGGCAATGCAAAACGAAATTGATGCAGTCATCGTTTCTACACCAGATCATACGCATGCCCCTGCTTCAATATTGGCTATGGATTATAACAAACCGGTCTATTGTCAAAAACCATTGGCGCATCATGTGTCTGAGGTTAGAGAAATGAGAAGGAAAGCCGAAGAAAAAAACTTGGTTACCCAAATGGGGATTCAAGTACATTCATTTTATGACTACAAATTGGCAACCTTATTGATACAATCAGGAATAATTGGTAAAGTAGAAACCGTAAGGGCATGGTCGCCAAAAAACTGGGGTTATGACGGACCAGTAGCTAAAGGTTCGGATTCCGTACCAGAAAGTTTAGATTGGAATTTGTGGTTGGGCACAGCTGCCGAAAGACCGTTTAAAGAAAAGGTTTACCATCCTGCAAATTGGCGCAAACTTGTTGATTTTGGGTGTGGTACTTTGGGGGACATGGGTGTTCATATTTTTGATACGCCTTACAATGCCCTAGGATTGGATGTCCCAACTACAATAAAAAACAATTGTAGAAAACCAAATGGCTTTGGATATCCAGAAAATAATAATGTCACCTATACTTTTAAAGGAACAAAGTATACCACTGAAGATTTCAAATGGGTTTGGTATGATGGAAAGGGTGCTCCATCGAGTCACAAAGAATTAAAGCTTCCTAACAAGGAAAAACTTCCTTTACAAGGCGCCATGTTTATTGGGGAAAAGGGGAGACTTTTATTGCCTCATTTTATGGAGACCCCAAGGCTTATTGTTGATGGTAAATATCAAGAAATTGACATCTCTAAATACGATCCAGATGGGAAATTAGGAAACACTGTAAATGACTATGAGCGTGACGCTCCGAAGCACTATCATCAGTTTGTTTCTGCTTGTTTGGGCGAGGAGGAAGCATCAGCACCATTTTCTTATGCTGCCAGATTAACGGAAACAATCCTTTTGGGAGTCATTGCTGGTCGTTTTCCAAATAAGACATTGCATTGGGACAACGAAACCGCTAAGTTTAAGGAAGCCGCTGCAAATGAGTATCTAAAAGGTGTAAACAGGAAGTTTTAAACTAACTTCTCTTATTAAATAACAATCGGTCTAAGCTGAATTTCCGTGCGCCGATTCATCAAGATAATTATGGAGCTAGACAATGAGATTATGATTTTACAGAGAGCAGTTCGCTACCGTCTATGCCTTATTCCTGGCAATGTTTGTCGCTGAAGCAACAAACAGCGTCATTGCCAAAAGAAGAGCGGAGGGGCGGGTGAAAAGCCCAACCATTATCAATAGGGAGGCGATCGATTCGGAAAAACTTGCCATAAAACCAAGGGGGATACTCAGGAAATCAAGACCGATGAAATCTGTCATTGCATTTCCAAGTCTTTCCCAGCGACTGCTGCCTGCTGTGATTTTACTCCAACCGTGATAATAACACATCATGGCTCCCTGTAGAAAAACGTAAAAGAAGAAAATTGAGATTTGACAAAGTAAGTGTTCTTAAAAGATTATTGCCACCCCATAGGGATTTAGTTTTTAAAACATGATCTAAAAATGGTAGGAGGCTACACAGCGTAACTATTCGATCAATACGATCCGATGGGGTTCGATAATGATCCACTTGTCTTTATACAATACTCCCAAAGCTTTTTTAAAGGCTTTTTTGCTCATTTGAAATTCATCCATAATGTCTTCTGGACTACTTTTGTCAGAAAAATCAAGGGTGCCAGTTCTATTTTACATTTTTTCAGAATATGAAGACAATGGGTGTCAATGACATTTAAAAAACCTTGGGGTTGAAGCGAGACATCAATTTTCCCATCCGACCTGATTTTCTTTATGTAGCCGATGGTTTTCATTTCCCACTCTAGGTTGACGAAAATTTCATTGTGATATAAAAGACCCTCAAACTCGTCATTAATCAGAGCGTTGTATCCCAAATTGGTCTCTTCACCAATGATAAGGTTCCACTTCGTCTCCTTCTTTTAAGTCCATAAACACTTTCGTGATTTAATTTAAAGCAGTTGATTTTTCAACACTTGAATTTCATCATAAAAGTATCGAATTATTTGAAAACTCCTTTATTCTTTTAAAACCTTTTATTAATTTTAATCAAAATATTTTACTTAAATTAGGAATAAGAAACAAAATAAATCATTAAAAGAATTAATTGAAAAGATGAAGGAATTTATATTGAAGTGGTACCCTGTGATTTTGGCATTTATATGCCTGTTGTATTCTGTTGGATTAGGAATTGCTGGGAGGACAGAAGAGGCACAATATTCTGCGCATTGGCCAGGGACTATATTGTTATTCGCAATCGCAATTAGACAAAGAAGAAAATCATGAGTATAGAATTTTTACTAGTAGGGGGGGCGATATTTGCGGTTTACGTGTGGTTTACTTTATGGATTATTTTATCACAGAATAAAAAACAGAGAGAAGAAAATTACCCAAATAAAGATAGCAGTAAAAACAAATCAAAGACTGATTGAGCTCAGTTGGATTGGCTACTATAAATCGCTTGCATGACGTTATAATTCTTAGCGGAGGCAGTATTAAAACACCATGCCTTGCATTTAATATTGCAAATAAAAACCATTAGTTTTTTTATTCAGAGTTAAAATCCTTTGAGGAGTTTTTTATACTAAGAAATATCTGGCTGAAGAATGACTCAACGCTTACTGAAAAAAAGAAAACCCTAACACACTTTTACAAGGAGGTTAGGGTTTATAATTGTGGAGTCGGCGGCTCCCATTACTTTGTCCTCTATTGTCCTGTATTTATATGTAAATAGCGGACAATCATCAATTTAAGCTCAAGTATGTCCACCAATATCCACCTTTTTGAGGTAGAATTGTGACATAGTTCAGGCAACGATCCAGGCAACTGGTGTTGTCATTGTTAAATTAAAATTGATGCTTATGAATTTCAAACTAAAAACCCCAAATACCAGAACAAATTCTTTAATCCTTTTTTATGTTACTTTATCTGGCGGCAAACGTTTTGTTTACTCTACAGGACAAAAAATACCAGTTAGACTCTGGGATAAACATTCCCAATTTCCTAAAAGAACCAAGTCTCAAAACGATCAAGTAATTACTAACTCAGTCAATATTAGATTAGAGAGCCTTAAAACAGCTTACCTAAATCTTAATTTTCAGTATAAGTCATCAGGTAGGATTCTAACAAAAGAGATTCTTAAGCAAGAATTTGATATGCTCTTTAAAGGAGTTTCTAAAAAGAAAGCTCCCAATGATTTTGATAGTTGTTTTGAAGATTTCTTTAAGTTTAAGCTTAAAGAGGGTGGATGGAGTAATGCAACAGCTAAACGCTACAGAATGCTTTATAAACTTGTCAAAGAATTCGAAAAAATAGATGATAAGATTGAAATAGAGCTTATTGATGTGTTTTGGATAACTGATTTTAAAAAATACTGTCAAGAGATTAAATCTCATCAAGTAAATACTCTTGGAAGAAATATAGGTCTATTAAAAACATTCCTTAATTACTGTCTTAAGAATGATTTCATCACAAATTCAAGTTTTAAGGAGGTAGCAGTTAGCAGAGAGATTACAAATCAGCTTGCTTTATCCAAGAAAGAGATACAACAAATAGCGGATTTAGATCTGTCAAATAGGCAACGATTAGAGCGAGTTAGAGATGTTTTCTTGCTCGGATGCTATACTGGAATGAGATATAGTGATTTCAAGCGAGTGAGAGCTTCAAATGTGACTAACAATCTCATTACGATTAGAGAAGTCAAGGACAAAACTAAAACTCTAGAAATTCCAATGACAGATAAGATTAGAGCGATATTAAATAAATATAATTTGGAGCTACCAGTGATATCAGAACAGAAGTTTCGTGAATATTTAAAAGAGATATTTAAAATCGCTGGTTTTACATCACTTGTAGTTAAATCAAAAAAAATAGGTAAAAAGTTTATGAAGAGGAGGTACCTATGTATCAGCTAATAAGTACTCATACAGCAAGAAGATCATTTATTACCATCATGCTCAATAGTGGAGTTCCTGCAAAAGCCATTATGAATATAACAGGGCATAAATCGATTAATAACTTTCAGCTATATTACAAACCAACAAATGATGTTTTGTCAGATTTTATGCAAAAAGTATGGAAATGATATTAACATTAACATTCAATTAAATGATGTTTTTTGGTTTCATAAGGAAATAATGGATAACGTTAATAAAACCTAATAACTCACGCTAAGTTTTCTTTCTAAAACGAAGTAAAATAGCGAATTTTACATCATTATTACAATATAAAAATGACAGGAATTTCCGAAACACTCATTGAAGACTGTGTAAAATCATTTACTGTTTTAAGCTCTAGAGTAGCTGTTATTACAGACTCATTAAATCAAATGAAAGAAAAACAGAAGAATATAGATATTAAACTTGATAAGATTAGTTGTGTACTCCTCAAAAAATCAGATTATTTCACCGTTGGAGAGGTTGCCCTTAAAGAAGGGGTTTCAGAAAGAACTGTTTTAAGACGTATTAAAATGGGAGTCATTCCCTACGAAAAGAGTGAAGGCGAAAAGGCTTATAGAATTCCTTCAATTAAATATCATGAATCTATCTCCCATGATCGTGTTTCTAAGTGGTTTCAAGACCACACATAGTTTGTGTGTCTAATCAGCCATAATACTTACACCCCAGTCACTCTCCCCGATTATCCCATCTTCACATTGAGGGCATTTCTTTGCCTTATAATCCCAAGGAATAAACTCTTCACTATCACACTCCTCACAAAATGAGAAAACCAACTCGCACAAATATTTTAAAGACGTAAATTGGGTTATACCCCTTACGGGATCAAATAAGCCTTTTTAAGAGACTTTCTTTGTTTTAAGCATACTTATATTGATTTTAGAAGATATTCTCTTAAATGATCTTAAAATGCCATTGAGGCGCCGAATGGCGATAAGCTTTACATGCGCGTTGTGCTTAAGTGAAATGGTGGCGTGTTACGCATGTCGAGCATAAATCATTACAATGTTAATGTTAAAAACAAAATCCCTATATACTATATATATATATTTATTATTATTATATTTTATTTATTTCAATATATTAAGATTAAAAGTTAACATAGTTACCAAAGATATTGATTATCAAATAGTTAGAAAAAGAAAGTTAACACAAAGTCAACATTTAGTTAACACCCATTTATAGTGGTTAACACAGATATGCACGATTATTGCACAAATAATGCAAAACATAATTATTGGTAATTTGCAAAAATCATTTTGACACGTTAGATTTAATTCTAAAGTAGATCCAACAGTTGAGGTAAACACATTTAATTCTTTCATATATGGCATAAAAAAAGCTGTCCATTACAGACAGCCTGGTTTACAAAATTGAATTTTAAGCTTTAGTGTCTTAAGACTGGCTTTAGAAGCTGGTCTAAAATCCCAACCCCCAAATAAAAGTAGGTAATTAGAACCCAGCTATCCCCAGTAAAATAAGGGTTTAGAGATATACGACTGATAGAATACTTGGAGTGTGGTTTTGCTTAAATCAGATGATCTGACTCGATATTAAAATTTAAACTTCAGAAAGATTTCTGTTCCGCTTGTGGTGATTGCCGCAGATCCACTGGGCGTTCCAAAGTCATAGGCATAAGCTGCTGTGAGTCCAAACTTGGTTTTTACAATCAGAAGTACATTAGCATAACCTGTGCTCTTATACCCGCCTCCAATTTCTATGGTATCTTTAAAATCAAAAGTTCCTCCCATATGGGTTTGATTCTCTCCATCTGGGATAAGCTTGGTGCTGATAAATGGTTTCATTTTTGATCCAAACACTCCTGTATTGATCGACGTTCCTGCCAGTAAGTAAGTCACCGGCTTTTCTGATCCTATAAAAGTATCCTGATCCACAAACTTCTCCGGGTTAAGAACATTTGGGATTGAGGCCGATAAATAAAACTTTTCTGATTTTAACAAGGCGCCGAATCCAAAGACTGGATACAGTGCATTGCCTTTGGTGGCAATCGAAGGATTGGCAACAGTAGTGATCCGCTCTAAGGCGTCCAAGTCTGTGTCTTTAGTTCCTGCCCCTGATTTAACTCCTAAGAACTGACCCGTTGTACTAACATTAAAATTAATCGTATCACCAGAAGCGATTGTTAGGATACAAAATCTTACCAATACTCACTTAAACTCATATAATTATAATCTAGTTTTAAAATAATAAACCAAGTTATTTGTATGGTAGCTTTTTTATAATATTTATTAAAGAATTATTGGCAGAAATATTAACTATAACGTTATAGTATTAACAAGGTTTATTATTTCTTTAAAAAGAAAAAAACAAATAATTTTGAAAAAAGTTTTAAAATAAATATTTTTTTTAAATCTTAACTAGATTAAGCTTTAAATCTTAACTAGATTAAAGATTACCAAGCAGGAAATCATATAATGAAAAAAAAATATTTAGTTGTTTGGGAAATTTGGAACATGAGTTTCGGATTTTTAGGAATACAATTCGGATTTGCCTTACAGGGTGGATTCATGTCTAGAATTTTTCAAACACTCGGAGTTGAACAGTCAGAAATTCCCCTTTTGTGGATTGCTGCTCCAGTAACTGGACTTGTTGTTCAGCCAATTATTGGATATCTAAGTGATAATACTTGGCATTCGAGGCTAGGAAGAAGAAAGCCCTATTTTTTAATTGGAGCGATTTTCAGTTCTGTAGCTCTTTTTTTCGCCCCCTATTCTACCACATTATGGATGGCTGCTGGTTCGTTATGGATTTTAGACGCCTCTATAAACATCAGTATGGAACCATTTAGAGCACTTGTTGCTGATAAGCTTCCTGAGGAGCAAAGAACTTATGGATTCGTCACTCAAACTTTAATTATAGGTATTGGGACTTGGATTGCAAGTAACCTGCCTTGGTTTGTTACTAAAATTGGCGTGAGTAATGAGGCTGGGCCAGGAATGATTCCAATGTCAATTAAAGTTGCTTTTGGAATTGGTGCAATTATATTCTTTACCTCAATTCTTTACACGGTTTTTACGACCAAAGAATATCCGCCAGACGATTTAAATAAAATAAAGGAAAAAAAGAAGTTTAATGAAATACTGAAAGATTTTATAGATCAATTCAAATCAATGCCCGATACCATGAAGCAACTTGGACTGATTCAATTTTTCAGTTGGTTTGCCATGTTTACGATGTGGAGCATGGCGAATCCTGCAATTACCGAACATGTTTTTGATGCACCTGCACCGATTGAATCTAACTACGACTTTAACAATGACTTAGATGCTCAATCGTATAAAGTTGAAAACAGTAAATTTCAAAAAGCCTCAAATTTAACAGGTTCCTATATGGGCATTTATGGACTTTCCTCAATGTTTTTTGCTCTTCTATTGACAATTTACACTTCGAAAAGACAAATCAATCGAAAATATATTCACATGGGTTCACTCATGCTGGGCGGAATAGGGTTTGTTACGATGTATTTTATTAACGATTATGAATATTTAAGCATATCCTTTATACTAATAGGAATCGCTTGGGGTAGTATTTTATCAATGCCTTATGCCATGCTGTCAAGTGCTGTAGACGAAAACAGAATGGGAACAACAATGGGGATATTTAATATTTTCATTGTCATTCCACAAATAATTGCAGCAATTGGAGGCATCAACTTACTTTCTTCATGGCTGGGAGATAAAACAATTTACACCATGGTACTAGCTGGTATTTCACTGATAATAGCTGGTCTACTTAACTTTTTAATTACAGATAAAAAAATAATTAGTTATTAATATGAGCTTACCCACATTTATATTTGATTTAGATGGAGTTATTGCAAGCACTGAAAAATTTCATTATTCAGCTTGGAGAGAAACTTGTCTAAGCTTTGGATATGATTTAACAGCAGAAAAAAACGATTATTTGAAAGGGATTAGCAGAACCGCATCCTTAAAATTGATATTGGGATGGTCTAATACGGAAATTTCAAATGAAAAATTCGAGGAAGTACTTCGGGATAAAAACGAATTATACTTGAACTTATTGATTAATCTAAATTCTGATGATATAATCTTAGGGGTTGATACATTCATAATAACGGCCAAAGAAAAGAATCATAAAATCGCTTTGTGTTCGTCAAGTAAAAATGCCAAATTTATTTTAGAAAAATTAGATATAATAAAATTATTTGATGTTATCGTAGATGGAAATGATGTTGAAAAATCAAAGCCTAACCCCGAAGGTTTTTCTCTTGCGGCTAAGCTCTCCAATACAAATTCAGAAAATTGCGTTGTCTTTGAAGATTCTGAAGCAGGGGTTTCTGCTGCGAATCAAATAGATATGTATACAGTGGGAATTGGCACCTCTGAGAAGTTGAATATTGCTAATAGAGTGTGCGAAAATTTTAAAGAAATTAGATTAAAAGATTTTAAAATATGATGGATTATCTTTTAGATAATGAATGGTCGATAATTGAAGAAGGTTTCGATAAAACGAATGTACTGTCATCCGAAAGCATCTTTAGTTTAGGAAATGGAAAATTTGGCCAAAGGGCCAATTTTGAGGAAGATTATTCAGGTGAAAGTGTTGAAGGAAATTATATTTCTGGAATTTATTATCCAGATGCTACTAAAGTGGGATGGTGGAAAAAAGGCTACCCTAAATATTTTGCAAGGACAGTAAACTGCCCAGTTTGGATTGGAATCAAGGTCATAATTAACAATGAAATACTAGACCTTAATACTTGTAAAAGTATTTTATCTTTTAGACGAGAGCTTAACATGAAAGAAGGCTGGTTAAAAAGAAATTTTACGGTAGAAATGCAAAATGGTGCGATGGTTAAAGTTACCTCAAAAAGGTTTATTTCTCTTTCAATAGAGGAAATTGGCGCAATCCAATATGACATTAAGCCATTGAATGAAAAGCTTGATATTACCATTGTTCCAAACATAAATATTGATGTAAAAAATCATCACTCAAATTGGAATGAAAAGTTTTTAGAAACGACTTCTGTTAAAACAAGTGAAAATCAAGTTTATGTGTTTTCTAAAGTCTTAAAAGCAGATTTTGAGCTATGTACTTTCGCTACTTGTGAATTTTATATAGATAATATAAAGTTTGATAGAGATGGCTCGCAGTATAAAGATGCAAAAAAAATAGGGATGCAATATGATTTTGTGATTGTTGGTGCTGGTGGTCTTGGATCTCCAGTTGCAGAATTTCTTTCAAGAGCTGGGGTTAGTGATGAATTTGAATCACTTTCCAAAGCATTAATGAAGAGTTGTTTGGATTTGGGTTTTAAAAAACTTTTAAAATCTCATAGTAATTTTTCAGATAAAAATTTGGTATTCTTCTGACATAACAATAAAAGGAGATATTAAATCTCAACAGGCGATACGTTTTAATATCTTCCATTTAAATCAGACTTACACAGGAAAAAATTCTAAATCAAACGTTAGTCCAAAAGGATTTACTGGAGAAAAATATGGGGGTGTAACATATTGGGATACCGAAGCTTATTGTATTCCTTTTTATCATCTAACAAAGGGGGGGCATATTGCAAAAAACCTCTTAAAATACCGTTATAATCATCTTGATAAAGCAATAGAAAATGCGGCTAAAGTGGGTTTTGTAGGCGGGGCAGCACTATACCCTATGGTAACTGCAAATGGAGAAGAGTGTCACAACGAATGGGAAATAACATTTGAGGAAATTCACAGGAATTCAGCAATTGCAATTGCAATAAGAAACTATGTTGACTTTTCAAATGATCAAGAATATTTATATGAAATGGGACTGGAAATACTAATTGCGATAAGTAGGTTTTGGTCGCAAAGGATTAGTTATTCTTCTTCGTTGAATCAGTATGTAATTCTTGGAGTGACCGGGCCTAATGAATATGAAAATAATGTAGATAATAATTGGTACACTAATTATTCTGCTAAATGGTGTTTATATTTTACTAGAAAATCATTAAAACAAGTTGAAGAAAATAGTATACTTGATTTCAAAAGGATTATTTCAAAGACAGACTTTAAAATGTCAGAATTAGAAAGATGGTCTACAATAGAAAAAAATATTTACTTACCTTTTTCAGAAAATTTAGATATTTATATTCAAAATGATGGTTTTTTAAATAAAGAACTTATTCCAGCGAATGAAATTCCAATTGATCAAAGACCGATAAATCAAAATTGGTCGTGGGATAGGATTTTAAGGTCTCCTTATATAAAACAAGCAGATATTCTTCAGGGATTTTATTTCTTTGAGGATGATTTCTCAAAAGAATCGCTAAAAAAACATTATGACTTTTACGAAAAATATACCGTTCACGAATCCTCTTTGTCTCCTTGTATTCATTGTATTCAATCTTTAAAACTAGATTATATTGAGAAAGCTTATGACTATTTTTTAAGAACAGCAAGACTTGATTTGAACGATTATAACAAGGAAGTGCAAGAAGGGCTTCACATAACTTCTATGGCTGGCACATGGATGAGTATGGTATATGGATTTGCGGGACTTAAAATCAGTGAGAACAGACTCAGTTTTACACCAAGAATCAGCAATAATTGGGAAGAATATTCATTTAGGATTAATTTTAGAAACAGAGTAATACTAATATCCGTTTCTAACAAAAGCACAACAATTGATCTTTTAGAAGGGGAAGAAATTGAAATTATTCTAAACAATGAGCACCTCTTAATTCCTTCAAATAAAACATTAAATCACTAACACCAAAGGGGTTCCAAAAAATATAATTTTCATATTACAAATACTCCCATTTTTTTCTTGCCAAGAAGCTGAAAAAGAAAAATGTAACCAATTGGAATACTCAAATGAAAAAATCAAAGAGGGTGTCATTTATGAAGTTAACGTCAGGCAATATTCCGAATCGGGTACTTTTAATGATTTCACAAAAGACATCCCAAAACTAAAGGATCTGGGAGTTAAGATTTTATGGCTGATGCCTATACATCCCATTTCTGAAAAAAACAGAAAGGGAACACTTGGAAGCTATTACTCAATAACCGATTATAAAGAAGTAAACCCTGAATTCGGAAACAAAGAGGATTTAGATTTATTGATAACCACAGCCCATGATAATGGCATGTATGTTATACTAGACTGGGTAGCAAATCATACCGGATGGGACCACCATTGGATTGAAAATAATCCTGAATATTACACCAAAAATGAGAAAGGTGAAATAACAGATCCGATCAATCCTGAAACAGGAAAACCATGGGGATGGGAAGATGTTGCAGATCTTGACTTTAGTAATAAATCTATGCAAAATGAAATGATTGAATCCATGGAATATTGGATCAGAGAACATAATATAGATGGATACAGATGCGATGCTGCTCATAGTTGTCCTGTTAGTTTTTGGAAGGAATGTGTTTCTAGATTAAATAAAATAAAAAAAGTTTTGATGTTGGCCGAATCTGATGGTTATCATACCGGTGGGTTTGAGTTAATAGAGTTATTTGACATGAGTTATAGCTGGCCAGGGCACCATGTATTAAATCAAATAGCAAAAAAAGAAAACAATGCTTTGGATCTAATTAACAATATAGAAACAAATATTAAGGATTATAGTGAAGGTCATATTTTAATGAATTTTACAACTAATCATGATGAGAATACATGGACTGGAACTGTTTTTGAAAGATTTGGTGATGGGGCAAAAACTTTTTCTGCCTTAACTTATTTTCTACCTGGTATTCCTTTAATTTACAATGGTCAAGAATATGGGCTTAATAAAAGGCTGCCTTTTTTCGAAAAAGATTTTATACCTAAGAATGAATCTGAATTCTTCGACTTTTACAAAACCCTTGCGCTCATAAAAATAGAAAATAAAGCACTTCATTTAGATCAAAAGGTAAATTTTGAAATTCTGAAAACAAACAATAATCATGTTGTTTTTTTTAAAAGATCCAACAAAGAGGAGTCAACCTATTTTTTGGGTAACCTATCTGACCAAACTCAAACAATAAAACAAGATTTTAAAATAGATTTTGTGTCACTATTTAAAAATGAAACTTTTAAACTTGATATAAATCAAGAGTTGGCCCCATGGGAGTTTCATTTTTTAAACTAGTGGAAAAGTAATAACTCAAAAATGATTTAAAATGAAAAACGCATTATATTTATTTTTACTTATAATTTGTTTTAATGTGAACGCCCAAATCCAAAAAGTTGAGCCTCCTTTTTGGTGGACAGGAATGAAAATGTCTGAAATTCAAGTTTTAGTTTATGGAGAAGACATTTCTAATCTGCAACCTAAGATTGATGATTCAAGGATTAAATTGACCTCTGTTGATCGAGTACAAAATGAAAATTATATTTTCCTGAATTTAGAAATAAGCAAAGACGCACAGCCTGGGTGGGTAGAAATAAATTTTTACAAAGGAAAAAAAAGAAAGTATAATTATTCATATCAATTATTGAAAAGAAATAAAAATGCAAATCTTGTTAAAGGTTTTGATAATTCTGATGTAATGTATTTGATCACACCAGATAGGTTTGCAAATGGTGATTCTGAAAATGATGAGCTCCCTGAAATGAAAGAAAAGTTAGGAGACGGAAACAATGACAGGCACGGCGGTGATTTGCAGGGAATTATTGATCACCTTGATTATATTAAGGATTTAGGATTCACATCTATCTGGTTAAACCCCGCTTTGGAAAATAATATGGAACGATTTTCTTATCATGGTTATTCTACAACAGATTACTATAAAATTGATCCTAGGTTTGGTAATAATAAATTATTCAAAGAATTAAGTTATAAAGCCTCTGAAAAAGGAATTAAAATTATTATGGATGTTATTCCAAACCACTGTGGAAGCGAACACTGGTTTTTTAAGGACCCTCCAACACAAGATTGGTTCAACAATCAAAACAATTATAAAAACACTACCCACAATAGGGAGGCTGTTCAAGATATTCATGCCGCTGAAATTGATAAAAGTGAACACCATGACGGATGGTTTGTTGAAACAATGCCTGATTTAAATCAAGGAAATAGCTTTTTGTCGAAATACTTAATTCAAAATGCAATTTGGTGGATAGAATATGCTACTCTAGCTGGCTTGAGAGTTGACACATATCCTTATGCTGACAAAGACTTTATGAGCGATTGGACAAAAGCAATAATGGATGAATACCCAAAATTCAATATAGTTGGAGAGGAATGGACAACTAATCCCGCAATCACGTCCTACTGGCAACGTGGAAAAGTCAACCATGACGGCTACGTTTCTCACCTTCCAAGTCTTATGGATTTTCCTCTACAATCAGCTTTAACGGAAGCCTTAAATGATGATTTTGGATGGGGTAAGGGTTTTGTAAAATCATATAAAGCACTAGCGAATGATTTTCTTTATGCTGACCCTTTCAACTTGGTTGTTTTTCCTGACAATCATGATATGACAAGGTTTTTCACCCAAATAAATAATGATTTAGATCTATTTAAAATGGGAATTATTTATTACAGTACTATTAGGGGAATTCCACAATTCTATTATGGAACTGAAATTCTTATGGATAGTAATAAAAACCCCGGGAACCACGGCCTAATTCGCTCAAATTTTCCTGGAGGATGGCCAGGTGATCAGGTAAATGCTTTTACTGGTTCAGGTCTAAATAAAAATCAAATAGAAACCTTGAGGTTTTTTAAAAAACTTTTGAACTGGAGAAAAAACAATGAAGTTATACATTATGGTAAATTAATTCAATTTGCTCCCAAGTTCGCAGAAGAAATATACAGCTACTATAGAACTTATAATGACAAAAAAGTTTGGGTAATTTTTAATAGAGTTGATAAAACCCAAGTTATTGATCTAAATCACTTCGAAGAGGTACACAACGGGTTTAAGTCAGGATATGAAGTGCTTCAGGAAAAGAAAATTATTCTAAATGACAAACTAGAAATAAAGGGTAAATCGGCAATGATAATTGAGTTAAGTAAATAAACATATATAGTCCAAACATATGAAAAAAATTCAATTTTATATATTAATTATGACGATTGTTTTTTTTGTGGCTTGCCAAAAAGAAAAAAAAGATATCCCTCCAAATATCATTTATATTTTGATGGATGATCTAGGTTATGGGGACATTAATGCCTTTAATTCAAACAGTAAGATCAAGACACCACGGATTGACCAGATTGCAAAAGAAGGAATCATCTTTACTGATGCCCACACTTCATCATCTGTATGCACACCAACTCGATACGGAATATTGACTGGTAGATATAATTGGAGAAGTAGACTCAAAAAAGGAGTTTTAAATGGGGCATCAACTGCACTGATTTCCAAAGATCGTACAACTGTTGCTTCTTTCTTAAAACATAACGGCTATAATACTGGTTTTATTGGGAAATGGCATTTGGGATGGAATTGGTCAATTTCTAATAAAATCATTAATGAAGATACTAACTCTGATCACCAAGGAATTATAAATAAAATTGATTTTTCAAAAAACATTACTCATAGTCCAAATGATTTAGGTTTTGATTATGCCTATGGCCATTCTGGCTCATTGGATATGGCTCCTTACGTTTATGTTGAAAATGAAAGAGCTACAGCACAAATTAATCGATTTACATCTGCACCAAAACCATATTCTTGGTGGAGAAATGGACCAACTGCCTCTGATTTTGTTCATGAAGAAGTTACACCACATTTTTTCGACAAAGCTTTTAAATTTATTCGGGAGAGTGTGAAAAAAGAAAATCCTTTTTTCTTATATCTTCCACTTCCTTCTCCTCACACACCTATTCTTCCAACAAAGGAGTGGAAAGGAAAAAGTGGGCTAAACGAATACGGAGATTTTGTAATGCAATTAGATTATCACGTTGGCAAACTAGATGATTTAGTAAAAAATCTTGGAATCTCTGAAAATACAATGATTATTTTTACAAGCGACAATGGTTGTTCTCCAGAAGCAAATTTTAAACTGTTAAAAGAAAAAGAGCATTACCCAAGCGGTCCATATCGGGGACATAAGGCTGATATATTTGAGGGAGGACATCGAGTACCTTTTATTATCAAATGGCCTAAAAAAATTAATGCGGGAATTGTATCAGATAAAACTGTTTGCACAACTGATTTTCTTGCAACCTGTGCGGCTATATTAAACAAAAAACTCTCTGATCAGGAAGGAGTTGATAGTTTTTCAATGCTTCCATTGTTTTCAGATCAAACAAAACAAATATTTAAAAGGGAGTTTACTATTCATCATTCAATCAATGGAAGTTTTGCCATAAGAAAAGGTAAATATAAATTTATTTTTTGTCCCGATTCTGGGGGCTGGAGCTCACCCAAGCCTTGGACAAATGAAGGTGAAAATCTTCCTAAATTTCAACTTTATAACTTAAAAAATGACCCTTCAGAATCCATAAACCTTTATGGCAAATTTCCAAAAATAGAAAATGAACTAATCTCCTCATTTAAAAGTATAGTTATTAATGGAAGAAGTACCTCTGGTGAAAAGCAAGAAAACTTTTCTAATTTTCCGTCTAACGAAAAATGGGATCCATTAACAGTTTTTGATTGATTGAATTTTAGAAGATATTGCACTCAGTATGTTTTTATCTTTTCTTTCAAAAAACTACTTCCACATAAATATGGATTAAATTACTTTAGTTATTTTATATAACAATAAAGCTCCCAAATACTTAATTTAATCAACAGCTAGGTTAACAAAATTAATAGATCATAAAGCAGTTATAGAAATTCAAATCGATTTACTTTTAATCTTTAAAGTAAGAATATTTACCAATTTATAAACTTTATAAAATTTTGCTCTATCAGAAAGGATTAGGTAGATTCTCTTTCAATTATAATTGTACTGATTACATCAACTCTATACGGGAGATTATGATTATCATCATTCTCTATTCTTTCAATCAACTTGGTGGCAGAATTCCTTCCTATTTCAATCCCATGTTGCCTTACGGCAGTTATCGAGGGGCTACTAAACCTAGAAATAACACCATCGGTAAAACAAACAACACTCACATCTTGAGGTATTGAGAGATTTAATTTCTTAAGAGCTCTCAAAACTATTCCTGCATACTCGTCATTAACAGCAAAAACACCATTTATTTGACTGTTATTTTTAAAAGTATTTAAAATTAATTTTTCCAAATTAAAAAAGAATTTTTCAGACCGATCATCACCATCAACTTTTAGAATAAGGGCTTGATCCAATTTAATGTCATTATTTTTTAAAGCACGTTCATAGCCCTGAGTTCTCAATTTACCAACAATTATGTGGTCTTCAGTCGTAATTAATAAAATATTTTTTTTTCCTTTTTGTATTAAAAGATTAGTTGCATCATACGCCCCTTTTACGTCATCTACAATCACTTTATCGCAATCTATATCATCCGAAACTCTATCAAAGAGCACAATAGGTATTCCAGATTTGATAGTATAATTAATGTGATTATAATTTTTATTTAACATTGTCTCCTTTGATAAGGATAATATAAACCCATCTGTCTGACTGTCTGATAAAGTCTTTAAATTATAGGCCTCCTTTTCTAAACTCTCATTAGACGAAGAAATCATAATGTTGTAACCTTTTTTTTTAGCAATTTGATCTACCCCTTCAATAACCTTGGAGAAAGTGTCATTAACAATGTCGGGGATTATTATACCTATAGTTTTAGTTTTTTGGTTTTTTAAACTTAATGCAATACTGTTTGGACGATATCCATTAATCCTTGCGTAAGCTTTAATTTTTTCTCTAGTATCCGCACTTATTTCATGACTATCTTTCAGAGCTTTAGAAACCGTTGAAATAGAAACATTAAGTTTTATGGCTATTTTTTTTAAAGTAATACTGTTTCTCAGCATAAATTTAATTTAGATCTAACATGAAACAAATTCAAACATAAATTTGTTCAACATAAATATAGTTAAAAATATATAGAATAAATAAAACGACTAAAACTTTATAAAAACTAGAATATTAAAGTAACTATAACGTTGTAGTAATTTGATTGTGAATATCTTAAAAAAAGGTAAGTTTTTTAATAAATTTACATATATCAAATATTAATTAAATATATCTAAACAAAAAAGATGTTTTTAAAATTATTTATTTGAATAAAAAAATAACTTTAATTATTCAAAAACTATGAAATATTATTTAATTGCCTTTTTCATGTTTTTTCTAGGATTTAAATCCTTTGCTCAAGAAATGAATGGAAGTATCCTTTCAGATGGACAACCTTTAATAGGTGTTAATGTTATAAACAAAACATCTAAAACTGGCTCACTATCTGATTTTGACGGTAACTTTTTTCTTAATTCAGTTAAACCGGGAGATGAAATCGAATTTTCATATTTGGGATTCGAAAGTCAAACTTTGATTTATAACGGAGAAACTAACATTACTATTATCCTTGAGGAATCTGAAGAAAAACTTGATGAAGTTATTGTAATTGGCTACGGAAGCCAGATACAAAAAAACTTATCTAGTTCTATTGCTAGGGTTAGCGGTGAAGAGATTGCAAGGACTCCCTTAGCGTCTTTTGAACAAGCTCTTCAAGGTCGTGCAGCTGGTGTTCAAGTAACAAGTGGTGGCGCAATGTCAGGATCGATGACTAAGATTAGAATTAGAGGTGCTGGTTCTGGAACAGGAGGATCAGAACCACTTTATGTAATTGATGGGGTGGTTTTAGAATCTGGTGATTATATGTCATCTTCGCAAAGCCGCATTGCATCCATTGGATCTTTAGATACTACTCAAAACCCACTGTCCTCCATCAATCCAAATGATATATCATCAATGGAAGTCCTTAAAGATGCTGCAGCTACCGCAATTTATGGAGCTAGAGGTTCAAATGGAGTAATTTTAATAACAACTAAATCAGGTAAAGCGGGTAAAACAAAAGTTGAAGTTTCGATCGACACAGGTTTCTCCGAAATAACTAGAAAACTTGATTTTGTAAATGCAAGTGAATACTTAACTTTAGCTCAAGAAGCTTGGTATAATTCGGGGGAAGATCCCACTCTGTTTTGGAGCAATAGTGGTGTTCTAACAAACGGCTTGACTAGAGCAGAAGCATTAAAAAATGATACTGACTGGCAAAATACAGCCCTAAGACAGGGTATCTCATACAGATCAAATATATCCATATCTGGTGGAGATGAAAAAACCAAGTTTTTCATAAGTGGTAACTTTCTAGATGAGAAATCTATTCTTGTAGGTAATGAATACTTAAAAATTGGTGCCAGATCAAATGTAACACATAATCTTTCAGACAAGATGAGTGTTGGAGCTAACCTATCTTTCACCCACATTGATAGTAATCCAGTTGCAGTTCAAAATGGTATAGGGAAAGCAAATGATATGTTACCAATCCACCCAGTTTATAAACAGGATGGTACTTATTTCGACCCACTTAGGAGTCCTCAAGCGTCACTTGATTTATGGGAAATCAGTCAAGGTAACAACACTTTCATGGGAAATGGCTTTTTTAGATATGAGTTTCTTGATGGACTAACTTTTAGATCTGAGTATGGTGTCAATAGTGTCTCAACTGAAGCTCATCAGTGGAGAGATAGTAAAATCAGCAGTGTTGGAGAGTCAACTGCTTTTCAATCAATCGGGACAAGATACTTTTGGAATTTTAAAAATCTCCTCAACTACAGGAAAAGCTTTAAAAACCACAACTTTGATTTATTAGCGGGTATTGAGGCTACCAAGAGTTCACGTTCTCAAAGTACACTTAGGGGTCAAGATTTTACTAACCCTACTTTAAAGAATCCAATAGATGCTGCTAGACTGACTCCAAGTTTTACAGAAAGTTCTTATAGTTTTCTTTCTATGCTCTCAAGGTTAAATTATGATTTTAAAGGTAAATACCTTTTTTCTGTTACTGTTCGTAGAGATGGATCGTCAAGATTTGGAAAAGATAAACAATGGGGGATATTTCCAGCAGCCTCCCTAGGATACAATATAAGTGATGAAAAGTTTTTTGAAGGAATTAAAAAAACTGTTAATTACCTTAAAATCAAGGCCAGTTACGGTATATCCGGAAATGCTGAAATAGGAAATTATTTAAATGAATCAAGATACAGGGAAGCTAATTACAATAATTTAAGTGGATTAACACTTGATAATATCGCTAATCCAGAATTGGGTTGGGAAACCTCAACTCAAACTAATTTTGGTGTTAGCTTGGAGTTATTTGATGGTAAAATTAGTGCTGATGTTGATTACTACACAAAGATAACAGATGGTTTACTTCTCCCTTATCCCGTTACTGGCTTGAGTGGTTTAGGGGCGGTAACAACAAATCTAGGGGAACTTTCTAATAAAGGAATTGAAGTATCTATAAGTGCAACGATAATTGAGAATGAAAGCCTCTCTTGGGATGCGACATTTAATTTTGCGAAAAACAGTAACGAAGTTACTAGCATTGGTGACAACCCCGAAGGAATTAACATTCCTGGTTTTGGGTCTACTGCTATTTATGCTGGGCATCCAATTGGAATCCAGACTATTGGTGTTTGGGGGGGAGTTGATCCTGCTACAGGACAAGATTTATACCAACAACAATCAACCGGAGAATTCCTTACTGAATCTCAAGCTATAGCTGAATCTGGTTCTGTTCTGGCCTTTCTTCAAGCAAATGTAGTGCCATTTGGACAACCATATCCAGACTTTACCGGAGGTTTCAGTACAAGGTTATCATATAAAAACTGGACAGCCAGTGCTTTATTTTCTTTCTCAGTAGGACAAAACTATATTGCTTCAAAAGAAAATGTCCTCACCAAATATGCATATGGTGCATACGATCAAACTCCATTAAGAAGTCAGTTAAACAGGTGGAGAAACCCAGGAGAAATAACAAATGTTGCCCAGGTAGATAATTCCCCTATCATTTATCCTAGGACTACTGAACAAGTTTCAGATGTAGACTTTCTAAGACTGAGAGATTTCAATATTAATTACTCGGTTAATCTGCCAGAAAATAGTTTTATAGAGGGATTAGATTTATATATAAAATTAACAAACTTTCTTACCTGGACAAATGCAGAGCCATGGATGTATGATCCCGAAAATTATGTAAAACCTGGAAATCTTAATTTGATGGATAAATGGGCACAAGTGCCAGTGTCAAAAACTGCTAACTTAGGTTTAAATATAAAGTTTTAATCAAATGAAATTAAATAAAAAACTTACTATGAAAAAAATAATTTTTCTTGTCATAGCATCAGGTCTAATTTTTACATCCTGTGAAGATTTCCTTGAAGAAACTTCTACAATTGGACTGTCAGCAGAAAAGTTAACAGATATATCTTCTATGAATTCCTTAAACGCAGGAGCATTCAATGATCTTAGGTCATTTTATGCGTATCAGCCTATGATTACAACATCACTAGTTAGGGATATTAAGATTAGAAGATCAGCTAATTGGATTCCCTTTTACAAATGGACTTCAAGTGGAATTCCACCAATGTTTTCAGGAAATAGTTGGAACGCTGCCTTTAGAGCCTTAAATAAAGTTAATACTGTTTTAAATTCTGATATTGACAATATGTATGGAACTGCTGGAGAAAGAGCAAGTGTTAAAGGTGATGCCTTTTTTATTAGGGCTGCAGTATATTTCCAGCTAAATAATTATTTCACTAATCCAAATACTGGAATATCTGTTCCTCTTGTAACAACAGTATTAGGAACGAATGCTAGAGTTCCTCTTGAGACTTCAGAGAAAATACGAACCCAAATAGAGAGTGATATTGAAGCTGCCAGAACCAGTTTATTAGTTAAAGGCGGAGTGAATTCATATGCAGCTGCAACTGCTATGGCTGCTAGAATTTATTTTTATCATGGGAAATATAATCTTGCTTACGAAAGAGCAAATGAAGTAATAACAGACGGTGGCTATTCGCTAGAGACTAATCTTGCTGATATATATACCAAAGGTAATGCTTCATCAGAAGTTATATATTCTATAATTACGAATTTGAGTGAGAACAATTTTGGAGCAGGCTCTCAAGGATTTGAACAATTTCAAGCAGATGAAGCAAATGGAACAGCTTCGGTTAACATTAATGGATTAATCGGTAAATTAAGAGCTGCTGATCCTGTTGACAAAAGATTCACTGATTTAATGAAAGAGGGAGATGGACTTATCTACGCTAATGGGAAATATCCAAATAATGCAGTAGATTATATTGGGATTAGATTAGCTGAAATGTATTTAACTAGAGCTGAATCAAACATTATGGTAAATAATTCAGTTTCAGCTGATGACGTATCCGATGTAAATATGATCAAAAATAGAGCAGGCGCATCAGATGTTGTTTCAGGATTACCGAATCAAGTTGCAATGCTTGAAATAATCTTTAATGAAAGATCAAAAGAGTTGTGCTTTGAGTGGGGAGACAGATTCCTTAATACAAGAAGATTAAAAAAAGACATAATTAATGAATCCGGTGATGGATATGTGTCTCATTCTCAATATAATAATCTACTATACTATCTGCTGCCAGATGCTGAGAGTAGAATACAAAACTGGTAAAAATTTATAAATCTGATTAATAATTAAAATTCAAAACTATTATGAAAAATATCCTCTTTTTAACTTTATTTATCTCACTCGCCTTTTTTACAGCTTGTGATTCGGAAGAATTCGAAGTAAGACAAGATTCTTTAGAAAACGTCAAAGCCGATGCATCTGGCGAATGGACTTTATTCAGCATCACAAGAAATAAAACAGATATAAGCGAGCACTTCGATACCTCTGGGATGAAATTGACTCTTTCTGGAGCTAATTTCACTCTGAGTTCGTCTTCGCTTCCTTTTCCAACTTTAAAAACAACTGGAACTGCTTTTTCGACTGGAAATTGGGCTTTTGATGATGATTATCAGCCAAGTGTTATCCATTTTAAAGGTGGCTCTGAGACTGTTCCGGTAAATCTTACTTATCCGTTATATGGCAAAAACAACAACTCACTAGGCCTTGAGTTTAGTCTTGGATGTGGAGCATCAACTTATCAATATCAATTTAAAAAATAATAAAATGAAAAAATTTAATTATAAAACTTTACTTGTTTGCCTTCTATTACTACCAGTAGTAACATTATTCGTTACATCTTGTTTTGATATTACAGGAGTTACCCAACCCGCCTCTGCTAAAGTGGGTGAGACTATTGATATAACTGTCAATGTAAACTACGATTCTGAAGATGAAAATCAAAATCAAAGATTTTTAATTTTTGGTATGTTAGTCCCGAAAAGTTGGGAAGTTGCTAAAAATGCTACTGTGGTATTTAAATCATCGATCGCACTCACGCCGGAACGTCCTGGTTCAGGTAATATGATTGTTGATCCTGTAGCAGGAGAAACACCAAGCTTTTGGGGGGATAAATCTAGAGGACTTGATGGACAACCAACTGGAAATTCATGGACTACCGACATGAATAATATCTTAGATATAGGAGAAAACTATGGAAAGGTTGAATGGGTTTCTTTTCGATCTGAAAATCCTATTGATGCTACTATAGGAGATACAACTGTAGATGGAACTATCACAGTTACCCTTAAAGTTGGAGCTGGTCACAGTGGAGTTCAAATGGGTTATTGGGTAGGATATCATGGGAATGGCTTTAAGCAAGAAGATCCTCTTGCAGACTCTACGCCAAGTGCTAAGTCGCGTCATTGGGACTCCAGTTATAAAAGTATTGCTATAACAGGCGCTGGCGAAGATGCAACAGATCTAACCGGGCCCGCTCCTACGAGTACTGCTGCTATAAGTCCAGAAGGATATATGTTTGATGATATCATAACAATTAAATTCGATGCTAAAGAAGGTAAAGATGGAGCTAATACTGCTCTTTTTAATGCTGGTGCGGTTAATATGAACGCTACTGCTTTAATGGGTGACGCAACAACTGTTATCAAAGCTGATAGAGATGCTGCATCTAGTATGACATTAACAGGTAATAATGTGTGGGAGCTAACAATATGGCCTCCTGCATATTTTAGTGTACCTGCGGGAAACATTATTACTGAGTTACATCTCAGTTTCTCTAATGCTGATGGAACAGTTTTAGTCCAAAATCCAGGATATAGCAGTGATATTGTTTTAGGTACTAAATGTGAATAACCCTTAATTATAAAATTTTATTAGGAATAAGAAAAGGGGTAAAAAACCCCTTTTCTTATTCCTAATAAAATCTAATTTTTTACTTATGAAATCTAATTTTT